>DATKCE010000018.1:0-4494 GCA_035513335.1 Acidimicrobiia bacterium
GGTGGCCCGACGCATCTGGGCCAAGGCGATGAAGCACAAGTACGGGGGCGACGAGCGGTCCCAGATGCTCAAGTACCACATCCAGACCTCGGGGCGGTCCCTCCATGCCCAGGAGATCAGCTTCAACGACATCAGGACCACCCTGCAGGCTCTCTACGCCCTCTACGACAACGCCAACAGCCTGCATACCAACGCCTATGACGAGGCCATCACCACCCCGACCGAGGAGTCGGTGCGACGAGCGCTCGCCATCCAGCTCATCATCAACCGCGAGCTGGGGCTGAATAAGACGGAGAACCCTTTGCAGGGGAGCTTCATCATCGCTGAGCTGACCGACCTCGTGGAGGAGGCGGTCCTTGTGGAGTTCGAGCGGATCTCCAGCCGGGGCGGTGTGCTCGGCGCCATGGAGCGGCAGTATCAGAGGACGAAGATCCAGGAGGAGTCTCTCTACTACGAGCAGCAAAAGGAGTCGGGGGATTTCCCCGTGGTCGGCGTCAACACCTTCCTCTCCAAAGAGGGATCGCCGTTCGTCATTCCCGAGGAGCTGCGCCGGTCCACCGACGAGCAGAAGAAGCGGCAGATCGCCAACCTCCGCGCCTTCCAGGAGCGCAACCAAGAGGCGGCCGAGGGGGAGCTGGCGGCTCTGCAGCGGGTTGCGGTGCAGGGGGAGAACACCTTTGCCCAGCTCATGGAGACCGCCAAGGTGGCCTCGCTGGGCGAGATGAGCCAGGCGCTCTATCAGGTGGGCGGTCAGTACCGCCGGAACATGTAGAAGCTCAGGAATGGAGGCTGGCGGCGGCCGCCTCCGAAATGGATTCGGCGGTGATCGCACCGGCGAGTTCGCTTCTCAGCTCCTGGTGCTCGGCGAAGTCGGCCTCGACGGCGTCGCGGAAAGTCTCGAGATCGCGGCGGTTGCGTTTCTTCATCATCTTCAGCACCAGATTCACCATTAGTCGTTTCACGGCCGGGCCGGTCACGCGGGCGAACACCGTCGTCAGCTCGGTTCCCTCCGGCGTTGGCTCCAGACGACAGTCGAGATCGACGAATGCCGGCTTCCCGGGGAATGGCAGTCGTGTTCGCAGCACCAGCCGTTCGAAGGGACGCCATTCCACCACGACCTGAGACACCACCTGTCTGCCGTGATAGCACTGGTACACGGAGCCGAGCCCGACTCTCCCTTCATTTCGGTTCAGCACCTCGAACCGATCGTCCCCGCTCAGGATGTTGCGGAACTCGGATTGGTTGAGGTAATCCCATAGGACCCCAGGTGGCATGGCGACCACGATGGAACTGGTAGCAAGGATCTCGTCGGGCGCATACTCGATCCGCTCTTCCTCACGCCTCTCCTCGAAAACCGGGTGCATGTCCCTGATCCAGACCTTCACCTCCCCGAAATCCGGGACGGTCTCGACATGACTGAGCAGCATCGCCGAGGCTGCGCCTTCCATGCCCAGCGCACGCTCGGCGGCATCGGTGCACAAGATGTAGGCGCGAATCCCGGTCTCGGCCGTCACCGAGTTCTTGAGCAGCCGGTGGATCAGGTTGATGTCGCTGCCCATCAACTCCTGGTGGTCACCGATGTCTTGAAGGGCGAATGCCCCGTAGTGGATGAAGAACTTGAGATCGAGTGAGGAGACGTTGGCGCATGCATTGCAACGACACGTGTTGTTCAGGATCATCAACTCGATGGCGCGACGAAAGGCCACATAGGTGTCCTCGATGCTCTCCAGGAATGTCTGCGGGTTGACGAAGCCCTCCCGGAGCCCATAGCTGAAGACGGCGTCTCCCTCGAGTCGAGAAACGATGAGGGGCGGGTTGGTGTGATCGATGAGCAGCTCGAGGAGGTCGGTGAGGGTTCCCTTGGCATGATCCAGCTCCGACTCGTTCAAGAAGACGGTGTAGCCGGTGATGTCGGCGATGAGGATGTATCCCTCGTGTTCCATGGCTGCCGACTCTATGACCTCGGGATTAGGTAGGCCTCAATTCGCCCCGGCCCGCGTCGCGGCGGGGAGGTCTGGGTAGGGTTGCCCGAGGAGTACGAAGGAGTTGGAAATGATCGATCGAGACCAGGACAAGAACAGGCAGCTGGGCCTCCACCTGGGGCTGGGTTTCATCCTGGGGGCGGGGGTGGGTGCCCTGGCGATGGCGATCTCGTTGACGGGCCAACCTTTCTGGGTGGCGATCGGAGCCGGAATCGGCCTGGTTATCGCTACTGCACTCGCCTTAGGCCTCGACTCCGACGAGGTCTGACTGCCGGTCATCGGTCGTCGGCGGCGAGCACGCCTGCCTGCGGTATGGCGAATCCGGGCCAGTAGACCTTTCGGATGGCGACCGGACGTGGATCGGTGAGGTCGATGGCGACGTATAAAATCGCCTCGGATTCGCCCGAATAGTTCCAGGCATATGCATGCCTGCCATCTCCCGAAAAGCCTGAGTAGCCGGAGAGGTTGAGGTCCAGATCGGGAAGGATCTGGGCGCGTGTGGTGAGCGTGTCGGGGTCCAGCAGGTGAAGCCTTCCTCCATCGATGCTTTCGGTGCCCTCCGGGTGGAACGAGTCAATAGCGAGTAGGACTGAGCCGTCAGGAGCCAAGGAGATATCCATCGGCATGAAATCGGTGGACGCGATGACATCGAAAGTGTCAGTGTCGAGCACCTCGATACGCTCACGACCCGGCGTCAACGTGGCCACGAACAGCCTGGAGCCGTCAGGGCTGAGCTCGAGCCGACGCTGCGCTACCTCTCCACCCTTGGCATTCGCCGCGGGAACCCACCAGGCGAGGATGGAATCGAGGAAGGACTCGGCAGTATCCCAACGTACGCGCTGTCTGATCTGCATCGAGTCGAGGTCGACAGCGACAACCTCGTTGTCTTGGGCCGGCACCACGTAGAGAAGGTCTCTCTGCTGGTCGAAAACCCAGCCCGGATCGAGCGAGAACGGTTGATCGGCATCAATGTTGGCCTCCGGGATATGCCCGTGCCAGACGTCGGGCAGAAGGAGGTCGCTGATGGATCCTGTCTCGAAATGAACCTCGAGGACATGGACGAAGCCTCCGTAATTCTCGCCATCGAACTCGAAGGCGAGCAGGGTGAGGTGGTCTTCGGTGAGCATGCCGATCTCGGCCGGCTGGACGATGGGCCACATTGTCGTCCCGAGATCGACGACCAGCTCGTGCTCGGTGTCTCCTTTGGGCAGTCGGTATATGTAGGGGTGATCCCCGGGACTGTGGAGCCAGACCACCGTGCCTTGATCGGTCACCGCGAGTGATGAGATCGGTTCGAGCTCGGGGATGGCGATCGTCGGGGACCACGACCACGACGCGGTGTCCACCAAGGTCAGCCCTGGATCGCCGCCCTCCGGGGTCTCAAACCCTGCCGCCGCCAGCCATCGTCCGTCGGGGCTGATTGCCGCCCACAGCGACCCGCCGAGTCCAAGCGGTCGTTTTCCGGGAAGATCCTTGAGTGTGACCGGGTCAATGGGGCGTAGGTAGAGCGGCCCTTCACCCTCGGTGTCGAGGGTGGTGGAGGTTGTGGACGGCGACGTGGTGGCTGTCGAGTGGATGGTGGTAGTGACTGATGACTTGGTCGACTCGGTGCCGGCGGTCCCAGAACAGGCCACGACCATCGCGCTGATGATCAGAAGAAGGGACAGTTCCCCGATTTTCTGGGCGCGGCCAACATCCATTCATCCAAGAAGACGTCGCGACGACGGTCTTGGTTCGAGACGCCGGACGCGTCGAAAGGGTCGAAGGGCCCTGGGCTTTTCCGCCCAGGGCCCGTTCAGCCTGGTCTAGCCGATCGCGGGGTTCTCGTCTTCGGGTGGCTCGGGCGAGTTGACCTTGTCGTCGCTCTCATAGCAGCCGTCGGCCTTCCCCGGGTCACCGGAATCGGGTCCGTGGTGGGCCGACTCCAGGCCGTAGGCGGCGGGGTCACCGCCGCATGACACGCCGTTGACGTATTTGCCGTGGTTCTGGCCGTTGGCCAGTTCCTGGTCTGCCTCGTTGATAACTCCGTCGCGGTTACTGTCAACCCGGTGTGGATGAGCCCATGCCGGCGCCGCCGCCAGGCTCATCCCCGCCACCACGAGCAGCACCGTCGCGGATCTCGTCAGCCGTCTCCTCATCGTTGTTTCCTTTCACTCGAGGAGTGACCCCCACCTGGACGACCGGGTCGAACACGGTGACATCGGAGGCGCCGGTGGTGAGGATCTCGACGACCCTCTCACCGAAGGCGTCAGCGTCGAACGCCCAGCCTTGTACCAATAGCGCCACCTTGCCCGGAGCCTCGAGGACGGAAAGACTGGTGATTCCGAGACGGCCCAGCTGGCGCAGGGCCTCAGCCTCTGCCCAACCTCCGGCGTCTTCGGTCACCACCAAGAGCATCGCCATCCCTTTGCCCCCTGTCGCGTGTGGGGTTCAGGATTGATTGGGCCACATCAAGGCCGATCCTTCATCGGGGCATACCCTCATTGATCGGAAGCGCTCTTCGCCAGTACTC
>DATKCE010000019.1:0-4261 GCA_035513335.1 Acidimicrobiia bacterium
TGGCTACGTGCTCAAAGGCGTGCCGGCACACGGCCTCATCCACGCGGTGCGGGCCGTGACAGCCGGAGAGGTATACGTTGCTCCCACCCTGGCTTCCAGCATCCTCCATGAGATGACCCGACCGACAGCCGATCCGTTCGATCAACTCACATCCCGGGAACGAGAGATCCTCGAGCTGGTAGCGAAGGGACGTACCAACCGTGAGATAGGCGATGAGCTCTACCTGGCAGAAAAGACCGTAAAACATTACATGACCAACGTTCTTCAGAAACTCCATGTCCGAAGCCGAGTCGAGGCAGCCCTCCTCGTCCAGAGACGCGAACTGGAAAGCGAATAAGGGTGTGAAGCCGTACCCGAATCTCGGTCATCGATCTGGGAACCGACATGAAATCGTCTACTCTTAGACGTCCCGACCTCCTGTGAACAGGTTTCGGATCCTAATGTCGAGGTCGGGTGGGACCACTGCGTCTGGGTCTCGTAGCCCGTTGAGCTGCTGGTGGGCGTCGACCTGCTCGGGCGACCTATCGGGGACTCCGACACTGGGCGAGAGATGCGCGTGGCGCACCTGGCGATCGACGACTGGTTCAAGCCGTTCTGTGAGACGCACCCGGTGCACCCTACGTGGAGCCGGACTTCTCCTCGTTCGCCTGATCCTCGTCGTCGAAACCGGGTTCCTCTTCCTGATCCACGGCCTCTTCCTCGTCGTCCATGACAGCCGAGGCGATCCGCCTGGCAGCGTTGGCCTGCATGCCGGGTAGGACGTGGGCGTACTGCTTGAGAGTGAAGGCGACGTCTTCGTGGCCGAGCCGCTCGGAGATAAGCGGCTCTTGGCGGGGACTCCGAGGGATAGGCCCACGGTGGCGTGGGTGTGACGGAGACCGTGGAGTGGGATTGGACGCAGACCCGAGCGAGCGACGATGCGTTCGAACGTCTGCGAGAAGCTGTGGGGATGTACCGGGGAGCCATCCTCGCGGGCGAACACCAGGTCCTCGTCGTGATAGTCGTCGCCCCACTCCTCGCGATCGCGTGCCTGACGCTTGCGATGGTCACATAGCTTCTCGACGGTTACCGGGTCGAGATCAATGGTCCGAGCTTGGTGAGTCTTCGGCGATCCCTTGACGATCTTGTACCCGACGGCCGTCACGGTTTGACGGACTGCGAAAGGAGTTGGGTATCGCCAACCAATTCGACATCCTCATACCGCTTGCTGTGGGGTTTCTAGCAGGTCTCGTCACATCGTGGCTCCTGGGATCAAGGACCACAGACCGCCTGTAACGGCACTGATGCGCTCGGGTCAGAATCCAGGGCTCACAACCACCAGATCCATGATTCACCGTCAATGGGCGGATCGTTGAGGAATCGCCGGAGGGCTGTAATGAGGTTCCCCGGGTATGCGATTGTCGCCCGATTGAACCGTCTCGGGTTCGTGAAGATCAAGCCGGCGTGAGCCCCGCCCTCGCCGGTCCACTGCGCGGCGAGTGGGACGAAGTCGGCGACGTTTTCGGTGACCAGAGCACGCCCGGAGGCGGCGGAATGAGCCAGCACATCCTCGTCCGACATGCCACGAAGATCCACTTCGGCTGCGACCGCCACCACATCCCAGGAGTCTTCTGTGAGAGCCTCGGCGATGCTGGGGGCGTGCATCTCATCGAGGAGGAGCTTCACCTCTCGAGCAATGCTTGTTGGCGACGCCACGACACCTCGACCTCGTCGGCAACTCGGGCACGGGCAGCAAGGTCAGCATCGATCTCGTCGGTGAAGTCCGCGTAGTAGGCAAGGGCTGCATCGACAAGCGCCTCCGTTATGCCGAGCAGTGCCGCAGCCCGAGGCCGGCGCTGATCGACGGGAACATCACCACCAACGATGGCGCCGATCACATCGGCCACCTCGGGTCCGCCCACGAGGACCGGCCGGCGACCGGACGGACCATCGCGGAACACCATCAACGGATGGGCCTCCATACGGAGTCCCTCGTCGATGAGACGCTCTGCCAGTGTGGAGACCCCGACGCTGTGCCGATGTGCACTGTCCTTGAGCCGCCGGTGGAGCGGCTCGTCTGAGAACCGGATCGATATAACAGGCATGGCGACAGTGTAGTGTCGTGTCGCCGTCATTGCATAGAGCTTCGGCTGGCCCCACGCTGATCACCAAATCGGAGCACGAATGAGCACATGTGCCTTCTCCACGGTGGGGAGGAGCCGGTCTACCTCCTCGGGGAGTTCGAGAAGAAGTCCAGGTCTCGTGTTTCGCGGTCGACGATGCCATGCACGATCAGGGCGCCGCCACCTGCCAGAGCGAGATCTTCGGTGTCGGGTAGTGAAGCGACGATTTGTCGTATCTGATGTTGGAGAGGTGTGAGCACCTGTCTATCTGCCTACAGGTAACCCTTGCGCTCCAGCCAGTCTTTCCATGCCGCCCGCACATGCGGTGAGAGCACTATGTCGTCCCAGAGTCGAACCAGCTCGGAGACGTCGATGAAACGCCGTACGTCGTCTTTGGTGCCTTCGGTGAGCACCTGTTCGTAGACCCTCATCCGGTCCTTACGGTCGGAGAGGTCGTAGGCGTGGAAAGGGGCGCTCCAACGGACATTGAGCGGCAAGTCCACCACTCCTGACGCCTTCACCACCTGTGGGTTGTCGACGTCATCTGGGATCGCCACCGGTCGGGAGGCGACCCCCATTCGTTGACTCGGTACCGTAGCCATGACCCCAACAAGCCTACTGCCTGTCCTGGACCTCCCTCGAATAGAGGGCCCCACGAGATCACCCGGTCGCCACCACCGCACCCTGACCAAAAAGGCAGCCCCTGGGGTATGACGTCGACCTGAGCAACCTCCCAGCGAGAACTTCCATCGACGTTTGCTGACGACATAGTCATGCCCGACGTGGGAAGGAGACTACGGTTTTGTGTTGGAAATGCCACGGTTCCGGCCTGCACACGCGATGTCGTGGCGGCTGGCCTTCTTGGAGGTTTCGATGTGAACGGTTCGGTGAAGCGTTTGACTCAAGACCGCCCCAAGCGGTGGCGGGCACGCTACCGCGGGCCGGACGGCCGGGAGCGGTCGAGGACGTTCGCCCGGAAGGTGGACGCCGAGCGGTGGCTGCGCGACGAGTTGGGGAAAGCCGACCGCGGGGTGTGGGTGGACCCGACGGCGGGGGCGGCCACCAGTTTCGCCGGTTGGGCTGATGGGTGGCTGCGGGGGTTGACGTTGAAGCCGAAAACCCGCGCGGGCTACGAGTCGCTGCTCCGCTCGCGGGTGCTGCCCCGGTTCGGAGCCTTGCCGCTGGTGAGGATCACACCGGCGGAGGTCCGGGCCTGGCAGACCGGGATGCTCGACGAGGGGCTGTCGCCGGCGCGGGTCCGTCAAGCCCGCCAGGTGCTACACGCCGCGTTGGAGCAGGCGGTGACCGACGGTCTGATCGCCCGGAATCCGACGGAGCGGGTGAAGCCTCCGAAGGTGCGGCCTCGTCGGCAGCGGTTCCTCACCGCGGACCAGGTGGAGGTCCTGGCGGCGGCGTGCGAGGACCGTCAGTCGGGCGCGGGAGCGGTGGTGATGCTGTTGGCCTGGTCGGGTCTTCGCTGGGGTGAGGCGGTGGCGCTCCGCTGGGGCTCGATCGACACCACGCGGCGGCGTGTCCGGGTGAAGGCTTCGGCGACCGAGGTCTCGGGCCGGCTGGAGTGGGGGACGCCGAAGACCCATGAGACTCGGACTGTGATCGTCCCACGTTTCGTCGTCGGCCGGCTCGGTGCGAAGGGTGGGACCGACGAGCTGGTGTTCTCTGCGCCGAAGGGCGGGCCGCTCCGCAACTCGAACTTCCGGCGGTCGGTATGGGATCCGGCGGTCGAGGCCTCCGGTTTGCCGGCGGACCTGGTGCCCCACGACCTGCGTGACACGGCGGCATCGCTGATGATCTCCGCGGGGGCGTCGATCAAGGCGGTGCAACGGGCCCTCGGGCATGCATCGGCCGCGATGACACTGGACACCTACGGGTCGCTCTTCGAGGAAGATCTGGAGGACCTAGCGGACCGTCTCGAAGCCAAGTTCGGTCCGGATGCGGCACGGATGCGGCACAAAGGCGCCGATTTGCTCCATTTCCCCAGGTCACAGGCTTAGAATCGACGGACTCATAATCCGTTGGTTGCAGGTTCAAATCCTGCCGGGCCCACCGACTGCTTGAGACCTCGAGTCAGGACACATCGATGAGTACTTTTCTGCTGGGCGTCTTGGCCGGCTACGGCATTGCCATCCCTGTCGGCGCCA
>DATKCE010000020.1:0-2001 GCA_035513335.1 Acidimicrobiia bacterium
CGTTCTCTTCGTGGACCAGGAGGTCACCCTCCACCCGCGCCACCTTCCCGTCGAACTCGCGGGTTCCGAACCCTCCTGGGGTCGGTTGGAGGCCCATACGGCCCACCGCCCGGTACCTGGCCGGGGCCAGGGCAAAGAAGGCGATCTGATGCAGGGCATCGCGGGTGGCGGCGAACTCGGCGGGCAACGGCGCGAGCCTCATGACCGACACACAAGGGCTCTGCGACCCATGTCTAGGGCTTCCTCCAGAACAGGGCGAGTTGGACGGCGCCGAGGGCCAGACCGGCAGCGAAGATGGCGGCACCCGCCCAGCCGCTGAGCAGCTCGTCGATACCCAGCCCAGCATCGACCGAGAGCGAGCCAGGTCCGGCCAGGGCCAGGACGAGAGCGATGATCGTCAGGGTGGCCACGTACTCATAGCCCTCGTCGGGACGGTGGAACACGAAGAATCCGGCGAAGCGGTGTATCGACCAGAAGGCCACGAACATGGTGGCGGCCAGACCGGCGGCGGCGACTGATGTGAGCAGTCCCAAAATGAGGGCCGCCCCGATCGCCAACTCGTTCACCGCGGAGAGCATGGCGTTGATCCGGGGGGCCTTGAACCCGACCTTGCCGAACCATGAGGCGGTGCCCTCGAGGCTCTTCGCATGGTTTAGCCCATGGGCGATCATCACGACTCCTGCCCACACTCTGAGGACGAGGAGCCCGGCGTCTAAGGCGCTCACAGGTCTATCAAGGTTCTCAGTGGCGGCTTTATGCCCGAGCCGTCTCGCTCAACCCCCACCGATGCGACGCTGCCGCCAGAGGGCCGTCAAGAAGTGTCGTCTCGTCACCGACCAGATGGCCTCTGAAACCCTAGGTAGGCGAGCTTCCCTGTCTACGGTTCGCCGTCATGAGAACCTGGGCCGAAGGGATCCTGGCAACGGCAGTGGTGGTGGCCATCGGCCTCGGTATGTTCCTCGTCACCGGGGAGTCCATCACCGGGGACTCCGCCACCACGACCATCCCGGTCACCGCCGATCCCGAAGACGCGATGAGGGGCGCCGCCCTCGCCGAAGGCACCGGCTGCCTCCAGTGCCACAGCGTCGACGGGACCCCCGGCTCGGGCCCCACCTGGAAGGGGGTCGCCGGTTCCAGCCGCCCCCTGGAGAGTGGGGAGACGGTGATCGCCGATGACGACTATCTCCGCAGATCGATCGTCGACCCCTATACGGAGCTACTGGCGGGGTACACCGATGTCATGCCCGACACCTACGGCACCCAGCTCACCCCCGAGGAAATCGACGATCTCGTCGAGTACATCAAGAGTCTCGCCGCCTGAACTTCCTGGTCAGCTTGCTGCCTCGACTCAATCTTGATAACACCCGACTCAAGTTGTACTCTCCACTCTGACTCAAAAACACCACTTTCGGAGGTTCCACCCATGTCACGAGCCGTAGGCATCGACCTAGGCACCACCAACAGCGTCATCGCCGTGCTGGAGGGCGGCGACCCAACGGTCATCGCAAATGCCGAAGGCAACCGCACCACCCCATCCATCGTCTCCTTCAAGGACGGCGAGGTGCTGGTCGGTGAGGTGGCCAAGCGGCAGGCGATCACCAATCCCGATCAGACGGTGCGCTCCATCAAGCGTCAGATGGGGACCGACTGGTCGATAGAGGTCGACGGCAAGAAGTACACGGCTCAGGAGGTCTCGGCCCGCATCCTGATGAAACTGAAGCGGGACGCCGAGTCGTACCTGGGGGAAACGGTCGCCGATGCCGTCATCACCGTTCCCGCCTACTTCAACGACGCCCAGCGGCAGGCCACAAAGGAGGCGGGCCAGATCGCGGGGCTCAATGTCTTGCGCATCATCAACGAACCGACCGCCGCCTCCCTGGCATATGGCCTGGACAAGGCGAGCGACGAGACGATCCTCGTGTTCGATCTCGGCGGCGGGACCTTCGACGTCTCCGTGCTCGAGATCGGCGATGGCGTCTTCGAGGTCAAGGCGACCTCCGG
>DATKCE010000021.1:0-93633 GCA_035513335.1 Acidimicrobiia bacterium
AAGTCGAACTTCACACAGTGGTCGGGCACCGGACCGGTACTTGGTATGTGATCCGCGCTTGCCGTGCTCGCGAACACGGACATCAGTGAGAACACCATTACGGCAGCCGTCAAAGCCGCCAACAGAGTTCGCCCATTACGGGCTATCCCAGCCTCCATATCTAACCCTATCCCTTCAATAGTTCGGGACAGGTCGGTCTCACCATTGGCTCTGCCGGACCGAGGTGACCGTGTTACAGGTCCGGCTTCGTCGCCTCCCATTTTTCCCCTGACCACGGTAAGTGGTCATCCGCCACATAGTGTTACCACTATCCGGCGTTCTGTCAATGACTTATTTGTCTGACTTGTTTGTCTACCCCAAGCTACTGGACCTGAAACCGGAGTGGGGGCCGGATCGGTGGGTCCGGCGAATCAAATGCCGGCCTGTCAGGCGGAGCGCTCGGTGGGCTCGTCAACACTCTCGTTGGGCACGAGGGTGGGGTTGACCTTCTTCTCGACGACGTCGCGATCGATCATCACCCGCTCGATGTCGTCGCGACCCGGGAGGTCGTACATGGTGTTGAGGAGGACCTCCTCCAAGATCGCCCGCAGTCCCCGGGCGCCGGTCGACCGCTTCAATGCCTGCTCGGAGATCGCCTCGAGCGAATCGGGGGTGAACACCAACTCGACTTCGTCCATCTCGAACATACGGGCATACTGCTTGGTGAGGGCGTTCTTCGGCTCGGTGAGGATGCGGACCAGAGCCTCCTGGTCGAGGTCCTCCACAGTCGCCGTCACCGGAAGCCGTCCGATGAACTCCGGGATGAGGCCATACTTCATGAGGTCCTCGGGGAGCACCTCGCCGATGAGCTCCGTGGGCCGGCCGTCACGCTTCGACTTCAGCTCGGCGCCAAAGCCCACTCCCCTCTTCCCGATGCGGTTGGCGATGAGGTCCTCCAGGCCGCCAAAGGCGCCGCCACAGATGAAGAGGACGTTGGTGGTGTCGAGTTGGATGAACTCCTGGTGCGGATGCTTACGGCCACCCTGGGGCGGAACCGAGGCCACGGTGCCTTCGAGGATCTTGAGCAGGGCCTGTTGCACTCCCTCACCGGATACGTCGCGCGTGATCGAGGGGTTCTCGGCCTTCCGGGACACCTTGTCGATCTCGTCGATGTAGATGATCCCCTGCTGGGCCCGGTTGACGTCGTAGTCCGCCGCCTGCAACAACTTCAGGAGGATGTTCTCGACGTCCTCCCCGACGTATCCCGCCTCGGTGAGGCTGGTGGCATCGGCGATGGCGAAGGGGACGTTGAGCTGGCGAGCGAGAGTCTGGGCGAGCAGCGTCTTGCCCGACCCGGTGGGTCCGATGAGCATGATGTTCGACTTCTGCAGCTCGACGTCGCGCTGGATGTCCCCGGTCCGGATTCGCTTGTAGTGGTTGTAGACGGCCACTGAGAGCTTCTTCTTGGCCTCTTCCTGGCCGACCACGTAGTCGTCGAGGTACGACTTGATCTCCGCCGGCTTGGGGAGCTCGGTGAAACTGACCTCTTCGCTGCTGGAGAACTCCTCTTCGATGATCTCGTTGCAGAGATCGATGCACTCGTCACAGATGTAGACGCCGGGTCCGGCGATGAGCTTTTTGACCTGCTTCTGTGATTTACCGCAGAAGCTGCACTTCAACAGCTCTCCACCGTCGCCCAGTCTTGCCATCTGAAAACGAACCTCCGCTCAGTCGGATGATGAGGCTACCGCGGCCAGCTCCCGTCGCGTGAGAACTCCGTCGATTACTCCATACTCCTTGGCCTCCTCGGCCATCATCCAATAGTCACGCTCGGTGTCGTGCTCGATCTTCTCGAGTGGTTGACCGCTGTGTTCGGCGAGGATCTGGTTGAGCTGTTCGCGCATCTGCACGATGAGACGGGCCTGGATCTCGATGTCGGATGCCTGGCCCTGGGCGCCCCCATGAGGTTGATGGAGCATCATCCGGGCGTGGGGAAGGGCGAAGCGCTTGCCGTGGGCTCCACCGGCGAGGATCACAGCAGCAGCCGAGGCCGCCATCCCCATGCAAACGGTGTTCACGTCGGGCTTGATGTACTGCATCGTGTCGTAGATCGCGAAAAGCGACGTTATCGACCCACCCGGTGAATTGATGTACAAGAAGATGTCCTTGTCCGGATCGTCCGACTCCAGATGCAACAACTGGGCCATGATCAGGTTGGCGATGTTGTCGTCGATGGGGGTGCCGAGGAAGATGATCCGGTCCTTGAGCAGCCGGCTGTAGATGTCGAAGTAGCGCTCTCCCCGGCTGGTTTGCTCGAAGACTGTCGGGATCACATAACTCATTCTCATTCCTCCTCGGAACCGGGATCGTCTTCGTCGTCGATGATCTCGGCCTCGACTTCATTGACCGTCAAACTCAAATCGACCGGGTTGCCATCCTCGTCGACCGGGTTGGCACTCGACAGGATCGCTTCCAGCGCTCTGTTTCGGAGAATATCACTGGCCAGAGCCAACTCCTGACCGCTCTCCTGAAATGCCCTGACATAGGTGGCTGGATCCTCGGACCGAGCGGCGAGAGTCTGGAGGGCCCTGGACATGTCCTCTTCGTCGATCTGGATGTCCTCGGCCTCGATCATGGCGTCGAGGATCAAACGGTTTCTAATCGACAGATCGGCCTGTTCTCGCAGGTCGTTGAGAAACGAGTCTTGGGTCTGGCCGGAAGCCCGGAAGTAGTCCTCGAGGTTGAGCTCCGCCTCCTCCAGGCGATGGAGGAAGTCGTGCAGGTGTCGGTCCATCTCCGCCCGGATGAGCCCCTCGGGGATGTCGATGTCGATTTGATCCCGAAGCGTGCTGAGCGCCTTCTCCGAGTACTCCCGGGAGACGGAACGAAGTTTGGCGTCGGCCAGACGCTCGCTCAGGGTCGCTGTCAGCCCCTCGACGGTGTCGAACTCGGTGTTCTCGTCGACCCACTCGTCGGTCAACTCGGGGAGAACGCGTTCTTTGACCTCGTGGACGGTGATATTGAAGTCGACTTCCTCGCCGGCTCTATCGCCGAAACCCTCGGGGAGGACTCCGGAGAAGGCGAGCGAGTCACCCGCGGAAGCTCCGAGAAGCTGCTCGTCGATTCCTTCGATGAGCATCCCCGACCCGACTTCATAGAGGATGTCCTGGGCCTTGGCCTCCCCGATCGGCTCCCCGTCCTGGCTGGCCTCGAGGTCGACCGATACGAAGTCACCTTCCTCGGCTGGCCGGTCGACCTCCTCGACAGTGGCGAACTGTTCGAGCATGCGCTCGGTCTGTTCTTCGAGGTCCTCTTCGGTGACGACCGGGTTGGTGACCTCGATGTTCCGGTTCTTGTAGTTGGGGAGGCCGATCTTGGGCCATAGCGTGATCCTCACCTGCACCTCGACCCCGCCCTCGACGTCGTCCATCGACTCCAACTCGGGGTTGATCGCAGGCCGGATGTCTTCCTCGGTCAAGACTTCGTTGAGCACCGGAGTGAGGAGCTCGTCGATAGCCTCCTGGCGGACCCGATCCTTGCCGACCGTCGCCTCGACGATGGGCAACGGGGCCTTGCCGGGACGGAAGCCGTGGATCTTCACCTCCTGGGCGAGCTTGCGGGCTGCGCCTTTCTTCGCCCCGTCGATCTGATCATCGGTGAGCTGAAAGGTGACGAGACGCTCGAAGGCGCCGGACTCGGTGATGGTGGTTGACATTGGTTCCTTTGGTTGTCCGGGTACCGGGTACCGAGTACCTAGTACGACCGCCCGGCACTGCCGGGCGGTCTCAGTGGGGTGACCGACGGGACTTGAACCCGCGACATCCTGGACCACAACCAGGTGCTCTACCAGACTGAGCTACGGCCACCATGTGGCGAATGGGTCTCCAGCGCCCCCGGGAGGACTCGAACCCCCAACCTGCGGATTAGAAGTCCGCCGCTCTATCCAGTTGAGCTACAGGGGCAGGGGCATGTCGTACAACCCCGGAGGGCGACCCATTCGAGCGGGTGAAGGGAATCGAACCCTCACTGCCAGCTTGGAAGGCTGGAGCTCTACCATTGAGCTACACCCGCGACACGCGTCTTCATTGTAAATGCTTGGTCGGGCTGGTCGGACTCGAACCGACGACCTCGTGCTCCCAAAGCACGCGCGCTACCAAGCTGCGCCACAGCCCGAGTAGACGTCAGCGTAATTCCCAACCCTTTCTTGTCACAGACGATTCGTACCTTCCGAGTATGGAACTCGGGGTCGCCGTCCTCGAGCGGGTGAGGGCATACGAGTCGTTGTCACGTTGGGAACGGGCAGAGTTGGGCAGGGACCTACGCCGTTTCGGGCTCTCATATGGGGAGATCATGGAGCTGATTCCGGTCAAGAAGTCGACCCTGGCGACCTGGTGTCGAGACGTGGCGCTGACGCAAGAGCAGATCGAAGCGATCAAGACGCGACGTCCCTCGATCAAGAGAGGAGTCCCTCGCAATACACAGTGGAGACGCCATGAGGAGGTGAAATCGATCCGAGAACAGGCGATCCTGGAAGCACACCATCTCGCATCCGATTCTCTCTGGACTGCCGGAGTGGCGATGTATTGGGGCGAAGGAGGCAAGCCACGCGCCGGCTGTCGATGGCCAACTCCGACCCGGCAGCTCTCCGACTCTTCATGACTTGGAGCAAGCACTATCTCCCGCCCGAAACCGGGTGGCGGGCCAAGCTGAACATCCACGCCGACAACGACGAGCTGGCGGCACGGAGATGGTGGTCCGCTCAACTCCGATTGGATCTGGCCGATTTCACCAAGTCGTTCGTCAAGCCTGATGGAACCGGCCATCGAAAGAACCACCTGCCACATGGGGTTTGCATTGTGACCAAGCGCAGGAGTACCGACGCTTACCTGACGACGATGGCTTGGATCCAGTTCCTCCAGGAAGTGTTCGGCAGTTAGAATTTTGGCCGGGCCGCTGGCGCAATTGGCAGCGCAGTTGACTCTTAATCAATTGGTTGCGGGTTCGAGTCCCGCGCGGCCCACCGAATCCCACAAATAGTGCTCGATTTGCGGGACGATGCCCCACACACGCGGGTGTGGCGGAATTGGCAGACGCGCAGGGTTTAGGTCCCTGTGGGAGCGATCCCGTGGAGGTTCGAGTCCTCTCGCCCGCACACGGAAACACCGGCGATGCCATCCGGTCGGATTCAGCCAACTGCGACCGCCTTGCGCCCGGTTCCGCGTTCAGACCGATCTCGTGAACCTCGATGAGGTGCTTCCCCAGAGTGCACCGATCTAGTGGCTAGCTTGGCGGCCATCATGCGAGACTTTCTAATGGTCGTTCATATCCTGGCGGCCGCTGCGTGGATCGGCGGCTCTCTCTTCGCCGGGTATTCGTTCTCCGTCTTGGGGGCCCTGCGGGATCTGAAGACCGTCAAGTCGGTAGAAGAAGCCACCGGCGCCAAGTTCTTCGGCACAGCCGTCGTCATCCTGTTCCTGTCCGGAGCCGCCCTCGTGATCGTCTCTGACCGATTTGGGTGGGGTCACGCCTTCGTCCTGATCGGGATCGCTGCAATCGCCGTCGAAGGCATCCTCGAGGGCGCGCTCATCGGACCCAGGCTCACCAGGATCGCAGAGGCGGAGACGCCGGACGTCGACGTCTTTCGCAGGACGCTCTCATGGAGCACTCTCGGGCACTTGGTGCTGTTTGCAGTGGTCGTTTGGACGATGGTCGTGAAGCTCGGGGCCTGAACGCGTACCGTCCCCAACCGACGCCGAACGGAGGGTCGTTGCCCACGGATCCGTAAGTCCGGCACCGAGACCGCTCAGGTGTAGCCCTCGGCCTCCTCGTAGCTGATGAGGTCGTCGGGCTCGATCGTCACATATCCAATTCGCCCGTCGATCTTGAACCAGTGCAACTCCCCCGCTTCCCCATCGGCCGGCTCGACCATGTCGTCGCGGGCGATTGCGGCAGCAGTGCCGAATCCGCGGTAATGGGCCACGGCGGTCTTCTCCTCGCCTCCCTCTCGATAGACGATCGAATACCGCCCGCCGGGTGTCGGGGTCATGATTCCAGCTTAGAGATACGGGGCAGGCAGATCCCGGAGGACTCGTGACCCGCCACGGGCCGAGGTGTCGTGGAGTAACTTCGCGGGTAAGCGGTGTTCAACCAAGGAGGAATCATGAGTGCCAGCGAGACGACACCGGAGAGCCTGAACGACGAGGACATCCGGACCATCGGAAGAGAGACACCAAAGGCGACTACGAGGGACAGCGACGGCGTCGACTCCACCGACAGCGACGGCGTCGACTCCACCGACAGCGACGGCGTGGACACCGCCGACAGCGACTCGCGGGACAGCTGACCCTGCACACCGCCATCGACCCGAGCGACGTCGAAGGGCGTCAGGCACTTGCCCGTGCAGTCGGGGACCCGGAGCACTTCGCTTCGGAGCTCTGGGCGAAACGTCCTCAGCATCGACCAGCCTCTGACAGCAACGGATTCAGCGACCTCCTCTCCCTCGACGACGTCGACCAGATCGTCTCAACCAGCGGTCTCCGCCTACCGGCGTTCCGTCTGGTGAAGGATGGCGAGACGATGCCGTCCGCCCGCTCCACCAAGACCACCCGAACCGGGTCAAATCCGGCCACCGGGGTGATCGACGCCGCGGCGGTGTTCGCCGAGTTCGACAACGGGGCAACCATCGTGTTCCAGGGCATGCACCGCTACTGGGAGCCACTCGCCGACTACTGCCGTGCCCTGGAGTTGGGCCTCGGTCACCCGGTCCAGGCCAACGCCTACATCACCCCACCAAGGGCACAGGGATTCGCCGCCCATGAGGACGAACACGATGTGTTCGTCCTGCAATCACACGGCACCAAGCAATGGCGAGTCCACGACCGCCACGACCTGCCCCCCAGCCGCCCCCCGGTCATCGACGAGGTGCTGGCCCCGGGAGACTCCCTCTACATTCCTGCCGGATTCCCCCACTCAGCCAGCACCCAGGAGTTGGCCTCCGTCCACATCACGATCGGGATCCTCGCCATGACGTGGGCCGATGCCCTCGAGGCGGCGACGAGGCTGGTCAGAGAGGATCCTGAGCTGGGCCGGCCCCTTCCTCTCGACTTTGCAGCCGACACCAGTGCCTTCACCGACGAGGTCCGAAGCCATCTCGAAGCGATGGGAGAGTCGCTGGCCACCCTCGACCCGTCCCTGCTGGCGCGCGCTCTGCGCCGCAAGTTACTCACCACCCGACAGCCCCTCCTGAGGGGACAGATCCACCGTCTTCTCGCCCGCGACGAGATCGGGGACGAGTCGATCGTCACCCGACGGGTGGGCTCGATGTGTGTCCTCGAGATCGTGGACAGCGAACTATCCGTCCTGCTCGGGGATCGTGAACTGCGCATGCCCCGTTGGGTCGAGCCGGCGATGAACCTCATCGCTTCCGGCGAGAAACTGGCAGTGGCAGACCTTCCCGAACTCGACGAGACGGGCCGCCTCGTCCTGGTGCGTCGGCTGATCGGAGAAGGACTGCTCGAGGTCGTCGGTTGATGCGTGACGACTGGCGATGCTCCAGCGAGGCAGTGGCCCGCGCCGAGCCTCACTACGCCACCGCGTCCCTGGTCTCGGCCTGGCTCCTCATCGAACAACCGGGAGCCTGGGGACCGGAGGCGCTGACCGACTCCAAGTTTCCTTCGGCCATCGCCACGGAGCTGCAACGCAGGGCGTCCGGCGTGCGAATCCTGCTCATCCGCCGCCGAACGGAGTCGAGCGACGGGCCCATCGTCTTCAAGGCGCACTCGGGAGACAAGGGCCGCGCCCCGGCGTTGGTGTCGATGCCCTTGGGCGAGCCCGACGCGCTATTGGACATCGACTTCGAGGCCCTCGCCGCCGGCGACGTGGGCCCGGGCAGGGTGATCAACGATCCGATCTTCCTGGTCTGCACCCATGGCCGCCACGACATCTGCTGCGCCGACAACGGTCGTCCCCTCTATCGGGCCTTGTCATCGGTCCGACCCGATCGGACATGGGAGGTTTCTCACATCGGGGGAGACAGGTTCTCCGGCAACCTCCTCGTCCTCCCCAGAGGCGACTACTTCGGGCGGCTGGAGCCTGAAGACGCCGAGCCGCTGGTCGCCGGGTATGAAGGTGGTCGGCTCGACCTGGCCCATCACCGGGGGCGCAGCACCCGACCCCGTCTGGCCCAGGCTGCGGAGCACTTCGCTCGCGAGACGGAGGGCTTGAGCGGTCTCGATGACCTGATGGTGTCGGAGTACAGGAGATCCGACAACCAGGCCGAAGTGGTCTTCGCCACCCCGGGGGGACCGATCAGGGTGACGGTTGCTGCCAGCCCTGCCCCAGAATCGGCATATCTCACCTGTCGGGCCTCCAGCCCAGGTCATCCCGTGGCCTACGACCTGATCTCCCTCAGCCGGGGCTGAGTCCGACCCCAAGAGTGGTAGCTCGGTTCCCCCCATGGACACATGACCCGGGTCGGGATCCTCACCGCGCTTTGGGTATCCCTGTGATGATCCGCGCCCCCCGCCGGAAGGTGAGGTAGTGCCACGCCCAGCCGGCGAGGACGAAGAACCGGTTCCTGAATCCGATCAGATAGAAGATGTGGATCGCCAACCAGGCGAACCAGGCCGGAAAACCCCCGAAGCGCAGCCCCTTGATGTCGGCCACCGCCCGGGCACGTCCGATCGTGGCCAGCGACCCTTTGTCTCGATATCGAAACGGGCGCCGCTCCCCGGAGGCGACGACTCGCCCGGCGTGCCGACCCATCTGCATCGCCGCCGGAGCGACGCCGGGGACTCCCTCCACCGCGGCGAGGTCGCCGACGACGAACACCTCGGGATGTCCGGGGACCGACAGATCCGGCTCGACCAGGACCCGGCCGGCCCGGTCGACCTCGCCCAACATCGCCCCCAGTGACGACGCCTGCACTCCTGCCGCCCAGAGCACGGTCCCCGCTTCGACCCGCTCGCCCGACGACAGGGTCACACCCCCTTCGTCGATTTCGGAGACGAGGGAGTCGGTCCTCACCTCGACACCGAGGTCTTCGAGTTGACGTCGGGCGGAAGCTGACAACGACGGCGGGTACGGAGGGAGCACGCGGTCGGTTCCCTCCACCAGCATGATCCGGGCCTGGGAGGGGTCGACCACGTCGAACTCCTCGCCCATGGCGTGGACGGCGATCTCGACCAGGGCACCGGCCAGTTCCACCCCGGTCGGTCCCGCACCGACCACGACGAAGGTCAACAGACGCCTCGCATCGCCCGGGTCTGCCTCGGCCCGTTCGAAAGCACGCAAAACCCGGGCTCTAATCGTCAGGGCGTCCTCGATGGTCTTGAGACCCGGGGCGACCGGCTCCCACTCGTCGTTCCCGAAATACGAATGGGTGGCACCTGTGGCGACGATGAGATTGTCATAGGCCACCGGCTCCTCATCGACCACCACTCGCCTGCCCTCCAGATCCACCGACGTCACCTCACCGAGGAGCACCCGAACCACATTCGCCTGGTTCTTGAACACCGAGCGGATCGGATAGGCGATGTCAGACGGATTCAGCGCCGCCATCGCCACCTGGTAGAGGAGCGGCTGGAAGAGATGGAAGTTGCGCCGGTCGATGATGGTGATGTCGACGCTGGCCCTCCTCAGGGCCTTGGCTGCGTTGAGCCCGGCGAATCCTGCCCCGACGATGACAACGTGTGGTCTCATAGACCGAGCGATTCGGCCAGGGCCCGGATGGCGTGGGCGCGGTGTGAGAGCCGGTTCTTTTCCTCCCGGCCCATCTCGGCCAGGGTTCGCCCCTCCAACTCGAACACCGGGTCGTAGCCGAACCCACCGTCTCCTCTCGGCCGTTCGGTGATCGTCCCCTCGAGGACCCCTTCCGCCGTCACTTCGACCCCGTCGGGGAAAACCAGCGCCACCACCGTCCTGAACCGGGCGCGACGATCCTCGATTCCGGACATCTCTTCGATCAGCTTCGCCACGTTGTGCTCATAGCTGGCAGCGTCACCGGCGTAGCGGGCGGTGTGGACCCCGGGTGCACCGTCCAACGCCTCCACCTCTAGCCCGGTGTCGTCGGCGAGCACGGGCAGCCCTGTCGCCTCCACGACGACGCGGGCCTTTAGCAGTGCGTTCTCCTCCAGGGTCGAGCCGGTCTCTTCGACGTCGGACCAGTCGAGACCGCGGACGATCGCCTTCGTCAGGCCGGTGCCATCGAGGATCCCCTCAATCTCGGTGATCTTGTCGGGGTTCTTCGAGGCGACGACCAGCCTCGGGATCACCCCATCACCGCTCTCCGCTGCATGTCGACGAGCTCTTCGATGCCCACCGTGGCCAGATCGAGGAGCTCGTCAAGGTCTTCCCGGCTGAACGGTGCCCGTTCGGCAGTGCCCTGCACCTCGACGAGAAGACCGCGCCCGCTCATCACCACATTGAGATCGACTTCCGCCGCCACGTCGTTGTCGTAGTCGAGATCGAGCACCTTCTCGCCCTCGACGATCCCGACCGAGATCGCCGCCACCTCGTCGACGATCGGGTTCTCTGCAATGAGCTCCCGAGCCACCGACTCCTCCAAGGCCTGATGGAGAGCAATCCACGCCCCGGTGATCGCCGCGGTTCGGGTCCCACCATCGGCCTCGATGACATCACAGTCGACGCGAACCATCAGCTGGCCCATCTTGGTGAGATTGACCGCGGCGCGCAGCGCCCGCCCGATCAGGCGGGAGATCTCTTTGGCCCTTCCCCCTTCGATGTGGTCGCGACGTACCCTTTCGCCTGAGGACCCGGGCAACATGGCGTACTCGGCCGTCACCCATCCCCGGTCTGAATCGCGTAGCCACCGCGGCACCTCGGCTTCGATGGATGCGGTGCACAGCACCCGGGTCTTGCCCATTGAGATGAGGACCGAGCCAGGCGTCGAAGTGGTGAAGCCGAGCTCGACGCTGACAGGTCGAAGTTGATCGCGAGGACGGTCGGTCATTCCGATCACGCTAAACGCAGGGTCTCACACCTCGAAACTGGTCCCGGCCACGGCGAGGCGCACCGGGCGTCCAAACGCCGACTCTGCCTCCGCCACGGAGACGGTTGGGTCGAGATACGGCGGGATGTGGGTCAACACCAGGGCCCCGGCGCCGACGCTGCGTGCGATCTCTCCCGCCTCCATGGCACTGAGATGATGGGGATAGTCGGCATTCTTCGTCGCCTCCTGATAGGAGGCCTCCGACAACAGGACGTCGACTCCGGAAGCCGTGTCCCGCCACTCCCCCGCCGGGCCGGTGTCCGCGGTGTAGAACAGCGTGCGGCCGTTTCCATCCCACCGCGAGCCAACGGTGGGGACCGAGTGGTCCATCTCCACGAACGACACCTTCAGATCGCCCATCTCGATCTCGTCTCCGGTCCACACCGGGATGAAGTCGAAGCAGGGCGGCTCGCTCTCGAGGAACCCGATCAGACGATCCCAAACCGCCTGGGGCGCGTACAACGGCACCGGTGGCCTGGGATCGGGGCGGTAGGTCCAGGCGTGGAAGGCGGCCATGAGGTCGGAGCAGTGATCGGGATGCTGGTGGGAGATGACCACGGCGTCGATCAGGTCCGGCTCGACGGGTAACGAGATGAACGTCCCCGATCCGGCGTCACACCACACGCGGGTGGCGCCCTGTTCGATCACATAACCCGATGCGGGACGCCCATGGGCCGGGTAGGTCCCCGACGAGCCGACGACGTGGACCCTCATGGTGAGAGCCTCTCCTTGACCCACCTGTCGGCTTCGCTCCGATAGCGAATCCGGTCGTGGAAGCGGTTCGGCCTCCCTTGCCAGAACTCGACCATCTCCGGGCTCAGGCGCCACCCACCCCATTGCTCGGGGCGAGGGATCGTCTCCCCATACTCCTGGGAGACCGCTTCGAAGCGCTCCTCCAAGACGGAGCGATTCACCACCACCTCACTCTGCCGTGAGGCGTGGGCGGCGATCTGCGCGCCGCGGGGACGGGAGGTGAAGTACACGTCGGCCTCTTCGGCGGTCACCTGGGCGACGGACCCCTCGAGCCTGACCTGACGATGGAGTTGGGTCCAGACGAAGGTGGCCGCGGCCCGGGGGTTGGCGGTCATGGCCCGGCTCTTGCGGCTGTCGAGACCGGTGTAGAACACCAGCCCTTCTGCCGTGAGGTCCTTCATCAACAACGCCCTCGCCGACGGGGTGCCGTCGGCATCGACGGTGGCGAGCACGAATGCACTCGGCTCGTACAGATCGACTTCGAGAACGCCGGCGAACCACTCCTCGAACTCGGAGAACGGGTCGTCGGCCATGACTTCGGGGTCGAGACCGGCCGTCTCATACTCGCGGCGCCGACGCGCCACCTCTTCTCGTATCACGTGCCGACGATAACCTCGACATGGTGTCTGATCCGAACCTCTCGAGAGCCAGGCTGATGTCGCGAGGGATGAGGCGACGCTGTCCCCGTTGTGGCGAGCCCGCCTTCGTCGGATGGTTCCGGATGAAGAAGCACTGCTCTCGCTGCGGGCTGCAGTTCGAACGCGACCACGGCTATTGGGTGGGTGCCGTGATCATCAACACAACGGTGATTTTCGCCACCTTCCTCGTGGTGTTCGGAGGGATGGTGCTGCTCACCTTTCCGGACGTACCGTGGGTGACGGTGCTCATCGTGACCGCGCTGGCCAACATCGTCATCCCGATCGTCTTCTACCCGATCTCGAAGAGTCTCTGGTCGAGCATGGAGCTCTCCTGGCACCCGCTCGAGCCCCACGAGATCGAAAGGGCCGACAACAGGGTCGCCGGCTGAAAGGGCCGCCCCGTTTTCGCGCATAGAACGAGCGGGAAACGCTTGAAACCACCCGCCATTCGATGCGCGAAAACCAGGGGCTAGAGCCGTTTGGCGATCTCCTCCAGCATCACCTCGGTGGCGCCGCCTCCTATGGAATGGATGCGCACGTCGCGATACATCCGCTCCACCGCGGTCTCGGCGATGTAGCCAATGCCACCGTGGAACTGGACACAGTCGTAGAGGACACCGTTGACCAACTCGCCGACCAGTGCCTTCACCTCCGACACCTCGCTGACCGTGTCCTCCCCCTGGTCGGTGAGCCAGGCGGCGCGGTAGGTGAGCTCGCGGGCGGCGTCCACCTCCGCCTGCCGCATCGCCACCCGGTGACGGATCCCCTGCTTCGCCCACAAGGGACCACCGAAAGCGGTCCGCTCCTTGAGATAAGCAACGGTCAACTCGAGAGCTCTCTGAGCCTCTCCCAGGGCCTGACCCATGATGGCGAGACGCTCGTTCTGGAAGTTCTCCATGATGTAATAGAAGCCGCGGTTCTCCTCGCCGATGAGATGGCCCGCGGGGACCCAGACGTCGTCGAGGACCAATTCGGCGGTGTTGGACGAGTGCCAGCCCATCTTTTCTAATGCCCGACTGGCCGAGAAGCCGTCGGAGCCCTTCTCGACGGCGAACAGCGAGATGCCGCGCGAGCCTTTGACCTCGACGTCCGTCTTGGCGGCGATGAACACGACGTCGGCGATCGCTCCGTTGGTGATGAACATCTTGGTCCCGTTGAGACGCCACCCGTCGCCGTCTCGCCTGGCCGTCGTCTTGATCGCGGCGACATCCGATCCGGCGTCGGGCTCGGTGACACCGATGGCGGTGATCATCTCGCCGTTGGCGAACTTCGGCAGCCAGCGCTCCTTCTGCTCATCGGAGCCGAAGTTGGTGACGTATGGCGTGGCCAGGTCCGTGTGGACCAGCACGGTGATGGCAAAACCGCCGGAGGTGCTGCGACCCAACTCCTCTGCGAAAGCCACTGAGGCGACATGCCCCAGTCCAATCCCTCCGTACTCCTCGGGGATGCGCAGTCCGAAGAAACCCAACTCACCCATCTCGTCGAGCTTCGACCTGGGCACGGCCCGGTCGGTCTCCCACGCCTCGACGTTCGGGACGACCTCGCGCTCCACGTACTGGCGCACCTGGCTGCGTAAGGCGGTGAGATCGTCGTCGACGTAGATGGACCTCATTCCTCTTCCCCTCGGGAGATGAGAGCCATCCCGGCCCGGCTGTTGTAGACAAGATTCTGCTCATCGCAAAAGCGGTGAGCGACCCGGGCCACTTCGGCGCCGTCGACGCCGTGTTCGATGCCGAGCCCGTCCAGGAGCCACAGCACGTCCTCGGTGGCGACGTTGCCAGATGCCCCCGGTGCATAGGGACATCCGCCCAGCCCTCCTGCGGACGAGTCCATCTTCTCGACCCCGGCGGCCAGGGCAGTCACGGTGTTGGCGATCGCCTGCCCGTAGGTGTCGTGGAAGTGGACTCCGACCTGTTCCACCGGAACCCGACCAAGCACGTGGTCGAGTAGTCGCTCGATGTGCGCGGGGGTGGCCTTGCCGATCGTCTCCCCGAGGAATATCTCGTGTACTCCCCATTCGGCGAGGGTCTCTGCGAGGTGCGCCACCCAGTCGGGATCCTGTTCCCCCTCGAACGGGCAGTGAGTGGCCGTGGAGACATAGGCGCGGAAAATGAGCGTATCAGGGCTCTCCAACACCATGCGCCTGATCCGATGCATCGACTCGTCGACGGTTGCGTTCAAATTCCGCTCGCTGAACGTGTCGGAAGCCGCGGTGAGCACACCGATGTCAGTGACTCCCGCCGCCATCGCGTCTTCCAGCCCCCGCATGTTGGGCACCAGGCCGATGAGGCTCAGGCCCGGTGCAGTGACCCGTGCGATCACTTCAGCGCCGTCCGCCATCTGTGGCACCCACTTGGGGCTGACGAAAGACACCGCATCGAAGCTGGTGAGACCGGCTCCGGCGAGGTCCTCGATCAGACTCGCCTTGGCTTCCGTCGGGACGAATGCGCCGAGGGACTGCAGACCATCTCGGGAAGACGATTCCGTGATGGTGACACGATCGCGATATCCACTCACGGGCTGCGACGGTAACCGGGTCCCGGGCCTTTTGATGCCTACCCGGTGCGGGCGAGGAAGTCTTCGAGGACCTCGGTGTAACGGGCCCGGGCCTTCTCCACGCTGATGTCCCTGCCCAACGCCACCCAGGCCGGCACCCACTCGGCGATGTCAGGCGCAGGTCGGCACAACGCCACGGCTTCCCAGTGGGTCAAGTCGGGCAGCGGGCTGTCACTCATCTCTCGATAGCTCTTTGTGAAATGGTCGGCGACACGGTCCATGCCCAGATACCGGATGTCGATCGAGCAATAGGCGACGTCCATCTCCCGGTCACCCATGGCCGGTGACTCCCAGTCGACCACCGCGGCCAGGTCACCGTCTCGCCACAAGATGTTGCCTGGCCAGAAGTCGGTGTGGCTGAACACCTGGTCCGATTCGAGCCCCCGGCTACCGAGGAGGACCCGTCTCCGGAGGAGATCCTCCCCAAGGGGATGCTCGAGGACCATCTCCGGATTCTCCTGGATCTTCCTCATGTCCTCACCGGCCCCTGGCGGGAAGAGCTCGAGATCCGACTCTTCGAGACGCACCTCGTGGATGCGCACCAGCACCGCGGCCATCTTCTCGACCCAGTCAAACGGGTTCGATGGGGTCAGCTCGGGGGCACCATCGACGAACGAGATGAGGATCGCTCGCTCATCGAACACGCCTTCGGTGTCGATCCAGATCGGAGCCGGCGCGGGGATGTTCGCCCGCTGGAGGAGCTCGAGCGCCCGGGTCTCCCGGGCGGCCACATCGACCTCACGATCCTCTACCCAGTGCCCGTAGCGGCGCAGGACCAGCTGGGTCGAGCCTTCGGTCAACACGTCCATGGTGCAGCCCAGGCCCGCCTCGATCCGCTGCTTGTGCAGCAGGGAGGTGGCGCCTATCGCATCACGAACGCGGTCGAGTTGCTCGTCGGTTGGGAGGGGCGCGTATTGCATCGGTTGTCACCAGTTAACGAAAACGGGGCGGGTTACCCCAACTCGAGGACGCACCGAACAGGCTAACCGAGGAGCCGCGGGTTCTTCGCTCTCGAGGCAGTCATACGGAGAACGCCTCCCCGATCAACCTCTCCTGCTCCTGTCGATGGGTGCGAGCCGATCCCGTGGCGGTCGATGCCGACGCGGGACGTCCCACGTAGGTAGGTGCCTTCCCGAAGATCCGCTCTAGATGAGGCTCGACGAACCGCCAGGCACCCTGGTTCTCGGGCTCCTCCTGACACCACACGATCTCGGCGTCGGGGTATTTGGCCGCGATCTCGGCCAGACGATCTTCGGGGACCGGATACAGCTGCGCTACCCGAACGAGCGCGATGTCCTCCTCCAGCCCTTCGCCCTCGTCCCGTGCCCGGGTCAGCTCGTGGTAGATCTTCCCGGCACAGACGAGGACCCGGCGCGGCTGGGCGGGTGACTTCGGGTCGTCCAGTACCGTCTCGAAACGCCCATCGGTGAACAACTCCGTCTTGGAGAACGAGTCCTTTGCCCGAAGCGGCGTCTTCGGGGCGAACACGATCAGCGGTTTCCGCTCTCTGGTGAGAGCCTGGCGACGGAGCAGATGGAAGTACTGGCCGGTGGTGGCCGGCACCACGACACGCATGTTGTCTTGGGCGCACAACTGCAAAAACCTCTCGAGCCTCCCCGACGAGTGGTCAGGGCCCTGCCCGTCGTGTCCGTGAGGCAGCAGCATCACCAAAGCCGAAGGCTGGCCCCAGCGGGCTTCCCCGGCTGCGATGAACTGGTCGATGACCACCTGGGCGCCGTTGACGAAGTCCCCGAACTGTGCCTCCCAGATGACCAGGTGGTCCGCCCGCTCGATCGAGTACCCGTATTCGAATCCGACGGCGGCGAACTCGGAGAGGAGTGAGTCGACGATCTCCACGGTGGTGGAGGTCTCGGCGCCGATCTCGGCGAGAGGCGACCATTCCCGGCCCGTGTCGTGGCACACCATCACCGCGTGTCGGTGGCTGAAGGTGCCGCGCTTGGAGTCTTCCCCGGCCAGTCTCGACCCCACGCCCTGTCTGGCCAGTGTCCCCAGTGCGAAAGCCTCGGCGGTGCCCCAGTCGATCGCGTCCTCGTCGAGAATGCGGGCCCGGTTCTCCAGCATCTTCACCAGCTTGGGGTGGACCGTGAAGTCGTCGGGCGGGGACGTCATCTTGGCGAGCACCGCTTCCAACTCGCTGCGCTCCACCCGGGTCGGGGCGCTTTTGCGGGCTCCCAGACCCTCCACCAGCTTGGGCGCGCCGTCGCTGTCGTCCGCTCTCTTCGCTTGGCTGTCCGAGTCTTGGGTCTCCTCGAACGCCTGGCTGAGGATGTCCCTGAACTCGGCCAGGGCCGCCTCACCTTCCTCGACGCTGATGTCCCCGTTGTCGACCAGGTGGGCGAGGTACAGCTTCCGCACCGGAGTGTGGTCGTCGATGAGCTTGTACATGAGCGGCTGGGTGAACGACGGTTCGTCGGCCTCGTTGTGACCACGCCGCCGGTAGCAGACCAGGTCGATGACGACGTCCCGGGCGAAAGTGTTGCGGTATTCGACGGCGAACCTCCCGGCTCTCACCACCGCTTCCGGATCGTCTCCGTTGACGTGGATGATGGGAGCCTCGATGGCCTTGGCCACGTCGGTGGCATAGATGCTGGAGCGGGCATGCTGGACCGAGGTGGTGAAGCCCACCTGGTTGTTGACCACGACGTGGACCGTGCCTCCCGTCTGGTATCCGGAGAGCTGGGAGAGGTGCAAGGTCTCGACGACCACTCCCTGACCGGAGAAGGCAGCGTCTCCGTGGATGAGCAGCGGCAGGACCTGGTCTGTTCCTCCACTTCCGATGCGCTCCTGCTTGGCTCGGACCACCCCTTCCAGCACCGGGTCGACCGCCTCTAGGTGAGACGGGTTGGCCACCAACTCGACTGCCATCTCGCTGCCGGTGCTGGTCTCGTACTTGCCCGTGGCCCCGAGGTGGTACTTGACGTCCCCGGAGCCCCCGGTGGTGGCCGGGTCGAGTTGGCCCTCGAACTCGGCGAAGACGGTGGCATAGCTCTTACCGACGACGTTGGTGAGGACGTTGAGCCGGCCGCGGTGGGCCATGCCGATCACCACCTCGGTCTGACCTCCGGCGGAGCCGGCCTCGAGGATCGAATCGAGGGCTGGGATCAGCGTCTCGGAGCCTTCCAACCCGAACCTCTTCTGACCGAGGTACTTGGTGTGGAGGAATCGCTCGAACGCCTCCGCCTGGTTGAGTTTGGCGAGAATGCGCAGCTTCTCCTTGTGGTCCAAGGCCTCGGGCGGGATCTCCACGTACCCCTGGATCCAGCGCTTCTGGTCGGTGTCGGTGATGTGCATGTACTCGATGGCGCTGGTGTCGCAGTAGGTCTGGCGCAACCGGGAGAGGATCCGCTTCAGGGGCATGGCCGTCGCTCCCCCAAAACCACCGGTGGCGAACTCGCGGTCGAGGTCCCAGATCGTGAGTCCGTAGTAGTGGATGTCGAGCTCGGGATACAGCCGGGGCGGCTTTTGGCGCAAAGGGTCGGTGTCTGCGATGAGGTGGCCCTGGGTTCGGTAGGCGTTGATCAGCCGGGCGATGCCGGCTTCCTTCGCGGGTCTCCCCACCGTGACGGCTTCCCGGGCCGGATGTTCGTCGATCTCCCAGCGGGCCGGTGTGTAGTGGATGCCGAGCTCGGCGAAGACCTTGTCATAGAAGTCACCCCCTCCCAACAACAGCTCTTCCACCTTGGCGAGCAGCTCTCCCGAAGTCGCCCCCTGGATGACCCGGTGGTCGTAGGTGGAGGTGAGGGTCACGACCCGGGACAGACCGGCTTCGGCCGCCCGGGCCGGGTCGCTGCCCCGGTGCTCGGCGGGGTAGGCCACTGCCCCCACACCGATGATGGCGCCCTGGCCCTCCATGAGCCTCGGTGCCGACTGGGTCGTGCCGATCGTGCCCGGGTTGGTCAGGGTGATGGTGGTGCCTTCGAAGTCGGAGAGCTCGAGCTCGCCGTTGCGGGCCCTGGTCACCAGGTCTTCGTAGGTGAGCCAGAACTCCCTGAAGTCGAGTCGCTGTGCCCCTTTGATGTTGGGGGCGACGAGGCTTGCTCGGGCCTCTTCCCCCAGCGAGATGGCCAGCCCGAGGTTGATGTCGCTGCGAGTCACCTTGTGGGGTTTCCCGTCGATCTCCCGGTAGGCGACATTGACGCCATCGGTGGCGGCGACCGCCTGCACCACCGCCCACCCGATTAGGTGGGTGAAGCTGACCTTGCGTCCTTCCTGATGACGGCGCAAGTAGGAGTTGACTGTCTCGCGGTTTACCTCGAGGAGTTTGGCGGGGAGGGTGCGCACCGACGTAGCGACCGGGATGGCGAGGCTCTCGTCCATCCGCGAGGAGATGAGGCGCGCCGGGCCTTTCAGCTCGGTGACGGTCTCGCCTTCGTCATCGTCTTCTGACTCCGGTGTCTCCTCTGCTTCGGCCGCCTCCATCTGGCGGGTGCCGGGTTGGCGGCGATGATGGGCCGATGCCGACCCGGCCTGCTGTTCCCGTCTCCTGGCTCGGGCCAGTTCGGGGCTGTGTGGCTCGTAGTCGGCGAAGAACTCTCTCCACACCTCGGCGACCGAGGTGGGGTCGTCGAGGTAACGCCGGTACATGGCGTCGACTCGAGACCTGTTGGGCCCGAACATCTCTTGGTGTTCTCTCGGTTCGATCGGTTCGATGAGACCCATTCTTGCGAATCTGTCCAGATCTGCATGCCTGGGCCCGACGCGACAAGACCCGCCTCCCCGATCCTGGGATCAGAGAGACGGATCTTCGGTCGGTTCACCTGTAGTGAGTCGTAGGCGTTCACGAGAACAGAGCCGGCACTCGAGGGTCCCGGCTCTGTCTTTGGGTGTCTACAGGATCCAGATCAGAGCGAAGATGATGGCGGCACCGAAGGCTGCCAGTGCAAGCACTGTCGGCACGACCACACCCAGCGTCCAAGCCGAATCCCGGACGTAGTCCATCCGTGCGAGGAACCCGAATGCGATGGTGAGCAGGACACCGGCCACGATGAACATGCCGAAATACCAACCCTCGACAAGCCCACCGAGGAACCAGTCACTGGGCGCGTAGTACATCCACGCACCCACTCCTACCGCCAGCAAACCAGCGATACCCGTCACGAACTCTGTGATCCGGGAGCGCCCGGTCGGCATCCGGGTGACCTCCGCTGTCGGCTGCTCGCGTAGAGCTGTCACAGAGACCACCTCCTTTCGCGAGAGCCCGGTCTGGGCTCTCCACGCCGATCATGTGATGATTACGCTGGCCCGACTAGAGGCTTTGGACCCGAATTGGGGACAGGGCGAGCGGCGCGGCGTCGACGCGGCGGCGGGACACCGTGACCTGCTACCCAGGGCGAGCCTCGACGTCACCGACCCGCCGTCAGGACATGGAGGATCGCAAGCCCGCTCTCCGACCCCCCGATCTGAGAGACGTTTCGCTTTCTCAGGTGCCACTCTTTCGTTGGCACCCGCCTGTCGCAGCCAACGAGATACCTGGCCAATGGCACAGACGGACACCCGGCGAGATCGCCGACGCACCACCCCGAAGCGCCTCACCGCACCTGCCGAGCCCGCCGAGCTCGCTTCCCCGAAACGCACCAGCCACCACCATTGACAGCGCCCCCGGGGCCGTACAGTCACCACCGTGAAGCGAACGATCGGTGTGCCCGGCAGCAATCGGAGCTGGGCGATAGTGAAGATCGTCCAGAACATGATGTTGGAGCGTCACCATGGCGAAGCGGAACTACCTGGTGGAGGGCTTGTCTGGCGCCGGCAAGTCTGCGGTCTATGAGGAGCTGATCCGACGCGGCTACAAGGCCATCAGTACCGACCGCACCTGGGCCTATCACGCCGATTCCGGCACCGGTCTCCGAAGTGGGCCCATCACCCACGACACCTGGATGTGGGACCCGAAAAAGGCGGTCAGCGAACTCGAGAGCCCGGAACCAGAGGTGTTGTTTGTGTGTGGAAGCAGCCGCAATCGCGACCACTTCCTGCCCTATTTCACCAAGGTGTTCAACCTGCGCATCGATGATGACACGATGCGTCGCCGCCTCGAAGCGCGCACCGACGACGACTGGCCGCTTGGTCAGGAGGGTGTCGAGCTCATGCTTGAGCTGAATCGGAGCGACGAAGGGCCGGCCGGAGCGATAGATGTGGACGCCACGCAGCCTCTCGACCAGGTGGTCGATGAACTGCTTCGCTTAGCAAGTTGAGCAAGTTCTCCGACGCGCACAAGCGTCTCGGTGACACCGGATCCGGCGATCGAACACGACAGCTAACAAAAATACCTGGCCTGGTGGTTCGCGACCCTTACTGACCCTCGATTACACGCGAAACGCTCGAAAATTTCACCCAGTTTCTTCCAGGATTGGGTGATGTGAGTACGTGGCCAGCGCCAGCTCCTATTTCGGTGTGGCCTTCATCAGGATCCGACCTTCGTGCTGTTCGAAGGCGACGAAACCCAGGCTCCGATAGAGGCTTCGGGCCGGGTTGATCTCGAAAACATGAAGGGAGACGGCCCTTCCCCCTTCTTTGGCCTGCTGTAGGACGTCTCGCATTACCGCTGCTCCGATACCTTCGGTTCTGCCAGTCAGGATGGACCTCGATCCGGGTCACATAGACCTCATCATCACGGTCCTCCACACCAAGCACGCCGATGTCTTCTCCTTCGACTCTGATGACGAGAACGTTCTCGGGCTGGAACCACCGGTCGAAGAAGTCCCACTGGACCGCATCGTCCCAGGGCCCATAGAGCTGTTCTACGTAAGGGCCCATGGCAGCTCGATGGAGCTCAAACAGAAACTCCCTGTCTCGATTCGTGGCCGGTCGAAGTGCTAGTCCCTCCATCCCCCTTGCAACGTAGCCATCACTGCGCTTATCGACAGCATCTGAGAGCTCGGCGACGAAGTTCTGCACAGGATGGGGGGTCTCCATGAAGCGGACATTCCGAGCCGCACCCCAGTCGGCAACCAAGGGTCCGCCACTCGTGACGGGGACAGCACGTACTTCTACTACGCGTCCGGTCGCCGAAGTCCTCGACTCACAAGCGTCTCGTAGATCGTCTCGGCGTTTTGCCGGGCGCCGACTTTCCGTGGTGTCGACCTGCACCACCTCTTCGGCTGGTGGCTGGTAGAGCTTGGTGTGTTGCCTGTGTCGGCGGTACCCCTCTGGGTCCGAACCTTTGAGCCGTGCGATCCGATCGGGGTTGTCAATGCGGAGGACCTGCTCTTCGACGTCACAGTCGACCATGACCGACAGAAACAGTGAGCCGCGGCGGTGAGCAAGCGAACGGATGCGGTCGTAGTGTTTCGCGCCTTCCTCATCGTCCTCCAGCACGTTGGTGAATACGTAGCTGTTGGACTTGGGTGCGAGGTCTTCGATGGTCCCGAGCACCGCCTCGCGGATCGGTTCCACGCGTTCCCAGATCTCTGTTGGGATCGGAGACCTGCCATCCCACTTGAACAGTGTCAGAAGCGGGATGTTGATGAGCTGGTTATCGACCAGCACAGCGTCAAGAAGTTCCGCCAGGTGCGATCCGACGGTCCGCTTGCCTACACCCGGGTAACCAAGCAGAAAGACGACGCAGGTCTCGTGTTTCTCAAATCCGTCATCGATTGGAGTCATCACTCCGCACCTCCAAGTTCGACCCTCGCAGGCGAGAAACTCAGGTCGACGGCGACATAACCCGGAAACCGGAGCTGCGACCAGATCTCAACCGGATCCACATCTGCGAGGCCAGCTACAAGAACGCTGATCGCCAGACCATGAGAAACCAGGCACACACCGCTCCCGAAGCGGGCAATTGCTTCCTCCACCGCCTCGGTCATCCGCCCGACGACATCAGAACGTGACTCCCACCCGTCGACACGTTCACCTTCCAGCCACCGCCGAGCGACCGATTCGTAGTCGCCTTCCACCCAAGGCCTACCCACCTCACGCAGGCGCCGGTCGATGACGATCTCGTTCGAGAAGGCTTCTGCGGTCTGTTTCGCCTTAACCTCGTCGCTGCTCACAACGTGAGTGTCGGCTGGGAGGTCGAGCAGCCTGGCCAACGCTTGGGCATCGCTGCGGCATTGATCAGACAACGGCCAGTCTTGGGGCGCACTGTCCCTGTCGACAACCGGCAGTGCGTGGCGCACGAGAACGAGAGACGTGCTGGAGGGCATTACGAACATGGTGGCTGACCGGGGTACCGTCGCCAATCGACTTTCGTTCCGCTCATGGCGGACTCCCCATCCCTTCGTACTATCGCCTCTATGGACGGACGGAATGGCTTCATTGATCCGGACGGCAACGAGGGTTCGATGGTCGACGACCCGGCGTCTGCAGTTGTCGCCGGGTACGACCAGCTTGCATCCCACTGGGACGACTGGGCAGATGACGTGCACCCCGATCTGCGTGCCGAGTACCTGAAGCAACTGGAGGCTCAGCTGTCCCCGGGATCGGACGTCCTCGAACTCGGCTGCGGCACAGGTCGGCCGGTAGCGGCCCGTCTTGCCACCATCCACCGCTATGTCGGAAACGACTCATCACCACAGATGGTGAAACTGGCACAACGAAGTGCCCCCGACGGACGGTTCCACGTCGCCGACATGACAGCACTCAACCTCCCCGAGAACAGCTTCGATGCTGTGATCGCCTTCTACTCGATCATCCACGTGCCTCGAGACGACCAACCGGAGCTGTTCTCTCGAATCCGATCCTGGCTCCGGCCGGATGGGCTGTTTGTGGGGTGTCTCACTGCTGGTGACTCTCCCCAAGGGTGGGAGGACGACTGGCTGGGAGGCGGCCCCATGTATTGGAGCGGTTTCGATGCTGACACCAACCGGCGGCTGTTGGAAGAGGCCGGCCTGGAAGTGGACAGCTCAGAAGTCATCTCTCAGATGGAAGGAGACACCGAAGTCCGCTTTCTGTGGGTGGAGGCCCATCGCCCTCGGGTTGATCTGTCGGCCGATCCGCCGAAGTACTCCGTCTCTGAACTCGAACGACGGTTCTTGCTGTCCGAACTGCCTCCGGGGCTCTCCCAACCCCGGCGGATCCGCGACCTGTACATCGAAGGAACCAGGCTGCGTCTGCGTACCGTGGAGGATGCGGATGGCATCGTTCTCCAGCGCAAGCTGGGCCACAAGCGTCGGACTGAAGAGGCGAATCCCTCCATCGTCAACCACACGAGCCTCTATCTGAACGAGAGGGAGTACGAGACACTGTCTCCACTGCCCGGCCGCTCGGTCGTGAAGACTCGTTGGATAGTGGAAGCCAATGGCCGCCGGGCCGCTGTAGACGTGTTCGAGGGGGAACTGCAGGGGCTGACCATGCTCGAGGTGGATTTCGACACGTACGAAGACATGGACGTCTACACCCCGCCTGCATGGGCTGGCGTCGAAGTAAGCCACATGAGCGAGTTCTCTGGGGGTGAACTCTCCGCACTCGAATCCGAAGAGCTGGAAGAGTTGCTACGGGGGGCCTCACCTCCAAGCGGATAACTGGGTCAGAACTCAGCGCTTCGTGTCTCGTCGGGTTTCTAGCGAAAGGGGGGGTCTTCAGTTAGCTACACAGGAACGCACACCGGCGAGCGGGTTCGGTATCGGCCTATTCGTTGGTGGGTACCGTATCGAGGGCGTTGCGGATCCGCTCGCCAACCGCCTCGAGCTCTGCCCTTGCAGGTCGAGTCTCCCAATCGGCGATGAGTTCGACCCCGTCGCCGTCGTAGCGCGGAAACACATGGAGATGAGCGTGGAAGACCTCTTGGAAGGGGGCTTCGCCGTCGGCGTAGAAGAGATTGACACCGTCGCAACGAAGGCCGCTCTCCCGTAACGCTGCCGCCATGCGCTGAGCGACGTTGAACAGATGAGCACCTGTTTGGAGATCGATGTCGGCCAGAGCGGGCAAATGTGCCCGCGAGACGACCATCAAATGCCCAGGCGTAACAGGACCGATGGTGAGAAAGACAAGGACGGTTTCGTCCTCGTAGAGGATCGTGGCAGGTGCGTCGCCGCCTGCGATCTTGCAGAAGATGCAGTCTGGGTCGGTCATGCGGGCTCGTTCGCGCTTGAGGCTATCTCAGGGCAGTGCTCTTGTCGGGCGTCTCTACCGCTCATCAACGAAGACGCTGTGTGATCACGGAGATTCGTTCCATCGCTCCTTCTCTGGTGATGGGCCACTGGTGCCCATGGAAGAGCTTCATGCCAGTCGCCCGCTCCTCCACGGCCTGGAGAGGTGTTCACGGTCGGAGCGCGGGCACTCCCTCCCCCAGTGGGCGGTGTGGGTAAGGAGATTCAAGGCCGAGTGGATTTGAGCCTCCCCCATCTAAACCCCCTGAGAGGCCTCTTCTCCCCTGCCCTGAGCTGGCCGGCTCGGGGTTTGTTTGTGCCCTCCGACGCGCACAAGCGTCTCGGTGACACCGGATCCGGCCCTCGAACACGACAAAACCCGCCTCCTCGATCCTTAGATCTCAGAGGCGGGTTTTTCGTCTGTTCGGGTGCCACTTTTTCGTTAGCACCTACTTGTGGAGGTGCGGGGAGTCGAACCCCGGTCCGCTAAGCCGTCAGCGTTGGCATCTCCGAGCGCAGTCGTCAGCGATTTTCGGTCACAGGAACTCTGACGACGAGTTTCCCTGCGCCTATCCGGAGTTGTTCTTAGCCGACCGATCCCGGAATCCAGGACGGAGCATCCCACATTGCGGCGCCCTGACCTGACCGGGTGGGAACCAGCCAGGAGGACGGGCTACTTAATTAGGCAGCCAGTGCGAAGTTGTCTTCGGCACTTGTTGGTTGTTCCGGTTTGTTGACGGGGCCCCGGAGACCCCGGCTCGCTTCCAACGCCTCAACACTCAACGTCGAAACCGTTTCACCCCCGTGTCTGGGAGAACAGCCATTGTAGATCCAATGTTCCCGATCACCCAATGTGGATTGCCTTCTGTGTTCCCCAGGGCCGGTATACCGGCCCCCTGTGGCAATTAGGAACGGGTTCGACGGGTGGCGCGGTCGATCTCGCGCTGGTGCTCGCGGTCGCGGAGGGTGTGGCGTTTGTCCACGGTGGTCTTCCCCCGGGCCAGAGCGAGCTCGACTTTGGCGTTGCCGTCCTTGAAGTACACCTGGAGCGGCACCAGGGTGAGCCCCTTCTCCGCCAGCCCACCGGCGATGCGGTCGATCTCGCGCCGGTGCAGCAGCAGCTTCCTCATCCGCTCCGGGTCGTGACCTCCCTCGTGGGCGTAGTCGTAGGGGGCGATGTGGGCACCGACGAGATAGGCCTCACCACCGCGGATGTCGCCGTAGGAGTCCTTCAACTCCATCTTCCCCTCACGGAGCGACTTCACCTCCGAGCCGAGGAGGACGAGACCAGCCTCGTAGGTGTCCATGATGGTGTAGTTCCTCCGGGCCTTCCGGTTGGTGGCGACGACCTTCACCCCGGACTTTGGGGAGGTCATCGTCAGAACCCGGCGGGAACGTCCGGTCCGGTGCCCTCGGCGTCGCGCAGGTACTTGCTCAGCCCCAGCATGGAGCCGATCACACCGGCGGCGGCACCGAAGATCATGAACAACAGACCCCACCTGAAGAAGAACTCCTGGCTGACGTCGAGCCGGAAGAGGGCGAACGTCTCCCCGGCCTGGGCCAGGTTGTTGGCCCCGAGCCACACCGTGAACACCGCGAGTGATGCTCCGACGAGCCCTTCGATCATCCCTTCCAGCAAGAAGGGCACTCGTATGAACCAGTTGGAGGCCCCCACCAGCTTCATGATCGAGACCTCGTCACGGCGGGCATAGATGGCGAGGCGGATCGTGTTGGCGATGAGCACCACGGCAGCCACGCCGAGGACGATCGCCATGCCCAACCCGAGGACGTTGAGGACGTTGGAGAGGCTCTGCAACTGTTCGATCGACTCGGCCGCGGTCGCCACCTGGCGCACGGAGCCGGTGCGCTGCTCGAGACGGAAGCGAACCGACGAGTGGAGTTCGATGTCTGTGAGCTCGATCCGGATCGAGGCGGGCAGGATCGTCGGATCGATGTCGAGTAGCTCCTGCTGCCCGGCGAACAGCTCCTGGTACTCCTCCCAGGCCATGGTCTTGTCGAAGTAGAAGGCGCTCCTGGTCTCCTCCCAACCTTCGATCTCGGTGAGGAGTTGGTCGTGAGCACCGATCGGCACACCGCTCTGCCCTTCATCGTTGAGGAAGGCGATGACGTGGACCCCTTCCTGCCAGGCGAGGGTGTTGATGCGGAGGATCTCGTTGACCACCAGCGCCCCCAGAGCGAGGGTCAACGATATGAACACGGCGAGGATGGCGCCGGCGACGATGAGGACGTTTCGTCGCAGAGAGATCATCGCCTCCTTGAGGAGGAACAAGACCCGGCTCACTCCCGGGCCCCCTCGTATCCACCGGTCTCGTCGTCACGGACGAGTTTGCCGCCTTCGAGGGCGACCACCCGTCGCTTCATGGCGTCGACGATGGCATGGTCGTGCGTGGCCATGACGATGGTGGTGCCGGTCCTGTTGATGCGGTCGAGCAGTTTCATGATCCCGACCGAGGTCTTGGGGTCGAGATTCCCTGTGGGCTCGTCACACAGCATGATCGGGGGACGGTTCACGAAAGAGCGGGCGACGGAGACACGTTGCTGCTCCCCACCGGAGAGCTGTCTCGGATAGCGCTCGGCCTTGTCGGCGAGACCCACCAGCTCGAGGACCTGGTCGACCTGGGGGCCGATCACGGATTGGGGCCGCCCCAGCACCTCGAGGGCGAAAGCAACGTTCTCTCGCACCGTCTTGTTGGGCAACAGCTTGTAGTCCTGGAAAACCGTGCCCACCGACCGGCGCAGGAAGGGGATCTTCCACTTGGGCAGGGTGGTGATGTCCTTGCCCGCGACCCAGATCTTGCCCCGGGTGACCGGCTCCTCGCGCAGCATGAGCCGGATGAGGGTCGACTTGCCGGACCCCGATGCGCCAACGAGGAAGATGAACTCGCCCTTCTGGATGTCGAGCGACACGTCATTGGCGGCCACGGTGCCGCCGTCATAGACCTTGGTGACCTTATCGAGTCTGATCATGGGGATCGGGGGGAAGTCTGACAGCCTGTGGCCGTCGAGCAGGGCAATCCGCGACGGTAACGGCGGTGTGACGTCTAGCTGGAATCGTCGGTGGTCTCGTGCTCGGACCTGCGCCACCGCAGGTAAGCCTCGACGAACCCGCGCAGGTCCCCGTCGAGGACACCCTGGACATTGCCCACCTCATGGTCGGTGCGCAGGTCTTTTACCATCTGATAGGGCTGGACGACATAGCTGCGCACCTGTCGCCCCCAGGCGGCCTCGCCCTTCTCCCCCCTGATCTCGGAGAGATGCTCTTCCCGCTCCAGACGTGCCCGTTCCGCCAGACGTGCCTTCAGCATCGCCATCGCCCGGGCCTTGTTCTGCAGCTGGCTGCGCTCGTTCTGGCACTGGACCACGATTCCGGAGGGGAGGTGGGTGATGCGGACCGCCGAGTCGGTGGTGTTGACGTGCTGGCCCCCGGCACCCTGGGAGCGGTAGGTGTCGATACGCAGCTCTTCTTCGTTGATCTCGACGTCGGCGTCCTCTCCGAGGTCGGGGATGACGTCGACTCCGGCGAAGCTGGTGTGACGACGGGCGTTGGCGTCGAACGGGCTGATTCTCACCAGGCGGTGGACGCCCCGCTCGGACTCGAGAGTCCCGTAGGCGTGGTCGCCCTTGACGGTCATCGTCACCGACTTGACTCCCGCCTCCTCGCCTTCGGTCACTTCTTCCACCCGCACCGAGAAACCGGCGTTGCTGAGGAAGCGCTGATACATACGGGCCATCATCTCCGCCCAGTCCTGGGCGTCGACTCCCCCAGCTCCGGCGTGGACGCTGAGGATGGCGTCGGCCTCGTCGTATTCGTCAAAGAAGAGTGACTCCATCTCCAGGTCATCGAGCCCGGAAGCCGCCTCCCGGAGCAGACCGAGGGCTTCCCGGCGCGAGGCGGCGTCGTCGGCCTCGGCTGCCAACTCGAGGAGGACCTCGGCGTCTTCGATCTGCCGGCTCAGGCTGTCGACCCTGTCGAACATCCCCTCGTAGCGGGAGAGCCGCTGGCTGACCACACGGGCCCTATCTTGGTGGTCCCAGAGGTCGGGTGAGGAGGCCTCCTCGCGCAGTTCATCGAGCTCGGCCCCCTTGCCCTCGAGGTCGAGAAACACCCGCGCCTCGGCGAGCCGCTTGCGCAGCTCGGATGCATACGAGACGGGATCGTGAATGTCCACCGTGGAGTCAGCTTATGGTCCAGACAGGGTCAAGGCGCGGTTCAGGCGGCGGCGCCGTGGCACCGCTTGTACTTCTTCCCGCTGCCGCAGGGACAGGGGTCGTTTCGCCCCACCTTGTCCGATGTCACGGACCCCTTGGGAGCATTGCCTCCGGTCGGATTGGCCTGAACGCGCTGGGGTTGGGTCTTGGGCTGGGCCACCTCGACGTGGAAGAGGTAACGGACCGAGTCACGCTTGATCGACTCGACCATGTCCATGAACATCTCGTAACCCTCACGCCGGTACTCGCTGAGAGGATCTCGCTGACCCATCGCCCTCAGGCCGATCCCCGCCCGGAGGTAGTCCATCTCGGACAGGTGCTCCCGCCACTTGTTGTCGATGACAGAGAGCATGACCGACTTCTCGACGCGGGGCATCACCTCCTCGCCCAACTCCGATCCCCTCTCCTCATAACGGGTGAGTGCCTCGTCGACCGCGAAGTCGATCACCTCGTCGATGCCGTAGGAGCCTTCGAACTGGGAGACGTCGATCTTCGTCGGGTAGAACTGCTCGAGGTCGCGCTTGAGATCGTCCCAGTCCCAGTCGCCCTGGGGCACTCCCTCGAAGTGCATCTCCACGACACCGGACACGGCGTCTTCGATCCAGTCGTCGATCAGGTCTTCGGAGGCGGTGCCCTCGAGGATGCTCTTCCTCCACGCGTAGACGCTCTCGCGCTGGGTGTTCATCACCTCGTCGTATTTGAGGACGTTCTTTCTGATCTCGAAGTTCTGCGACTCGACCTGACGCTGGGCCCGCTCGATCGACTTGGAGACCATCTTGGCTTCGATGGGCTGGTCCTCGGGCATGCGGAGACGCTCCATGATGCCCGCCACCCACTCTCCCTGGAAGCGCCGCATCAGGTCGTCCTCGAGGGAGAGGTAGAAGCGGCTCTCGCCCGGGTCACCCTGACGCCCGGAGCGTCCACGCAACTGGTTGTCGATGCGTCGCGACTCGTGTCTCTCGGTGCCGACCACGTAGAGGCCGCCGGCATCGAGCACCTTCTCCTTGTCCGGCCGGATCTGCGCCGCATACTCCTCGGTCAGCTTCCGCTCCATCTCCGGGTAGGAGGGGTCGGACGGGTCGACACCGCGCTGTTTCAACTCGGTCTTGGCCATTCCCTCGGGATTGCCCCCGAGCATGATGTCGACTCCTCGACCGGCCATGTTGGTGGCCACGGTGATCGCTCCGGGCCTCCCCGCCTGGGCGATGATGTCCGCCTCCCGGGCATGGTGCTTGGCGTTGAGGATCTCGTGTTCGACCCCGATCTTGTCGAGGGCTTTGGCCAGCTTCTCGGACTTCTCGATGGACACGGTGCCGAGGAGGACCGGCTGACCCCTCTGGTGGCGTTCCTTGATGTCGTCGATGAGGGCGCTGAACTTGCCGGTCTCGGTCTTGTAGACCAGGTCGCCCTCATCCATGCGGGCTATCGGCCGGTTGGTGGGTATGACCGCGACTTCCAGGCTGTAGATCGACGCCAGCTCCGCCGCCTCGGTCTCGGCGGTGCCGGTCATGCCGGCGAGCTTGTCGTAGAGACGGAAGTAGTTCTGGAGGGTGATGGTGGCGAGGGTCTGGTTCTCCTCCTTGATGGCCACACCTTCCTTGGCCTCGATCGCCTGATGGAGACCCTCCGAATAGCGCCGACCCTCGAGAACCCGGCCGGTGAACTCGTCGACGATCTTCACCTCCCCGTGGTCGAGGAGATACTCGTCGTCCCGATGGTAGAGGGTCTCCGCCTTGAGGGAGGTCTCGAGGTGATGGACGAAGTCAACCGCGGCGTGGTCGTACAGGTTCTCGACGCCGAGGATCTGCTCGACCCGGGTCACCCCTTCCTCGGTCACCAGCACCTGACGCTTCTTCTCGTCGACCTCGTAGTGGACGTCGGGTTGGAGGCGGCGTGCGATCTTGGCGAAGTCCCGATACCACTTGGCGCTGTCGCTCAGCTTCCCGGAGATGATGAGAGGGGTCCGGGCTTCGTCGACGAGGATGGAGTCGACCTCGTCGACGATGGCGTAGGGGTGCCCGCGCTGGACCCGGCTCTCGGCCGACATGGCCATGTTGTCGCGCAGGTAGTCGAAGCCGAACTCGTTGTTGGTTCCGTAGGTGATGTCGGCGGCGTAGGCGGGGTGGCGGTCGGCCACGGGCATGTTGTTCTGGATCAGCCCGACGGTCATGCCGAGGAAGTTGTGGATCTCTCCCATCCACTCGGCGTCACGGCTGGCGAGGTAGTCGTTGACCGTGACCATGTGCACACCGTTGCCGCTGAGCGCATTGAGGTAGGCGGGCATGGTCGAGACCAGGGTCTTTCCCTCACCGGTCTTCATCTCGGCGACCATTCCCCGGTGGAGGGCGGCGGCACCTACCACCTGCACGTCGAAGTGACGTTGGCCGAGAACACGCTTCGCCGCCTCCCGGACGACGGCGAACGCCTCGACCTGGATGTCGTCCAGTTCCGCACCGTTGGCGATGCGTTCCCTGAACTCGGGTGTCTTGGCTTTCAGTTCCGCGTCGCTGAGCGCCTCGAGCTCGGGCTCGAGATCGTTGACGGCATCGGCAATCGCCTGGAATTCTCGGAGGGTCTTGCCTTCGCCAGCACGGAGAACCTTCTGAAAGATGGGCATCTGGCTCCACCATGGTACCGGGCAGCGGAGTTTGACCACATGGTTCGGCGCTACCTGATTTCGATCAGGCCTTCCCGATAAGCCCAGTTGACCGCTTCGAACCGGGACTTCAGCCCCAGCTTGTCGAGGATGTTGCGCACGTGGTTACGCACCGTGTTCTCGGAGATGTACAGCACGTCTGCGATCTCCTTGGAGGTCTTGCCTTCGCCGACCATCCCGAGGATCTCCACCTCACGTCCGGTCAACTCCGGACGGCGCGCGCTCATCGACCCGTTGTGGCGAAGGAGGTCACGCAGAGCGGAGAACAGCTTTCCCCCCATCGCCGGGGATACCGCCGCTCCCCCGTCGAGAACGTCACGCATCGCGGCGGCTAGCCGCGGGAGTGGAGTGTCCTTGGTGAGGTATCCCGAAGCTCCGGCCTTGATCGCGGCGAGGAGGTCTTCGGCAGACTCGGAGGTGGTCAGGAGCACGACCCGGCTGCGCGGGCTCTCCTTCTGGATCGTGCCCACCACTTCGAGACCCGACATCCCTGGCATGAGGAGGTCGAGCATCACCAGATCGGGCTCGTGCTCCCGGGCGAGGTCGATACCTGCCATCGCATCGGCGGCGACGCCCACCACATCGAAACCCTCCTGGGAGAAGGCCGCCTTCAGCGCTTCGCGAAACAACTCGGCGTCATCGACTATCAGAATTCTGGCCAAACTACGTCCAATCCTGGCTGTGACTCGTTATTGCGGTCACGTTAGACATCTGGGGGACGACGCTGACCGCGGCGACCGACCGCACCCTGTCTACACCCAATGCCGCAGCCGCGGCCTTCGCCGTGCCACCCGTGGTGACCACGTCGTCGACGAGGATCACGGTCGCCGGTGGGACTCTTCGCACCCGGAACGGGGGGACGGCGCGTGAGTGATCACGCCCGGCCCGTCGGGGTGTGTGCAGGTGGGGGGCGAGAGCTCCGATCAGGGGGACTTCGAGTCTGCGACCCAGCGAGGCGGCGATCACCCGTGCCGGGTCGACCCCATATTTGAGGCGGCGAGAGAGCGCCCGGGGCACGGGCACGAGGGGAAGACGGGGCAGACGATCGGCGAGCAGTTCGGCTGCGAGCTCGGCGGCCACCACGACCCCCTGGTACTTGAGATGGTGGATCAGCGTCTTGGCCGCCCCGTCGTGCTCGAACGCGGCCACCACGGGGAGCCCGCCGGTGAGGAGGCGGTCTGGAGCAGGGCGGATCGAAGACTTGCAGTCACGACAGAGGCGACCCGCACCGGGTTGGTGACAGCAGAGACAGATCATGCTCTCTCTCTATATCGGCAGCCAGCGACAGAAACCACAACGCGACTTTGGCCACGCGAACCGAGGGCGCTGGACTTCGCTCAACGGGGCCTGCAACCCTGGGTTCGCGGGAGGCGGCGGGTCGCTGCAAACCGAGGGCGCCAGACTTCGCTCAACGGGGCCTGCAACCCTGGGTTCGCGGGAGGCGGCGGGTCAGGTGCCTTGTTGCCAGCCGCTCAGATAGTCGACCTGGTCCGGGGTGAGCTGCTCGAGGCCGCCGCCCATGTGCTCCAGCTTGATGCGGGCCACCTCGGAGTCGATCTCCGGCGGCAAGGTGTAGATGCGGGGCTCCAGTTCGTCCCGGTTCTGGATCAGATACTCGGCGGCGAGAGCCTGGTTGGAGAACGACATGTCCATGACGTCGGCGGGATGACCTTCGGCGGCGCTCAGGTTGACGAGGCGTCCCTCGGCGGCGAGGAGGATGCGACGCCCATCCGGCATGTCGAACTCCTCCAGATGGTCTCGGACCGGACGCCGCCCAGTGGCCTCGGCGCGCAGAGAGGCGAGGTCGAGCTCGATGTCGAAGTGCCCGCTGTTGGCGAGGATCGCTCCGTCCTTCATCCTCTCGAAGTGCTCCATGCGCAGGACGTGCTTGTTGCCGGTCACGGTGATGAACACGTCTCCGATGGGCGCCGCGTCGATGGCGGTCATGACCCGGTAGCCATCCATGGCCGCCGACAGGGCCCGCACCGGGTCGACCTCGACCACGATCACCTTCGCCCCCAGACCATCGGCGCGGTTGGCGACACCGCGACCACAGTCGCCATATCCGACCACCACGACGTTCTGACCGGCGAGCAGGATGTTGCTGGCACGGATGATCCCGTCGATCGTCGACTGACCGGTCCCGTAGTGGTTGTCGAAGAGGTGCTTCGTCGCCGAATCGTTGACCGCCACCACCGGGACCCGCAACGTCCCGTCGGCAGCCATCGCCTTGAGCCGGATTACCCCGGTGGTGGTCTCCTCGGTCGACCCGATCACCTCGATGTCTCGCCGGTCGGTGTGGAGGATGGTGGCCAGGTCGGCTCCGTCGTCCATCGTCACCGCCGGCGCGTGGTCGAGGGCGGCGTGGATGTGCTTGTAGTAGGTGCTGTCGTCCTCGCCGCGGATGGCGAACACGGGGATCCCCTCGGCGACCAGCGCCGCGGCCACGTCGTCCTGGGTCGAGAGCGGGTTGGATGCGCAGAGGATCGGCTCGGCGCCCCCGTCGCGCAGGGCGAGCATCAGGTTCGCCGTCTCCGCCGTTACGTGGAGACATGCCGCCACGACGTGGCCATCGAGGGGCTTCTCCTCCCGAAACCGCTGTCGGATCGTCTCGAGCACCTGCATGCGTCGCCCGGCCCATGCCACCCGCCGGGCACCCCCTTCGGCCAGGTCGGGATTGGCGATGTCGTAGTTCATTGTCTCTCTCAGTCGTCGGCAAGAAGCTTCTTCAGCTTCTCGATTGTCACCACGGGGGTGGGGTCTACGCCAAGTCGGTCGGCGAGCATCCAGGAGACCAGGTCTCCCACGACCGTCAGCGAGATCAGCCGCGCCAGCCGGGAGGTACCACGCGACGCCACCTCGCCGACCCAGGGGACGGCGTCGCTGGTCAGGTCGCGAGTGTGGGCGATCCGGGATTTGATCCGGTCGTGGTCCGCCTCGTCGGTGAGAACTACGACCCCGAGCTGTTCCCTGGTGGTCTCCGGCATAGTCTCCCAACCCACGATCTCGTTGTGGTCGAGCTCGGGAAGCGCTGAATACCAGGAGGGGACCTTGGCGTTCTCGTTGATCTGGGTCTTCCAGCGCTTCGCCACCACCGCCGAGACCGGTCCCCCGCCGTAGACGATCGGGATCCGACCGGCCAGGGCCGTGGCGATGGCGTCGGCCTGCACCCATGCCGTGCTGCCCTCCCCGGTCATCTCGTCGGCCAGGTCCGCCGCCTCGATGAACGAGAGACGCTGGTCGTCGATGGACTTGGCCCCTTCGAGAAGCCGGATCACACCGCCGATCATGTACCCGGCGGCGGCGCGTGGCTGAAGACCGGTGGGGACGGTGATGCCGGGCCACTTGTGCTGTGCGGTGAGGTCGGCGAGCCGGCCACCGGTGGTCACCGTCGCCACGGGGAGCCCCGACTCCCAGGCCGAAGTCACCATGTCGATGGTCTCCTCGGTACTCCCCGAGTAGGAGCCCGCGATGAGCAGCGGCCTCACCCGGATCGCCCATGCGGGGATCGGCCCGTAGCCCTTGTGCACCGCCACCCGGGTCCCCGACGGGAGTGCGACCGATCCGGCATAGTCGCCGGCGATGCCCGAGCCGCCCATGCCTGCGTAGAGCACCTCGGAGAAGGTCCCCACGTGTGGGGCGTCGACATCGGCGGCCCAGCGCAACTGTTCTCCGAGACTCCGGATCTGGCCCAACATCTCAATCATCGGGCCCACCTTCGGCCTCGTCGACCAGCATGACCGGGATGCCGTCGCGGACCGGGTAGCGACGCCCGCACTCGCTGCACTCGAGACGACTGGCCTCCACGTCTTCGCTCAAGTCTGCCTTGTCCACCGGGCACACCAGCACCTCGGCCAGCATCGGATCTATCAGGCTCAATTCGCCGCCTCCACGACTCTTCTCACGTCCGCCACCAGCTCCTCCACGCCCCTCTCATCGGGAGCCTCGGCGTTGAGCCGGAGCAGTGGCTCGGTATTGGATGGTCGCAGATTGAACCATCGGTCCCCGAAGTCGACGGTGAGCCCGTCGAGGCGGTCGACTGTGGCATCGGTGAACTCCTCCTCGACGCGGTCCATCACCGCCTGCTGGTCGTCCACCGTGAAGTTGATCTCGCCGGAGGCGGCGTAACGTTCGACGTCGAGCCTGATCTCGGAGAGGCGGCGCCCGTCCTCGCTGACCACCCTGAGCAGGTAGAGCATCGCCAGCATCCCGGAGTCGGCCCTGAAGTTGTCCCGGAAGTAGTAGTGGCCGCTGTGCTCGCCGCCGAAGACGGCGCCGGTGTCGGCCATGACCTGTTTGATGAAGCTGTGCCCGACCCGGGTCCGGACCGGCTCGCCGCCGGACTCGGCGACGATCTCGGGCACCGCCTTCGAGGTGATCAGGTTGTGCACCACCGCGGCACCGGGGTTGTCGCGGAGGATGCGTCTCGCCACCAGCGAGGTCACCGTGCTGCCGCTGAGCGACTGCGACCGGTCGTCGAGGAAGAACGCCCGGTCGGCGTCGCCGTCGAAGGCGACTCCCAGGTCGAACTCCCCCCGATTCATGAGGGCCTTCAGATCCTCGACGTTCTCGGGGACCAGAGGATCGGCGGGATGGTTGGGGAACGTGCCGTCGGGCTCCAGGTAGAGGCCTTCGAGGGTGGCTTCGATCCGGTCGAAGACCTGCTCGATTGCGACACCGGCCATGCCGTTCCCTCCGTCGGCGGCGATCCGCAGGGGCCCGATCGATTCGGCGGGGACGATCCGGAACAGATGGTCGACGTAGTCATCGACGATCGACTCCGATGTCATCGTCCCCTCGCCCCCTTCGAGGACGAGCTCGCCGGCCAGGACCGCTCCCTTGATGTCGGCGAGACCGGTGTCCATGCCGATGGGCGCCGCCCCAGGACGGCAGAGCTTGAGACCGTTGTACTCGGGCGGGTTGTGCGAGGCGGTGATGATGGCGCCGTGGACGTCGTGTGCTCCCGAGTAGTAGTAGACCGCGTCGGTGGGCACCTCTCCCAGATCGATCACGTTGCCGCCCGCCGAGCGGATTCCGTCGGCGAGGGCGGCGAAGAAGGAGGAGCTCGTCGCGCGGCAGTCCCGGCCCACGGCCACCGTGGCGGCACCGATCCTCCCCACTAGGGCGATGCCGATCCGTCGGTAGAGCTCTTCGTCGATCTCCCCGGTGTCGGAGCGGCCCCTGATGTCGTATGCCTTGAAGACTGCGTCTGGGTCCACGGGAACGAGAGTGTAGAGGTGGACCGGTGGTGGGGCAGCCGGGTGGGCGCCACCTTCCCGTTCTCGGGGCGTTGGACTTCGCCCAGCGGGGCCTGCAACCCAGGGTTCGCGTACGCGGCGAGGCGAGCGTGAACTGAGGGCGCTGGACTTCGCTCAGCGGGGCCTGCAACCCAGGGTTCGCGGTGGGCGCAGGGCCGTTCCTACACTTCGGGCCGCTCCATGGCGCCCTCATTCACGATCGTCGTCCCCGTCTACAACGAGGCCGACTTCATCCCCGACGCATTGCCCAAGCTCATCGCCACCGTCGACGAGGTCGGGGGGGACTACACCATCCGCATCGTCGAGAACGGCTCGACGGACAACACCGCGGACGTCGCCAAGAAGGTCGCGGGATCGGCGAACGTCGTCGTGGACTCGCTCCCCACCCCCGACTATGGAGCGGCGATGCGTCACGGTTTCCTCGCCGCCGACTCCGACTGGGTGGTCAACTTCGACATCGACTACTTCTCGGCGGACTTCCTGCGCCGGGTGATCGTCCAGCCCGACGACGTCGACCTGGTCATCGCATCGAAGCGCGATCCGGGCTCCGAGGACCGCCGACCCCTGATCCGGCGACTCGCCACCAGGGTCTTCAACCTCCTGCTCACTGTCATTCTGTCGTCGGCGGTCTCCGACACCCACGGTATGAAGGCCTTCAGGCGCCGAGTGGTCGCCGATGTCGCCCCTCAGGTGGTGAGCACGGAAGACCTCTTCGACACCGAGCTGGTGATCCGCGCCGAACGGGCCGGCTATTCGATAGTCGAGGTCCCGGTGGTGGTCGAGGAGATGCGCACCGCCCGGTCGTCGCTGATCAAGCGAGCACCACGCACCGTCGTCGGGCTCATTCGGATGCGGGAGCGTCTCCGGCAAGGTTGACCCGCCGGCGCCAGTAGAACAGCCCACCGGCGACCAGCAACGACGCCACTCCTCCCAGGGTCAGGATCTTGCCGCCGGTCTCGGCCCAGGTGTCGTCGAATTCGATCACCACGTCGCGCTCGGTGGGGACGACCACCATCAGCGAAGGGGACGCCCGCCAGGGGCCGTCGGCGCCGGTGGCGGTCCAGTTCGGGAAGTACGACACCTTGACCAGGTGCGGCACGCCCACCGCCTCGGTCGAGAATGCGATGCGGTGGTGATCGACCTCCAGCGCGCTCACCGCGGTGACGGCGCCGTCGAGCTCGACGTCGGGACGTTCGGCGATGGCCTGGATCCTGGGCCAGTCGTCAGGCCCGTCGGCGACCACCCAGCGGTGCAGGTTGTCGATGTCGTCGTACCACTCGAGAGACAGATCGTGAAAGCTGGGCAGGGGCTCACCGTCGGGCCCGCTCACCGTTTCCGACCCGATGAGCGACGCGAACAGCCCCCGCTCTGGGACGTCGTAGACCGCGGGTAGATGTGTCGCCGGAAGGACCAGGTCGGTGTCGGGGAGGCGGAAGATGTGGAACGGCTCCACGCTGGCAGCCAGCTCGGTGAATCCCTCGATGGTGCGTGCCTTCTCGGCCGCCTCCTCGGTGAACGACACGTAGTAGGTGACGCCGTAGAGATCCATGTGGCGAAGCCCCCGCTCCATGTCGAAGGTGTGGTAGCGGAGCCCGGGGACGGGATTCGAGGGGCGGTAGGACATCTCGGAGTGGTTGATGAAGTGGAACGGCGTGGTCAGCGACGACTCGAAATAGAGCCCCTCCATCGACTGATGCGACCCTTCGGTCCAGTAGGGGATCAGCATCGGGGACATCGGGGTGCCGTACCGGTTGAGGTCGCTGCTGGACTCCCACTGCACCCGCCCGTCGGGGAGGGCGTTGAGTTCGACCATCAGCGCCTCGTACTCGGGCCACGGCTCCTTGGACTCGTAGCCCTCGTAGTTCCACCTCGACCAGCCGTCGATGAAGGTGACTCCGGCGGTGGCCCCCAGCACCACCACGGCCGCCGCGGTCGTGGTGAGGAAGTTGCGGGTGTTCACCGTCGGTCGCGATCGCAGGGTGGCAGCCAGCGCAGCAGCCCCGGCAAGGGCGACGATGAGCCACGCCCAGTTGGGGAACTCGTCCGAGTCGGCGATGAGCCACGCAGCCACGCCGAAACCGACGACCACCACGGCCCGAGGCCAGTGCACGTGGACCCGGCTGGGTAGCCGCCGCGACAACCACATCACGGCAACGCCGAGACCGAGGGCGGCGAAGAAGGCGACTCCGAAATACCAATAGGGCAAGAGACGGCCATTCCACAGCTTCCAGCGCTCCCCGCCGAACAGGTCGGGCAACAACTCGGGGAGGATCCCGGGCAGCGGGAAGTAGATCACCGGGAGCAGGGTGGCGGCGAGCAGCGGCACCACCCGTCGCGTCTTCCGCACCGCCCAAACCGCGGCCGGGATGGCCACCGGCACCAGCAGCCACAACTCGACCGGGAAGATCTCCTCCCACCGGCTCAACGGCGTCCAGGCCATGTCGGAGGTGAGTCCGATCCGGGCGATGAGGGGAAGAGCCCAGAACGCCGCGATCGAAAAGCCCCAGAACCAGATGAGCAGCGTGCGCGCCAGACCGTTCTTCCAGGGCAGCACGAAGAGGGAGGCGAACACGATGACGATGGTGGTGAGCACATGGGACAGGGCGGTGAGGGCGAGGGCGAGGGCGGCCCACTTGACGTACTTGCGATCCTCCCGTACCGCTTTGATCAACAGACCGAGATAGACGAGCGAGAGGGCGAACGACCACGCGTAGGAGAACTCTCCGGCCAGTGTGGAGGCCACGTTCCCGCCGTAGATCGAGTAGCTCTCGTAGAAGGCGAACACCACCCCCGACCCGGCGGTGATCAACGCGATCTGACGTCCGATCTGGAGCGACCGGGTGAAGAAGTAGATAGCCGGGGCCATCGCCAGGAGACCGAGCACGGTGACGATCTTGAACGCCACCCCGTAGGGGAGGAATAGGTCGAGGAAGACGATCACCAGGGAAGGCAGAGGGAAGTAGAAGTAGAACGCGGGGAAGCCGGCGAACCAGTCGTTGGACCAACCCAACACCCGGCCATCGGACAGCAGCGTGTCACGCAGGAAAGCGGGCCCGAGCACGTGGGCGCCCATGTCGCCCCCCGTCGGGGTGGTCGCCGAGAAGATCAACCACGGCTGCATGACGATCAAGATGACCAGGGAGGACGCGACCAGGATGATCGCCGGGAGCGGTGGGATGCGCTGCAGCGCCTCCCGGATCTGGGTCACTGCCGCGCTTGTCGGACTATCTCCAGGACCTGCGTGACGTCGATGTCGACGCCCTCGCGGTTCCACCACTTCTCCTCACAGTTGTGACACCAGAAGAAGAGGACCTCGGTCCCGTCGGGGAGGACGTGCTCGATCTCGAGCACGTCGTCTTGGGAGCAGCGGGGACAGTCCATTGATAGCGATATGGTAAATCGCGAAAGTCGCCTACTACAACGATTCGTCGAGGAGGCGTCCGATGTACCGGCTGCGTCGCTTCCCGTCCTCGGTCCAGTAGGCGTACCAATAGGGCCCATGCGGGCACTTGGTGCACCCGGACTTGCCGCACCGGACCATCTGCTTCCTGAGGCTGACGTTGGGCTCGTCGTTGGGGCCGATGGCCCCGATGCGCTCCAACTGGGCCCGGGTCAGGATCTGCAGTCGACGCAGCCCGTGCTCGTCGAGGTCCTTGACCGCGTCGAGGAGGTCGCGGTCTAGTGCTCCGGCCACTGACGTTGGTGATGTTCAGGGCGAGCCAGGGGCGCCGATGGCAAGGACGCAGGACGCAGGCGCACCCGTTTTCGCGCATAGGACGAGCGGAAAACGCGCCATTTGATGCGCGAAAACGAAATGTGAGCTCGGCGGTCGCCGCCCGATGTGGCATCAGGCGACTTGAACGGGAGCGAACAGACGGGTGACCGTGCGCCGATCCGTGAGAGTCCAGCCGTGTGGAGGGGTCATCCGGTCGGCATGGTCGGAGCAGAACAGATATCCGTACTTGTCGATCGGGTCGGCCAAGTCGTCCATCCAGACGGCGCCGTCCGAATAGTTGAAAGTCATTACCGCGGCGGCAGGGGCACCGCATCTCGTACAGCTAACTGTCATGGCCCCACGGTAGGGATCGCGAAAACCTCAATCAAGGATCGAACCCGAACTCAGTCTCCGCAGCGCCCGGTCGGGTTGCCCGGGATAGATCCTGCCCCTGCCGCGGCCGTCCACGACCATCACCGCCGGGACCGCATCGACGCCAAGCTCCTCGAAGGTCTGAGACGCCTCCTCCCAGGCGAGCTCGCGGAACCGCCCCTCCCCCAACCCGGCTTCCAGTGTCTCCCGGGCCCGGATGCAGCTCGAGCAGGTGGTCGAGGTGAAGAGGTAGACGCCCGGCTCCAGACCGGTCGCGGCCACCCTCCTCACCGTCTGTCTCGCCCGGGAGCGTTGGATCAGGACCGCGACGCCGGCCACAGCCAGCGCCCCGGCGACGAGACCGGCCCGGGCCCAGACCTCATCCATCCTGGAGGGGGATCCCGATGGCGGCGCTTCGGCTCGCACCGAACTCCGAGGTCCACAACGCCACCACCGGGCCGCTGGCCTCGACGCGGTAGCCGTCGGCGGCGACGAGATCGGCGACCAGGACACCCTCGGCGTCGACTTCGAGCTCACGCACCGGCCCTGACTCTCCCAGGGCTCGAATCGAGACGGTCACGGTCTCGATCCCGGTGTTGAGGACCACCACCGACCCCGAGCCCTCCGGCGGCGCGCCGGCGCCGGGCAGGAGCCACACCGTGGCGTCCACCGGGCTGGCCGTCGTCCACGCCAGACCATGAGGCGAATCGATCCGCAGCGCCGGGACCACAGGTCCGGTGGTGATCACCCTGACCCCGGCGGCCCCTTCGGTCACCGCGGCCAGTGGCACCACGACCCGCCCCCTGGGGGCAATGACCCCGGTGTCGTGGCCCTCGACATAGCCGTCGGGACCGAAGAGGTCGACCTGGTATTCGATCTCGGAGTTCTCGGGCGTGGCGATCACCATCTGCTTGGTGCCAGCCCCCTCCGGCACCGGAAGCCACCAGTTATCGCCGGGAGCTACCGCCCGCCATACAGCCACCTCCCCATCGCTCGTCAGACGGCCGTAGGCGAGAACCGATCCCCGTGTGGTCTCGATGTTCGCCGAGATGGTCTCCCGGCCCGGGATGATCTCGTTCATGTCCCGCGTGATCGTGCTCAGGGGCGGCACCACCACCGCGTTGAACTGGTCGTTCGACTCCAGGCCGGTGTCGGTGGTGACGGTCAGGTTCACGATGGCCTCTCCGGCGTACGGGTTGATCAACTGGATAGCGAACAGCTCCCCGCCCGCGGTGGAACCACCGGAGATGAAGATCTGGCCTTCGGGGATATCGGCACACGACTCGGCCGCCCGGGAGTTCGGCCCGGCGACGACGACTGCCGCGGCGGTGGTCTCCGATGGCATCTCGACCAGACCGCCGGCGTTGCCGACCGCCCCGACGTCGGCGGCAGCGATTGTCACGGCTCCCAACCGGCCGGTCCTGAAGTCCAGAGCCCCGGTCTCGGACCCGGCGGCGAAGGTCGACAGACGACCCTCCCCGTTGACGGACGAGAGCACCGAGACGCTGGTAGAACGCTCCCCTGCCTGGAGGATGGGACAGATGGCGACCGGTGGCGCCTCCGTCGCCGGCACGGCTCCCGGATCGGCCGGATCGGGTGCGGGTAGGAATGTCGCCGCCACTGCAGCGACCAACATCACCACCACGCCCAGGTACTTCATGGTCGACGCCTCCCCCAGACGATCATGCCGATCGCCCCGACCAGGAGGGCCAGTGTCGCCCCGGGAGGGACGTAGTCGATCGACTGTGGCGAATACCAGGCCCGGCCCGGGCTCCCGTCGACCGACCCGGACCAATCGGCGCGGGTGCCGTCGGGCTCCCAACCTTCGCCGTGATTGAAGGCGATGGAGACGTCGCCGTCGGTGCGGTCCCCGGAGAATCCGGTGCCCGATCGGGTCCAGGTCACTTCGTCGTTGCCGGCCAGCGGCGCCGCTTCCCCGTTCTCGTAGACCCGGGAATCTGGGTCGAGAGGAGTGGGGACCAGGTCGAGCTGAGCCCGGAGAGCTTCGTCGAGCACGAACGTGGGGCCTTCCAGCACCACCCAATCGATTGCGAACGGAGCGAGGGCCGCTCCCGGTCGGAGCTCGGCGCCGGAGCCGATCTCGGCGAGAACGGTCTCGAGACGCTCGTCGCCCTCCTGGCGCTCCGGCAGCCAGACCTCGTCCTGAGTTGTGCCCTGGCCGTCGAGGAGTCGATACCAGAACCCGGGCCCGGATCGAGCCTCACCGGGGATCGAGTCCCTATCGACCGAGGCATAGAGGATGCGGCCCGGACCATGATCGTCGGCGAGGGTCACCGAGAATGCCAGCCTCTCGTTGAGATCGCCGTCCGGCAAGCCCAGTCTCCCGTTGCCAACCGTCCCCAGGGAGACCACCATGATGGCGGCCGCGCCGACGGCGGCAACCAGCCGGACCGGGTCGCGGGAGAACGAGTCGAGTGCGGCGGCCACCACGAGTGCAGCACCTAGAGACCCCGTGATCAGGACCGCCTCCTGCAGACCAGGGCCGAGGGCGAGCCCGCGGGCCAGGGCCAACATCGTCAATGCGATGACACCACCGGTGAGGCCCACCGTGCGGATCCGGCCCTCGGCCAGGAACAGAGGGACCGCGCCCACGAGGATCAAGATCGGCCACAGCTGATCCACCGGGGCGTAGACGGCTCGTGACCCGTCGAAGACCCACCGCGGATCGGCTGCCAGGAAAGCGGCTCCGGACAAACCCCCGACCACAGAGATCAGGCCGAGAAGGACCCCGCCCCGGTCACCGCCGAACAGACGCCACACCAGCACCACCAGCAACGGGACGAGAGCGAGCAGTGGAGAGAAGGACGCCACCACCAGGGCGGTGAGCAGCGCCCATCCGACGTAGGTGAGCCGGCTCCGGCCGAACTCATGGGGATGGACGAACGTGGCGCGCACCGCCCAGGGGAGAAACGCCGCCGCCGCCAACGCGAGCCACGACCCGCGACCCACTAGCACTGCCGTCCCCGGTCCCGCGATCACCACCAGGCCGGCCAGGTAGCGACCGGGGCCGCTCAATCCGAGGCGGCCGCCGAGACGACCGACACCGATGATGCCCACCAACGCCGTGCCGATGGTCAGCAAGGCTCGGGCAGCGTCGGCGGCGCCGAACCAGATCAGCGAGAGCAGGCCGGTCAGCCCGACCGATGGGTGCACCGGGGCGGAGGAGCCGAGCCCGGCTTCGTTCCAGCCGGCGAACCACCGCTCGAGCGCCACCGTGGCGGGCTCGAACGGGAACGAGAGGCCGGAGTTTGCCATCCCGGTGAAGACGATCGCCCGAGCCGAGACGAGGGCGATGACCGCCGCCACGACCGCCCCCCAGATGCCCGGGGAGCCCCACAATCGACGCGACCTCCGTGCTAGCGCCTGGTCGTCGTCGAACATCGACAGGACCCGCCCACTCACCTCTTCCCCGATCGTCCGGAGACGGATCGAGCCCTTTGCCTGGAAGCGGAAGAGCTCCTCGTCGCCTTCCGAGCGGATCGACCGCAGCCGGCGCCGTTGCCTCAACGTCGAGTACAGGTGGATGAGATTCCAGATCCACGACAGGAGGTGGCGGACCAGAGGCTGCCAGCGCAGGAGTAAGAGGCTGGCCACCGAGTCGAAGACCGACACCAGCAGGTCGTAGGGCACGACCCAGAGCAGCGTCAGGGGTCGGTATGCGATGAGCATGGCCCGGAGCCGCCCGGCCTGTTCCCGCCAGCCCTTGCCCCGCTGGCCGCAGCGCGCCTGGTGATACACCTCGGACGAAGGGACGCTGATCACCTTGCCCCCGGCCAGCCTGGTCCGCTGTGAGAAGTCGAGACCGGCGGCTACCGGCGGCAGCAGCGGGTCGAGACCGCGCAGACCCTGGGCGAGGTCACGGCGCACCAGCATCGACGCCGACTGCACGAAGGCGACCTCGCGGACCACGTCGTACTGCTGGAGGTCGATCTCGCCCTCGTCGAGCCCCGAGTAGGGCTCGCCGAACACGTCGGTGGCGCCACCCACCGACTCCAGCTCGTCCATCGTCCCTGCCTTGAGCAGCTTGGAGCCGGCCAGAGACGCTTCGTTCCGCTCGATCTCTGAGATCAGTGCCCCCAACGCATCGGGGCGGGGGCGGGCGTCGGCGTGGAGCAGCCACACGTAGTCGAACGACGAGTCGGTGGAGCCGATCGCCTCCTCGAGAGTCTCTGCCGTGGCCACCCCTGCGTCGAGATCGAGATCCTCGCCCACGACCACGACCACGACGTCGGGGGCGGGCTCGTAGACTTGTCTCCCGACCACGGCCATTGCCGCCTCGAGGTCGGCATCTGCCACCGCCGTGATGACAACACGCACGCGGGGCGCGTCGGATACCTCGTCGAGGGTCTCGTCGTCCGCTAGTGCTCTGGCCATTGATGTTGGCGATGTTCAGGGCGAGCCAGGGGCGCCGATGGCAAGGACGCAGGACGCAGGCGCACCCGGAGGTGCGTCAAGGACGAGGACGCAGCAAGCGGTGTCATCTGGCCGTCCTGAACGCGGCGAACGTCGGTGGTCGGGGCACAAGCTGCGGAGTCGGTTGGGACATGCGAGCTGCCATTGTGAACGGGTGCACGGCACTGAGCAATATCGAGTGGTCGAGCTGAGAGGCGGAGAATGAAGATCGTCCAACTGTCAGGCGGTGTGGGAGGGGCGCGCCTGGCGCGCGGATTCGCCGCTCACTCCGATGTCGAGCTGACGGTCGTGGTCAACGTGGGTGACGACTCCCACAACCACGGTCTCCACATCTCCCCCGATATCGACACGGTGATCTACGCCCTCGCCGGGATCGAAGGCCCAAACGGGTGGGGACGCGCCGGGGACACATTCGCCCTCAACGAGGAGCTCGCCCGCTTCGGCGTGGACAACACATTCCAACTCGGCGATCGCGACCTCGCCCTCAAGTTGTATCGCACCCACGCGCTGAGTTCAGGGGCGGCTCTCTCGTCCGTGACCCGGACCGTCAGCCGCAGCTTTGGCGTCGAGGCGGTGGTCCTGGGGGTGACCGATGACCCGCTGCGCACCTCGGTCCGGGTCGCCGACGGCTGGATCGGCTTTCAGGAGTACTTCGTCACCCGCCGCCATCAGGACGAGGTGCTGGAGCTCAGATTCGACGGTGCCGACAGGGCGCGTCCCGCACCCGGGGTGATCGAGTCGATCGAGGGCGCCGATCGTGTCGTGATCGGCCCATCGAACCCTCCCCTCTCGATCTGGCCGATCCTGGCGGTCGATGGCGTTCGGGATGCCGTGGCGCGGCATCCCACGGTGGTCGCGGTCAGCCCCCTCGTCGGTGGCAAGACGGTGAGGGGACCTGCGGATCGGGTGATGGCCTCGCTCGGGCTCCCCCCAGGAAACGCCGGGGTGGCGGCGGCCTATGACGGGTTGATCGACCGACTTGTCATCGACACCAGCGACGGCGACGATGCCGGATCCATCGAAGGCATCGACGTGACCGTGACCGACACGCTGATCGGCGACCCCGAGGCCGGCACCCGGCTGGCCGGTGAGCTGGTGGCGGGATGACCCTCGAGATCCACCCGCTCGAAGGTGTCGGCGCAGTCGTCGCCGGCGACGACGTGGCCGCGGTGCTCGAGCCGGCGCTGCGCTCCCTCGCCCCGAGGGAGGGAGACGTCCTGGTGGTGACCCACAAGATCGTCTCCAAGGCCGAGGGTGCGGTCCGGGAGGTCTCCGGGGACGAGGAGACCTTCAAGAAGGAGCTGGTCGAGGAGATCGCCCGCTCGATCGTTCGTCGCCGGGGAGACCTGATCATCGCCGAGACCAAGCACGGCTTCGTCTGCGCCAACGCCGGTGTGGACCGCTCGAACGCGGCACCGGGGACCATGATCCTGCTCCCCGACGACCCCGATCGGTCGGCACACCGGATCCGCACCAGGCTGCAGCGCAGTCTGGGCGTGGACCTACCGGTGATCGTCTCCGACACGTTCGGCCGACCCTGGCGTCGGGGGCTCACCGACGTCGCAATCGGGGTCTCGGGCCTGGCCCCGATCCTCGACCTGATCGGCACCAAGGACTGGACGGGACGCGACCTCGACGTCACCGAGGTGGCGGTGGCCGACGAGCTGGCGGCGGCCGCCGACCTGGTGATGGGAAAGGCCTCCGGGATCCCCGCGGCGCTGATCCGGGGCTACCAGGGCCCACGCGGTGAGGGCCGCGGGGCAGAGTTGGTCCGCCCCGTCGACGAAGACCTGTTCCGTTGATTACGCGAACCCAGGGTTCCAGGCCCCGCTCAGCGAAGTCCAGCGCCCTCGGTTCGCCGGAAGGTCACGCTCCCGGTCGCCCCAGGCCCCAGTAGTCGAGCCCGGCGGCGCGAACCGAGGCCGAGTCGAGGAGGTTGCGGGCGTCCACCACCCGGTGGCCCTTCATCGCCGCCGCCACCCGAGTCATGTCGATGGTCGAGAACTCGGGCCACTCCGTGGCGACCAGCAGGACGTCGGCGTCGGTCACCGCGGCGATGGGGTCGTCGGCCATGATGAGCTCATCCGACGACGCCTCCGGGTCGTAGGCCACCACCTCGGCTCCGTCGGCCTGGAGAATGCGGGCGATGCGGAGCGCAGGTGACTCGCGTACGTCGTCGGTGCCTGCCTTGAAGGCGACTCCCCACATGGCGATCCGGCGCCGGTGCAACCCGCCTCCCGCCGCCTGGCGCACCTTCTCGGCGACCCGGCGACGCTGCTCGTGGTCCGCCTCGATGACCGCCTTGAGGAGTTGGAAGTCGTAGCCGGCGTCATGGGCGACGCTGATCAGGGCCGCGGTGTCCTTGGGGAAGCACGACCCCCCGTAGCCGGGCCCGGGCTGGAGGAAGTGGGGCCCGATGCGATGGTCGAGGCCGATCCCGTGGATCACGTCGATGACGTCGGCGCCCACCGCCTCGCAGACGTTGGCCAGGGCGTTGGCGAAGGTGAGACGGGCGGCGAGATAGGCGTTGTTGGCGTATTTGATCATCTCCGCCGAGGTCGGATCGGTGATCACCACCTCGGTCTCGAGACTCCGGTACAGGGTGGCGACCCGCTCCGCGTCGGTCGGGTCATAGGCGCCGACGACGATTCGATCCGGCTCCATGAAGTCGTCGACCGCCTTCCCCTCACGCAGGAACTCGGGGTGGGAGACCAGCCTCGCCGTGCTCCCCAGGTCGGCGAGACGCTTACGCAAGATGGCCGCCGTGCCTGGAGGCACCGTCGACTTGACCACGAAGAGGGTGTCGTCACCGACTTCGTTGGCCAGTTGGTCGACCACGCCGAACACATAGCTGAGGTCGGCATGCCCGCCCTCGGATTCCGGGGTGGGGAGGCAGAGAAAGACCATGTCCACTCCGTCGACTGCGTCGAGGTTGGAGGTGTGGAACGAGATCGTCTCCCGCTCGACGGCTCGCCCGATCAGGTCGGGCAGTCCTTGTTCGAAGATGGGGACCTCGCCCCGCTCCAACATCGCCACCCGGTCGGCATTCGCCTCACCGACCCGCACCTGATGGCCGAGGTTGGCCAGACCTGCGCCGGTGACGAGACCGACGTATCCGGCGCCAATGATTGCTACATCCACGAGACACTCATCCTATTGGTAGAAGGCGGGGCGGTCTAGGAGGCGTCGGCGCCAACGATGACGACCGCGTCGTATCGATTATCGACATTGTCGAATTCGACTACACCAAAACCGAGGGCGGCGGTGATCTGTGAGCCGGCGTCGCTTCCCGTCGGGACGATGACGGTGGTCTGCTCGTAGGAGTTGGTCCCGGCGTTTCCGATCATCGCCACCTGGAACCCGAGAGACTCGAGACGCTGCGACATCTCACCGGCGCTCCCCGCCCTCCCGTTTCCGTTCAGCACCTCCACCCGCAGGGCTTGTTCGGCCAGCGGGTTGCCGGCCCGGAAGTTGGCCAACATAGCGTCGGCCTCGGGCTGTTTGGTGATCTGATAGGACACCCCACCGATGTTCGATGTGGTGGAGGGAAGGGTGGCTCCTTCGATCGATCCGGTGATCACTCCCCGGAAGTCCCACAACAGCGAGGCCGGGGAGGCCTCGGCGAGCTTGGAGTCAATGGTCGTGTGCCGTGCCATCGACGTGGCGATGTCACCGGCCTCGGTCACCGACGAAGGGCTCTTCAGTCGGGCCATGATCGCTTTCATGACCTCCTGCTGCCGCTGGGTGCGCCCGATGTCGTTGGCGTCGACCGACACCCACGAGCCGCCCTGCTGCTCCTGGTAGCTACGCGAGCGGGCGTAGGCCAGGGCTTGCTCACCGTCGAGTCGCTCGGTGCCCGCCGGGACGTCCAGACCCGACTTGGCATCCCGGGCCGCATTCGGGAAGGCGAGCTCGATGCCCCCGATCTCGTCGATCAGGGCCTGGAACCCGACGAAGTCGACCTCCACGTAGTGGTTCACGCCGACGTTCAGGTTCGACTTGATCGTCTCGACGAGGAGCGAGGGGCCACCGAATGCGTAGGCGGCGTTGATCTTGTTGGTCCCGTGTCCCGGAATCTCGACCCGCAGGTCGCGGGGGATGCTGAGCATCTGCGTCGAGCCCGAGGAGTCGGCCCGGACCAACATCACTACGTCGCTGCGGGCACCGCCAACGCGGCCGAAGTTTGTCAGGTCGTCCAGTCCCTCTCTCGTATCCGACCCCACCAGGAGGAACACGAGCTCGCCGTTGGTGGCCGGGTCCAGAACCTGCACCACGTCGTCGTCGGTGTCGGCTCCGGTGAGGAGAGTGCTCCCGGTCCGGACGGCCCAGATGACCGCGAGCAGGCCGAGATTGGCCACCACGAGCAGAGCGATGATGGTGACCTTGAGCCACTTGGGGAGACCCGAGCGCGCGGGAGGATCTGACGTATGGGCCATGGGGGGAGTTAGACGAACGACAGATTACCGCCGGTTCCTGACTTAACCGCGGCGATCCTCCCCCCTCCCCGGCTACGCCGGTACTTCCCCCGCTGGGGGGAGAGACTCCGACTCCAGGAGCGAAGCGACGTTGGGGGTCGGAGGGGGCCATCAAAACAGTTAACGTTCCCTGCGACCGAACGGAGGTTCCAACCCTTGGCAGTGCTGTCCCACGAGGGCACATATCCGATCATGTACGCGTCCTGGCCGATCCCGGTGGGATCGTCGCACCGCAACGGCTACATCTCCCGTCCCGACGAGGCGGGGAAGGTCCCGGTCGTGTTCGTGGTCCCCGATCTCGACGGAATGGGGAGCTTCGAAAAGGACCTCTGCCGCCGTCTGGCGCGCGAGGGTTTCGCCGCCCTCACCATCGACATCTATGGGGAGAACGGCGACCCCCTCGAGCTCTACCACTCCATCACCGACGACCAGGCTCTGTTCGTGCTCGACGAGCTGCACCAGTTCCTGGTCTCCGACGACGTCGACTGGAACGTCGAAGACCGGGTCGGGATCCTGGGCATCGACGTCGGCGGCCGTTTCGGTCTGATCAAGGCGGCAACGAGAGACTGGGCCCGCTCGCTGGCGCTCTGTTCCACGCCACTGACCGGGGACGAGGAGAGGGAGCACCAGGTGGCCGAGTATCTGGACCATCTCCCGGTGCCGGTCCTGGGGCTGTACGGCGCCGACGATGAGTTGATCGATGCAAAGTCGGTCGACGAGGCCCAGCGGCGCAACGACCACGGGCAGTGGCTGCTCTACGAGGGAGTCGGCCACCGCTTCCTCGACATCGACGGAGAGGGTTTCGATCAGTCGGCGGCGGACGACGCTTTCGCCCGCCTGGTCGCGTTCTTCAGAGGTTCTCTGGCCAAAGCCGAGATCGAAGAGCTCGGCTGAAGACGAAGCCGGAGCCGACCTAGACGTCGCCGGTCTGGTCGTCGGCGGCGGGCCCTGCGTCCTCCTTGCGCTCCCGGGCAGCCCGGACCATCGCGGCGCCGGTTGCGAGTGCCCCTCCGGCGATCGGAAGCACCTGTTCGAGGGGAAGGCCGGTGAAGGGGAGTTGGCCGGAGACCACTTCGTCGTCGTTCTCGATCTCGACGTCCAAGACCTCGTCCTCGATAGAGCCGTCGCTCACTTCGGGCTCGGTCGTCTCGGGGACCGGACTAGTCGCCTGAGCGAACTGGTGCTGTCATCGCGTAGGAGAACATCTGTGGGGTGACCCAGCTCCCAGACCCAGCAGCGTTCCACGCTTGAGAGCGTCCCGGCGGGTGATGCCTCGTCCAGCTTCGTCAGGCGTTGCCCCCGCCCCCCAGTCTCCTTGCCTCATCTGCCGGATTCAACCACCCCGACGCGGCGAAACAATGGATCGTCTGACCCAAATTCTCCCCGACCGACCCCACCATCATCGGACGTGGCTCACCGCACCCGAGTAGAGGGTCTCCCGCCCCGTCGACGTCTCCACGACCAGGGCACCGTCGTCGGCCACGTCGACCGCTCGTCCCGCTCCGTCGGGCTCCCAGGTGATGTCGCGCCCGATCGTGGCGCAAGCCCGGCGGTACTCGTCGATCTGCCAGCCCTTCCCGTCGATCGCCTCCATCAGCTCCGCCCCCCACAGGGCACCGATCTCGGCGTGAGCCTCCTCCCCCGGGTCTTCTGGGAACAGGGCATCCATCCCGTCTGGGGGCGACGGCCACCACAGGTTCAACCCGAGGCCGACCACGGTGGTGTCGCCCGTACGCTCCACCAGGATCCCGCCCACCTTGGCATGGTCCACCACCACGTCGTTGGGCCATTTCAGAGCGGTTCCCTCCGTGGCGCGCGCCGCGGCGACACCGGCCATCAGCGACAGCGGACGCTCCTCACCCTCGGCGTGACGAAAGGCGAGTGATGCGGCCAGTGCCCGATCGGCGGTGAGCCACTCCGCACCGGACCTCCCTCTCCCCCATGTCTGTCCAGAGGCGAGCACCAGCACCGGGAGGTCATCGAGCCTCTCCCGCGCCACGTCCTGGGTGGATGACACGCGATTGACCCGCAGCTGGAAATATGGTGTAGCCAACTTGTCTCCTGATGAGTCTGATATCTGAGGTTACGGAGGAGTATTGGGAACAGAGGCGCGCATCGACCAATTGAGGACGCTGAGAGAAGAGGCCCTCCACGCCGGGACCCAGCGCGCCGTGGCCCGCCAGCACGAGGCGGGGAAGCTCACCGCCCGTGAGCGCATCGACATCCTCTTGGACAAGGACTCCTTCAACGAGATCGATCAGTTCGTCAAGCACCAGTCGATCGGATTCGGGATCGAGGACAAGAAGCCGCCCGGTGACGCGGTCGTCACCGGTCATGGCACCATCGACGGACGACCAGTCTTCGTGTTCGCCGAGGACTTCACCGTTTTCGGCGGGAGCCTGGGCGAGGTGGTCGCCGACAAGATCTGCAAGATCCTCGACATGGCCCTCGACACCGGTGCCCCTGTGATCGGTCTCAAGGACTCAGGCGGAGCCCGGATCCAGGAAGGGGTCTCCTCACTCGACGGCTACGGGCGGATCTTCGAGCGCAACGTCAGGGCCAGCGGGGTCATCCCTCAGATCTCGGTGATCATGGGGCCCTGCGCCGGCGGCGCCGTCTACTCCCCCGCCCTCACCGACTTCGTCTTCCAAGTCGACAAGACGTCGCACATGTTCATCACCGGCCCCGACGTCATCAAAGCGGTCACCGGGGAAGAGGTCACCATGGAAGACCTGGGAGGCGCGGGAGCCCACGCCGCCAAGTCGGGGGTGACCCACTTCGTCTACCCGACGGGGAAGGACGCGCTGGAGGCGGTGCGCTACCTGCTCTCGTTCCTCCCCCGCAACAACATGGAGCTGCCCCCCTACTACGCCCCCGCCGACCGCAACGACCGCTCCGACGACAGTCTCGACTCGATCATCCCCGACGAGTCGAACCAGCCCTACGACATGCGCAACGTCATCGAGACGGTGCTCGACTCGGAGGAATTCTTCGAAGTCCACGAGCAGTGGGCGAAAAACATCATCGTCGGATTCGGGCGCCTCGACGGCCATGCCGTGGGCATCGTCGCCAACCAGCCCGCGGTGCTCGCCGGCACCCTCGACATCACCGCCTCGGAGAAGGCGGCACGCTTCGTCCGTTTCTGCGATGCGTTCAACATCCCCATTCTCACGTTCGTCGACGTCCCCGGCTTTCTTCCGGGAGTCGACCAGGAGCACGGCGGGATCATCCGTCATGGAGCCAAGCTCCTCTACGCGTACTGTGAGGCCACGGTGCCGAGGATCTCGGTGATCACCCGCAAGGCCTATGGAGGTGCCTATCTGGTGATGAACGCCCGCGGCGTGCGCGCCGACCTGGTCTTCGCCTGGCCGTCCGCCGAGATCGCGGTGATGGGCGCCCAGGGAGCGGTCAACATCATCCACCGCCGCGAGCTGGCCGCATCCGACGACCCCGAGGCGCGGAGGTCCGAACTGATCGCCGACTACGAGCAGCGCTTCAACAACCCCTACGTGGCCGCGGAGCTGGGGCTGGTCGACGACATCATCGAGCCCCGCGAGACTCGGGTGAAGCTGATCCGCGCCATGGAGATGCTGCGCACCAAACGGGAGACGCTGCCACCGAAAAAGCACGGCAACGGGCCACAATGAAGAGCCTTCTCGTCGCCAACCGTGGCGAGATCGCGGTCCGAGTAATCCGCACCGCACGCGAGATGGGACTGCGGACCATCGCCGTCTTCTCGGAGCTCGATCGAGACGCGTTGCACGTCGATCTCGCCGACGAGGCGTGGAATGCGGGGCCGGCCCCGGCGTCGGAGAGCTACCTCAACCAGGAGGCGATCCTCCGTATCGCCCATGAGTCTGGTGCGGAGGCGATCCACCCCGGATATGGGTTCCTGTCGGAGAACGCCCAGTTCGCCCGGGCGGTGGAGGAGGCGGGGATCATCTGGGTCGGCCCCTCCGGAGACGCCATCGAGGCCATGGGCGACAAGATCACCTCCCGGCGCAATGCCGAGGCCCACGGCGTCCCCACCGTCCCCGGGATCACCGACCCGGTGACCACGATCGAGGAGGTGGCGGCCATCGCCGAGGAGTTCGGATACCCGGTGGCGATCAAGGCGGCCCACGGAGGCGGCGGCAAGGGCCTGAGGGTGGTCCGCAACCCCAAGGAGGTCGCCGACGCCTTCGAGGGGGCGCGGCGCGAGGCCGACGCCTACTTCGGCAATCCCGAGGTCTACGTGGAGAAGTACCTGGAGAAATCGCGTCACGTGGAGGCACAGATCCTCTTCGACAAGCACGGCAACGGCGTCTTCCTCGGGGAGAGGGACTGCTCGGTGCAACGTCGTCACCAGAAGCTCATCGAGGAGACCCCCTCTCCCGGGCTCACCTCCAGACTGCGCAGGGCCTTGTCGAAGGCGGCTCTCGACGTCGGCAAGTCGTGCGACTACGTCAACGCCGGGACGGTCGAGTTCTTGATGGACCAGGAGGGCCACTTCTACTTCCTCGAGATGAACACCCGGCTCCAGGTGGAGCACACCGTGACCGAGATGGTCACCGGGCTCGACCTGGTGGCCTGGCAGCTGCGCATCGCCCGTGGGGAGAAGATAGAGCTCAAGGAGGTGGGACCGAGGGGGCACGCCATCGAGTTCCGCATCAACGCAGAGGATCCTTACAACGGCTACCTGCCCACGCCGGGCCAGGTTGTCGAGTGGGAGGAGCCGGCGGGCCCGGGGGTGCGGGTCGACTCCTGGATCCGGCCGGGCACCAACGTCTCGCAGTACTACGACAACCTGCTGGCGAAGCTGGTTGTCTGGGGCCCCGACCGGGAGTCGGCGATCAACCGGGGGCGGAGAGCGCTGGAGGAGTTCATCGTTCGAGGGGTGGCCACCACTATCCCCGCCCACCTGGCCGTGCTGGATCACGACGACTTCGTCGCCGGCAGGCACCACACCAAGTGGATGGAGGAGGTGCTGTCCTTGGAGAGCTCCGACCCGACGGTGGCACCCACCCTCCCCGAGGAGGAGGAGCTGACCAAGCGGGACATCACCGTCGAGATAGGAGGCCGTCGTTTCCGGGTGGCCTACTGGGCGCCGGAGCCCGCCGCCGGTGGCCAGGTGCGAAGACGCCCGCCCAGACTCGCCGCATCCGGACAGTCGGCGGCGGCCGACGGCATGGTCACGGCCCCCATGCAGGGAACGATCGTCAAGATCCACGTGAGGGCCGGTGAAACCGTCGAAGTCGGCGACCCGATCTGCGTCCTCGAGGCGATGAAGATGGAGAACGAGGTGGTCTCACCCGCCGCCGGCGACGTCGTCGACCTCCGCGTCGAGACCGGCGACACGGTCGCCTCCGGCCAGGTCATCGCCATCATCAAATAGCTGGGGGCCGGACCGGCTCACGGTGGGCGCACCAACCGCGAACCCTGGGTTGCAGGCCCCGCTGAGCGAAGTCCAGCGCCCCGAGAACGCGAGGCCACGACAAGGGGGTTCCAGGGACCCGGCGCGCCCGGCATGCTGGAACACGTGGGGATATCCAGACGGGTGCTCGAGCTCGCCGCCCAGCAAGGCGGGTACATCAGGCGCGACCAACTCATCGCCCAAGGTCTCTCGACGAGCGCCATCGACAGACGGGTGAACGAAGGCGTCATCTCCAAGGTGATCCCTGGCATCTACCAGGTCATTCCCACGTCCGACCACATCGACCTCATGCGAGGAGCCGTCCTAGCCCTCCCCGACGCGGTCGTCTCGCATCAGTCGGCGGCTCATCTCCTCCGCTTCCCCAGGAGCCCCGTTCTGGTCCCGACCGTAGTCGTCCCCAGCCACACGACACATCGGTTTCCCGGAGTGATGGTCAGGAGATGCAACGACCTCATCGATGCCGACCTGGTGGAGGTCGGCGGGCTGCTCGTAACCAGCGTCCCCCGTACCCTGTTCGCTCTCGGCGGGCTGCTGAGGTTCAGGGAGTTCGAGCCATCGGAGAGTCACTGGTCATCGCCGGGAGGATGGATCTCGACGAGTTCGAGGATGTGACGAGTCGCCTGGCCAGACGGGGCAAGCCGGGGAGCCGGGCGGCGCATCACTTTCTCGAGATTCGCGCCGGAACCGATCGCAACGCCACCGTGCTCGAGCGCAAGGGACGGGCGATCCTGTCCACGGCCGGCCTACCCGATCCCCACCACCCGGGGCCACGGACCACCCCCGCCCCCCCCTACTCCGCGGCGTCGCTGATGGCTTCGATCATGGAGGGGTGGGCGAGGAGGGTCTCCACCAGGGTGTTGGTGGTCACCCGGGCCTGGACGGCGAGGGCGATGATGCCGATCAGCTCCGAAGCGCGGTGGCCGACGATGGTCCCGCCGAGGACGACACTGGTCGCCGGGTCGGAGGTCACCTTGACGAAGCCCCGGGTGAAGTCCTGCAGCACCGACCGGGCGTTCGAGGTGAACGGGACCTTCGTGGTCCGCACCTTGCGCCCCTGGGCGGCGGCGTCGACCTCGGCGAGGCCCACCGAGGCGATCTCCGGCTCGGTGAAGATGGCCTCGGTCACCTTGTCGAGGTCGAGCGGCTCCACGGGCAGACCCAACGCATGCCGGGCGATCTTGCGGCCCTGCATCGACGCCACCGAGCTCAACGGCATCTGCCCGGTGACGTCGCCGGCGGCATAGATGTGGGGGGCGCTGGTCCGCTGGAACTCGTCCACCGTGATGTACCCGTGGTCGGTATCCACGGCGGCGTTCTCGAGCCCGAGACCGTCGGTGAGCGGCACCGACCCGACCGCGAGCAGCGCATGCGAGCCGCGGATGACCCGACCGTCGTCGCAACGCACCGAGACGGTGTCTCCTTCGACGTCTATCGCCTCGGCCCGGGCGCCGATCACCAGATGCACGCCGCGTTCGATGAAGCCCTCCTCGAGGACGGCGGCGACTTCGGCGTCGCGGTGGGGAAGAATCTGCTGGCGGGAGACGACGAGAGACACCTCCGAGCCCATCGCCTCGAAGATGTGGGTGAATTCGACGCCGGTGACCCCGGAGCCGATCACGACAATGTGCTCGGGGACACCGTCGAGGTCGTAGCAGTCGCGGGTCGTCAGCACCCGCTTGCCGTCGACCGGAGCCCAGTCGGGCACCCTCGGCTTGGAGCCGGTCGACACCAGAGCCTTGTCGAAACCGAGCTGTCGCTCCCCGTCGACGGTGTCGGCCACGGCGGTGTGATGGCCAAGGAACCGACCCGTCCCCTCGACCAACTCGACCTTCTGGTCGATGAGCAAGTCGACCAGGTTGTCGTGGATGCTGGAGGTGACCTCCTTGATCCGGGCGGAGAGCATGTGGGGGTCGACCTCGCCGGGGTCGTTGATCAGTCCCAGCTTGACCGAGTTGCGCACCGAGGTGTGGCGGAGGGCACTGGCTGCCATCGTCTTCGAGGGGATGCAGTCCCAGAGATGGGCGGCCCCTCCCACGATGTCTTTCTCGACGAGGGTCACCCGGGCGCCGAGGGTGGCGGCGGTCGTGGCGGCCTGGGTACCGGCGGGTCCCCCGCCGATGATCAGTAGATCGCTCCTGTCCTCTGTCATTCCGACTCGAAGCTACCCCGTGGGCCGATGCAGCCCGAAAACGTCACGCAATGCGTCGGATACCTCGCCGATGGTGGCTCCCAGGGCGAGCGCCTCCCGCATGGCAGGCATCAAGTTGGCTTCGCCGGCGGCCACCTCACCGACCTGGGCCAGGGCGGCTTCCACCGCCTCCCGATCGCGCGCATCACGTCGCTCGACCAGAGCCTTCTTCTGCGTCTCCTCCAAGGCCGGGTCGACCTCGAGGATGGCGATCGGCTCCTCTTCGGAAGACTGGAAGCGGTTGACCCCGACCACCACCGACTTGCCGTCCGACTGTCGTCGCGCCTCTTCATACGCCGAGTCCTCGATCTGACCTTGCATCCACCCTTCCTCGATGGCGGCCACCGCCCCTCCCATCCCGGCGATGGTGGCGATGAGCTCTTCGGCCTTCTCCTCGAGGGCGTCGGTGAGGCTCTCGACGAAATACGACCCGGCGAGGGGGTCGACGGTGTTGGCGACACCCGACTCGTGGGCGATCACCTGCTGGGTCCGCAGCGCCACCAACGCCGACTCGTCGGTGGGGAGACCCAGCGCCTCGTCGTAGGCGTTGGTGTGAAGCGACTGGGTGCCCCCCAGCACTGCGGCGAGTGCCTGGAGGGTGGTCCTGACCACGTTGTTGAGCGGTTGTTGTGCGGTGAGCGTGGAGCCGGCGGTCTGGGTGTGGAACCGCATCGCCCACGACTTCGGATCGGCCGCCCCCACCTCCTTGCGCATGTGCCGGGCCCAGATCCGACGCGCGCTGCGGAACTTGGCCACCTCCTCGAAGAAGTCGTTGTGGCCGTTCCAGAAGAACGAGAGCCGGGGGGCGAACCGATCGACGTCGAGCCCGGCGTCGCGGGCCGCCTGGACGTAGGCGAGCCCGTTGGCGATGGTGAACGCCAGCTCCTGGGCGGCGGTGGCCCCTGCCTCGCGGATGTGATAGCCGCTGATGGAGATGGTGTTCCACTGGGGGATGTGCTCGTCGGCGTACTCGAACACGTCGGTGACGAGACGCATCGAGGGTGCGGGTGGGTAGATGTAGGTCCCCCTGGCGACGTACTCCTTCAAGATGTCGTTCTGGATCGTCCCCCTGATCCGGTCGCCGCGGACCCCCTGCTCCTCGGCGACCAACTGGTAGAGCAGCAGCAACAGCGGTCCCGTGGCGTTGATGGTCATGCTGGTGGACACCTCGTCGAGGGGGATCCCGTCGAAGAGACGCCGCATGTCTTCGATGGAGTCGATGGCGACCCCAACCTTTCCCACCTCGCCGGCGGCCAGGGGATGGTCGGAGTCGAGACCCATCTGGGTGGGGAGGTCGAAGGCGACACTCAACCCGGTCTGTCCCGCCTCCAGCAGGTCCTTGAACCGCCGGTTGGTCTCCTGGGCGGTGCCGAACCCCGAGTACTGGCGCATGGTCCACAGCCGCCCTCGATACATGCTGGGATACGGCCCCCGGGTGTACGGGTACTCGCCCGGGCTCCCGATACGTTCCGGGTCGGCCGGGGTCTCGTAGAGGACATCGACCTCGATACCGCTCGAGGTTCGACGGGTTTCACTCATGACGGCTGTATCCTGACACTGTCCGGGATCGTAGGCGGGAACTACCCAGCCTTCCGGATCGTCTCAATACCCTCAGATGGCCAGGAAAGCCCTCATCCACCAGATCGAGGCGCGGGAACGGCGAGGACGCTGGTTTGGCGCCTTGGCCACTCTCCTCTCGATTTCACTCCTCCTCTCCGGGTGGGTGGGTTTGTTCGCGTTCCTGGGAGCCAATTCGGCCTACGGGACGTTCGAGGAGGTCACCGCGGAGTGGGTCCCCGACACCCGGTCGATGGAGCTCAACTTGCCCGACCTGAGCCGGGTGAGCCGGGTCTACGCCGACTCGGGCGAGGTGCTCGCCGAGCTCCACAACGGCCGCAACTCCGAGCCGATCCCCTACAGCCAAGTGCCCGAGGTGATGGTCCACGCCATCCTGGCGGCCGAGGACTCCTCGTTCTTCGAGCACGACGGGGTCGACTTCTCGGCCATCGCGTCGGCGGCCCTCGACAACCTCATCTACGACCAGACCCGGGGCGGGTCGACCATCACCCAGCAGGTGGCGAAGAACGCGTTCGTCGGCAACGAGATCAGCATAAGACGTAAGGTGAACGAGGCCTTCGTCGCCGCGGAGGTGGAGCGGCGCTTCTCCAAGGAGCGGATCCTCGAGTTCTACGTGAATTCGGTCTACTTCGGCGCTGGGGCCTACGGGGTGAAGACCGCCGCCGAGGAGTTCTTCGACAAGCCGCTGGGCGACATCCGCATCCATGAGGCGGCCGCCCTCGCGGTCCTGGTCCGCAACCCGTCCCTCTACAACCCCCGGACCCGGCCCGAGATCACCCTCGACCGCCGCAACCTGGTGATCATGGAGATGGAGGAGAACGGTTGGATCACCGAGGACGAGGCGGAACGAGCCATCGCCCAGCCCCTCGGTGTTGTCGACACGCCTCCCCGCCGCGGTCTCGCCGATCATGTCGTCGCCGAGGTGCGGCGCCAGATCCTCAACGATCCCGAGTTCGCCTTCCTCGGCGACAGCAACGAGGAGCGGATCCAGGCGGTGTTCGGCTGTCCGGCCGACGACGTCGTCTGTGAGGGAGGTGGGGGCCTGCAGATCTACACCACCATCGACCTGAGGCTCCAGCAGGAGGCGAACCGGATCCTCCACGAGTGGCTGCCCCTGCCCCCTTATGAGGAGAACCTCGCCGCGTGCGGCGAGGTCTTCCCCGACTTCGACGAGAACCGGGCGTACTACGAGCGCTACGCCGAGACCCACTCCTGTCGTCCCACTGGTGCGATCGCCATGGTCGATAACCACACCGGTGCGGTGAAGGTGATGGCCTCGGGCATCGACTTCGAGTTCAGCCAGTTCGACCTGGCGATCCAGGGCCGGAGAAACCCGGGGTCGGCCTTCAAGGCGGTCGGCCTCGCCGCCGCCCTCGACCAGGGCTTCACCTTGGGTCACAGCTGGGCGGGGACCAGCCCACTCGAGATCGAATGCGAGTTCATCTGCTCGCCCGCCGGGACCAACATCTGGACAGTCCACAACGCCAACCGCAGCTCGACCGGCGTGATCACCCTGGAGGAGGCCACCTACCGCTCGGTCAACACGGTCTACGCCCAGGTGTCCCGTGACACCGGACCCGAGAACGTGGTGACGATGGCGCGTCGGATGGGCATCACCCAGGCCGCTCTCGACCCGGTGCTGTCACTCGTCCTCGGCGCCTCGGCTGTCTCGCCCCTCGAGATGGCCTCCGCCTACTCCAACTTCGCCACCAACGGTGTGCACGCCGACGACTACATCGTCGCCCGCATCGTCAACCACGAGGGCGAGGTGATCTACGAGAAGGAGCCTGAGATCACCCAGGTGGCCGACCCGGCCCTGTTCGCCGCGGCCCGACGCCCCCTGCTTCGGGTCCCCACCGAGGCCGGGACCGCGGCCCGGGCCAACATCGCACGTCCCCAAGGGGGCAAGACCGGGACCCACCAGAGCTATCTCGACGCCTGGTATGTTGGGTTCACCCCCGAATTCTCCACCGCGGTCTGGGTTGGCTATGAGGCCGAGCAGATCCCGCTCGAGAACCTGGTCATCAGAGGGCAGAACTACTCCCGGGTGTTCGGTGGCTCGGTGCCCGCCCCGATCTGGGCGGAGTTCATGTCGGTGGTCATGGAGGGGATGCCCGAGGCTGGCTTCCCTACAGACCCATCCAACATCGAGGACTATCTCGAGCCGCCGCCGACCCAGGTGCCGAGTGTGGTCGGACTCACCGAACGTCAGGCGGTCAGAGCCCTGCGCGTCGATGCCAAGCTCAACGTCAGCGTCCGGGCCATCGCTTCGACGGAGCCCGCCGGGATTGTTGTGAGACAAGGGATCCGAGCCGGAGCCACGGTGCCTCAGGGCACCACCGTGGCCATCTGGGTGTCCAACGGCGAGACCCCGGCGGGGCCACTCCCCGACTTCAGGGGGATGACCTTCGAGGAGGCGGAGGAACTGGCGCAAGAGTTCTCCTTCAACACCAACGTCCTGCTCAGCCTGATCACCGAAGAGGTCCCGGTCCAGGACCAGAGTCAGATCGGTCGTGTCGTCGACACCAACCCTGGCCCCGGAGCCGTCGTCTCGGAGTCTGCTCAGGTCGTCCTCCAGATCGGCGTGGAAGCACCGCCACCTCCGGATGAAGACGAGGACGACGAGGACGACGAGGACGACGAGGACGACGGCGGCTGATCACGTCGTGGCCCACCCCTATCTCGAGCTCGTCGACAGAATCGATCGCGCCCTGACCGCCGCTGAGAACGTCTTCGCCACCCTGAACGGGCGGAAAGTCACTGAAATGAGAAAGACAGGGGGCGACCCCCTGACTCATGTAGATCTGGCGCTTGACGAGGTATTGCGCGACTCGCTTCAGGTCGAGGGCGACGGGTGGCTGTCCGAGGAGACCGCCGACGATCTGTCACGACTCGATACAGAGCTGGTCTGGATCGTCGATCCGCTCGATGGCACTCGTGAGTTCATCGACGGGCTCCCGGAGTTCTGCACCAGCGTCGCCGCGGTCGTCGACGGAATGCCGGTGGCAGGTGGCGTCGTCAACCCGGCGGCGGATCTCCGTGTCGTAGGGGCCATAGGTTTGGGTGTGTCCTGCAATGGCGAATCGGCAAGCCCTCGCCCGAGCGGGCCTCTGGCGCATATGACCGTTCTGGCCAGCAGGTCCGAGGTGGGCCGGGGCCAATGGGAGGCTGTGGAATCCGCCGGTATCGTCGTCCAGCCGATGGGGTCGGTGGCCTACAAGATGGCCCGGGTCGCAGCCGGGCTCGATCACGCCACCTGGACACCGGTGCCCAAGCACGAATGGGACGTGGCCGGTGGGGCTGCGCTAATGGCTGCGGCGGGAGGCTCTGTCATCGGAGTCGACGGCGAGCTTCTCCTGTTCAATCAACCCCGCCCTTGGTTCAGCGGAGTCATCGCGGTACCTCCTGGGTTCGAGATCCACCTCGAAGCCGTGAAGACGCTCATCCATCAGCAACGAGCCGGCTAAGGAAACCTTTCGCGCCCTCATTGGCGAGGATTGACGGTAGATAACGATACTTGTAGTTGTTCTCTGTATGAGAGCCGGAGCACCCGCAAGTGGCCAGAATCGTCCTCCGATGAGAAGCGCCGTGGGGCATGTGGGTGCTCCGGTTCGACCCACCGCCCGGGTCCGCCCCACCGTCCCGGTGCGGTTGATCCCTTCCGACGACGGCCTCGAGCCGTCCGATCCCTACGTGCGCAGGTTCTGGGTGGCCGCGCTCGGGCCCGGCGCGGTCGCGGAGTTGCTCCGTCTGGTGAGCGCCGGCCGGAAGGGGGAGGAGGTGCGGCTGCCCAGACATCTCCCGCAACTGCTTCGGACCGGTCTGGTCACTGTCGTCGACGGCTCGTTGGCGGTTCGAGAGCGAATACCACCCGTCCCCACCGAGATGCGCTGGCGGTTCCCTCCCGATGTGGCGGCTCAGCATGCCAAGTGGTTGAGCAAGATGAGGTGAAGCATCATGGCATCACTTTTCTTGATGCTATGATGCTTTGCGTGAGAACCACCGTCACTCTCGACCCGGATACCGAACAGATCATCCGCAGGCGAATGCGGGAGCGCGGCATGACCTTCAAGGAAGCGCTCAATGACGCCATCCGCGGCGCCACATCCGACCCGACTCCGTTCCGTACCGCGACTGCATCGATGGGCGAACCGACCGTGAACCTAGATCGTGCTCTCCAGGTGGTCGCCGACCTGGAGGACGACGAACTGGTCCGGAAGATGAGATCAGGGTCTTGAACCTGGTCGACGCCAACGTCCTGCTCTACGCGGTCAACACCGACAGCCGACATCACAAGCCGTCGCGGCGCTGGCTGGACGCTGCCCTGTCCGGCGAGTCCACCGTCGGCTTCGCCTGGATGGCCCTACTCGCCTTCGTCCGTCTCGCGACCAAACAAGGACTGTTCCCCAATCCGCTCGACCCGGATGAGGCGCTCGACCAGGTGGAGGCGTGGCTGGGAGCAGCGGCGGCGGTCGTGCTTGAACCGACCGCGGACCATCCTCGAATCGTCCGCCGACTACTCGGCGAGACCGGGACGGGGGGCAATCTCGTCAACGACATCCACCTGGCCGCACTGGCTCTCGAGCATCGCTGCGTCATCGTCTCCTACGACAACGACTTCGACCGCTTCGACGGGGTCCGGAGAAAACGGCCGGCCTAATCCCCCGCTTTCGCGCATGATGTGCGCTGAGAACCCGCCATTTCAACGCGTGAAAACGGGTTCGGAGCCGGTCAGCGGCGGATGGCGAGGACCGCCATCAGGACCAGGGCGGCGATCTCCCCGGCGGCGAAGGCGATCGCCACCCGGGTGTCAACCTCCCCGGGCACGAGCATGAGGACGACCAGCCCGACTACCAGGCCACCGAGCCATGCCCAGGAGAGCCTGGTCGTCCTCCCCTCGGCCACCAGCACCTGGCTGGCGATCTGAGCGGCGGCGGCGGCCATCACCCCACCGGCGGCGAGCATTGCCACCACGTCGCTCGGTGAGTACTGGGCTCCGTAGAGCAGACCCACCACCTCGGGGCCGACGAACCAGCCGATCAGGGCACCGGCGAGCGCGAGAGCCGTCCCCACTAACACCACTCCCCTTGCGATCTTGCCCAACTGGGCCCGGTTGGCGTCGCGTGCCAGCCCGACCAGATAGGGCAGGATCCGACCCTGGAGGGCGAAGATCAGGGTGAGTGGTGCCCGGTAGAGGGTGAAGGTGACGAAGACGATCGACACCAGGGCCGGGGACCCGCCGAGCATCGCCACCGCGATCGGCGCCCCTCCCAGGAGGAGTTGAGAAGAGGAGCTCCCTCCCACGTACCCGGCGAGGAACCGCCCGGCAGGGGCGGCCCGAGCCTCGGCCCGTCCCGTGTCGTGACGCCACCAGCCCATGGCCAACACGGCAAACCCTCCGATGACCATGCCCCACCCCAGCGACGAGGCGTCGAAGACCATCTGCAGCAACACCACACCGGCCACCAGCCGGGCGACGGTCTCGACGATGAGCAACCAACCGACCCCGGCGAACCGACGCGACCCGGCGAGCACCCCCTTTGCCACGAACAGCAGCGAGTAGCCAACCATGAGGAGCACGAACTGGAGGATGTAGACCCGGTCGCCGAAGAAGAGGTCCTCGAGGGTGACCGCCACGAACACCCCGCCTACCAGGGCGCCGACGCCGGCCATGACGAACGCCGGCTCGAGGTCGGTCGGCAACGCCTTGCGCCCGCTGGCCACCTCCCGGGTCACGTACTGCTCGACCGGGACCAGGAGGATGGTGGCGAGGATGAAGAAGGCGGTCCACAGCACGCTGACGGGGGCGAAAGCGTCGGGATCGAGGTTGCGGGTGCCGTAGACCTGGAAGACGTAGGCACCGACGGCGCCGATCAGCCCTCCGGCGACCATGAACGTGGTACCCGGCGCCCTGAAACCCCGCCGTTCGGGGGCTATCAGCGGTTCGGTCACCGTGCCCCGGCGCCGGTGAGGACCGTCCAGATGCTCTTCCAGAAGATGCGCAGGTCCATCACCGGGGACATATGCTTGATGTAGTAGAGGTCGTAGGTGAGCTTCTCGATGGTTTCGGCCTCGTCGTCGGCGTAGCCGTAGTTGACCTGGGCCCAACCGGTGATGCCGGGGCGGACCATGTGGCGGTGGTCGTAGAAGGGGATCTGCTGGCGGAACTCGGAGACGAACGGGACTTGCTCGGCACGTGGCCCGACCAGGCTCATGTCCCCCTTGAGGACGTTCCAGAGTTGGGGGATCTCGTCGAGCCGGGCCCGTCGGAGGAAGGCTCCCCCCCGGATCAGCCGCGGGTCGCGCCTGGTGGCGAACTGCGCCCCGTTGCTCTCGGAGTCGAGATGCATGGTGCGGAACTTGTACATGGTGAAGACACGCCCACCGAGCCCGACCCGCTCCTGTTTGAAGATCGAAAAGCCGGGATCTGAGATCTTGACGTAGGCGGACACCAGGACACCGAGCGGGATCCACAGCGGAGCGGTGAGCAGCGTCGCCAGGGTGTCGAAGATCCGCTTCCCGGGTAGCCATTGGGCCACCTCGAGGAGCGGCGCGGAGATCTCCCACCCTTCGGAGAGATGGACCAGGGGGACGCGGCCGGTGTGCTCCTCGTAGATCGAAGAGAACGGCCGGATCGTGTATCCCGCCACGTCGGCCGAGGACAGATACTGGGCCATCGACTCGGAGAGGACGGCCCGCAGATCGACGGCGAGGGTCACTTCTCGCGCCGGCAGCTCACCTGGGCTCTCCCTGTCGGGCTCCAACACCCAGAGCACATCGGCGTGGTCGGCGGCGTGGAGGTCGTCGGCGAGTTGTTTCTCCAGGGTGATGACGCCGAACTTCTCGGTCCAGGGCCGTTGTCTCCGCACGATGCGATGGGCTGTGGCGGGGATGAGCCAGAACGCTGCCGTGAGCGGCATGAACGACAGGGAGTAGTTCGACCGGGTCACCAACAGGAGGCTCGCGGTCAACAGCAGCGTGCCGAGCAGGATCGCCACCATCCTGCCGTAGGTGGGCCGGGGCACACCTGGCCCCGACATCTGGTTGGTGACGAACGACAGCACCACCATCGACACGACCAGAAACGCCAGCATCCGGGGGTCGGCTCCCGGGGTCGTCGCCTCCCAGGGCAGCAGGGTGTCGAACACCAGATATGACGCCGCCATCATCGCCAGGGCGAGGGCGATGAGATCCGACATCGCCACCGAGATCAGGAAGCGGCTGCGCACGATCCCGCAAGCCTAGGTATATCGAAGCCTGTCAGTCGGTTTCAGCCAACGTTCGGGCCAGCTCGATAAGGGTCCGCACCCCGACTCCGGAGGCACCCTTGACGAACTCCCCACTGGTCTCCTCCCGCCGCGCCGGGCCGGCGATGTCGAGGTGGGCCCAAGGCCCCTCTCCTGAGTATTCGGCGAGGAAGAGAGCGGCGACGATCGCCCCGCCGTAGCGACTCCCGGAGATATTTTTGATGTCGGCGATGTTGGAGTCGATCGACTTGCGGTAACCCCTGTGGAGGGGAAGCTCCCAGAACTCCTCCCCCGCTTTCGCCGCCGCGTCGAGCACCCGAGCCGACACCCCCGGGTCGGAGCCGAAGACCGCTGCGACCTGCTTCCCGAGCGCCACGGCGGCTGCGCCGGTCAGGGTGGCCACGTCGACGGTGAGGTCGGGCTCGTACCGTTTCGCCAACCCCAGACCATCGGCAAGGATGAGACGCCCTTCAGCGTCGGTGTTGAGCACTTCGATGGTGGGACCGTCCACCGGGCGGAGCACGTCCCCGGGTCGGGTGGCGTCTCCACCCACCGCGTTGTCGGTGAGCGGTGTTATTGCGGTCACGTTCACGGGGATGACGAGACGGGCGATGCCGATGGTGGCCGCGGCCACGGCGGCGGCGCCCGACATGTCGTCTTTCATCTCCTCCATGAAGTTGGCTGTCTTCAGCGAGAGACCCCCGGTGTCGAAGGTGATGCCCTTCCCGACCAGGGCGACGTGCTGTGTGGCTCCGTCGGGTCGGTATTGGAGGATGACCACCCGTGGGTCACGATCCGAGCCGGCGGCTACCCCGAGGAGCGCCCCCAGCTTCTCCTCTTCGATCCGAGACCGGTCCCAGATCTCAACCGTGACGCCAGTGCCCTCAGCGGCGGCCCCGATCAGACCGGCCAGGGTCTCGGGAGCGGTGTCCTTGGCGGGAGTGTTGACCCAGTCCCGGGCGAGGATCGTGGCCTCACAGGCGACGATCGCGGCTGCCAGCTCCGCCTCGTCGGCACCGACCACCTCGACGGTTTCGGCGTCGAGAGCGTCGTCATCGGTCTTGTAGGTGCGGAACTGGTATCCACCGAGCAGGGTCCCTTCGACCACGGCTCGGGTCGCCTCTTCGATGTCGACTGCGGCGAGAAGGGTGACGGCTCGCTCGGTCTTGATGTTGCGGATGGCGTTCCCGGAGGCGGCCCGCAGCGAGTCGAACGACGTCTCGTCGCCGAGCCCGACGACGAGGACTGCCTTGGCGGAGGTGTGAGGGAGAGTGACGGTCTGTCCCGGCTTGCCTTCGAAGCCGGCGGCTTCGAGGGCAGAACGCTCGATGGCCTCGAACTCCTCCTCCGAGCCGGTGACCGGCTCGAGACCCTCCATGACTCCGATGATCAGCGTCGCCCCATCGAGATCGGCCGGCGCCGCGGTTGCACTGAGTTCCAATGTCCCTCCTAGTGGTCTGTTACAGCCCGAAAGGTCCGAGGCCGGCGACGAGTGCGCGGCCGACGAAGACGGCGCCAAGGGTGGTCAACAATGCCAGATAGGACAAACCGGTCGCCGCCATCACCCCGCTGTAGGCGGGATATCTGAGAGTCGCCACCACGGCCCCCATGAGGACCACGGAGGTGACCAGCAGTATCCAGAAGGCGAGGGCACCACCTGCAAACCCGACGTCGAGGCCGACCAGAAGACCTGACTCGGCGATGAGCCCTGCGATACCGACGAACACCAGGTTCCGCAGCGCCGACCGGGGCAGACGGGGGTCGACGAGATACCAGTGGCCCAGCATCATCTCCCCTGTGACGCCTCCGAGGGCCAGGGTTCCGGTCACCGCCGGGATCCATCCGGCGAACAACGCCGCCTCAACGAGGTATCCGGCACCGGCAACGGCCAGTGCCAGCCCGGCCACCGGACGATTGCGAGCTGAGATCGCGCCGACGACCACCCCGAGCAGTCCGAGCCGCGCCCACCAGGCGCCACCGGCTAAGACCCCGGGGATCCCCACCAGGCCGGCCACCCCGGCGGTGAGCCAGGTGAAGCCGGGCCCGACGATGCGCGCCAGCGAGATCGCTCCTGCCACCAACGCCAGCCCGGCCGCCCATACCAGGAGGATCGCCCTCGGATCGGCGATTGACGTCAGGTCGGCAGGCACCGCGGGGCATGATATGGCCCATTGCCGCCGACCTTGGTTGCGGGCCCCGCGCATGCGTCGTCCCAGCGCCACCAGAAGCGGGACGCGGTACACCCGCTCACGGGCCAAACCGGTAGATCTCGGCTGACGTTCCTCCTGCGCGAACCACGATCGGCCCGTCGACTGTCAGAGCGATGAGCTCAGAGAGGTCATCGCCCTTGGGCTGGTTCTTCCCATCCTCTACCACCAGCAAGTATCGAAGCTCCCCGCTGACGCGACTCAAGGCCTCCGCGGGGTCGAGCTGGGGTCGGAAGAATTGTGTGCTGCACGACGAGAAATAGGTGATCTGCGGAAAATAGGAAGTCATCACCCCACAGGGTTCTGTCCCGCTCATCTCACGCACTTCGTCCGCGACTGCCTCGATGATTTCGGTGCCTCTCGCTCGGTTTTCCACGGCCCCGCGCACGTAGGCGGTTGCCATGGCGAGAGAGCCTGTCAGGAGAACAGCCAATGCCAGACTCAAGGCGTGGGCCGTCCGCGGCGACCATCGGTCTCTGACGGAGAAGAAACCGGCAACCCCTCCGATCAGGGTCAGGGCGAGAGGGAAGAAAATGAACCTCGCCTCCCCATGTGACAAGACCCCCAGAATTATCACCTGACCGGCTGCCGGGATCATGAGGAAGAGACATCTCACCCGTTCCGTTCGGTTGTCCCATCCGACGATGAGCCACCAGATGAAAAACACCGCTGCCACCGGACCAACGAATGCAGCCAGTGGCCACGCCATGAGGAGGAAGTAGTCCACCAGCCCTTCGCCGTAGAACTCTCGGCCGGCGACGTCGGCCGTGAAGAGGATGATGCCTAAGGGGGACCCTTCCTCGGATGTGGCAAATAGGAAATGTGGAACGAGACCCAGAAACCCCAAGGTTGTAGCCGCGGTGATGGGCCTCCAACTCGCCTTCGCCTTTTCCCAGAACAGCAGCGCGATCATCAAGGCGATGAGTCCGAAGCTGAGTACAGACTGGTAGCGGATGTAGAAGGCCGCCCAGGCGAAGGGGAGCACCCAAAGAAGGCCGTAGTCCGGCTGGGCGCGCTCACCGAACTGCTTCCACACAACGATCATGCTCGCCATCAGCAGCGCCGAGGAGGGAACATCGCTGAGGTACTCCGTGCTTCTCCTCAGCAGTGCAGGACTCGACATCAAGGCGATTGCCGACAGGGAGCCGACCCACCTGCCGCCGATTCTCCTGCCGAGCACCCAGGTGGCGATGGCGAATCCGACGATCGCAGCCAGCCCCAGCAGACGTAACTCCCCCTCGTCGCCACCCAATTGGAATACCAGGTAGCCGTAGCCGGACATGGCAATGCCCCGATGGATGCTCCATCCCGTCTCTGGGGTGCCCTCGATCCAATGCCGCGCCTTCAACGCATAGGCCGACTCGTCGTGATTGAGACCGCCCCCGTCGAAGACGAGCGGCGCCAGGTTGGCGACCACTACCGCGACGGCGAGTACCGCGAGAACACCAATCGGAATTCGTATGCTCCAAGTGACTCCGCGACCCATAACGACGAGTGCGCTCACCGCGCCAATGAGACCGCCAACCTCCAGGGCTCCAAACCCTGTTGAGAGCCCCCAGAAGAGGGCAATGGCCCCGAACGTGAGTGACCCGAGGACCTGAGGCATCATCTCGCGGTGGGGGACGAGGACATATCCAGCGGCGGCTAGAGCCGCCAGTGGAAAGAGAAAGATCGAGGTTCCGGCCACCAGACCGACGAGCAGTCCCACGGCCACCACGCCCACACCAATGAGGCCGGCGAGGGCGCCACCGCGTATCAACTGAAAGGCCCACGGCACAGCCGTGACAATACGGCGTTACCTGCTCAAGCTGTCTGCCGCTGTGACAATGTGCTGATGGAGTCCTGGCCGTCAGTCTCAGTGATCATTTCGGCTGCTGCCGCTCAGAAGAGTCTTCCCGATGCCTTGCAGGCAATCGCCGAACAGGACTACCCGGGCGAAATCGAGGTGGTGGTGGCCGCTGCCGATCAGCCCACCGCCCAGGTGGCAAAGGATCACGGGGTGATCGTGATCGACAACCCTTCGCGCCACACACCCGTCGGACTCAACCTGGCTGCCAGGGCGAGCACAGGCGCGATCCTTGTTCGAATCGACGCCCACTCGGTGATCCCCTCCGATTACATCCGTCGCATGGTGGACAGCCTGATGAGGACGAACGCCGACAACGTCGGTGGCCGTCAGGTCCCGGTTGGCACGACACTGATGGAAGAGGCGATAGCGGCAGCGATGACCTCACGACTCGGGGCGGGAGACGCTCGCTACCGCATCGGTGGCGAACCTGGACCCACCGACACGGTCTATCTAGGAGCGTTTCGTCGCTCGGTGTTCGATCGCCTCGGGGGCTTCGATGAGCGCTTCTTGAGGAACCAGGACTACGAGTTCAATCACCGGATCCGAGCTTCTGGCGGTGTGGTCTGGTTCGACCCCGAGATCGCTGTCAACTATCGGCCCCGCTCGTCGTTGCCCGCGCTCGCCAGCCAGTACTTTCAGTACGGTCGCTGGAAGAGGTTCTTTGCCCGCTCCCACGACTGGTCCTTGCGCCCTCGCCAGTGGGCGCCACCTCTCCTGGTCGTCGCACTGGTGGGATCTGTGATCGGCTCGATCTGGTGGAAGTGGCTTCTCGTCGTGCCGGTCCTGTATCTGTTGGAGTTGATCGCGATTGGAGTCGCCTCCCTCCCTCGGGTCGGCGCACCTGCACTCTTGATGCCCGTCGCACTGGTTGTGATGCATATCTCCTGGGGCATCGGCTTCCTGCTCGGTCAGACCAGAGTCCGGTAGAAGTCGCGGACTTCGTCTGCCGGCCAACGAAAACGCGACCGGATGTCCGATGCCTGGGCTCGCGCCCGGCGGGCGACATCCGGTGAACGGGCCTCGGCTATGGCGGTCGACAGGTCGTCCGCGTCGCCGGGCTTCACTAGCGTCACCGCGTCCAACCCCTCGACCAGCTCTCTCGTGCCGGGCAGGTCTGACGCCACGACGGGCAATCCCATCGCCAAGTACTCGAGGATCTTGGTCGGCTGAGAGTGGCGATAGTTGGGGAGGTCGCGCAGTGGTGCCAATCCCACCGACGCAACGGCCAGATATCCCAGTGCGGTGGGATTAGGGACGAGGCCCTCGACGCTGAGGTCGTCGCCGAGGGTCGACTCACGCAGGAGTGTGGCTCGGGTTCCCTCGGTTACCCGCCCGATCAGGCGCAGCGGCACACCGAGAGCCGAACAGGCCGCCACCGCCACATCTGCGCCACGCTCCCTTGTCACGTCGCCCAGGTAGATCGCCGGACCAGTTGGGTCACCTCCCGGCTCGGGGAAGCCGCTGGTGCTGGGGTAATTGGCAAATATCGGATGACTCCGCCTGAACAGCCTCTGATAGCCCGGTTCGGCGAGGGTGATGGTGAGGGAGCGCTCGGCCACCCTCAGCAGGGTCGCCGTCAGCGCCGACAGGGGCCGGCGCGCAAGTCTCGGAACCCAGCCTCGCGTGTAGGCGGTGGCGGGCACATCCTCATGGACGTCGAACACCACCGGCCGGCGGCGTAGTAGCCGGACCAAGAGGCCACCAGGCACCAGCTCTGGATCGTGTATGACCAGCACACCGAAGCGTGCGGTGAGACTCAGCCGAATTGCCCCCAGGTTGCGCCGCAGACGTCCCCCGGTGAGCTCCACGTACTCCAGCCCGTCGGTGTCGGAGGGGCCGGGTGATCGCGCCGCATAAACCACGGGGAATTCTTTGCCCAGGGTCCTGATGAGTCGCTCGCGAATCCTGGTGTCGTCGGGCCAGTGGACCGTGGTCATCACCAGGATCGTCGAGTTCACAGGGCCTCTACGTTGTCGAGGACAATACCGAGGCGACGGTATACCCCGCGGGTGTCGAAGACACGTGTGGCAGCTCGAGCGATCTCCCGATACGGCGCCCCGGAGTGATCGGTCAGGATCACAGCCATGTCGTACCCCGCGCCACTGTCCGGAGAGTCTTCGAACTCGAACCCGTGAGCGAGGATGCGTTCCGGTCCGATCAGCGGATCGAACACATGAACGTCACCTCCACGCGCCTTGAGCTTTCGGGCGACTTCCAGTGATGCCGACTCCCGGTCGTCGGAGACGTCTGGCTTGTAGGCGAGACCGACCACGAGGAGACGGCTTCCGTTGATCGCCCTGCCGGCTGCGTTGAGTGATTCGCCGACGCGGCTTACCACGTAGTCGGGCATGTGTGAGTTGACCTGTTCTGCAGTCTCTATGAAGCGCGTAGAGAGGTTCGCGCCACGCGCCTTCCAGGCCAGGTACTGCGGATCGAGCGGGATGCAGTGCCCACCCACCCCCGGACCCGGATAGAAGGCCTGAAAGCCAAACGGCTTCGTCGCCGCGGCGTCGATCACCTCCCAGATGTCGATGTCGAGTCCATGACTGAGTTGCGCGATCTCGTTGATGAGTCCGATGTTGACTGCCCGGTAAGTGTTCTCCAGCAACTTGCTCATCTCCGCCGCTCGCGCCGTGCTGACCAGCCGAACCTCCGGAACCAGGCGACGGTAGGCGGCGGCGGCAACCAGCCCGGACTCGGCTGTGATCCCTCCTACGACCTTCGGAATCTGACTCGTCTTCAGTGCTCCACCCGGCGAGACCCGCTCGGGTGAGTAGGCGACCCAGACGTCCTCATCGAGGGTCAGTCCGGCTTTCTCGACAGCGGGGACGAGCAGGTCTTCTGTGGTGCCGGGATAAGTCGTCGATTCGAGCACGATCAACTGTCCGGGTCTACCCACATCCGCGATGGTTCCGGCCGCCGCTTCGATGTAGGCGAGATTCGGCTCCCGATTTCGACCCAGGGGACTGGGAACGCATATGAATATGGCATGGGCCTGGGAGAGGTCGGAAGGGTCATGGGTGAAGCTGGCCCTGTCGAGGGCCTCGGTCAGGCTGCTGTCGGACACGTCGTCGACGTGGCTGACGCCCCGGCGCAGCCTATCGACCACCTCTTCGGAGGTGTCGAAGCCCACGGCCCGCAGGCCCTGGGCGACCGACGCCATGAGCAACGGCAGACCCACATAGCCCAAACCGACGACACCGGCTGTCCAATCGGACTCCGCGAAGAAAGTTGCTTGATCGCTCACCGAATGCGGGATGGTAGGACCACGTCGCCGCGAACTCCCGCAGCCAGGACTCATGCATGAGACTGCACCAGAGATACGATCGACGCCGATGCGCATCTGCCTGATCGCTCACAATCGCTTCCACACCGACCGCACGGCCCTCACGACTCATCGGGCCTGGGTGCGGGCGGGCCACGAGGTCACGGTGGTGGCAGTCGACTCGTCACCTCCACAGGATCCCGTTGTAGCCACGGTTACCTGGAGGTTGTTCCCCGACCACCCGATCGTGAGGTGGGCCAACCGTCTCCTTCCCCGAAGGGTCAAGGACATCAACGTGATGAGGCGACTGGGCAAGGCTGCAGCAGAGACAGGAGCTCATATCTTCGCTCCGCTACACGCGGATGTTCTCGATGCCGCGGTCGACGCCGCCACGCGAACAGGCGGAGTCGTTCTGCGCACACCACGTATGAAGGAGATCGGCCCGGTCGACTTGATCTCACTGGCGCCGTCGACTCCCGAGCTGGCAACGCCCGTCGCGGGGGTCGGAGAGGCGTTCACGCCGGGACACGACTCACCCGGTTACCCCCCAAAGTCGATGCGGCATCGGGGAATGCGGGCGGTGCTCTGCTATCGAAAGACCGCGGCCAATCCGGGCCGATATCTCGAATCCGCACTTTTTCGGGCTGGCGTCGAGATACGCACCGAAACCGACAGCATCGATCTCTCGACGATTGACCCCGACACGGCGTTCGTCTTGTTCGTCGAGAGCCCATATCCGGCCATCGAGGTGACTGGCACAACGTCTGTGCCCGTCCTCTTCTGGGTGCACCATGGTGAACATCACCTTCCAGCCAACCTGCGTCTCACTGACAGGTACCAGGCTGATACAGTCCTCCTGGCGCACTCCTGGCACTTGGCCCCTTGGTTTCCCACGCCGGTGCATCGCTTCCCGTTCGCCATCCCCACGGAGTTGTTCCCCTCACTCCCCCCACTCGATGAGCGCCAAGTCGACGTGGCCATGGTCGGTTCGAAGCTCCGCGGGGACGCCTGGCAATACCGTCGTCGTCGACAGATCGTCGAAGAATTGGAAAAGAAGCTCCCGGCGGACCGTGTCAAATTCATCGAAGGAATACCTCCTGAGGAGATGGCCCGGATCTACACCGACTCGAGGATCGTGATCAACGAGGGTGGAGTCAGGCACTTTCCGATAACCATGCGGGTGTTTGAAGCCGTTGGCGCCGGCGCGGTACTGCTGACCGACCATGTTCCGGGTCTGGACATGATCTTCCAGCCCGAGCGCGAGTACGTCACCCTGACCGATCATGTCGTGTCCGATGTGACAGCTCTCCTGGGAGACCTGGATCGGGCCCAGGTCATCGCCACTCGGGCAACCGATCGGGCATTGAACAGCCACACCTACGACCACCGCGTCGACCTGCTCATGGATATCGCCGCCAAGACAGCGAAACGGGAGCTGCCGGCGCCACCCCAGGCAGACGACCTGACCCGCCTGATCACAAATGACGTCGAGGTGCAGCGCATCCTCCACGATGGCGTCGCCGAACTCGAGAGCCGGCTCCCCGACCGCGAAGTATGGGATCTGGCGGCGAGGCGAGACCGCCTCCATCCGAAGAGCATGGATGCAGTGGTGATCACCGACTCCCGGCCCGAAGACGTCGAGTCACTCATCGCCGCCGCCCGAAGGTACGTCTATATCGAGGGTGACGTATCCGGTCTCGACGATTATCTGGCGACGCACCATCCTCGGGCGACGAAACACCGCCACGGCCGGCTGACTCGCATCGATCTGATGACCGAGGCCTATCGTGTTGGGTCGTCGCGGAGGGATGGATGACGCCCCGAACCGAACCTCACAACATCCATGACATCTCTGCCAACCGCGATCGCGCCGGCGAGCTGACCGTCTCCGTGGTGATCCCGACCTACAACCGGTCAACGATCCTGTCTCGGACTCTGGAGTCGCTTGCAGTGCAAGATCCGGACTCACCCCGCTTCGACGTCCATGTCGCCGACGACGGATCAGAGGAGGACATAAGGGCAGTGGTCGAGTCGGTAAACGGACTGGATGCCCACTACCACCGTCGGGAACGAGATCGGTTCGGCGCCGGACAGGCCCGCAACCTGGCAGCGAACGCCGCCAGCGGGGACATCGTCGTCTTTCTCGATTCCGATTGTCTGGTAGAGCCGAACTTCGTCACCGGACATGCCTCATGGCATGTTGGTGGTGGGAGGACCGTGCTGATCGGGGGTCGCACACATGCGGTGATGGGATCGGACGACGAGCTGGCCGACTATCGCAAACGTCTCCGACGCCGGACCGCCGGGCTGCAACACGGGAGTGAGATCTTCCGTTCGTTCGTGACGGCCAACGTGTCACTGCCGCTGAGCCTTTTCCACGAGGTTGGGGGGTTCGACGAGCGCTTCCACCGCTGGGGTGGCGAGGACACCGAGCTGGGCTGGCGCCTGTGGAACGCCGGAGCGATCTTTCTCGACGATGAGAGTGTCTCGGTCACCCATCAAGTCGAAGAGGATCCTTCGGGAGGCGCCGAGGGGAGACGCCGCGCCCACGAGATGAACATGGGTCTGATCTCCAGCCTGATCCCCCACCGCTTCTATCGAAAAGAGCCGCTCGATACGATCGCCGCGGTTCCGAAGGTGTCGGTGTTACTCCACGACGTCCCAGCCGGGTCGTCACGTGAGATCTGGGATGAGTTGCTGCGTCAGCCTCGGTCGGACTTCGACCTGATTGTCGTGGCCGATGACGACGACGAGGAGCCACTGGCCGGGGCGAGCGCTGGTGATCCCAGACTCAGCTTCGTCGGCACACTCGAGGAGGCCGTGGCGGGCGCCCGTGGCGAATACATCTGCTTCTTGAACGGCCACGCCGCTCCGTCACGGAGCCTGCTGACCGAGTTGGTCAGACGAATGGACAGACAGCCCATGAAGGTCACCGCGACCGTCGGTTATGTGCTGCCGGACGCTGCCGGCGGTGCGGTGCGCAGCAGCAATGGGGCCCGCGACGTCGACCGGGCATGGCGTGCAGACATGCCCTTGTGCTGGCTCATCCGCACCCGGGAAGTGGTCAAGCTTCGTGATGCCGGTCACTCGATCGACCAACTCTGGGCCGCATCCCAGGAGTGGGACCTCAACATCCACTGGACCAGCGCTGCGGTCCGGCTGCCCGGAGCCGGGAGGACCGACAGACCGAGGGCCTTCACCCACAGCTCCGTCCGCCGCCAGGAGCTTGCCATCGATGTCCTCACTCGAAAACGGTCCATGATGGAGGCGACGACGGCTTATCTGCGAACCAGAAGCGGAGATCCCGACGAGGACGTCTCAGGCCCTATGGAGCCGGCGCCCTCCGGCGACCGCGACCAGCGCCCGAAGGCCCGTTACATCGGATGGTCCGGCCACCACAACCTCGGCGACGAAGTGATGCTCGAGGCGATCCGGGGCCTTCTCTCATGGGCCGATGTTGAGACCACTGGCGACCCCGGCCAGCTCCTCATCCTGGGCGGGGGAACCCTGATCAATCGCAGCTCCTACCTCAAGCAGGTGACGGAGCGGGACACACCCAGGGTTGAGCGAGTCGTCATCGGCACCGGTGTCGCCAGTCCCGAATATTGGGGAGAGGTCGAGGATCCTAGGAGATGGGTGCAATGGCTGTCGACGTGCGCGTATGTAGGGGTTCGTGGCCCCTACTCCTATGAGCGACTTCGCTTGTGGGGCTTCGAGGGAGACGCCGAGATGAGCGGGGACAGTGCTCTCTTGGTCGAGCGACCTCCCGTGGAGCGAATGCCGGGCCGGGTGGTCGTCGCCCCGGCCTGGACCAAGGGGCGGCTCTGGGGAGGGTCGGACGAGACAGTCATCAAGGCGCTCGGCGCCGCCGTTGACGGATGGCGAGCGGACGGACGCGAGGTGATCGCGCTGTCGTCCAGCCCCGACGACGACGGACAGCTCCTCCAGATGAGCCTCAAGGTCGGTAACTCTCTCCTGCCTTTCGTCCAGGGGTATCTGGACCGGGACCGGGCTCTGGAGACGATCGCTTCGGCCGAGGTCGTAGTCGGAGAGCGGCTCCACGCCTGTGTGCTCGCCGCCGCCTTTGGCACACCTTTCGTGCCCATCGAGTACCGGCCAAAGTTGCGCGACTTCGCCGCGTCAGTGGGAGTCGAGCATCTCGTCATCCGATCCGACGAGTTGAGCGACGGGTTGCTGTCCGAACGAGTCGCCGACGCTGTCGCCGCCGGAACCGGGGAGATCCTCGAGAACGTCGCCAGATACCGACAACGGCTAGAGGTCGCGGGACAGCGCATTCAGCGCGCTGTGACAGCATGAACAGGGCCACCCGGCCGCGGATCACACTCGTGACCAGCAACGGGTGGGGGCTCGGTCATCTCAGCCGGCAGATCGCCATCGCGTTGGCCGTCGGGGACGACGCCGACGTCACGATGTTCTCCTTCTCCCGGGGGCTTCCCCTCGTTACCGAATTCGGCCTCAGAGGCGAGTTCTGCCCGGGGTACGACTCGCCGTGGATCCCCGGGGAGCGCTGGAACAGCTACGTCGAGAGACGGTTCCAGCACTTCGTCTCGGAGTCCCGGCCCGATGTGGTTCTGTTCGACGGTGTGGCTCCCTATGTGGGGATTCTCAACGCCCTCCTCGACTTCCCTTCGATCTCAGCCGGGTGGCTGCGCCGGGGGATGTGGCTCCGGAGGCGGACCGAACAGCTCACCAAGTCATCCGCCTTCGACTTCGTCGTCGAGCCCGGCGACCTGGCATCGGAAGCCGACCACGGGCCGACCTCGCGGCTGGATTCGGTTCGCGTCCCACCCGTGAGCCTGCTCGAGGTCGTCCCGCTGCTCGACCGGGAGGGGGCGGCTGCAGAACTCGGTTTGGACCCCGACCTCCCTGCCCTGCTCTTCGCCCTCGGGCCGGGTCAACCCGCCGACCCCTTCGATGCCAGGAAGGTGGCTTTACACGAAGCCCTGGAACACGACGCTTGGCAGGTGGGCGTGGTCAGCTCCCCACTGGCCCCAGCCGACGCGGCCACCGCGCCAAATGGTGTCCAGCTTCGGGGGGTCTACCCGCTGTTGCGCTATCTCGGGGCCTTCGACGCCGCAGTGAGCGCCGCCGGGTACAACTCGGTCCACGAGTTGATCCCCGCAGGCGTCCCCTCGCTCCTCGTGCCAAAGTCAGCGAGCCGGACCGACGACCAGTTCGCCCGTGCCGCCTTCCTCGCCGACCGTCGCCTGGCGATGATGGCACCCGACGACAACCTCGCACTGGTACGTGAGCGGACGATCGCGTTGCTCGGAGCGGAAGGGAAGGAGTTGAGAGAGTCGCTGTCCCGGATCGATAGAGGCGGGATGATCGGCGGGGCCACCGAGGTGGCTCGAATCCTCACGTCCTCGCCCCCCACGGGAGTACGGGAAACCGGGCGGGAGGAGTGGCGTCAACCCGGGCTCAAAGGCATGTTGAAACGCATCATCGGCCCTCGCGGTGTGAAACTCGTGCAGCGGGCTCTGGGCCGGGCGCCGCCTCGGCCACCGCGCCACCGAGTCAGTCTCGACCCGGTACCCGATGCCGATCCTGCTCATCTGTTGTTCACGTCCGATCTCGCTGTCGTCTCCAGTGCCAGCAACCAGCCGGTAGAACACGTCCTCCCCGGAGCGTCCGACACGTACCGGCAGGCTCGTCGAGAGTTGTTAGACGAGTTCTATGACGTCGTGTGACAACAGGGCTAGGACGTTTCCAGCTCGCTTCTCATGGACATCGGAATCGGCTTCGTTTACAAGCGGCACCTACCTGGGTAGGTGGGACGCTCGATGCGACGCTTCCAACCGGTGCGATGGAAACCCAGTATCACCCAAGTCGACGTTTGGTGGTTGTCGTCGTGTCTCACGCGAGGTACTCGCAGTCAGAGAGGTAGCCTGACTCAATTGACTTCATTGAGGCGATTGATGTTCTCGGGACGCAGTGCGGCCCTCAAGGCCCTCATGGCAGCAATGGTCCTCTCATTACCGCTGAGCGCCGGCGCAGATCTGCCGCCAGGCGGATCCTTCATCGACGACGACGGCAACACCCATGAAGGCAATATCGAAGCGATCGCCGCGGAAGACATCACCAGGGGATGCAACCCGCCGTTCAACGACAGGTTCTGTCCCGACGACCCCGTCACCCGAGGACAGATGGCCGCCTTCATCAAACGCGCCCTTCAACTCCCCCACACCAACACCGACCACTTCACCGACGACAACGGATCCACCTTCGAAGCCGACATCAACGCCATAGCCGAAGCCGGAATCACCAGAGGATGCAATCCGCCTGACAATGACCGTTACTGTCCAAGCGATCTCGTCAAGAGAGACCAGATGGCCTCGTTCCTGGCTAGAGCCGAGGGGCTATCGGCCAACGTGCCTCCCCCCCGACCGGAGCTCGCCTGGGTGCCCGTTGTTCAGGGACTCGAGGCCACGGTACAGGCTCTATCTCCTCCCGGCCAGAACTGGCTGTTGATAGCCGAGCAAAGCGGAGTGGTGAGGAAGTTCGAAAATGGCTCTCTCTCCAACTTCCTCGACATCCGCGACCTCGTCACCTTCTCTGGTGAGCGCGGCCTGCTCTCGATCGCGGTTCATCCCGACTTTCCCGCCGATCGTCGACTGTTCGCCTGGTACTACGGCACCGACGACCAAACTCATCTCGTTGAGTTCGATATCGCGTCGAATCTCAATTTCGCCTTCTCACCGCGGGCGATCCTCTCGGTGCCACAACCGGCGACCAATCACAACGGTGGGTATCTCTCTTTCGGGTCCGACGGATACCTCCACCTTGGCCTGGGCGACGGTGGCGGCAGCAACGACGTGTTCCAAAACGCCCGGGACCTGAACACCCTCCTCGGCAAGTTGATTCGCATCGATGTCGACGGCGCCCACCCGTACGAGATCCCTGCTGACAACCCATATGTCGGGCGGCCCGGGCGTGACGAGATTTGGGCCTCGGGTCTTCGCAACCCATGGAGGTGGTCATTCGACAGTGGTCTAGTGTTCATCGGTGATGTGGGGCAGGCCACCCGTGAAGAAGTGAACGTCGTACCCGTGGAACCGGTGGGATACGACTTCGGTTGGTCGCGATTCGAAGGAAGCGTCTGCAACCCCAACGACCACGATCCCAGTTGCTCACAAACCGGACTCACATTCCCGGTTGCCGAGTACGGACGGACGGACGGCCGGGCCGTCACCGGCGGCATCGTTTACCGGGGCCCTATCGTTCGCTCATTGTCTCAGTACTACCTCTACGCCGATGTCTTCTCAGGCCTGATCAGGGGGTTTCGGGTGCTCGACGGGTCACCTGTCGAACTGGTCGATCTCACCGACGAACTGGGCATCACCGGGATCGTCGACTTCGCCGAGGATGGTGACGGGGAGTTGCTGGCCACCTCCCTGTTCCGTGGGGCCGTCTACCGACTGACGGGAGGTTGAACGATTCGGTTCAGCCGCCCTCCTGAGGTGCCGATTTCGCCGGGTATGAAGCTCCGGGTTCTATTTCTCAGCGCCATTCTCCTCCTTCCTGCTCTGCCCGTTACGGCGGCCAGCGACGAACCCTGGGTATTCGAAGGTGGTGGTTGGGGCCACGGCGTGGGAATGTCCCAGTTCGGAGCCCTCGGGCAAGCGGAGGAGGGTAGGAGCGTCGAGAAGATCCTGAGTCACTACTACACGGACGCCTCCATCGGTTCGGTACTCGACACTCACTGGGCCAACAACCCGGAGGGGATCAGAGTGGGAATCGCCTCCAACACCACCTCTGTGAATCTGGCTGCTGTGGGCGGCTCAGTCACTGTCTGCTTGCCGGCCGACGATTGCGCCACGCAACAGGAGATCAACCCTGGGGAGGACTGGAGGTACGAGGTCAACGCCGAGAACTCCTCCGAATGCCGACTCAACTGGGTGGCAAACGATCCGAGCACCCCCTGGGATACCTGCAGCGCATCAATTTCGGACATCGGGACAAACAACCGGATATCGGTAGACGGCAGACAACTTGGCCGGGGGACAGTGCTGTTCGAACCATCCTCCGCAGGATTTCACGTCGTGGTCGCTCTCCCACTGGAGGAGTATCTGTACGGGCTTGCCGAGGTGCCGTTCTCGTGGCACCCCACGGCACTCCAGGTCCAGGCGATCTCCGGCCGGAGCTTTGCTGTGGCCACAGCCAAGGAACGGGCCAATGACAGTGGCAAGGTCAACTCCACCTGGTCGACAATCTGTGGCTGTCACCTTCGGGCCACCGTCTTCGATCAGGTGTATCTCGGCTACGACAACGAACTCAAGTCGCAGGCCAACCTATGGCGGGACGCTGTGAACGCCACCGCCGGGAAAGTGGTCACCTATGACTCGAAGACGATCAAGACCTTCTACTCATCGTCCAACGGCGGGGCCAGCGAGAACAACGAGGACGTGTGGGGCGGCTCCCCCCTTCCCTATCTCAGATCCGTTCCGGACCAGTGGTCAGCCGATCCCAACATCAACCCCCTGGCCCGGTGGTCGGTCAAGGTGGAAGAGGCAGACCTGGCCGATGAACTGGGATGGGACCGGGCACTCGACGCTCGCCTTCTCCAAGGACCGCCTGGAGTCCAGGTCGAGTTCACAGGGGTGAAGGACGGCCAGCTAGTGACCACGACACGCAACGGAACTCAACTTCGAGCCTTGCTCGGACAGATCGGCTTTGGATACGAGCCGGTGCTGGGGGGCAACACGTCGATACGAGTGTCGCCGTACATCACTGCTGTCCTCGCGCCACCGGCTTTCATCGACATCATCGGCAACACGTTCGAAAAGGACATCGAGTGGCTGGCCTTCGAAGGGATCACTAAGGGCTGCAACCCACCGGACAACACTCTGTTCTGCCCCCACGACTCGGTTACCAGGGGCCAGATGGCCGCCTTCATCAAACGGTTTCTGAACCTGCCACCGGCAACGAAAGACCACTTCGTCGACGACAACGGCAATACTTTCGAGAACGACATCAACCGGCTCGCCGAAGCCGGGATCACCAAAGGCTGCAACCCGCCCGCCGACGACCGATTCTGCCCTGACGACTTGGTGAGTCGCGAGCAGATGGCCGCCTTCCTGGTGAGAGCCCTCGAGCTGACGGCAAACACCCACCAGGGATTCGACGACGTGTCGTCTTCGAACACCTTCTACAACGACATCGCCAAGTTGGCCACCGCCGGGATCACCGAGGGCTGCAACCCGCCAGCCAATACCAGCTTCTGCCCCGGGGACTTCGTGACCAGGGGACAGATGGCCGCATTCCTGCATAGGGCCGCCGACTTCAGATAGCTGTATCTCCTACCCCAGGAGCGAAGCGACATTGCTGACGTGTCGACGAAAGCGACGGAGGGACGATCTCACCGTAGAGGGCAGCACCGGTCTCCTCGAACGCCCTTGAACCCAAACCGATTTCGGACACACTCGGAACATGGGCAGTCAGGAGTCAAGAAGACTTGAGCTGTACAATCGTCTCCAGGAGGTGCTGGGATCCGGCCCGGCCACCACTCTCATGACTTATCTTCCACCGGTAGAGACAGGCGAACTCCTCACCAGGACCGAGTTCAAGACCGAGATAGCCAGACTGGATGACAGATTCGACCGATTCGACCACCGGTTCGATTCGGTCAACAAGAAGATCGACCGCGTCCTCCTCGCCGTCGTCGGTGGGATGTTCGTGATCGTCGCGGCGATCATCACTACGGGTCTCGGCTGACCCGAGTCAGCGGCGTCAGCGACCCGATACGGGTATCCCCGGGCCCGCTTCAGTCCAAAGCCCGATGGAAGAAGGCGGCGAGCTGTCCTCGCGTGATGGGCTCATCGGGACAGAACCGGTCATTAGCCGGCGGATTGCATCCCCGGGTGATCCCCGCGGTGGCCAACTTTCCGATGTCGGCGTGGAAGGTGTGCGAAGAGGGCACGTCGACAAAACCGGGATGGGTGTTCGCTTTCAAACCCAATGCCCTCACCACGAACGCCGACATCTGAGCTCGGGTCACCGGATCGTCGGGACAGTAGAGATTGTTAGCTGGCGGATTGCATCCTTTGGTGATCCCCGCCGTGGCCAGCTTCCCGATGTCGGCGTGGAAGGTGTTTTCCGATGACACGTCGTCAAAGCTGGGATGGGTGTTCGCTTTCAAACCCAGTGCTCTCACGATGAACGCGGCCATCTGTCCCCGGGTCACCGGATCGTCGGGACAGAAGAGGTCGTTGACCGGCGGGTTGCATCCGCGGGTGATGTCCATTCCCGACATCCACAGGATGTCGTTATAGAACGTGTGACCGGGAGTGTCTGAGAAGGCCCGGGCGGTTCGCACCGTGGCCTTCAACGGATCCGACCAGTTCCCCGCCTTGTCGCGCGCCAGCACCTCGAACACGTACTGACTCCCCGACTGGAGCCCGGTGACCGTGGTCTGCCGGGACGTTGTTGTAGATCCGGGTGTCCCCGCTTCTCGAACCAAGTAGCCGGTGACACCGACATCGTCACTCGCCGCGCTCCAGGACAGGGTAAGGGACGTCTCCCCAAAACGGGTGACCGTCAACTCCGCATCACCAGGCCAAGTTGGCCTCACCAAGTCGAACCCGAGGGCCTTGTGGACCTGGATCAGTCCATGTCCATAGGCGTTGTCGAATCCCGGAGCACCAAGGTCGAGAGCCGTCTTCACCAAGGCGTTACGGACGCTGTCAGGGTTGAGACTCGGCTCCACAGCGAGGAGGAGGGCTGCTGCCGCGGAGACATGCGGGGCAGCCATAGACGTGCCATTCAGGAAGTAGTACCCCCAGCCGTTCGATACGGGGATTGGAGACGGACAACCGTTGTTGCCGGATTGATCGAAGGTCTCCTGAAGGACACATACGCCGGGAGCAACCAGATCCAGGTCCGAGCCCGTGTTGGAGAAGAATGCGCGCTGGTTGTTGGGATCGGTGGCGCCCACCGCAATCACGTCGGGATGGTTGGCTGGATAGAGCACCGAACCTCCACCGTCGTTGCCCGCGGCGGCCACCACCACAATCCCGGCGTCTGCCGCCGCCTCGATGGCTTCGTCAAGCATCGGCGATTTGAAGGAACCGCCCAGGGAGAGATTGATCACATTCGCTCCGCGACTGCGAGCCCAGTCGACTCCTCGTGCGACGTCCGAGGCGAAGCCGAGCCCGCCGTTCAACGCCTTGATCGGCATCAAGGAAGCGTTGAAGGCGACTCCTGCGACACCGACCCCATTGTTCGTGCACTGGGCGACCGTGCCGGTCACATGAGTTCCATGCCCGTTGTCGTCCTCCACCGCCGAGACACCGGTGGTACCAGTTATCGCGTTGTAGGGAAAGACGAAGGTGTGACAGTCGAGGTCCTCGCCACCGAGGGAGACGCCAGAGTCGACTACGGCCACAACCACCCCGCTGCCAGAGCTGACCGACCAGGCATCGATCGCCTGAATGGCAGGGAGATGCCACTGGTTAGACAGATACGGGTCATTGGGCGCCGCCAGATCGGTCAGGTCGAGGGCGGAGACCTCAGGCTGGGGGGCGATTTGAAACTCGTAGTCGAGCTCGGCGGTCTCCACACCGGGCTGCTTGAGAAGCGCCTCGACGGTTTCGATCGGCGTCCTTCCCGGTGGCACCGGATGGGTCCGCCAGCGCTCGTGGATGGCAACCCCCGCATCGCTCAGCCCGCGATGGTGACCTGGGCTCAGCTTGACGAGAACGTGGTCGCGAGCATGTGAGAGATCGTCCACGGCTGCTTGGCCCATCGTCGGCGTCGCTTGCCGTGCGGCGATCGACGGGACCCCGGATGCGGTCAGCAGGAGGACCGTGAGGACAACAAGCAAACTTCGGGTCAAGACACCCCCTTGCGAAACAGAAGCACCTATCGACAGGTATGAAGAAGCACCGTAGCCAGGATCACGACTCATCAATAACGGATCAGCATGACCGATGCGATCTCTCCAAGCGGCGTCGCTTCACAGCGAGTTCCTGTCACGCTGGAGGGTTCAGGCTCTCACCACAGGCTGCAACCCGCCCGCAACGACCGGTTCTGACCCTTCGAGGAAGTCACCAGAGGCCAAATGCCGGCCTGCCTCCACCGAGGGAGTGAGGTCGCCACTCGGAGGTCGTCGAGTTCGGATTCACACCCGATCTAGCTAGCCCCCGCCGAGCACGAGTCGTGCCGCGGTCCCGGGCGAGAGTGGCCCATTCGAGTCGTCATCGTCGGCGGACTCTTCGAGCCGGACTCCGTAGGTCTGGCCGATCTCTGCAGTGAGTGAACGCTCCCACGCAGGAGTGACCAGGCCAGCTCCCCTACGCGAGGCCGCGGACGAATGCATCAGAGTCGACGCCAACCGACGATCCCCGAGAGCAGCCCTACAGATTCCTACGACATTGAGAGCCTGAGCCAGTAGCCGTTCGCCGGCTCCACCAGATGAGTTCGTCAGCATCTCCAGACCAACCTGCTCGGCATCTTGGGGCCGGCCGGTAGCAAGCAAGGTGAGGGAGAGAAGGCGAAGACTCTCCAGACGATCAGCGGCTCTGGCGTCGAGCATCGCGGATGCCTCACGAAGAATCGCCTCCGCCTCATCCAGATCACCCATGATCAGGGCAACCGTCGCCAGGCCGTTTCGTGATCGGACAACGAAGTCGGCACCAAGCACTTCGGCGATGTCGTCGGACCTGCGAAACCACTCTTCCGCCTCCTCCACCCTTCCCCCGGCCAACGCTATCTGACCCATGACCCGCAAGCCATCATGATGGAGATAGCTATCGGTCTCGATGCTCTCCTCCATCTCCAGACCGGTCCGAGCCGTTGCCTCCGCTTCGTCGAGCCTCCCTAGTTCGGCCAGAGTCTCACCATGCGTGAGGTGAGAGCCGCACAGCTTGTGAACAGTGGGGTACGACCGATCCTGACTCTCTTCCAGGAGAGCGATGCATTCCGAGACCAGACTCAACGCCTCGTCGAGACTTCCCTGCATCCGAGCGATGTTTGCGAGGTTGTTGAGATCCGAGGCAGCCTCGAGACGATTCCCGCGGGCGATCCAATATCGGAGCGACTCATCGGTCCACTTTCTTGCTTCGTCGTACTGCTGCTCTTCGGCCGCCAACGGCCCCGCACCGCGCAAGGCCCTGATCCGGAGATCCTCGGCATCTGTCGACTCTTCCAATGCCCTTCTCGCCCACTCGAGCCCTTCGGCAGTTCGACTTCTGAATAGCCAGAAGAATTCGAGGTCGGCGACCGTCTCCACGAACTCCTCGACCGGGCGGTTGTGCGCTATCCACTCGAGGGCGGATCGCATGTTGTCCTCCTGGGCGATCAGTCTGTTCCACCAGTGATTGACGATCGGCGGCTCGTTTTGTTCCCAGGCGCGGGCCAGCCGCCGGTAGTGGTCTGCATGACGGTCGCCGATGTCGTCTCGCTCGCCGGACGCGTCGAGCAGACGAGTGGCATAGGCGTTGACGGTCTCGAGAAGGCTATACCGGGTCGCACCGGAGCCGACGGCTACGGTCACCAGACTCTTCGAGACCAGCCCCGACAGCATGTCGAGCACATCCTCAGCGGGGACCTCGGGTCCCGCACACACATCCTCCACCGCCTCGATGTCGAAGGTCCCCCGGAACACCGCCAACGTCCGCAGCAAGACCTGCTCCGACTCTGAAAGGAGCTCGTACGACCAGTCGATGACCGCTTCGAGCGTCTTCTGACGTGCCGGGATTCCGCGCGCCCTGGAAACCAGCAATCTAAAGCGGTCGTCAAGCCGGTCGGCGATCTCGACCGGCGTCAGCACATCGAGTCGGGACGCAGCCAGCTCGATGGCCAGCGGCATACCGTCGAGGCGGCGGCACACGGTGGCCACGGCATGGGCAATGTCACCGTCCACATCGAACTCCGGACGCACGTTCCGACCTCTCGCGACGAACAACGCCACCGATTCGTTCTCCGACAGCTTGCTCGGGTCGATCGACTCGTTGGCCGCAGGTGTGGCGAGACCAGAGACCTGGAAGACGAACTCGCCCGGGACTCCAAGCCTCTCTCTGCTCGTGGCCAGGATGTGCACGTGCTCGGACGCTCGCAGGAGCTGATCGACCGCAGCTGCGACATGGTCGATGACGTGCTCACAATTGTCGAGCACGATGAACAACGACCCATGTCTGGCGTGCCGTGCCACCGCGTCGGTCCATGTCTCATCCGGGAATGGTTCGATCCGGAGTGTCTCCAGGATCGCAGCCTCGATGAGGCTGGGCTCGAGCGGAGCCAGTTCAACTATCCAAACACCACCAGAGTGGCGTCCGACGAGGTCGGCGGCCACCTGAAAGGCGAGCCTCGTCTTGCCAACACCTCCAGGTCCAACCAGCGTCACCAGCCGATGCCCTACGGTCGAGCTTCGTATCTCCTGTATCTCGGCCCCACGCCCCACGAAACTGGTCAGACCACCCGACTGGAGGTTGGTTTTGGGCTGTGAGGCGACGGTTTCGATACGCGGGCTGGAATCCGAATGCCACAGGGCATATAGGGGCTCCGGTGAGCTCATTCCCGGAATGAACAGATCTTCCAGGAACTCGAGCCTGGCCGGAGGGTCCAGGGGGGTGAGGGCTCGGGCGGCAGCAGCGGTGAGCACGATCTGGGTCGGGGCGGCTACTGCCCCCACTCGCAGTATCCGGCTGACGCCGTTGCTCACATACTCGCCGCGACGCAAGTGAGCCTCAGTCACATGTATGGCAAGAGCAAGGCGAGAACCCGCCTCATCGCGCTGTACGTCGATCGCGGTCTCGATCGCGGAGCGCGGTGTGTCGAAAACCACGAGCCGCTGTTCAGACAGCTCCTGCACCACCGTGCCGCCGTGCTCTCCCGCCTTGGCCTTCAGCATCGGCCAAATCGACGTCTCGTCGCTCTCGACTTCATCCACACTCGTAGCCACCAGAAACGTCACCTCACCTTCGGGCAGACCGGCAGGGTCACGCTTTCCGCTGCCCGACAGGCTGGGATCTTGCATCAGGATCCGCTCCTCCAGATCGCGCAAATCGGGTCCCGGTTCGACACCTAGCTCGTCAATCAGCTTCTGCCTGGCTTGAGAGAATGCGCGAAGCGCGTCGGCCTGACGACCATCTCGGTAGAGCGCAACCATGAAGGCGTGCCAAAGTCTTTCTCGCAGGGGGTTCTCCTCCAGGGCCTGCTCGAGACGAGGAATTGCTTCCCGATGCCGCCCCAGTTCGATGAGCGACTCGAGACGGTCCTCGACTGCGGAGCGCCGCAACTCCTGGAGCCGTTCTGCCTCTCCCCGGGCGAAGTCTTCGTAGAGGAAGTCGGCGTACGCCTCGCCCGACCACATCGCCAGTCCTGCGTCGAATCGTTCGACGGCCGATTCATGGCTTCCTAGCTCGGCCATTCGGCGGCCGTCAGCCACAAGACGCTCGAAGACGAGCGCATCGAGATCGTCAGGACCGACCCGGAGCACGTATCCGGGAGACTTTGCCGAGATCGCCTCCTCACCGAGATTCTTACGCAGACGCGAGATGTAAGTCTGCAAGGCCGACTTCGGAGAAGCCGGTATGTCCGTTCCCCAGGTCACGTCGATGAGGCGATCAGCAGAAACGACCTCGTTGTGATGGACAAGCAGGCACGCCAAAACCCTCCGCTGCTTGACCCCGCCCAGCGGAACTAACTCCCCGTCCGGAGAAATGGCCTCGAGTGAACCCAGTGCCCGATACTGCAACCCGGAGCCGAGGGTAGTGACCGCACCACCGCCAGTGCGCCTTGAGTCGGTCGGGGAGTCACACGGACCGCACTTTCAAGACGCTTTCACCCCCTTCATCCCAGATGAAAGGTGTGCGACAGACCGTTGAAGGGGTCTTCTCCGATGCTCACCTGGACGTCAACAAGGGCGTCGCAGGTGAAAAGGAGAACACCATGTACGCAATCGCAACAACCACCGCGAGAATCGAGAAGCTGGTTCTCGCCATCGTGATGATGGCCGTCCTGGTCGTCGCACTCGTGCCGGCACCCGCCAGGGCACAGACCACTGAATCCAACAACGAGTGGCAGATGTCGCCGATCGAAGAGGTCAGGGCACTGGTCCAGCCGTCGATCGTCTACCTCGAAACCGAATACAGCGCACGCGTATTTGACACTTACAACCGCATGCATGTGGGTGACACGTATTCGATCACCACCGCCTGCAGCGGGTTCTTCGTGAACCCGGATGGCTGGATCATCACCGCCGGTCACTGTGCACAAGTGGACCGGGACGTCCGGGACGCCTTGAAGGATCAGGCGGCTCAGTGGGCACACCAGAGTGGCTACTACGCGAGCGACGATCTGACCCTCAAGCAGATCCGCGGCTTCGCTGCCGAGGACTACGAGCTCGAGGACCAATCAGGCGATCGGGGCCGGGTCGACAGGGCAGTGACCGTCTGGTTCGGTATCTCCGTTGATGGGTTGTCGTCTGGTCGCCGCCTACCGGCGCGCATTCAGGCAGTTCGTCCCTTCGAAGAGGGTGATGTGACCTTGCTGAAGATCGAAGCCGAGGACATGCCGGCCCTCGAGCTCGGACTCGAGGATCGGGTGACGGTCGGCACCGAGACCGTGAGCGTCGGATACGCAGCATCAGTCGATCTAGTTACCGATCTCACCTTCGATCCCAGCTTCAAGGAAGGCACAGTGAGTTCCCAGCGCACTGTTGGCGATGGGCTCATCCGGGTCTTCGAGACCAGCTCTGCGCTAACAGGGGGCATGAGCGGTGGACCCACCGTCAACCTCAACGGCGCGGTCATTGGGCTCAACAGCTTCACGGTCCGAGGTGAGTCGCAGCCATTCAACTTCGTGTTTCCCGCTTCGATAATCGCCGAGGTCCTCCAGGAGCATGGCGTGCCCAATGAGGTCGGGGAAGTGAATGCGCTCTACCGAGAGGGCATCGCCGCCCTCGCCGCGGGCGACAAGGCGACCGCCGTCACCAAACTCACCGAGGTGTTGGGCAGGGTTCCCAATCACGAGCTGGCGGACGAGTACTTGAGCCTCGCTCAAGACCTGCCGGATCCGGTCGAAACGACCACGACGGCGACAGAGCGGCGTCCGGACACGCTGGCTATCACTCCCCCGCCGCCGCAACCCGAGGAGAAGAGTGCCGCCGGACTCATGATCGGGGCCGCGGGATCGCTGGCGCTCGGTCTCGGAGCCTGGGCCGCACGGGGAAGGCTGCGGAGCCGTCCGCAGGCCGGGCGCTCGAGCGACGAAATCGCAGCTCCACAGCCGCCGATGGACATCGACTCGGCGTTCGTCGAGCAGGTCCAGATGTTGGCGTCGATCCACGAACAGGGTCTGATGACCGAAGACGAGTTCGATCGGGCCAAGGAGCGACTCCTCACGATGACGACGAACTGACCTCCGTCCTCGAGACATGGGCGGGGCCCTGGCCCAGGGCCCCGCCCACGCATGGGACCACTTGAATCGCGGCGTACGTGGACTCGATAGGAAGTGTTCCTCGGACGTCACGCGTATGGACGCACTGCTACGATCCCCGGAGGACGAGGAGGCCGGACTGGGTGGCTAGGTGTCAACACTTCACATGTCGTTCTCGTGGCCGTGGCTGTGGAGCCAGGCGGATCGACCCCCACACCGCCTCCGCTGCGACACTTCTGAAAGCTAGAGATTGATGGCGCGCGTACTCATCACACTTGTTCTCCTTGTCGGGTTACTTGCTCTTCCAGTCCCTTCGAGTGATGTTCCTGCCCATGCAGAGAGCACCCCTGAAAGCATCGACAAAGAGAGCCCGCCATCTACGTCGGCGCTGATACCCCGGGAGGTCCCCGACAAGCCTTCGACAAGCAGGATTCCGGAGGGGTATTCCGAGGTCAGGATTCATCTCAAGCTCGTCGAGGGCTCCGCAGGCCGCCTCAGAGATGGGGCCATCACTGCTCCTGGTGAAGATCTCGCAGACTTGAATGAGATTCTGCGAGGCGATCCCGAAATCACTGTCCGCCGACTGTTCACCCGCCCCGAAGCCGAGCTCAGTCAAGAGAAGGACCGAATCGAGGCTCGTTCTGGACGCCAGCAGGCAGACAAGAATCTGTACTTCCTGGTGGAACTGCCTGAGGGCAGCGAAGCGGAAGGGATACTCGACGAACTCAATGCCCTCGATGTCGTCGAGATCGCCTACCCGGAGCCCCTACCTCAGCCTCCTCCGGTCACCCCAGATTTCTCGTCGCAGCAACTGTACCGGAACCCAGCGCCACAGGGGATAGATGTGAGCGCGACCGCGTCTATTCCGGGCGGGCAAGGCGAGAACGTCAAGATCATCGACATCGAATACAGCTGGAACACTCTGCACGAGGACCTGGGAGCATCAGTGGGGACGTTGATTCCCAACGGAACGCCGTGCAATCCCTTTCCTGGGGACAACTTGAACCACGGAACGGCTGTGCTCGGTCAGCTCGTCGGTACGGACAATGGCATAGGAGTCATCGGGATCGCTCATGAAGCTGACATCGGCCTCGTCAATGCGGCTGTGTCGTCTGGGGGGAGCTGTGTCCTTGGCCTGGCGAACGCGATTGACGTTGCTCACAACAACCTCTCGGCTGGCGACGTCATTCTCATCGAGCAGCAGGTATCGGGGCCCGACCTCGTTTGCACCGGGCAGGGCGGTAACACTGGCTATGTCGCGGTCGAGTGGATACAGGCCTACTACGACGCCATCGTCGCCGCTACCTCCGATGGGATCATCGTCGTTGAAGCGGCTGGAAACGGAAGCTGTAACTATGACAGCGGCGCCTACGGGACGGTTTTCCCAGCGGATCGCCCGAACTCCAAGGCGATCATCGTCGGGGCAGGCGCCTCACCGAATGGTAGTGCACCTGCTCGGAGTCGGCTCGGCTTCTCCGGCCATGGGACCCGAGTCGATCTGCAAGGTTACGGGGAGAAGGTGGTCACTACAGGGTATGGAGACCTGCAAGGCGGAAGCCTGAACCAGTTCTACACGGCCATCTTCAGTGGTACGTCCAGCGCCTCGCCGATCGTTACCGGTGCAGCAGCCATCCTGTCCTCTATCGCAAAGGAAAACGGGAAGACCCTCAGTCCGACCGGAGTACGGTCACTTCTCAAGACCAGGGGAACACCTCAAGACACCAGTTCCGGGGGTGCCCTCCCCGGCAAAATCGGTCCGCTGCCGGATCTCAGCAAGGCTGTGCTCATGCTGATGGCAGATGACCTGGATGGGGCGATTGTCCTTTCTGGGAATTCGGGATCGGATTCGGGTACGAATGCTCATGCCACCGGTGAGAGCGGGGAGGCTGCGGGGAGTTGCGTGGCTGACAGCCAATTCAATTCTGTGTGGTGGTCGTGGACGCCGTCGGCCAGTGGCAGCGCTGTGATCGACACAGTTGGCAGTGGCTTCGACACCACCCTGGCTGTATATACGGGCAACACTATCGGCACCCTGACCGAAGTGCCCAACGGATGTAACGACGACATCGACTTCGACGGAGGGAACCTGCGGTCGTCGGTCACTATCGATGTCACCGGAGGTAAGACTTACAAGATCAGAGTCGACGGCTTCAACACCAGTATCGGGACTGTGAAGCTGAATTATTCGCTGGATGCCGATACCTCGGTGGCTGCCGATACTTCGTCCCCGACGTGGCCTGATAAGACGTTCAGGGCTGACGTGTTTGAGCGTACGCTGACCCTTGAGTGGAAGGCGGCCAGTGACAACGTCGGGGTCGAGGGGTACGTCGTGGTCCAGGCTCCGGGGACGCCGGTCAACGGTGTCT
>DATKCE010000022.1:0-58245 GCA_035513335.1 Acidimicrobiia bacterium
GGAGCCGCGTGCCGGAGTCGAACCGACGACCTGCTGATTACAAATCAGCTGCTCTACCAACTGAGCTAACGCGGCCTGTCACTGAATCGTCGCTGTGCGAGCCCTCATTATCTCAAATGAGGCGAGCGCAGCGGAAACCGAGGCGTTGAGGCTCTCGGTGCCCGCCGCCATCGGAATCGAGACGAGGAGATCACACCGCTTCCGGGTCAGCTCCGCCAGCCCGGAACCCTCGGAACCGATGACCACGGCCACCGGCTCGGTGAACAGGTCGAGGCCGAAGAGAGACTGCTCGCCCTCCGCGTCGAGGCCCACGATCCAGACGCCGAGATCCTTGAGATGGCTCAGCGCTTCGGGGATCGAGCCCACGACGGCGACCGGAAGCCGCTCCAGAGCCCCGGCAGCCGCCTTGAAGGCAGTGGACGAGAGTGGGGCGGCGCGCCGGGACGAGACCACCATGCCCCCCAGGCCCGCCGCCCGCGCGCTCCGGGCCGCGGCTCCCACGTTGTGAGGATCCTCGATGTGGTCGAGGACGAGGATGGCGGCGTCCTCTCCGGCGAGAGATTCCAACGTCACCGGCTGGATCGGCCGGCACCGCGCCACCACGCCCTGGGGTGCGTCGGTGTCGGCCATGGGACGAACGTCATCGACGTACTGGACGTTCGGCTCGTCGAGGGCTTCCAGTATGGGCGCCATCCGGCTCCGTCGGGATCTCTCCACGTAGAGCTCGCTCACCCTGCCGGCTGCCAATGCAGCAGTCACGGCATGGATGCCTTCGACCTTATCGCCGTATCCAGCGGGTGCCATGGGGCCCGTCTTCGATGCTCACCCCGGCCGACGCCAGCTCGTCCCTGATCCGGTCGGCCTGGGCAAAGTCTCTATCCGCCCGCGCCTGGTGGCGCTTGGCGACCAGCTCGTCGATCTCCCCGTCAGAGAGCCCGTCTGCCGACACCGGTGCCGGCTCGGCGTCGTCGAGACCCAGAACGCCGACGATCGACTCGACAGAACCGGCGAGGGCGGAGGCATCCCCTTCGTCGTCGAGGAGACGGTTTCCCTCCCGAATCAGGTCGAACATGAGAGACACCGCCTGGGAGGTGCCGAAGTCGTCGTCCATTACCTCGGTGAAACGGGCCACCGCGTCGACATCGGGCTCTCCTGTGGCAGCTCTCTCCAGGAAGCGGTCGAGGCGGTCGAGCGACTCCTCCGCCTCCGCCAACAGCTCCTCGGAGTAGTCGATGGGCGATCGGTAGTGGGCGCGCACGTAGAGCAGTCGGAGAGCCCGACCGCCGTGGTTGTCGAGGATCGATTGGAGGTCGACCACGTTGCCGGTGGACTTCGCCATCTTCTCCCCACCCAGGTTCACCATCCCGTTGTGGAGCCAATAACGGGCGAAAGTCTCGCCGGAGGCGCCCTCACTCTGGGCCACCTCGTTTTCGTGATGCGGGAAGACCAGGTCGAGCCCACCGCCGTGGATGTCGAAGCCTTCGCCAAGGTATTTCGACGCCATGGCGGAGCATTCGATGTGCCACCCGGGTCGGCCCGGGCCCCAAGGAGAGTCCCAGGTCGGTTCGCCCGGCTTGGCAGCCTTCCACAGGGCGAAGTCGAGGGGGTCCTCCTTTGCCTCGTCGACTTCGATGCGGTGGCCCGCCCTCAACTCGTCGGGTCTGCGTCCCGAGAGCCGGCCGTACGATTCCAGAGTCGGCACCGAGAAATAGACGTCGCCATGGCGTGAATAAGCCAGACCGCGATCGATCAGTCGGGAGATGAGATCGAGCATCTCGGGGATGTGCTCGGTCGCCTTCGGCTCCACATCCGGTGGAAGCACGCCGAGGCGCTTGAAACTGGTCGAGAAACGCTCGGTCATACGCACCGCCAGGTCCTCCACCGACTCACCGGTCTCCGCTGCGGCGGCGATGATCTTGTCCTCGACATCGGTGATGTTGGAGACGTAGGTGACCTCGAATCCTCGCCACTGCAGATAGCGACGGATCACATCGAAGGCTACGGCATAGCGGCCATGGCCGACATGAGGCTCCGACTGCACGGTCGGGCCACAGACGTACATGCCGACCCTGCCCTCTTCGCGGGGCACGAAATCGACCAGCTGGCGGCCCATGGTGTTGTGAATGCGGATCACGGTGGCGATGTTAAGACGTCGTTCGAGCGGACCGCCAGGCGCGCCCAGCGCGCACCACGGCACACTCGAGACAATCGGGTCAGCCGATGGGCGCCACAGTGACCACGGCGATCGCCGCCAAACCCTCACCCGCACCGATGAAACCGAGACCATCGGTAGTGGTGGCCTTCAGGGAGACCGCTTCGGGCTCGAGCGACAATGCAGCGGCGAGGTTGGCGGCGATCTCAGTGCGATGGGGAGCCACCCGGAGGCTCTCGACCACGACGGTGGCGTCGACGTGAGCGGCTCTCCACCCGGCGGCCGACGCCATCCCGGCCGCGGTGCGCAGCATGTCCATCGAGTCGGCGTCGAGGGAGGCGGGATCGTCCGAGGGGAAGTGCTTGCCGATGTCCCCGAGCACACAGGCCCCCAACAGGGCGTCGGTCACTGCATGGGCGAGGACATCGCCGTCTGAGGTGGCGGAGACTCCGATCGAATCGGAGACAACCACGCCGCCCAGCTTGAGGGGAGGGTCGGCGTCGAGCCGGTGGGCGTCGAAGCCCCAGCCAACCCTGGTGGTCGGCTCCCCCGGGCTCACTCCTCTGCCGGCTCTACTTTGGGAAGAGCGCGGTCGAGCTTCTTGATCGCCTCCTCCTCGTCGACCTCCAGGCTGAAGGCCAGCTCTGAGCTGAGGGTGAGACGCGCCTTGGAGAGCATGCGCTTGAGGGCGGGGCTGATTCCCTTGGTCTGCTGGGCGAAGGAGAGATCTCTCACCACTTCGGCGACCTGGAAGATGTCACCGGAGACCATCTTCTCGTTGAGCACCTTGTACCAGCGGCTCCAGTTCGAGCCGGCCTCCTCGGGGTCTCCCTTCAGCGACTTGAGGACCTCACGGGACTTGGTCTTGGAGATGACCGGACGGATCAGATCCTCGACCTTGTCCAGCGGGACCATGACCGTGAGCTGCTCGGTGGCGATCTCGAGGATGAAGTAGTCCTTGCGATGTCCGTCGAAGTTCTGACGCACCTTCTTGGCGATCGTGGCCGCCCCGTGCTGAGGGTGGACCACCTTGTCCCCTACCGAGTACTTGGTTTCTGTGGCCATAGACGGTGGCGCAGTGTACAGCCGGGCCCGTTCAATCCAGCACCGGCTCCCATTCGTGGGCGGCAGCCTCGAGACGTTCGAAGAAACCGAGCAGCTGTTTGGCCCTGGTGTCCCCTACCCCCTCGACATCGATGAGCTGCGGCTCCGAGGCCCGGAGCAGCCGGGTCACCGAGCCGAAATGACGGACGATCTCCTCCCGCACCGAGTCGGGAACCCTCCCAGCCTGGGAGAGGAGACGGTGGCCGCGCGGCTCGGCAGGTTCGTCGAGGTCACTGAAGTTGAGCTCCTTGGCGACCCGTGCCGGATCCTCGAGGTCGTTGCCGGACAGTTCGGCGAGACGCTCCATCGCCCTATCGACCGAGCCGGAGCGGAGCGGCTTGATGTAGTCGTTGAGAACCAACTCCTTCGTGGACTTCACACCGGACAGCAGGTCGTTGAGCTGAAGGGTGGCGATGCGTCCCTCGTCGCCGAGAGTCCGCGTCCGGTCCCGGATCACCGCGCCCAGTCGCTCCACCAACTCGGCGCGCTGCACCACGGTCACCACGGCCCGATAACTGACAAGCCCGGTCACTTCGAGCCGGCTGAGACGTCTCTCCGCCTCCTCCAACCGGGACCTGAGCCGCTCCAGGCTCTGCAGCTCCTGATTCACGTGGGCCGCCACCTCGGTGGGAGTAGCCAACTCGATCTTCTGATCGCCGTAGAAGAGGGTGGCGACCCGGCGCCCTTCGCTCACCGCCACCACCGGCGTGTCCGTCTCCTTGGCCATGCGCTCGGCGGTCCGATGCCGGGCCCCGGTCTCATCCGTGGGAATCGACCCGTCGGGGACGAAATGGACGTTGGCGGCGAGAATCCGGTCCCAGGAGTCGTCGAGAACGATGCCTCCGTCCATCTTGGACAGCTCGGCGAGACGAGCGGGGCTGAAACTCGCATGCTCGATCTTGAAGCCTCCGGAGCTGGCAGCCCGGACCTTCTCGTTGTCGCCCAGCACGACCAGGCCACCCCTGCCTTGCTGGATGACCCGCTCGAGGGCATGGCGCATGGGCGTGCCAGGCGCCAGCCTCTCGAGAGTCTCGCTTATCGATGGACCGCCCACAGATCTCAAGGCTATCACCTGTGGCCAGTGGGGCTGCCCGGTCAGAGCCCGGCCATGCGGAGGGCATCGGCGAGCCTCAGCGGCTCCCCTCCTGCGGGAGCGACCCGCTCCTCGAGACCCATCCGGTTCAGCTCCTCCACCCTGCGGGTCTCGAACGGCACCGAACGCACCTCGCCCGCCAAACCCACCTCTCCCCAGGCCGCCATCCGGCCCAGAGGCTGGTTGGCCGCCGACGAAGCGAGGGCGAGAGCCACCGGGAGGTCACATCCTGGCTCGTCGAGACGCCAACCCCCCACCACGTTGACGTAGGCCTCCATGTTGGCGAGTTGCACACCGGCGTGACGGTCGAGCACCGCAATGACCTGGTTGACCCGGGCCGAGTCGAGCCCGCGCACCGACCGACGGGGCTGAACTTGACTGGTCGGAGCAACCAGGGCCTGGATCTCCACCAGAACCGATCGCCGCCCTTCCACCGCCGGGTAGACGATGGTGCCCGGGACCTTGGTCTCCCAGCCGTCCAGGAACAGCTTGGAGGGGTCCTCGACCTCGACCAGCCCGTCCCCCTGCATATCGAACATCCCCGAGACGTGAGTGGCGCCAAACCGATTCTTGTTGCTGCGGAGCACCCTGAAGCCGCGATCGGGGTCACCCTCGAGGTAGAGGACGACGTCGACCATGTGTTCGAGGATCTTGGGCCCGGCAAGACCCCCATCTTTGGTGACGTGACCCACGAGCACCACGACGATGCCGCTGGTCTTGGCCAGCCTTATCAACCGGGCGGCGCTCTCCCTCACCTGCGCCACCCCTCCGGGAGCTGATTGGATCTCTGGAACTCCAACCGTCTGGATCGAGTCGACTATCAGCACTGCAGGCTGGCTCTCCCGGGCCAGGGCGACGATGGCATCGACGTCGTCATCGGACACCAGGTCGACGCCGGCCGCGGACACACCGGTTCGCTCCGCCCTCATCGCCACCTGGTGGGCAGACTCCTCGGCGCTGGCCACCACCACGGATGCGCCGCCGGCGCCCAGACCACCGGCCATCTGAAGCAGGAGCGTGGATTTCCCCACGCCGGGCTCGCCGCCCAGGAGCACCACCGACCCGCGCACCAGTCCCCCACCCAGGACACGGTCGACCTCACCCCAGCCGGTGGCGACCCGTTCCGACGAGCTCGCCGTCGCCTCGGAGATGGGAATGGAGCTCGCCAGACGCTGCCGGGACGACGGGGCCGGCCCGGAAGCCTCGGAAAGAGGGTCACCCGACCCGCACTGGGGGCAGAACCCCATCCACTTGGGGGACCGATATCCGCAGGAGTCGCACGAGAATGTGGAAGATGTTGCCATGCAGGGTTAACGATTGATTCGTTGCAGTGCGAAAATCAAGACCCCCAAGATCAGCGCCAGTAAGACCAATGCGCCCAGGATGTTTGCCAGGGTCCACGGCTCATACGTCCTCACGGCCAGGGTCAGCATGCCGTGGCACAATAACCCCGAAGGAGGGATGTGGTTTCACAGACTTGTGAACAGTGTGGCGCGATAGTCGCCGAGGACGAGCAGTTCTGCCCGTCGTGCGGCACATTCATGGATCCCATGACCCGCTCACATCCCCGTCCACGCTCCTCCGGCGGCGGCAACGTGATCAGCGTCAGCTCCGACGGGCCCGCCGAGGGTCGCTACGAGGAGTTCTCGCTCGAGTCGAGACCGCCTCGGGATGATTCGCCCCCACAGCAGGAGCAGGCTGGTAGGAGCGACGGCAACGGAGGGCCGGTCAACTGCCCGTCCTGTGGTGCCATCAACCCCGGAAACAACCGGCACTGCCAGGAGTGTGGCGCTCGCCTGCGCCAGGGCCCGCTCCCGACCGCGCCCCGACCGGCGGTCCAGGCCACCGCCGGAGTCCGCGCCGCCCTCGCCATCAGCGGGCTGCTGCTGGGCGTGATCCTCATCGCCCTCTTCTTCAACATCTTCACCGATGACGACCCGGCCGCGGCCGACTCCACCACGACCACGTCGACCACGGTGCCCCAGATCGCGGAGCCCGGTCCCATCGAGATCCTCAGCGAGACCTGCACTCCACAGGGAATCGGCAGCCTGATCTGCTCCAACCTCACCTCCGGGACGTTCGGAGCCGGGAACGAGTATCAGGTGAATTGGGAAGAGACCAGCGACGAGGGAGTGTTGATCCAGCTCAGCTTCCTCGAGCCGATGGCGATCACCGGGATCGAATGGACCAACATCGAGGACCCCACCCGATTTCGCCAGAACTACCGGGCCCAGAGCCTCACCATCCTCGCCCAGGACTCGCTGTCACCGGTGCCGGTGCGGCTCCAGGACCAGCCCGGCAGTCAGCAGGTCCGCTACTCGGCCCTCAACACCGCCACACTCGAGATCAGGGTGGTCGAGGCTTTCCAGGCGGAGCTCGTGGACGACAACATCTTCGCCGAGCTCGCCATCGATGAGATCGTCATCATCGGCCGACCGGTGACCCCGACAACCGACACCACGGTCCCGGACACGACGACCACCACCGGCGGATAGGTTTCCGCGAACCCAGGGTTGCAGGCCCCGCTCAGCGAAGTCCAGCGCCCTGAGAACGAGTGGACCCGGGCACACCGGGCCCTCGGCTACTCCTTGATGTAGGGCTGGCCGTCCGCCGCCGGCGGCCTCGTCTTCCCAACCACACCCGCAACGACGATGATCGTCACGACATAGGGGAGCATCAGGAGAAACTCCGATGGGATCCCGATATTGAGAATTGCCGCCTTCTGCTGCACTGCGCGGGCGAAACCGAACACGAGGCCCGCCCCGAGGGCCCCGAACGGGAGCCATTTGCCGAAGATCATCGCGGCCAGCCCGATGAACCCGATCCCCCCGGTCATGTCCTCTTCGAATCGCGCTACCTGCGCCAGACCGAGGAAGGCGCCGCCGAATCCGGCGATCATGCCCCCGAGGATCACATTCCTGTATCGGACCCAGTACACGTTGATCCCAGCGGTGTCGGCTGCTTTGGGGTGCTCGCCCACCGAACGCGAACGGAGACCCCATCGGGTGTAGAACAGCCCGATGTGGATCGCCACCACCAGGATGAACATCCCGTAGACGAAAAAGGTGTGGTCGAAGAGCGTGGCCCCGAGCACGGGAATATCGGCCAGAAACGGGATTCTCCAAGCCGGTATACGCGCCGGAGCATTGAGCGACTGGACGTCGGAGAGAATTCGGGCGGACATGAGCGAGGTGAGGCCGAGAGCGAGGAAGTTGATCACGACACCGGCGATGATCTGATCGACGTTGAATCTGATGGTCAACCAGGCCAGCAGCCATCCGAGGAGAGCACCGGTGAGCAGGGCACCGGACAGACCGGCGAGAGTGCCAAAAGCGCTACTCAGAACGACTCCCGCAAATGCCGAAGCCAGCAGTTGGCCCTCGATCCCGATGTTGATGATCCCGACTCGCTCACACATGAGACCGGTGAGAGCACCAAACACCACCACCACGGAGAGGATCACGGTCGATCGAATCATTCCCACCATGCTGAACTGACTCCCGGCCGCGGCCCAAGCGAGAAAGGCCAATGCGAAGAGCGTGAACCCGACAGCCAGGGCGATGTTCGTCCAGTCCAACGCCCTCCGAGTCAGACGCCAAACCCCCAGACCCATGATGAGGACCCCGACGATGAACGACAACAACCTGGCGTCGACCACCCACGCCAGGTCCTTGAAGCGATCGGTCTGCAAAGACATGTTGAAGGTCGCGGTGCCGTCGCCATCCAGTCCGAGACCAAAAAAGATGAAGACGAAGAGACCCAGTGCGATGAGCACCCATCCCACGATCGTCGAGCGTCGCTCCTCGGGTGTGGCGCGGTTCCGCACCTCAGGCGTCTCGACCCTCTCGATCGTGGCGGTCATGATCCCCACCCCTTGGTCAGCTGAGTGGGCTCGGCCTCGGCAGCCCTGATGCGGAACACCGCTCTCACCAAAGCGGGGGCCGCGATGAAAATGATGATCAGAGCCTGCATCACGATGACGAGGTCGACGGAGACTCCGGCAGCAGCCTGCATGGTCCGGCCGCCGGCGATGAGCGCACCGAACAGCAGGCCCGCCCACAGCACACCCACCGGATGCGATCTGCCCAAGAGGGCGAGAGCGATGGCGTCGAAGCCGATCGTGCCTGGGAAGTTCGAGGTCACCGTGTATGGAGGCAGACCGAGAGTCATCGATGCTCCGGCCAGGCCAGCCAGACCACCCGAAACGAACATCACCGCCGTGTAGAGGAACGAGACGTTCATCCCGGCATAAGCACTCGCGCTCGCCGACAAGCCCGCGGCACGGAATTCGAAGCCGATCGTCGACCTGAAGAGGAGCCAATGGATGAACCACACCGCCAAGACGGCGATGATCAGACTGATGTTCACTCGATATTGCTGGGCAAAGATGGGCGGGAGCCGGGCCGAATCGAGGACCGGGGCCGACTGCGGGAGGTTGGAGCCCGCCTCCTGGAACAGAGAAGTCTTCAGGATGTAGAGGACGAAAAATGCGGCGACGAAGTTGAGCATGATCGTCGTTATCACCTCATGGGCGCCAAACCGTGCCTTGAGAAATCCTGCCAGCCCTCCCCACAGCCCCCCGCCGATGATGGCGGCGATCAACGCTACTGGTATGTGGATGAGTGCAGGGAGGTCGACGTGGAGCCCGACCCAGAGAGCGAACAGCCCGCCGGCGAACATCTGGCCCCTGGCGCCGATGTTGAACAATCCGGTGCGGAATCCAACGGCCACCGCCAAACCAGCCAATATCAACGGTGAGGCCGTGAACAGGGTCTCCGAGATGGCGCGCACCGAGCCGAAGGCCCCGCGGAACAACTCCCGGTAGGCAATCCAAACACCCTCCAACATTTCACCCAGGGCGCCGCCCAGATCCTCCCCCATGAGACGCCAAGCGTCGACATCGGTGACCATGATGATGACCGCCCCAACCGCGAGCGCCAGGACGAGGGCGAGCAGTGGGGTGAGTATCGCTCGCCCCAGCTTCTCGTCTATTCCGGAGACCCGGCGGGCCACATCATTGCCCGCAGCGTGCGACTCGGGGTCCGGCCTTCCTTCGTGCTCCTGATCGCCCATCAGCCCTCCCCAGATCCCAACATCGCCAGACCGACTTCGGTGCTGGAAACGGACTTCGGATCGAACTCACCCACTATCCGACCCTGGTAGATCACCAGGATCCGATCGGCCAGAGCCATGACTTCATCGAGCTCGGAGGAGATGACGAGTACCGCGGCGCCCATGTCACGTTGCTCCACGATCCTGGCGTGGATGTACTCGATGGAACCGACATCCACACCCCTGGTTGGCTGGGAGCCGATGACCAGCTTGACGTCCCTGTCGAATTCGCGGGCGACGATCACCTTCTGTTGGTTGCCGCCCGACAAGGTCGAGACCGGGACGTCCACCCTGGTCGTCTTGACGTCGTATTCGTCGACGAGTCGCTGGGCGGCTTCGGTCGCGGTGGCCCAATCCATGCGAAGGCCGCGTGAGTATGGCTCGTCGTAATAGGAATCCAACACCATGTTCTCGGCGACGGTGAAGTCGAGCACGAGGCCACTCTCTTGCCGGTCCTCAGGAACGTGGGCGATCCCAGACTCATGGATCTGACGCGGACTGTGTTCGGTGACATCGTGACCTGCGATGACGACCCGGCCGGCCAGGGACGGGCGCATGCCCACGATGCTCTCCACTAACTCGGTCTGCCCGTTACCCTGAACCCCAGCGATTCCGACGATCTCCCCGGAACGAACCTCGAACGAGGCGCCATTGACGGTGCGATGAGCACGATCGTCCAACACCACCAGGTTTTCGACCGACAGCACGACGTCGCCCGGCTCCGCATCCGACTTCTCGACTGTGAGCAAGACCGGGCGGCCGACCATCAACTCCGCGAGCTGTTCCTTACTCGTATCTGCCGGATTGACTTCTCCTACCGCCTTTCCGTCACGTAGCACCACGATCCTGTCGGCGATCTCCAATGCCTCATTCAGCTTGTGACTGATGAAGATCACCCCTTTTCCGTCATCCTTGAGACCGCGGACGATCTCGAAGAATTCCTCGACCTCCTGCGGAGTGAGCACGGCGGTCGGCTCGTCGAAGACGATGTAACGCGCATCCCGGGCCAGCACCTTCACGATCTCGACCCGCTGCTGGACGCCCACAGGTAGGTCTTCGATCAACGCATCTGGATCCACCGCGAGGCGGTAACGATCGGAAATGTCCGTGACCAGCCGACGCGCCTTGGTTCTATCGATCAAACTCAGACCCTTCACCGGTTCGAGACCCAGAATCACATTTTCGGCGACCGTGAACACGGGTACGAGCATGAAGTGTTGGTGTACCATCCCGACGCCGGCGGCTATCGAGGCACTGGGATTGCTCAACTCCAGGTGGTCGCCGTCGATGACTACCTGACCTTCATCGGGCGAGTAGAGCCCGAACAAAACGTTCATCAGAGTGGTCTTGCCGGCACCGTTCTCACCGAGGAGGGCGACGATCTCTCCGGGAGCTACCGACAGACTGACGTTGTCATTCGCAACGACCGTGGGGAACCGCTTTGTGATACCGCGCAACTCCAACGCCACCCGGTGGCTCCTTCTAGCTAGACCGCCAAGGAGCGGTCACTATAGATAACGTGGAGCCCCCGCTTCAGCAGCGGGGGCTCCATGTTTCCTAGATCGTCAGGTCAGATCATCCACCACCGACCACGAACTTGTCCCAAGTGATTGCGCCGCTCTCGATGTCGGCCAGCACTTGCTGGACTTCGGCATCGAGCTCGGCGGGAACCCGGTCAGCCCAGCTGTGATAGTCGGACAGGCCAACGCCATCATTCTGAAGATTGCCGACATAGCTGCTGCCACCGAGAGGCTCGCCTGAAGCATGAGCCTCGATCGAAGTGGTGACTCCGGAAGCCAAACCCTTGAGAACGGTCACCAACCAGAGGTCCTGGAATTCGGCAGGCATGGCCTCGAAGGCATCGGCATCCACTCCGATCAAGGCGCCATCAATTCCCCTGTCCTGGATAGCAGTACCGCATGGGAGGTTGATCGCTCCCCCCACCGGCAGGATGATGTCGGCGCCCTCATCGAGCTGGCTCTCGCAAGTAGCGCGCACAATCGGATCTGCCGGATCGAACACTCCGGTCATCGTTCCCTCCTGGGCTTCGACGTCCCATCCCAGAACGCGAACGTCGGTTCCCTTGACCTCGTTGTAGTGTGCTACGCCTCGGGCGAAACCGTCGAGGAATATGGCAACAGTGGGAATGTTCTGGCCCCCGTAGGTCGCGACGATCCCCGTCTGAGTCACCCCAGCTGCGAGATAGCCGGCCGCAAAGGCCGCCTCGTCGGTCTGGAACTCGGTTCCGGCGACATTGGGCCCGTTCGACGGGAAGTCGATGATGGTGAACTGCACCTCGGGGTTGGCCGCGGCAAAGGTCTCAGTCGTTGGGCCCAGCTTGAAGCCAGATGTCACGATGTGCTCGGCGCCCTGATCTAGACAGGTCTCGACGTGCGGCTGGTAGTCGGCCTCACTGGTCGATTCCAGAAGGATGGGGTCTGGCGCTGCGGCACCACTTGCCACCGCATCTTGGACACCCTGCCAACCGGATGCATTGAAGCTCCTATCGTCGACACCGGCGTCATCGGTGACGAAACAGACGTTGACCGCGGTGAAGTCCATCGCCTCAGTGGTGTCAGTTGCGGCCGATGTGGTCGTATCCATCGCCTCGCTGGTAGTGGGCGCCATCGCCTCGCTGGTAGTGGGCGCCTCGGCGGTGGTTGTGGTCGTGTCACCTTCAGCATCGCCACAGGCCGCAAGTACGAGGCCCAGGATGGCGAAGATGGCGAGATACCTGATTTGGCGTTTCACGCTTGATTCCTCCAGTAATTGTGAGTGCGGACAGTGCGCCTGGCCGCCTGGGCAGGTTAGTGCCAGAGGAGGCCTAGTGCGCCTCTGAGAGGGGTGTAGGTCTGACCAGATATATCCAGGGGATGGAGACCAGGGTCACCCCGCCCTTGAACACCACATTCACCCAGAAGATCGACCACGCCACCGCTGTCAGGAAAACGCCGAACAACGTGGCGAGCCCGACGAAGAGAGCGGAGTCAACAGGGATGGCGACCATGTTCGAGACGAGGACCCGACCCCATTGGTGTCGGTCGGCGAAACGACGCACCCAGAGTGAATACGCCTCGGTGTCGACCAACTCGGCCACGACCTCGGCAACGATCGAGGCGATCACTATCCCCCACACCGGAGCGAGGACCTGACCGAACTCGAGCTGGGGCCCGGTGGCCAGGTCCGCCGGCTACCACCATCTTGTGGACAGGTCCCGCAGAGTGAAGGTGGACGGGTAGACGAGTGTGCCCGCGTCGACGGCGTTACCAGCGAATTCGATGATTCGCAGGGAGGAGGGGTCGGCAATCAGCTGCGCGGGACATACGCTCACCCACGATCAGCAACCACTGCAGGGCGGCGTTGCACCACAACGGCCCGTCCGGCAAGGCGCTTAGCCCGATCGAGGGGAGGAGACCTACTCGAGGTTTGGTATCAGGGCGGGGTCGATCGAGACGTACTTGACCAGTTTGGGGTCGGTGACCCCGGCGAACTCCCAGTGCCAGGGCTCCTGGGTCGGCTTGCCGCAATGGGCCCACGACGGGTGGACCCAGCCGAAACGGTGGGCATTGAGCTTCAACCAGTGGAACGCCTCGTCGTAACAGGTCAGCACCGAGTAGCGGCTGGCGAAGTCCACCGCACGGCCCCACCCATGGTTGGAGCGGCCCGCCGGGGCGACCGGAGGTCCGCTGCACTCCCGGGACCGGTTGGTTCCTGTCTGCACTCTCTCTCCAGTCTCCGAGTCCACCTCGTAGACAGCCGTCTCGACCACCGGGCACCTGCGCTCGTAGGCCGCGGCCTGCCGGTCGTAGGTGCGGTAGCAGTCTTCATACCGGAGATAGACCCCTTCCTCACGGGCCGCATCCATCAGCAGGGAGAAGAGATACGCCGCATCCCGTTCCAGGGTGCATCCCGAGACGGTCATCATCCGGGCGGGATCCATCCTGCCATTGATGTATCCATCGATCTGGAGGTCGAGCGTGTAGGCATCGGTGCCGGCAGGGGCGTACTCGGGCTCCTGGCCGGGCCCGAGACCGGCGACGAAAACGAGTAGAGCGAAAATGGTCGACATGGCTAGCGCCCATACCAATCGGCCGCCTCAGAGCCTCCCTTTAGCGGATTGCAGCCGACTCTCTAGCCCGGGCCGCCCTACTCCTGTCCGGCCAGCTCCACCGGAGGGGACTCGGGAGAGGTGATCCCCTCGAAGGTCAACTCCTCGTCGTCGGTGTCGAAACCGACCAGGATCGTGGTCCCGGCCTTGAACTCCCCGAGCAGAACACGCTCGGAAAGCGGGTCCTCCAACAGCCTCTGGATGGCCCGACGCAACGGCCGCGCCCCGAGCTCGGGGTCGTAGCCCTCCTGTCCCAGGTATTCCTTGGCCGAGTCGGTGAGTGCCAGGTCGAGATGCTGGCTGGAGAGCTGCTCCCTGACCCTGGTGAGCATCAGGTCGACGATCAGCTTGAGCTCATCCATCTCCAACTCGTGGAACACGATGATCTCGTCGAGACGGTTGATGAACTCGGGTCGGAAGTGCTTCTTCAGCTCTTCGGTGACCCGCTCCTTCATATGCTCGTAGTTCATCTCTTGATCCTCCAAGTGGAACCCGACCGCCTTCTTGTGGAGGTCGCGGGTCCCCAGGTTGGATGTCATGATGATGACGGTGTTCTTGAAGTCGACGGTCCGCCCCTGCGCGTCGGTGAGACGGCCCTCCTCGAGGATCTGGAGGAGGGTGTTGAACACGTCAGGGTGGGCCTTCTCGATCTCGTCGAACAACACCACCGAGAACGGCTTGCGGCGCACCGCCTCGGTGAGCTGACCACCCTCGTCGTATCCGACGTAACCGGGAGGCGAGCCGACGAGACGGCTGACCGTGTGCTTCTCCATGTACTCGGACATGTCGAGCTGGATGAGGGAATCCTCCTGACCGAACAGGAACTCGGTGAGTGCCTTGGCGGTCTCGGTCTTGCCGACACCGGAGGGTCCCAGGAAGATGAACGAACCGGACGGGCGGCGGGGGTCCTTGAGCCCGGCCCGGGTGCGACGGATTGCCTTCGACACCGCCTGGATGGCGTCGTGCTGGCCGATGATGCGCTTGTGCAGTTCGTCCTCCATGTGGACGAGACGCGCCGTCTCCTCTTCGGTGAGGCGATGTACGGGGATCCCGGTCCATTGGGCGAGGACTTCTGCGATCTCCTCCTCGTCGATCACCCAGCCCGGGTCCGAAGACTCGGCTTCGCGCTCGGCGCGCTCGACGAGCAGCGTGCGCTCCTCATCGCGGAGGGTCGCCGCCCTCTCGTAGTTCTCGCCGCTGATCGCCTCGGTCTTGTTCTTGCGCAGGCCGGCGAGCTTCCCGTCGATCTCGACGATCTCGGGGATGTCGCTCTTGCGATGGATTCGCATGCGTGAGCCGGCCTCGTCGATGAGGTCGATTGCCTTGTCGGGAAGGAACCGGTCGGCCAGGTAACGATCGGCCAGGTTGGCGGCGGACACGATGGCCTGATCGGTGAAGCGAACCGAGTGGTGCTCCTCGTAACGGTCCTTCAGACCCATGAGGATGTCGATGGTGTCGGTCAGGGAGGGCTCGTCGACCTGGACCGGCTGGAATCGACGCTCGAGGGCCGAGTCTTTCTCGAGGTACTTGCGGTACTCCTCGAGGGTGGTGGCACCGACGGTCTGCAGCTCACCACGGGCCAGCATCGGCTTCAGGATGGAGGCGGCGTCGATGGCGCCCTCGGCGGCACCGGCCCCCACGAGAGTGTGTATCTCGTCGATGAACAAGATGATGTCACCCCGGCTCTTGATCTCCTTGAGGACCTTCTTCAGCCTCTCCTCGAAGTCGCCGCGGTAGCGGGACCCGGCGACGAGGGCTCCGAGGTCGAGCGTGTAGAGGTTCTTGCCCTTCAGGTTCTCGGGCACCTCGTCGGAGACGATTCGCTGGGCGAGCCCCTCCACGATAGCGGTCTTTCCCACGCCCGGCTCACCGATGAGGACCGGGTTGTTCTTGGTGCGTCGGGACAGGATCTGCATGACCCGCTCGATCTCGCGGGTGCGCCCGATGACCGGGTCGAGGGTTCCCTCGCGTGCCGAATGGGACAGGTTACGGCCGAACTGATCGAGCACGGTCGAGCCGGAGGAGGTGGACTCTCTGCCACCGGCGCCGGCCGCCTTGGGCTGCTGCTCCTCGCTGCCACCGGGGCCGGAGAGGAGCTGGATCACCGTTTGGCGCACTTTCTGCAGCTCGGCTCCGAGCTGCTGTAGGACCTGGGCGGCGACTCCCTCCCCCTCACGGATCAGTCCGAGGAGGATGTGCTCAGTCCCGATGTAGTTGTGGCCGAGTTGGAGTGCCTCGCGCAGCGACAGCTCGAGAACCTTCTTGGCACGCGGGGTGAAGGGGATGTGCCCGGACGGTGATTGCTGACCCTGCCCGATGATCTTGACGACCTCGTCGCGTACCGACGCCAGGTCGATGTCGAGGCTCTCGAGGGCCTGAGCGGCGATTCCCTCGCCCTCGTTGAGGAGACCGAGGAGGATGTGCTCCGTCCCGATGTAGTTGTGGTTCAGGAACCGGGCTTCTTCCTGGGCCAGTACAACGACCCTACGGGCCCGGTCCGTGAAGCGTTCAAACATTTGCTGCTCCTGGACCTGGCATATGCAATTTTACCATCGGCTGGGGACTGAACCGCACCACGCCTCCCAGCCTCTCCATCCGTAATACCATCGTCACCAATGGAAGACCTCCAAAGTCTCGTTGGTATTCCCCGCATCTGGGACCACTTGGAAACAGTCGAGGAGCGTCTCCTCGAGGCATCGGCAGCCGACGACCCCTACCTTACGAAGATAGCCCAGCATCTTCTCCTCGCCGGGGGGAAGCGTTTCCGCCCACTGCTCGCCCTGCTGGCGGCGGAATTCGGCAATCCGGTGGACCGACGGCCAGTGGAGGCGGGGGTGGCCGTCGAGTTGATCCACGTTGGATCGCTCTACCACGACGACGTCATCGACGAAGCCGACACCCGACGAGGAGCCAGCTCCGTCAATGCCAACTGGACGAACTCCGTGGCGATCCTGGCGGGCGACTTCCTCATGGCTCGGGCCTCGGAGGTCGCCGCCACCCACCTGAGCCAGGAATCGGTGCGTCTCCTCGCCTCGACCTATGCCGAACTGGTCGAGGGCCAGACCCGCGAGCTGCAACTCACCGACGACCTCACCCATTCGCTCGAGGACTACCAGCAGGTGATCGGGGGCAAGACCGCCTCTCTGATCCGCACCTCGGCCCGTCTCGGCGCCATCGCCGCCGATGCCGACGAGCGGGTGGTGGAAGCCCTCTCTACCTGGGCCTGGGAGGTGGGCATGGTCTTTCAGATCACCGACGACGCCCTTGACCTGGTCGCCGACGAGGAGACCATCGGCAAGCCTGCCGGATCGGACATACGGGAGGGGACGTTCACCGGGCCGGTGCTCCGTGCCATCTCGGGGCCTCATGGAGATCGAGTTCGCGACATCCTCGACAAGGGTCGGCCCTACCGCGACCAAGACGTCGCCGAAGTGATATCCCTGGTCAGGGCGGGCGGCCATGTCGACGCGGCACTGGAAACCGCCGGCCAGCGGCTGGCCAAAGCCGAGGAGGCGCTGACGGACGTGCCCGAGTCGGCACCCAAAGGGATCCTCCAGCGTCTCGGCGCATTCCTCCTGGAGCGGGTCGAATCCGCCCGCACCTGACCCACCCCGTCTTCGCGCATCAGCTGCGCGAAAATCGGGCTGGAAGACGTTCTACGACGAGGTGGGGCGCATGGTCGGGAAGAGGATCACTTCCCGGATGTGAGCCTGATCCGCGAGCAGCATGACCAGGCGATCGACACCGATGCCGAGACCACCGGTCGGGGGCAGCCCGAACTCGAGGGCCTGGATGTAGTCGTGATCGATTACGTGGGCTTCCTCGTCACCGCCAGCCCTGGCGGCCGCCTGTTCCTCGAACCTCTCTCTCTGGTCGTCGGCGTCGTTCAGCTCGGAAAAGGCGTTGCAGTACTCCGAGCCGGCGATCACCAACTCGAACCTCTCGGTGATCCGGGGGTCTTCGGGGCTCTTCCTTGACAGGGGCGAGACCTCTGTCGGGAAGTCCATGACGAACGTCGGCTCCCAGACTTCTTTGTGAGCCAACTCGTAGAGCTCGAACATCATCTTCCCCCGGCTCCATCCCTCATCGACGGGGACAGCACGTTCCGAGAGAAGCGATGCCAGCCGCTCGGCATCGGTGTCGAGAGATACGGGGTCGCCAACGAACTCGGAGACAAGATCGACCAGCCTCACTCTGCGGAAGGGTGTCGTGAACGAGAGCTCACGTCCCTGATAAGTGGTGGCCCTGGACCCGAGCGCCGACTCGGCCACCGCGGCCAGGATCTCCTCGACCATGTCCATGATGTCCGTGTAGTCGGCGAAGGCCTGATAGGCCTCCAACATCGTGAATTCGGGATTGTGGGTCGAATCGATCCCCTCGTTGCGGAAGATCCTGCCGATCTCGAAGACCCTTTCCATGCCCCCCACCACCAGCCTCTTCAGGTAGAGCTCGGTGGCGATCCGTAGCTGGAGGTGGATGTCGAGGGCGTTGTGGTAGGTGACGAAGGGCCGGGCCAGCGCCCCGGTGGCCTGGGTGAGCAGGACCGGGGTCTCCACCTCGATGAACCCCCGCGACTCGAACTCGCGCCGCAGGTCCGAGACCACTCGGGCCCTGGTCAAGGCGGTCTGGCGCGCCTCGGGGTTGACCATCAGGTCGAGGTAGCGCTGTCGGCTCCGCGTCTCCACATCGACCAGGCCATGCCACTTGTCGGGAAGCGGGCGCAGAGCCTTCTGGAGGAGAGTCAGGCTATCGATCTTCACGCTCAGCTCCCCACGCTTCGTGGTCATGACCACGCCACCGGCACCGATCCAGTCGCCCAGGTCCAACTCCGCGAACCGCTCGGCGAGCTCATCACCGGCGAAGCCGCGCTCGACGAACAGCTGGATCGCCCCACTGGAATCGTGGAGGGTGCCGAACTGGAGCTTGCCGAAAGAGCGGTGCAGCATCAGACGGCCGGCCACCATAACCCGGTCATCCGTCTCCGCGCCCGCTTCGAGATCCGGGTACCGCTCGCGGAGCTGTGCGGCCAGGGCGGACCGGACGAAACGATGCGGATAGCCGCCGGCGTCGAGCACCGCGTCGTGCTTGGCGCGCCGGGCGTCGATCAACCTGTCGTGGCCGGTCTCGTCGTGGTCGGTCATGGCGAGGTCACGATGTTGGCAGAGCCGTCAACTCGCTCGGCTCATCCAGCAGAATTCCCCGGTCGGGGACCGGCTCTCCGCCGGCCATGTCGAAGGCGACGTTGTCGATGAGACGAACCGAGCCGACCCGGGCCGCAACCGCCAGCACCGCGGGCCGGTCGAGGGTCTTGATCGACTTCATCGTCTCCTGGGAGGCCAGCTTCACGTAGTCGACGTCGAGCCCCTTCATCGACCGCTCAACGGTGGACTCCAGGCGGTCGGCTCTCCGCTCCCCCGCATCGACTTGCTCCGACGCCTGGAACAGCCCACGCGAGATGGCGAGGGCAGCTCGACGGTCGTCGTTGGTGAGACGTACGTTGCGGCTCGAAAGTGCCAAACCGTCGGGCTCACGCACCACCGGGGCTTCGACGACCTCGATCGGAAACCGCAGGTCACGGACCATCGCCTTGAGGACCGCCACCTGCTGGGCGTCCTTGCGACCGAACATCGACACTTCGGGACGTAGCCCGGCAAACAGTTTGGCGACGACGGTGGCCACCCCGACGAAGTGGCCCGGCCGGTGCCGTCCCTCCATCTCATCTGTGACACCGATGACCTCGACGGTCGTCACCGCCTCACCGGGATACACCTCCGCCTCCTCCGGTGCGAAGAGCACGTCGACCGAGTGCTCTTGGGCGAGCGTGGCATCGCGCTGCTCGTCGCGGGGGTAGGCCTCGTAGTCGTCGGTCTCGGTGAACTGGGTCGGGTTGACGAAGAGAGACACCACCAGCGTGTCGCACTGTTGGCGCAGCATGTCCATGAGACGGAGATGACCCTCGTGGAAGTATCCCAACGTGGGCAGCAACCCGACCTTGCCCTGATAGTGCGACCTGGTCTCGGCAAAAGTCCGGCTCACTTCCACCGGTGCAGATCCTCCTCCCGACCGGCGCGAATGGCCGTAGCCTCGGCGATCAGCCGGAACTGACGACCGACATGGGAGGAGACCTGGTGAGCGGCCTCGAGGTGACCGATGACGGTCTCTATGTCGCCCCGGGCTATCGGCCCGGTCAACGAGGAGGCGGCACCCTTGTCGAAGACGTTGGCCACCGCCCGCTCCACCAGGGGTCGGGACACTCTCGGGTCGATGCTCGCCGACTCGAACAAGTCCCCGGAGACCGCCAGAGATGTCACCACGAAGTTGGCGGCTGCGGCGGCCGCGGCGTGATAGGCAGGGCGAGCGGTGTCATCGAGACGGAACGACTCCATCCCCAAGGAACTGGCGAGGTGGGTGAGGACGTCGACCGCCAGTGGATCTCCATCGATGCCCACGAACGACCCGGCGAGGGCCCTGGCACCGGTCTCGGGGTCGGGTAGCGACTGGAGAGGATGGAACCCACCGACGGCAATGCCGCGCTCCTGGATCTCACGGAGCACGAGCACGGGTGTGAAGCCGGAGAGATGTGCGACCACCCCTACCTCGGACGCGTGTGGAGCGATGCGGGTGGCGACCTCGGCTATGGCCTCGTCGCGCACCGCGATCAGGGCGACGTCGGCCTCGGGGAGCGCCGAGTCCCAATCGAGGGTTTTCCACCGTTCCGCGGGTCGCCGGCTGAGGACGCCCACGACCTCGTGGCCGGCACTGTGCGCCGCCAGCGCCATCGCTCCGCCGGCCCTACCCGGGCCAACGATGATCAGACGCATCTCGTCTCTCGCCGCGACATCCCGGCGAGGGTACCCCCATCAGGTGGAGGTGACTGCAAGCCACCGTTTTCGCGCACCAGATGGCGCGTCTTCCGCTCGTTAGATGAGCGAAAAGCTGGGTTCGATGGTTGTTCTGTTACTCCTCCTGGAGTTCGTTGGGGGTGATCACGGGCCAGTTGGAGTCGAGCTCGGCCTTGTGAGAGCGGTATTCGTCCCGGCGTTTCCAAAACTTGGTCTTCCACACCCGGAATCGGCGTTTCTCCGGTTCACCGGCGCCGTTGCTCACATCATGGGTGCGGGTTCGTCTCTCCTCTGGAAGAACCACCTCTTCGGGGTCTTCGAGGGTGTGGAGCATCTGGTTTGCGGCGTGCCTGTTCGCCCGATGCCGCTTCTTTCGTTCTTCGCGTGTCGGTCGACTCTCGTCGTATCCGGGAATCTCCTGGCGGTTCTCTCGCGACCTTTTGGCCATTCATTACCTCCTGTCCGTGGGACTGGTTTGCTCACAGGAGCTGGAGGGGGTGAACGGCCTCTCTGCGAGGGCGCGGCGCGGGCCGGAGGGACGCCTTGGGCATCCGGGCATCCGGCCAGTTGCACCATGACCCGAACCTAGCAGGACGCGGAATTACGCGAACAGAGTCTCAATCCTCTTCCATCTGACGTCGGCCTCTAGATCAAGTACGGAATCAGTCGACGTCCGACCCTCCGCCGGTAGTCCAGGTAGCCGGCATATCGCAACCTCAGGTGACGCTCCTCATACGCCGCCTTGAACAGGAAGAAGGGGACCAACAACGAGGTAGCTATGAGTCCGGCCACACTGTCGAGGGCCAATGCGGTTCCAGCCAGCAGCAGGATCAGACCGCCGTAGATCGGGTGGCGGGCATGCCGATAGGGACCGTCCGTCACCAGCACAGCACCCTGTCGCGGCAGGGGACTGGCTCTCAAGCCGGCACCGAGCCGGCGGGAGGCGGCCAAGGCGAGGCCGGCTCCGAGGATGGCGAGGAGGGCCCCCGCCGTCCGGGAGACGCTCACCCCGCGATCGGGAAGCGTTCCGTCGTAGACCAGGGCGATGGCCACCGCGAATATCAGCGTGAACTGGGCTCCGAGCAGCAGGAGAGCGGGTCCCTGCGGCACCTGCGGTCTCCATCGCCGACTCAGCAGATCGACCCCTTGGTCAACGACCGCAGCGAGGGCCGACTTCGCATCGAGGTCGTCTGACACCGGGGCGTCCGGCCAGACGTCTACCAGTGGGCGCAACACGAACTCGCGTTCGATCGCCCTGGGATGGGGCACTTCGAGCCGGGACGTGGCGACCGATGGCCCGTCACTGGCGACGATGTCCAGATCTAGGGTGCGAGGCCCCCATTCCACGGTCCGCACCCGTCCCCGCGCTTGCTCTATGTCCTGGAGGACGTCGAGCAGCTCCAGCGGGGCGAGATCACTCTCGACCAGGACGACCGCGTTGAGATAGGGGTCCTGGGCCGGCCCACCCACCGGCTCCGTCTCGTAGACACCTGAGACCGTCGACTCCCCCAGACGACGCTCGATCTCCGCGCAGGCTTCGAGCAGATGGCGGTGCCGGTCCCCGAGATTGGAGCCGAGCCCGATTGCATACCGGGTCACCGGGATCGTTCGATCGTGACCGAGACGTCCTCGAACGCCAGGTCGAGCGGTGCGTTGGGCTTGTGGATCGTCACCACCGCCTTGGTCACCTGCGGATGGCCCAACACCGCCTCGGCCACCCGGGAGGCAACCGTCTCGATCAACTTGTGCGACTCCGACCCCACCACCTCGCGGACCTCCACGGCGAGCGTCGAGTAGTCGAGGGTATCGGCGAGATCATCGGAGCTTCCCGGAGCGGACAGGTCGGTGTAGGCGGTGACGTCCACCTTGAACACTTGGGCCTTCTCCTGCTCACGGTCGAGGACGCCGTGCTTGGCGTAGACCTCGATTCCAATGAGCTCGATGCGGTCGTTCAATTCCCGTTGGCCTCGGGGATCAGTGAGCGTCCCTCCGGGCCCAGGGCCCTGCCCAGGATCTGCTGGATCAGAGCGAGGGCCAGGATCGGGTCGTCGACCATTCCCGAGTCCACCAGGTAGCCGCCGAGAAGCCCGCCGATCGTGTCGTCGATGGTCTCCCGATGGATCAGCACCCGGGCATGGTTTCTGGCCAGGGCCTGGTCCAAGGTGGCGAAGAATCTTCCCACGTCGTGTCTGGTCACCGGGCCCGACATCGGCACCGAGTAGGTGGCGATTCCGGCCTGTCGGTAGGCGGCCAGGTTCTGATTGCCGGGCAACATCGAGACGATGGTGTTGATCTGGGCTTCCTCGACGAGCCAGGTGATCTCTTCTTCCCGTCGCACCCGCCGATGCTGGAACCCCGACCCCCCAACGCGGTCGGATACGGCCAAGCGATCTGTGATCACCCAGGTGAATCCACGCGGTTTCAGGCCTGCAACCATTCGTCCCATTACTGGCTGGCCACGATAGCGCCCGCCACCCTGAGCGCATCTCTCGATACGGAGACATCGTGAACCCGAAACAGCCTTGCGCCATGGGCATAGGCGAGTGCCGTGGTGAGTGCCGTCGCCCGGTCGCGGCCGGTCCTCGAGTCGTCCCCGATCAACCTGCCGAGGAACTCCGTCGGAGAAGGAATCGGGGTGTCGTTCACCACTCCCACCAGCGCGCCGGAGCGGAGGTCGATGTCCCCTCCGGCAACCGCCCACGAGACCGCGTCAACGGTCAGCTCCTGGTGCCGAACAGGAGAGACATCGCCTCTGACCTGGTCGCCGGGTTGGACTCCATGATCCCCCGGACCGCCGAGGTCACGGTGCGGGCCCCGGGCTTCTTGACCCCACGCATCGACATGCAGAGGTGCTCCGCCTCGATGACGACCAGCACCCCGAGAGGGTCCAGCCGCTCCTCGAGGCAATCGGCCACCTGGGCGGTGAGTCGCTCCTGCATCTGGGGACGGCGAGCGAAACCCTCGACCAGTCGTGCCAACTTGGACAGACCGGTTACCCGACCTCTCGGCATATACGCCACATGCGCTAGACCGTGGAAGGGCACGAAGTGGTGCTCGCACATCGAATAGAAGGGGATCTCCCGGATCATGACTATCTCCTGATAGTGCTCCTCACCGAAGAAGGCATCGATCACCTCGCCGGGATCGGAGTGGATGCCCTCGAACACCTCCTCGTAGAACCGAGCCACGCGCGCGGGAGTCCCAACCAGTCCTTCGCGAAGCGGGTCCTCACCGAGTGCCTCGATGATCTCCCGCACCGCTTTCTCGATCCTGCCGGTGTCGATGGTGGTCACGGGTCAGGAAACTATCGACCCGTACGGCGTATTTCGCCAATTCTGGAGAAAGTGGTTGACAGCGATGCCAGAGTGGCTGTATGGTGACATCAGTTTGACATCATCTTGATGTCGAAGCTGACCCATAGGAGATGTCATGCTGGTTACAATGACCCACAACCAAGTGGAAGCACTGCTGGAGGAGCGGATTCGCTACAGCCAGAGAAACAAGGGGAACCGTTGATGCAGCTGTCACATGCAATCACCAATCTGGAGTCGGCCGTGGAGACCCAGCTCCGCGTGGCCGGTCCCGAGATCGCCGAGGCTGGGACCCAACTGATGGCTGCACTCAAGCCCGCCATCACCCAGACAATGATGGAAGTGGTCAACATGGCGGTGACCGAGATCTCCAGTCAGTTGGACACCCAAACCATCGATATCAAGCTGGTCGACGGTGATCCCGAGCTGGTGATCAGCGAGGATCCCGCTGCGGTGCCCCCTCCCCCACCGCCGCCACCACCGGGAGACGACGACGCCGACGAGGCACGACTCACCATTCGGCTCCCCGGCTACATCAAGGACCTCATTGCCAACGAGGCGGACACTGCCGGCGACTCGATCAACTCCTACGTCGTCGACATCCTCAGCCGAAAGGCGAGCAAGCGGCGTTCACCTGGAACCCACCACCGGAGCACCTTCCAACTGTGATCCACGAGAACTTCTCCGTTGAGGGATCCCCGGACATCGAGGTCAGGCTAGAGGCGGGCCGTGTCGAAGTCCACCGTGGCGAGCCCGGCACCGTCGATGTCACGGTCGACACCAAGGCCGCCGATTTCATCGTCGAGCAGCGGGGCAACTCGATCCTGGTTTCCTCCGACAAGACCACGCCCTGGTTGTCCCGCGGCTCGGCCTATGTAGTGATCCGGGCGCCGGAAGGAGCCGACCTCCGGGTGGCGGTGGCGTCGGCTCCGGTCAGGGCCGACCTCACCTTGGGCAAGGTCGACATCAAGACGGCATCGGGCGACATCGAACTGGACGGAGCAGAGAGCCTCGCCATCAAGACCGCCAGCGGAGACGCCGAAGTGGGCCGCGTCGAGCATGCCCTCAACTTCACCTCCGCTTCCGGTGACCTGCGGGTCCGGGAGTCGTGCCACGGCAGCGTCGCAGTCTCGACCGCGTCCGGCGATGTCTACATCGAGGACACCGATGCCTCGGTCACGGTGAACACCGCCTCCGGAGATCTCCGCATCAGCCGCTACACGGGTCGTGGTGCCTCGTTCAAGGCGATGTCGGGCTCGGTCGACCTCGGGATCCCCCGGCGCAGTGAGGTGTCGCTGGACGTGAATCTGTTGTCGGGGAAGCTCCGCCTCCCGGAACCGGAGTCGAGCCAGGACGAGCCGGAGCGCCAGGTGTCGGTGCGGGCCAAACTGGTGTCGGGGAACATGACCATCAACCGGGTCTGAGCCCCTGCGACACGGGGGGTCGTCCCCCCTCACATCGAATTCCTGGCCACGAGCCGAGCCTCACCGCGACATCACCAACGACACGCACCCACCTCGAGCACGGCGGGGGGTCTGAGGGGGGTCGTCCCCCCTCACATCGAAGCCGTCAGGCCTCGGCGGGCCGTCCCTTGGTGCGGGGCAGCTTGCGGCCGAGTTTGAGCGACTCGGTGACCTCTTCGGCCTCCTCGTCTTTCTTCTCGACTGCGGCGGCGATTTCCTCCCGCTGCTGGGGCAGCACCGGGTTCTCCGGGTATCGGATGCGAAGCGAGCCGTCGGAGGCGTGCTCCCACTTGGGGACGTCGCCGAAGATCTCTGCGACCTCGTCACGGTCGACGGTCTCCTTCTCAAGCAGGGCCTCGACCATCCGCTCCAGGGCGTCCCTGTGGTGCTCGAGGATGGTGCGCGCCTCAATATGAGCGGCGGTGATCAGCTTGCGCACCTCGGAGTCGATGAAAGCGGCGACCTCGTCCGAGTAGTCCTGCTGACGGGAGTAGTCACGACCGAGGAAGACCTCCCCATTGGGCTTGCCGTATTGCATCGGACCGAGCTCGTCGCTCATTCCGTACTCCATGACCATGCGTCTTGCGATCGAAGTCGCCTTCTCGATGTCGTCGGCGGCGCCGGTCGATGGGTCGGCGAAGATCAGCTCCTCGGCGGTTCGCCCACCGAGAAGCATCGCCAAGCGATCGACGAGCTCGCTTCGCTTCGAGAGATACTTGTCATGGGTGGGGAGGGCGAGAGTGTGTCCAAGGGAGCGGCCACGTGAGACGATGGTGATCTTGTGGACCGGGTCGGAGTTGGGCAGCGCGTATCCCACGAGGGCATGACCCGTCTCGTGATAGGCGATCGTCTTACGCTCATCCTCGGAGAGAATCCGGGTCTTCCTCTCGGGCCCGGCGATGACACGGTCGATGGACTCTTCCAGCTCCACCATCGTGATCGCCTTGTTCCGCTTGCGGGCGGTGAGGAGAGCGGCTTCGTTGATCAGATTGGCGAGGTCCGCACCGGTGAAGCCGGGAGTGCGGCGGGCGAGCACGGCGAGGTCGATGTCTTCGCCCAGCGGCTTGCCCTTCGAGTGCACGGCGAGGATGGCTTCCCGTCCCTCCACGTCGGGGGCGTCGACGGTGATCTGGCGGTCGAAGCGGCCCGGACGCAGCAAGGCTGGGTCGAGGATGTCGGGGCGGTTGGTGGCCGCCATCACGATCACTCCCGTGTTGCCCTCGAAACCGTCGAGCTCGACCAGTAGCTGGTTGAGGGTTTGCTCCCTCTCGTCGTGGCCTCCGCCCAGACCGGCCCCCCGGTGACGCCCGACCGCGTCGATCTCGTCGATGAAGATGATGGCCGGAGCGGTCTGCTTGGCCTGTTCGAACAGGTCACGGACACGAGCGGCGCCGACACCGACGAACATCTCGACGAAATCGGACCCGGAGATCGACATGAACGGGACTCCGGCCTCCCCCGCGACGGCACGGGCGAGAAGGGTCTTGCCGGTCCCGGGCGGTCCGAAGAGCAGCACCCCCTTGGGAATCTTCGCCCCGATCTGACGGTACCGGTCGGGGCTGGCGAGGAAGTCTTTGATCTCCTCGAGCTCTTCTTTCGCCTCCTGCAGACCTGCGACGTCCTCGAACGTGACCTTGGGCTGTTCCTTGCCGACGACCTTGGCCCGGGACTTGCCGAACTGCATCACCCGGTTCCCGCCACCCTGCATCTGCATGAAGATGAAGACCATGAAGCCGAGAAGGAACAACCAGGGGAGGAAGCCGATCAGGACTTCCACGAACCCTGCCGGCTCCTCGTCGGTCGACCATTGGGTTCCCGACCTCTCCAGCGTCGCGGTCAGTTCCGACTCGAAACCCTCGACATAGCTGGCCACCTGGTCGAATGCCCCCGGCTCCAACTCGGAGTCCACCACCCGCGCCTGGGCACGACGGGAGCGGGCGAGGAGAACGACCTCTTCGTACTCGCCGTCCTCGACGGCCTCCACGAACTGGGACATGGGGATCTCTTCGGGACCGGCCACCTGGTCGAACCACCACGAGAACAGGATGGCGACGAGGACGATCGACATCCCGTAGACGATGAGGGTTCGCAGAGTGCGATTCACTAGACCTCGGTTCTGGAGGGGGTTGACTTAGATGCTACGCCGGTTGGCCGCATAGTCGAACCCCGTTGTGTCAGCCGTGTAGGCGACGGACCGCCAGTCAGACCTCTTCCCCCATCACACCGACATACGGGAGGTTCCGGTACTTACCGGCATAGTCGAGGCCGTAGCCGACGACGAACTCGGGCCCGATGGGGAATGCGACGTACTTGACCTCGATCGGGACTCGCTGGATGCCTTCTTTGAGCAACAGAGCCGCGATCTCCAGCGATGCCGGCTTGCGGACCCGGAGACTCTTGAGCAGATAGTTGAGTGTCAGGCCAGAGTCGATGATGTCCTCGACGATGAGGACATGACGTCCATCGATCTCCTCATCCAGGTCCTTGAGGATGCGGACCACGCCCGAGGTCTGTGTCGATGCTCCGTAGGAGGACACCGCCATGAAGTCGAATTCGCAGGCCAGGTCGATGTGGCGGGCCAGGTCGGCCATGACCATGAAGGCTCCGCGGAGAACGCCCACCAGGAGCAGCTCCTTGCCCTCGTAGTCCTTCGTGATCTGCTTTCCGACCTCCGCCAGCGTCTCTTCGATCTCCTCGGCAGTGATCAGGGGCTTGATGTCCATCCCGGTCCTCTTCGTGTGGCGTTTGCGATGGAACGGAAAGGTAGCGGCCCGCCGAACCACGGGAGAACCAGGGGCCCGTCCCCTCGCTCAGGTGGCCAACTCGACGTCGAGACGGCCCAGCCAGACCGTTTCCAGAGACCAACGCAGTTCCGGGTCGTTGATCGAGGCGGCCAGTTCCCTCACCCGGACGCGGGCGGCCTCACCGTGGCTGCGGGCGGCCTCACCGTCGCCCCGGGCGGCCGACGCTCGGGCGGCGGCCCCGGCGATCTCGATCCCCAGCACTCGACAGCCCTGTTCTGCTGCCAAAGCACCGGCTGTCTCCAGCCGACCGGCCGCCTGTGCCGGCTCTCCCTCCACCAAGAACAGCTCTCCGCGCGCGTGCTCGAGATGAGCGTCGAAGCTCCGGAGCTCCTTCTCCAGCAGGAAGGTCTGCGCCTCGTCGAGCAAAGAATGCCCGCGAGCGGTGTTGCCTCGACTCGACTGGACCAGCGCGAGACCGATCAGCGCTCGCGGCTTCTCCCAGTACTTGGAGGCCGATGATGAGCTCAGGCACCGTTCGAAGTGCACCTCGGCGCTGTCGAGGTCCCCGGTCGCCAGGGCGGCGTGACCCAGGTCTGACCAGACTGTCGACGACACGTACTCACCGAGCGGCGTTCTGACCCCCTTCAGCGCAGACTCGACTGCCTCCTCCATCGCCTCGCTCATCCCCATGCTGGCGTAAACCCGGGCCATGCCGGCGGCTGCAACCGCCTCGAAGAACACGAGATGCGCCTGTGCGGCGGCGGACCGAGCGCTATGCAGTTGCTCGAGCGCTTCTTCGACCCTGCCCAACTCGTAGAGCAGGTAGGCAGCCACCGATCGAGCGATGGACAGGAAGAACGAGCTGTAACGGGCGAGTGTGGGCTCGTTGTCGAGCATCAGCTGCAGGGCCCCCTCGGTGTCTCCCTCCCGGTAGCGGAGTCGAGCCGCGGCCATCGAATGGAGGATGGCCAGGTTGTGCTCGTCACCGGCTTCCCGGGCGGCCTCGATCGCCTCAGCCACTGCCGGTAGAGCTCGATCGAAGTCCATCAACCACACCGTGTTCTCGGCCAATCGAGTGAGCCCCTCCACCCTGATCTCGTCCGCACCAAGTCTGGCTCCCCAGCGTGCCGTCTCCTCGTCGTGAACCACAGAGGTCCCGAGGTCGCCTCCCAACCCGGCGATGGTGCAGGCATTCATGTGGTACTGGGCAAGACCAAACTCGTCGCCGGCCTCGGTTGCCAGCGCGTAGGCATCTTCGAGATAGTGGTGGGCGGTCTCCAGGTCGCCGCCCAGCATTGCGGTGTTCAAGGCCAAGCGGTTGAGGGCGGTGACCTTGGCCGACGGCCGTCCGAAGTCGTCGGCGTAATCGACCAGGCGCTGATAGGCGGCCTCCGACTGGGTGAGGTCGGGGACCAGTGTGTAGGCCACGCCCAAGCCATCGTGGGCGCGCACCACCAGTTCGGGGTCGGCATCGCTCGGGATGCTCTCGAGGGCCGTGGTGAAGAATCGAATGGCATCGGATAGCGCCATGGAACGGGCTGAGCTCTCGCCCGCCACGACCAGATGGGGGAACGCTCGCTCCATGTCCCCTGCCTCGACCAGATGGAGAGCGATCTCCTGGAGTGCGCCGGGGTCGGTGGCGAGCAGGTGCTCCGCCAGACGGTCGTGCAGTTCTCGCCTGGTCCTGAGGAGCATGGTGGAGTAGGCGGCCTCCTGCATCAGAGCATGGTGAAAGGCCATCTCGCCGGGCTGTTCTCCACTCTCGACCAGGATCTCCCGTCGGAGCAGGTCGGTGAGATGGCGATCGAGATCCACCCCTTCGCCCATCAGGCCGGCCAGTGTGCTTCGATCGAACTCGGCTCCGATGACGGAGGCGAACTGGGCCACCAGCTTCGACTCCGCCTCCAGGCGGTCGAGACGAGCGGTGAGGAGAGAACTGAGGCCGGTGGGAACCGTGAGTTGATCGCTCTCCTCCTCCCGTTCCCGGATTGCCTGAGCCATCTGCTCGATGAAGAGGGGGTTGCCATCGGAGCGCTCCAAGATTCGCTCTCGCAGTGAAGCGGGGATGCTGAGACCCTCCACCAGGTTGTCGAGGAGCTGCTCGGCCGATTCCCGGTCGAGTGAGGCGAGATCGATGTGGTGATAGCGATGAGGACGGTCCCGCTGGGCTACCTCATGGATGTGCCAGGGTGGCTCGTCCCGGTAGGGACGCATGGTGAAGAGGATGCCGAGCGGCGCCACTTCCGTGAGAGCCATCATCTCCTCGATCAAGCCGAGGGACAGCGGATCGGCCCAGTGCAGATCCTCGATGCCGACCAAGAGGGGGCGGCGACCTGCCTCCGCCTCCATGTACGACGTAACCGCTTGACGAACCCGAAGGTCGAGAACCGGCGGCTCCAGTGAGTCGAGGAACTGTGACACCGATCGAGGCAAGGACACCGACGCCACGTGAGCCAGATAGGCGGCGCCATCGGTCAGATCCGGCACCACCGCCTCCACCGCCTCTTCGACGACGCGATAGGGGTCTTCGGCTTCCTCCAGCCCCCACCATCGATCCAGAATCTGCGCGATTGCGGAGTAGGGGACCGACGTCTCGTAGGACTCGTTGTAGGCGGACATCCATCCCAGATCACCGATGTCAGCGACTTTCGTCGCGGCACTAGCTTCCTTGCGGACCTCTTCGACGAGACGTGACTTGCCCAGGCCTGCCTCCCCCATGATCGAAGCCAGCCAACCACTACCACCACGAAGCCGGTCGATCAGATCCTCGAGCCGCTCGAGCTCGACGGCCCGTCCGATGATCGGACGGGCCACCCGGGTTTCCTGTGCCTCCCTTCGCTGGGCGATCACCCGCACCGCCACCACGGGCTCCGACTTGCCCTTCACATCGACGGGACCGATCTGATCGCCCTCGAAGAGGTCGGAGACCAGCGCCCAGGTGTCCGCGGTCACGCGAACCGTTCCCGGCTCCGCCGTCTGTTCCATCCGCGCCGCGACGTTGACCGCATCTCCAAGCGCCGTGTACTCCACCTTGAGGTCAGAACCGACTTCTCCCACCACCACCAGACCCGTGTTGATCCCCACCCGTACCCCGAGCGGTATCCCCCAGCGCTGGTCGATCTCCGCCCGGTAGGACTCCATCCGCTCGGTGATCTCCAATCCGGCCCGCACCGCCCGCACCGGATCGTCCTCATGGGCGATCGGCGCTCCGAAGAAGGCGAGGACCGCGTCGCCCAGAAGACGGGCGAGGGTCCCCTCGTACCGGTAGACCGGGGCGATCAAGTGTTCGAAGGCCCCGTTCACGATGTCGGACCAGTCCTCGGGGTCGACGCCTTCGGCGGCCGAGGTCGACCCCTGGATGTCGGCGAACAGCATCGTGACCGTGCGACGCTCACCCTGCTTGCGGTTGGTGGCCCGCGCGGCCGTGATCTTGGTCAGCATCTCGGGGGGGACCTGGCGACCGGCCGCATCCTGGACCGAAACCGAAGAGGCGGTTTCACCGAGTGGGCTGCCGCAGTTGCTGCAGAATTTGGCATCTGGCGGTGACTTGAAGGAGCAAACCGGACAAGTCGCCTCGAGGGCGTGGCCGCACTGGGCGCAAAACTTGGAACCGGGACGATTCTCGTGTCCGCAGTTGGAACAGTTCACTACACCTTGGCCTGGCCGGGCAGCGCCGAGGTTAACAGTGGGTCCCATCATGGCTTCGGGACCGCACCGGACCCGTTCGACACGTATCGGAACACCAGGTTCGGTCGCCCTACTCGATGACCAACAGAGCACCGCGACGGACGACGGACTTGCCCCCAGCCAGGTCTTGTCTATCGGTCTCCCCCGACGCCACCGACCACATGCGCCCGATCCGGTCAGCGGTGGGCCCGATGCCGCTGTTCTGGAGAGCGCGACGGAACAGACGGTCGGCGAGGACACGGGGCACCGTCCTGACCACCGACACCGGCAACGACCCCTTGTCGAGAACGTCGGCCTGCACTTCCAGGTAGTCGCTGTCGCGGCGCAGGGACGAGGCGGCCCGGGCGATGGCGACATCGATGCCCGGGTTCATCGATCGCAGCATGGGAAGGACCTCGTGACGCACCCGATTGCGGGTGAGATCGAGATCCGTGTTCATGGGATCGTCCCGGTAGGGAAGGCCGACCAACGTCGACACCTCCCTGGTCTCGCTGCCGGTGATCGCGAGCATCGGCCGGTAGACCCGAGGGGGGCGAAACGGTGGGATCCCAGCCAGCCCGGTGGTGCCGGTCCCACGGATCAGGTTGATCAGGACCGTCTCCACCGTGTCGTCGAGGGTGTGGGCCGTGAGTAGCGGGAGGGGTGACTTCGAGAACACCTCATAGCGGGCTCTGCGTGCCATCTCCTCGGGTGATGCTCCATCCTCCAATGTCACCTGGCGGGTGTTGAGTCTGATCCCGATCCGGGCAGCGATGGCCTCGGCGGCCTCGGCCAAGATCGGCGACGCCGGCAGCTGATGGTCGATGTGCAGCCCGGTGGTCTCCACACCCGAGTCGACGCACAACCAGGCGAGGGCTGCGGAGTCGGCGCCCCCGGACAGCGCCACGACGAGAGGGCCATCGGGAAGGTCGAGTCTCGGCAGGATGGACGCGACCAACTCCCTCAGGCGACGCGTTGTAGCCATCGGGTCGGATTCTCGATCTCGTGGAGCTCCGGGAGGCTGCCGGCCCCGCGGAAGGCGATCGCCAGCGTGTCCCACCCTGCCTCACGTTCGACGGCGAGCACGAACCGCTCCCCCTGCTTGTACTGCTTCAGCTTCATCTCCAGGCCCGTGAGCCTGAAGAAGGCGGCGGTGCGCTTGTCGTGACGACGACCCTTCAGGACCCGGCTCATCCTCGCCTGAGACCTGAGGCGCTCAGACCCGACCCGGTCCATGATCACATGGCCGTGACCTTCCAACAGTGACATCAGAGCCTGCACCTTGTCGATCACCGCGTTCTGCTCCGGAGTACCGAACAGGCCCAGCACGCCCCGTTCGTCGACGATGGGCTGACCCGAGTTCCACCTCGAGGTGATCACTTCGATTCCTCTACTCACCGCGCCCGAGTCGAGCTTGGACGTCTCGACCAACTCTCCTACCAGGCCCATGAAGTACTCCCTCATCCAGGGGATACCCTGGAACTGGGCGCGATGGGTCAACTCGTGCAGAGCCACCCAATAGCGGAACTCGGCCGGCTTGAACTGATGTGTCCTCTCCATCTGGAGGATGTTCGGGCCGACGAAGGCGGCCAGGTCGCCCTGTTCCCCCGTCGGGAGAACCAGTTCGTACTGCCCCAGGACCCGGCGCGCGAGAAGACTCAACACCGCTCTGGTCTCGACGGCCATGACCCGCTCCGCGATGGCGGCAGCCGTCTGGGAGCGGGTTCCGGACGAGGCCATGCGCTCTTCGAGCTTGCGTCGGGCGGGCGCCGTGAGATGGGCGAAAGTGGCGACGTTCCTCTCGATCCACTCCTGGCGGTCGATGACGACGGTGGTGGGCGACCCGTGGAGGCTGAGTCCTGTGGCCTCGGAGACGAGACCGGAGACCTCGCCGATGATCCGACCCATCTCCTCGGCAAGCCGCGTCGAGTGGTACGTATCGGCCAGCGGATAGGTTCCTGCGAAACGACCCGACAGACGGCTCCGTTGGGAACTCACTCTTCGATGATGCGGTACCGCTTCCGCACCACGTCGGTGAAGTACTTGACCGAGGTCACCAGGATGATGAGGGCGGCGAGAGCGAGACCGGTGGGGATGAGATAGCGGTAGGTCCAGTCGGCCTGGGCCGGAGCCTCGTCTCCGGCATCGACCTCGACTGCCGGAATGAGGCCGCTGTCGGCGATCGTCGTCGTGGTCTCATCCGCGGCTCCGTCTTCACCCTCTTCGGCTGCAAGGGCGGCCGTGGACAGACCGGCGACGAGGATGCTGACGACGAGAAACAGCAGCGAGTTGCGACCCATGCCACTCATGGCCCGCAGCCTACAACCGACCCTGGTTGCGGGCGAACTTCACGGACGGGCGTGTGAAGTCTCTTCGCGAAGGAGCTCTTTGACTCTCGACTCGAGCGTTTCCGGCATGTCCTCGGTGAGACATTCGCGGACCAGTGCCTTCAACCGACGCTCGAAGTCGAATGAGCCGTGACAGCCGTTGCAGTCCTCGATGTGGCTACGAACCGAGGCCGCGGTCTCCTCGTCCAGCTCGGAGTCGAGATACTGATAGATCTGGTCTTGTGCTTCTCCGCAGTCGTTGCTCATGGTCTCTCAGCGTCCTCAGGCACCAGCCCACGCTGGCTCGCAAACTCCCACAACCTCTTCTGCATCGCTTTTCTTCCGCGATGGAGCCGGGACATGACGGTACCGATCGGGATGTCGAGGATCTCGGCGATCTCCTTGTACGAGAAGCCTTCCAGGTCGGCGAGGAGCACCGGGATGCGGAAGTTCTCCGGGAGCTCCTCCACCGCCGCCTTGATGTCGGACTCGACCAGACCATCGAGAACCCGGTCCTCGGTGGTGCGGGAGGCGTCCACTGTGTCCTCCGAGCCGAGACGCCGGTAGAGGTAGAGATCCTCGACGTCGCCGAGGTCGGTCTCGGTGGGCCGTCGTGAGTCCTTGCGGTACTTGTTGATGTAGGTGTTGGTGAGGATCCGGTAGAGCCAGGCCTTGAGGTTGGTGCCCTCCTCGAAGGTTCCGTAGGCGCGGTAGGCCTTCAGGTAGGTCTCCTGAACCAAGTCCTCTGCATCGGCTGGATTGCGCGCCATACGCATCGCCGCCGAGTAGAGCTGACGGGAGTGTTGGAGGGCGTCTCTCTCGAAGTTCGCCTGATCGGCCATGCCACCGGCACGGTAGCCGGGGGTAGTGGCAGGAACGATTTGGGGTTCAGCGGTAGGCGAACGTCTTCCATCGGGACGAACGCGAAGCCTGGATCCAGGCACCGGATGAGCCGATCGCAAAACGCGCTGATGATGGGCCATGGAGGTCTCCGGTGGTTTCATCGGGTTGGTTCCGGTCTACGAGTGCCCCGGATTCACGAAGCGCGGAGTCGAGGTCGTGCGAGAGTGAGATACAAGATGGGCCCCAGGACCGGAGCGAGCAAGATCACGAGCATCCACACCGTCTGGCTTTGATCTGATGCCTGCCACACGGTCTCGCCGGCCCGCAACGCATCGACGAGCGCCCACACGGTGGGTACCACCAAAGCGACGATGACCAGGAGCTCGGAGCCACGAATCATGGAGCCGGAGAGGGGAGTCGAACCCCTGGCCTAGGCTTTACGAGAGCCTCGCTCTACCACTGAGCTACTCCGGCGGATGCCGAATTCTAGGGGTGGCGTGCTTGCTCATCCAGACCGTTGTAAACGAGTGAACCGTGACGCGCGGCCAGCGCGCACCGCTGCACGGTCGACCTACTGCTCCGAGCCCAACGACGAGAACAGGTTGGCGAGCACCAACTCGCGTCGCATGTTGGCCTGGATGTCGACCACCGCGTCGAGCACCGCCTCAGCCGCGGACACCGCCCGGCGGGGTGGGACGTCGGTGAAGGCGGCCAGGTCGAGGTCGCTGTTGCGGATCGGCCCCCCCAACTGCAACGACGCCGCGTCCGAGTACCAGGAGGCAAGGATCTCGAGACCGCTCACCAGCAACGACATCTCGGCACGCCGCCGGGCCCGCTGGGCCTTGTCCTTGGGAAGGTCCTCGGACACGGATTGGTCGACCAGAGGCGCCAGTTCGGCAAGGAGAGCCATGGCGAGATGCTGCCCGTCGCCGGGGTGAGGTGTCACCTGCCTCGGGATCGACAGCCACATGTCCCGAAAACGCGCCACCTCCGGCTGGCTCATCAGAGCCAACGCCAGACCGGGACGGCCGCCGGAGACGACGGCGACTCCGGTGGCCTCCTCCTCGGAGAGGCCTCGCTCCACGAGAGCGTCGACGATGTCCGGCAGCGGGACCCGGCCCATGTGGACCGTACGGCATCGGGAGGCCACGGTGAGTGGGAAGTCGTCCTCGGACTCGGCGACGAGCAGGAACACCACCTGTGCCGAAGGCTCTTCGAGCGTCTTGAGCAGAGCGTTGGCGGCCTGGTCGGTCATCGCCCCCGCGTCGGGGAACAGGAAGACACTCCGGTCTGCCTCGACGGGCGTGAGCGATGCCCGCGCCACCACCTCGCGCGCCTGGTCGACTCCGAGACTGGTAGCGCCCTCGGGCTCCAGCACCCGCAGATCGGGATGGGCCCGCATCAGCGCCAGCCGGCGGGCCCGCTCGTCGTCGATGCCGCCGAGCAGCCCGGCGGCGAACCGCAATGCCACCGCCTCCTTCCCCACCGATTGTGGTCCGACGAAGAGGTACGCCTGGGCGGGCCGGCCGATCTCGGTGCGGAGCAAACCGACCACGCCCTCGTGGCCGATGACGTCCGAGAACAGATCGTTCATCTCACCACCGCCATGATCCTCGACGTCATCTCCTCCACCGACAGCGTCCCGTCGAGCACCATCACCTTCTCCTCGGTGGAGGCGAGATCGAGATAGCAGGAGCGAACCGCCGATTGGAAGTCGACACCCTCTCTTCCGATGCGATCGGGCCGGTCCTGGCGGGCCAGCGCCACGTCGGGCTCGACGTCGAGCACGAACACGTAGTCGGGGACCACCCCGGCCAAACCGATCTCGTTGATCGATCTCACGTCCGCCTCGCCGAGGCCCCGGGCCCGGCCCTGATAGGCAATCGACGAGTAGTAGGAACGGTCCGACACCACCCAGATGCCCTTTTCGAGGGCAGGGGCGATCGTCTCACGGGCCAACTCGGCCCGCTGGGCGGCGAACAGGAACACCTCGGCCCAGTCATCGAGGACATCCGAGTCGAGCAACAGAGCCCGGACCGCCTCTCCGAGAGCGGTCCCACCAGGCTCTCGGACCAGGATCGCGTCCTCCCCGGAGCTCTGCAGACGCTCCACGAGAGCCTTCCCGACGGTGCTCTTGCCGCTTCCGTCGACTCCTTCCAGAGCGATGTACTTGCTCACCGGCGACACGGTAACCACCGGCCGGGACAGGACGACAGAGATTGACATTGGGGGCGGAAATGGTGTCAACTGCCGTCCAATGCCAAAGAGTCTCGTAATCGTCGAGTCGCCCACGAAGGCCAGGACCATCAAGTCTTTCCTGAGCTCGGACGCCACCGTCGAGTCGTCGATGGGCCACATTCGCGACCTCCCGCGGTCGGCGGCGGAGATCCCCGACAAGGCCAAGGGAGAGGACTGGGCGCGTCTCGGCGTCAACGTCGACAACGACTTCGAGCCTCTCTACGTCGTACCCAAGGAGCGCAAGAGTCAGGTCAAGAAACTGCGCGATCTGCTCAAGGAGGCAGACGAGCTGTATCTCGCCACCGACGAAGATCGTGAGGGCGAGGCGATTGCATGGCACCTGGTCGAGGTCCTCAAACCCAAGGTCCCGGTCAAACGGATGGTGTTCCATGAGATCACCAAGCTCGCCATAGAGAAGGCGTTCTCCAATCCCCGCGACCTGGACGAGCGACTGGTATCCGCCCAGGAGGCCCGACGGATCCTCGACCGCCTCTACGGGTACGAGGTGTCCCCCGTCCTCTGGAAGAAGGTCCAGCCCAAGCTATCCGCCGGGCGGGTGCAGAGCGTTGCCGTGCGCATAGTGGTGGAGAGGGAGAGGGAGCGCATGGCCTTCGTGACGGCCGGCTACTGGTCGCTCGAAGGATCGTTCGCCCCGGCCGACGATCTCGACAAGACTTTCGAGGCAACTCTGCTGTCCGTCGACGAAAAGAGGGCCGCCAGCGGGAGGGACTTCGGCTCTGACGGCAACCCGAAGAAGGACGTCCTGGTCCTCGACCAGGAGACTGCGACCACCCTGGCCACCAGCCTGCAGGACTCGGACTTCGAGGTCCTCTCGGTGGAGTCCAAGCCCTACACCCGCCGGCCCTACCCACCGTTCCGCACATCCACCCTGCAACAGGAGGCGGGCCGCAAGCTCCGCTACTCGTCGTCCCGGACCATGTCGGTCGCCCAACGTCTCTACGAGAACGGCTATATCACCTACATGCGCACCGATTCGATCGAGCTCTCCGACGCCGCCGTCGGCGCCTCGCGCGGTCAGGTCGAGAAGCTCTATGGGAAGGAGTACTTGTCGCCCTCCCCCCGGAAGTTCTCCGGGAAACAGGCCAAAGGCGCTCAGGAGGCCCACGAGGCCATCCGGCCCGCCGGCGACTTCCTCACCCCGGAGCAGGTCGGTGCCCAGGTCGGCCGGGACGAGGCAGCCCTCTACGACCTGATCTGGAAGCGCACCATCGCTTCCCAGATGGCAGACGCCAAGGGTGAGACGGTCTCAGTCCGTCTCGGCGCCTCCGCCTCGTCAGGCGACGACGTGATCTTCGGTGCGTCGGGACGGACGATCACCTTCCCCGGCTTCCTCCGCGCTTACGTCGAGGGCTCAGACGATCCCGAGTCGGAGCTGGACGACAAGGAGAAGATCCTCCCGCCACTCGAGGCAGGGGATGCACTCGCCGTCGAGCGCCTCGAGCCCACCGGTCATGAGACCCGACCGCCCACCCGCTACACCGAGGCTTCCCTGGTTCAGAAACTCGAGGAGTTGGGCGTCGGCCGACCCTCGACATACGCCTCCATCATGACCACCATCCAGGACCGCGGATACATCTTCAAGAAGGGCTCGGCACTCGTCCCGACGTTCACCGCCTTCGGTGTGGTCGGTCTGATGGAGCAGCACTTCCCCAACCTCATCGACTATGAGTTCACCGCGGCCATGGAGTCGGACCTCGACCGCATAGCCGACGGCCAGGAGGAGTCCGTCCCCTGGCTGTCGGACTTCTACTTCGGCGACGAAGGCCTCAAACAGAAGGTGGCGACCCGTCTCGACGAGATCGACCCGCGGGCGGTCAACTCGATCCCCATCGGTGAAGACGATGACGGCAACATGGTCGTAGCGCGGGTCGGGCGCTATGGGCCTTACGTGGAGCGAGGCGACGAGAGAGCGTCGATCCCCGAGGACCTCGCGCCCGACGAGCTCACGGTCGCAAGGGCCCTCGAGCTGATCGAACGCCAGAACCAGGGCGACAAGATCTTCGGCACCGACCCGGAGACGGGGTTGACGGTCTATGGGAAGACCGGCAGGTTTGGTCCGTACGTCCAGCTCGGCGAACAGGAGGAAGGCTCGAAGGAGAAGCCCAAGCGAGCCTCGCTGTTCAAGGGGGTGGAGATGGATGAACTGGGCCTCGATGACGCCCTCCAGCTCCTCTCGTTGCCGCGGACGGTGGGCACCGACGAAGACGGCGTGGAGATCCTCGCCCTCAATGGGCGCTATGGCCCCTACATCCAGCGGGGCCACGACCGTCGCAGCCTCGAGTCCGAAGACCAGCTGTTCACACTGACCGTCGACGAGGCATTGAAGCTGCTCGCCGAACCGCCGCGTCGCCGGGGACAGTCCCGGTCGGCCGACCTCAAGGAGCTGGGCAAGGACCCCGTTTCAGGCAAGACAGTGACGCTTCGATCGGGTCGGTACGGGCCCTATGTCACCGACGGAGAGGTCAACGCCTCGCTTCGCAAGGGCGACTCCCCGGAGAAGATCTCACTGGAGCGCGCCGCCGAGCTGCTCCAGGCTCGCCGCGACCGGCTCGACAAGTAGTCCCAAACCGTTCTGTGCGGGTCTACCGCGCGCCACGCGCCAAAAACCCGCACAGAACGGTGTCAGAGGATGGTGGCGGCCATCTCCGCCAGGGGGGAGCGGACGGTGCGCTCCAATGAGACGTGGGCGAACAGGGACGAGTTCTTGAACTTCTCGATCAGGGCCGCCATTCCGCCATACGGGGAGATGTAGGGGTTGTCCACCTGGGAGAGATCCCCGCAGAAAACCACCTTCGAATCCCGTGACATCCTGGTCAGGATCACCTTCAGCGTCGACAGCTCGAGATTCTGGGCCTCGTCGATGATGACGAACTCCCCCGTGATCGACCGGCCGCGCAGATAGGTCACTGCGGCCATCTCCAACTCCCCACGATCCACCAGTTCCTCGATGGCGCCCTTCGCTCCGTCGACACCGGCGTCGGAGAACAGGGCATATAGGTTGTCGTGGACCGCGGCCATCCATGGCGCCAGCTTCTCGCTGAGATCGCCGGGCAGGTAGCCCACTTCCTGACGACCCACGGCGACGAGCGGACGGTATACGGACACCCTCCGATAGCGGCCCTGCTCGAGGACCTGTTCGAGGGCGGCAGCCAGGGAGAGGAAAGTCTTTCCGGTTCCGGCCATCCCCATGATCGAGACCGCGGGGATGTCGGGGTCGAGGAGCTGATGGAGCGCGATGGTTTGACGTACGTTCTTCGGCTCGATCCCGAAAGCGCGGACGTGGGTGGGCATCCGCTCCACGATCACCGTGGGCTCGGCCTGGACCACTCTGGCCAGCGCCGACTTGGAGGAGCCACTCTTGAGAACGACGAACTCGTTGACCGGCGCGCTGATTTCGGCGATCTCCATCTTGCCTTCGTCGTAGAGACGGTCGATGACGTCCCCGCCCACCCGATGATCGAGCATCCCGGAATGGAGCTGGTCGACCTGGGCCGTGTCCGCTCGGTAGTCCTGGACCGGCACCCCCAGCTGCGCCCCCTTGATCCGTAGCGAGGCGTCCTTCGTGACCAACACCGCATCCGTGCTGCCGATGAGGTTGAGGCAGGTCGAGAGGATCCGGTGATCCGGTGTGGTCGGGTCGAGCACCGACGGGAGGCGATCCGAGTAGATGCCGTTGAGCTCGATGCGAAGCGTTCCCCCTCCGGGGAGGCGAACCGGTTCCCGCATTCCGCCGGACGAGGACGCACCGAGCTCCTCCAGGAGCCTGATGGCACCCCGCGCATTGGCTCCCACCTCGTCCATGCGCGTCTTCTTGCGGTCCAGCTCCTCCACCACGACCAACGGCAAGACCACGTCGTGCTCGTCGAATCGGAGGAGAGAGTGGGGATCGGCGAGCAGGACACAGGTGTCGAGGACGAAGGTGGAAGCCACCGGGGAGATCTCCTTAGTCGTCGCCAAGGAGCACAGCTTCACTCATCGGGTGGTGAATTACAAGCATCGTATTCACCGTTCCTCGACCCGGAACACGGGAAATCGGCCGGCCACTGCGGCGAAGTCGGCCACCGAGCCTTCTCCGGGAACCTCCATGAACCGGGACGCGATCGGCTCCCTCTCGTAGTAACGCTTGACGACCTCGGGGTGGTCGACTTCGTGGAGGACGACTTCTCGGACGGTCCGTCCCCGCCTCAGGGTGGCTTCAGGGTTGGCCCGCAAGTTGTGGACCCACGACACCTGCCCGTATGGAGCGACCAGGTAGGTGACCCCATCGTGGCGGATCGGCGCCAACGGCACTTCACGCGGCTCCCCGGTTCTGCGCCCGATGGTGGTGAGGACTACCAGCCGCAAAATCCCCCACGAGGCGAGACCCTTGGCCACCCACCCGGCGACGCGGGCCGGCTTGGAGTGGATGAAGTCCCCGCCCACTAACGACGCCCTCGGGCCCAGACGAGGAAGTCGTCGAGGCTGCGGGTGTTGATCACCCGGTCGGCGGTCACCCAGGCCCGCTGCGCATACCGGACGCCGTATTCCATCCGCCTCAGGTCGGAGACGTGGTGGGAGTCGGTGTCGATCACGAAGTCGACTCCCCCCGCCATCGCCCGACGGGTCACCTCCGTGGTGGCGTCGAGTCGGTCGAGGGCTCCGTTGATCTCGAGGGCCACGCCAGTCACGTGCAGGCCTTCCAGCACTGCCTCGACATCCAGCTCGACCCCGGGCCGTCGTCCGATGTACCGCCCACTGAGGTGGCCGATGGCGTTCACCGACGGATCAGCGAGCGCGGTGAGGATGCGGGCCGTCTGCTGGTCGGCGGGCAAGTCGAAATGGGAGTGGATCGACGCCACGCAGTAGTCGAACTCGAGTCTGAACTCGGGGTCGTAGTCGAGGCGCCCATCGCGTCCGATGTTGAGCTCGCATCCGAACAGCACCTCGATGTCCGGGTGGGCCGAGTTCAGCTCTCGGATCCGCTCCCGGTGCTCGAGCATCTGCTCACGAGTCGAGCCGTTGATGGCGAGGTCCTCCCCGTGATCGGTGAAGGCCACATACTCGTAACCGGCGGCCACGGCCGCCTCGATCATCTGCTCCAGCGACGAGCGGCCGTCACCGGAGCGGTCGCAGTGATAGTGGAGGTCTCCCTTGATCCGGTCCCGGGTGACCAGGTCGGGAAGGTCGCCCACCAAAGCCAGCCCCACCTCCCCACCACCTTCCCTCATCGTCGGGGGGATGTACTGCATGCCGAGTGCCGAGTACACCTCCTCCTCGGTCTTCGACGCCACGACGTCATCCCCGTCGAAGAGCCCGTACTCGCTGAGCAGCCAGCCCTTGTCGATCGACCTCTGGCGGAGCTGGATGTTGTGGGCTTTGGACCCGGTGAAATAGAGCAGTGCCGATCCAAGCTGATCCGGAGCCACGGTGCGCACGTCGACCTGAAGGCCCTCACGGGTCAAGAACGACGTCTTGGTGTCCCCGGAACCGACGACCTGTGCCACCTCGGGGAACTCGACCACGGTCGCATGGACCCGCCCGGGGTCGATCGACGCCACCACGATGTCGATGTCGCCGATGGTCTCGGAGAACCGTCGCACCGACCCGCCCGGCACCGCCGACTCGACACCCTCGGTGTCCTCGATCCGGGCAGCGAGCGCGTTGGCCAGCCCGAACACCTCCACCAGAGGCGTCCGTCGATCTTTTCCGTGTAGCCCGAGTCTCTCGATGGCCTTCCGGATCTTCTCCTCGGACTTCTCTCCGAGCCCGGGCAGATCCCGCAGCCGCTCCGCCTCCAGTGCCTTCTCGAGACCATCCAGATCCTCCACCCCGAGTCGGGACCGGATCATCTTCAGTGTCTTCGGGCCGAGCCCGGGGATCTTGGTCAGCTCTACGAACTGGGGGGGATACTCCTCCCGGAGCCGCTCCAGCTTGGCCACAGTGCCCCTCTCAGCCAGTTCGAGGATCTTGTCGGCGGTGGCGTTTCCCACCCCCTTGATCTTGGTGAGCTCTGACTTCGATAGACCGTCGATGTCACCCTGGTGGGCCTCGATGCCGGCCACCGCGTTCTCATAGGCGCGGACCTTGAACGCCTGCGGCGACCCTTCGTCGAGGGCGGTGAGCTTGGCCAGTTCGACGAGCATTCGGATCGCTTCGGCGCTGTTGGTCATACCGGCGAGACTATCCCCGAACCCAGGGTTCCAGGCCCCGCTGAGCGGAGTCCAGCGCCCCGAGTTCGCGGGCTAACGACCCAGCCAGCGCAAGGGATCGAACTCGGCGCGGCTGGACACCCGTACCGTCACCGGGCCGAACAACGGGACGTCGGCCTCGACCCCGGCGGTCACGGTGACCGTCCGGGGATCGAGACTGGAGTCAGTGGTGCAGTCACAGCCCAGCAATCTGGCGCCGTTGGCCTGCGCCATACGACGGGCAGCCATCGGCGGGGATGCCGACGCCACGGGCGGGTAGGTGGCTACCGCTGCTGCCAGGGCCGCGGCGTCGGCGGCGTTCGTCGCCTGGGCCCGCGCCGCGTAGAGCACTCCCAACGCCGCGACGGCGATCGTCAGGACGGCGACGATGGCGACCAGCCCCGTCATTGCGATCGCCATCGTCCCATCCTCCCGGGTCATCTCTCCACGAGCATCGATGCCGAGGCCGACAGATCGACACCCAGGTCGGGGAGCCAGGGCACCGCGAGCTCGTGACGCAACGTTGCGGTGACCCGGGCCGGTCTGCCCACCACGCCAGGTCGGCTCACCGATATGCGCACCCGATCCCGGTCCGTGAGAGGCATTGCCGCCCGGACGGCTTGGACCGCCTTCGCCGGGTCGGGTGTGGTGGCGGCAACCCGGGCTCCCTCCCTGACCGCACCCACCAGCTCGATGCGTGCTCGGGCCATCGAGATCACCTGGACACCGGCTGCGAGTACCAGGACCAGCAGCGGGATGACCAGGAAGAACTCGACCGTGACCGAGCCCCGATCTCCGCTCAGAACGCTCCCGCCACCCACGAGATGACCTTGCCGAAGAGGTCGGCGAGCAGACCGCCACCGCTTCCCGTCTGCAACCACTTCAGGGCGATGATGGCCAGCGCGGTGGCAGCCAGGATCACCAGGAAATACTCGACCGTCGCCTGCCCTCGGTCAGACCCGAGACGGGTGATCATCCAGTTCCAGATAGGTGTCATCGACACTCCTTCCATTCCGGTTTCCGACCGGTGCGGGAGGAAGTGCGGACATACCACGTCGCCCGTCATCTGACGACGCCTGTCAGATCGTCGAACATGCCGAGCAGGGAGGGGGCGTAGAGCAGTAAGACCAACCCGGGCAGCATGAGCAGAGTCACCGGGATCATGAGACGGACCGGGATTGTGCGGGCGCGGGCGATCTTCCGACTCCGCTCCGACGCCAACTCGGACTCGAGCATTCGACGAACGGCCTCACTCAGGGAAGCTCCTGAGCGTTGTGCCCGGGCGAGTTGCGCCACCACCGGTCGAAGCCGGTCGTCGGCATATGGGAGAGCCGACACGAGCCCTGAAACCCGGCCGACCCGGGCAACCGTACGCAGGCTCGAGTAGTCCGGCAGGACCTCGGCTGCAGCCATGAGAGCAGCGAGAACCGAGGATCCGGAGCGCAGCTCGACCAGGATCAAGAGCAGCACGACCCTGATCGGAGTCTCCACGGTCTTCCCACGGAGGGCGCGGCCCCACACGTGGGGTGCCAGCGCACCGATCATCCCTGCGATAGGGCCTCCGACGAGAAGACCGAAGGAGGCGCCGAGCAGCGTGCTCATCGGGTCGACCTCCACATCACCGCCGCGGTGGCGAGGACACCGAGCAGGAAGAGGCCAAGTCCGACGAGCGAGGCGATCCGCTGCTCGGGCGACTCGAGGAGCCGCGTCAGCCCGCCCGATCCGAGTCGAGTCGACAAGTAGACGAAGGGCGCACCCACCAGGAGCAGCGCGGTGGCCCGTCCCGGGGCGGTTGCCATGCTCACCTCGCGTCGAATCTCTGACTGTGCGATGGCCAACGACCCGATCTCGTCGAATAGGGCGGCCGAGTCGGTCCCGGACCGCGCCGCCGCCAGCACCGTCAGCTGCAACTCACGACCGATCGCCGGGAACTCGTCGGCCACCTGGGCGGCCACCTCGGCGATGGGGGATCCCGAGGTCGAGCCTGCGGGAGTGGGACGGATCCCCACCGAGGTGGCCGCCATGGTCAGGGCGTCACGCAACGAAGCACCAGCCCGTAGCTCCGAGGAGACGCCCAGACAGAAGAGGGATGGTTTCGACGTGTCATCGGGGCGGGAGCGATACCAGTGCAAACCGATGAGAACTCCCAGCAGCAGAGGGAGATGTAGGGCGGCAGCGAGTAGAAGCAGTCTGCGGGGCTCCACCCCCATGGCGAACCCGATCGCCAGCCCGACGACAACGATCATGTCTCGACTTCCGATATGTCCACTATGTGCCGAGCGCCGCCAGATCGCTCGATCTGGACGACCAGGTCGACCGCCGCCCGCAGCTGACGTGACACCGCTCGCTCCGAAGCATCCCCGGCTGTGAGAGCGAGGGTCTCGATGCGGAGCAGCGCCTCTTCCGGTGAATTGGCGTGGACCGTGGTCAGAGACCCGCGATGGCCCGTGTTGAGGGCCGAGATCAGATCCAGAGCCTCGGGGCCCCGAACCTCTCCCACGATGATCCGGTCGGGTCGGAGCCGTAGCGCCGAGCGCAGCAGAGATCGTATCGTTATCGCTCCGGCGCCTTCCGCGTTGGACGGCCGGGCCTCCAGCCTCACCACATGTCCGGGCAGGCTCAACTCGGCGGCGTCCTCGATGGTGACCACCCGCTCCCCTGAGTCGATCGCGGCGGCGAGCAGGTTCAGGAGCGTGGTCTTGCCGGCGCCGGTGCCACCCGAGACCACAACGGTCTTCCTGCTCTTCACCGCATCGACCAGCCGATCGATCTGTGACCTGGTAGCGGTGCCTGCCTCCACCAGGTCGCCGATGGTCTCGACCCGCTGGGTGAACCGGCGGATCGCCATCAGCGGACCGTCCACGGCCGCTGGAGGTAGTACGGCGTGGAGCCTCGAGCCGTCGGCGAGGCGGGCGTCGATCATGGGGGATGACCGGTCGATGCGGAGACCCAGCGGTGCGATCACACGCTCGATCGCGGCGACCACGTCGTCGTTGGAGCCGAACCCCTCCTCGACCCTCTCGAGGCCGCGGCCACGGTCGACCCAGATGTCGTCGTGACCATTGACGAGGACGTCGCTGACGTCGGAGTCCTCGAACAGGCTCTGCACCGGGCCCAAACCGGTGACGCGGTGAACGATCCTGGCCAATTCACCCGCCCCGTCCCAGGGGGACTCGGCGTCGAGGAGACGTTCCGCCTCCAGCGCCACCTCGCTCGGGCGGAGGGCGGTGTCTCCCAAGGCGATGGCGCGGCTGATTCGCTCGACTACGCCCACGGCATCTCCCAGATCCGCCGCCAGGAGTCGATCCACCTGCTCCGATGAGGAAGCTGACCGGCGAGCATCCTCCGAACCAGCCCGGAGCGGAGTCGCGGGAGTACCGGCCCCGGCCCGGGGGCCTCCGACCCACCACTCACCGGCTGCCATACCCCGGCTGGAGGAACCTGGACGATGGAGAGACGACCCGGGAACAGTGGGATCACCGGAACCGACGGAAACTGGAGCCCGGACCCGGAAGTGCGGACGACGACCGCGGGCCAGTGATCGCCGAGCCGATGTATCAGCTCGACGCCTTGGTCGATATCGACCTTCCCTCCAGGGAGCAAGGCGATCCCTCGCCGGCCCGGGCTCAGCTCATCGAGGGTGGGCCCTTCGACAACGAGGTCGGCGAGGGTCCGGGCGCCTCGTCCTGTCGAGACCAGATCGACGATCAGCGCGGTGCCGGCAGCCGCCGCCAGACCGATCGGCGCCACGGTCGACAGAATTGGATCCGGCGACCACACACCGAGCACGGGATGTCTCCCCTTCCCACCCATGCCATCGAACATATGGCCTGTGCGACCCCGGAACAAGACCCCTGTCTTGCACCGGTGCCTGGCCGGTGACTCGGGTGATGTTCAGGGGCGCGGCAGTGGCGTCGCCCGGCGCAGGACGAAGTCCTCACGTTTTCGCGCATGGACCGAGCGGAGAACGCGCCTTCCGATGCGCGACAAGCGTTCGCGGCGTCATCCGGGCCATCCCGAACACGGCAGATGCTGCTGGGCGGGGCACTAGTTTGATAGGCGTGCAGGCAGCCGCCTTCTTCGACCTCGACAAGACCATCATCGCCAAGTCGTCGACCCTCGCCTTCACCCGTCCGATGTTCAGGGCGGGTCTGCTCAGCGGCTCGACCCTGGCCAAAGCCGGTATCGCTCAGGTCTACTACCAGGCCTTCGGAGCCGACCACGACCAACTGGAGAGGATCAAGGAAGAGTTGTCGGCTATGACGAAGGGGTGGGATCGGGAGGAGATCGAAGCAGTTGTCACCGAGACGGTGAACGAGGTGGTGACACCCCTGGTCTACGCCGAGGCCCTGGCGATCATGGAGGACCACCGCGGTGCGGGGCGCCGGGTCGTCGTAATCTCGGCGAGCCCCGAGGAGATCGTCCGACCCCTGTGCCGGCACCTGGGCATCGACGACGTGATCGCGACCCGGGCCGCCGTAGACGACGAGGGTCGCTACACCGGAGAGCTCGAGCTTTATGCGTACGGACCGGGCAAGGCGGCCGCGATCCGAGAGATGGCGGACGCGGAAGGTCTCGACCTCAAGGCTAGCTACGCCTACAGCGACTCGATCACCGACCTCCCCATGCTCGAAACGGTTGGCCGTCCGGTGGTGGTGAATCCGGATGCCGCCTTGCGAGCCATCGCCGAGGAGCGGGGCTGGCCCATCCGCCGTTTCGAGTCTGCAGTGACCATGAGGGACAAGCTGCCGACCATCGCCGCCTCCGGCGCGGTGGCAACGGGCATCGCCGCCATCCTCGCCTACTGGGCCCTCAAAGGTCGACGACAGGGCTGACCTGCCATGAGTAGCCCAGACCACTCACGGCGTGGAGCAGATCCTCGATGCTCATCGTCTCGTGATCGAGCCGATCCAGAACCACCCTGTTGAGGACCACGGCCTCCACCGTCCACATCTGGTCGCGGTCGAGTGAGTGCACCGCGCCGTCGACCATGCGTTTGACCGCGTCTGTCAAGGGTGACACCAGAAGCGCCGCCTCGCCGGTCGAGATTGGTACGTCGGCATCGACCGGGTCGCCGCGCACGTCGAAGACCACCCGGTCGCCGACCAGGATCTCGGTGAGCCGCGTTATGGAGATCACATGCTCAAAGTACTCTCTCGCCCGATGTCGTCACGGGCGATGGTCGTCGTCGGGGGTGGTTCCAGCACCCGCTTCGGCTCCGACAAGCTGATGATCGAGGTCGCGGGTCAACCGCTGATCGCTCACACCATCGACGCCGTCGTCGGCCAGGTCGACACCTGCATCGTGGTATGTCGTGCCGAAATCGTCGACCCCGTCTCCAAACTCCGCCCCGACGTGATCGTGGCTGCCGGCGGAGCCACCCGGACCGCGAGCGAGATCTCGGGGCTGGCCGCGCTTGACTCCGAGCATGACCTCATCGGAATCCACGACGCGGCACGGCCGATGGTCTCTGCCTGGACGATCGACCAGCTGTTCGAGGTGGCGGAGCAGAGCGGAGGCGCTGTTCCTCTCCTGCCCGTCGAGCGTCTCGTCGTGGACCGGGAGACTCATGAGCCCATCTCCGGTCTCTGGAGGGCGCAGACCCCACAGGTGTTGCGTGGCCCTGACCTGATCGCGGCCTATGAGAAGGCAGCCAGCACAGGTTTCGAGGGTCACGACACCCTTGCAGTGGTGCAGAGGTTCAGCGACCTGACGGTCATGGCCGTCGAGGGCGATCCGGAGAACGTGAAGATCACCTATCCGTCCGATCTCGAGAAGGTCAGTGCCCGCCTGACAGGTCCTTCTCGTACCTGAGCTCAGTCACCTGCACACCGCCGATCTCCTCGACACGGATCGGCTTGCCCGCCGTCCACCCCTGGCGCTCGTAGAAGTGGCGGCCACGTGCGTTGGCTTCGAGCACCCAGAGCAGGGCCCGTTGGTGACCACCGGCGACCAGGGTCTGTTCGCCTGCCTGCAACAGCTCCTGTCCGTGGCCCTCCCCCCAACGATCCGGTCGGACATAGATCGAGAAGATCTCACCCCAACCCTCGTCATCCGACGGCCCCGGGTGACAGAAGCCCACCACCCTTTCCACCTCCGCGACGTGTACCCGCGCCCCTCTCTCGATGAACCTTCTCCACCAACGGGAGCGGGTCCCGCGGTCGAGCGCGTCGAGGAATTGGGAAGGGAAGATGTCCTCATAGGCTGTCTGCCAGGTGGTCACGTGTACGTCGGCGAGCTCCTCGGCGTCGTCGGGGACGGCCCATCGCAGCACGTCACTCCTCCTCGGATGCGTCTTCTTCCCCGGCGGCCGCCTCGCGGGCGCCCTCATCGTCACGGCCTCCCAGGGTCCAGAAGGCGAGGAGCGAGAGTGACGCGGCTCCCAGGGCGATCGCCAACCACAGCATCCGCTGAGATTCTTCGCTCAGCTCGTCATCCACCTCGGTCGCGGTGCTGGTGCTGCGATCCGGGCCGAGCTCCGCACCCAAATCGGTGAGGGACACCGGCTCCGACCTCTGACCCTCTGAGCCCACCGTCTCGAACACCACGAAGTAGTTCTTCGGCTCCAGTTCGGTGCGCAAGCCGAAGATGCCTCCTCCTCGATCGAGAAGGGGCAGCGTCAGCTCCGGTTGGCCTTGGAAGGAGAGGTGAGCCACCACCGACTCGGCCGACTCCCGGACCTCGACGGTCAGCTCGACGACCATTACATCGCCCTGGATAGACTCCACGGTCGCCGACGCCGATCCGAAAGCGCCTCCGAGGACCACCGCCGCCAGCAGGGCTCTCATGGCTCCCACTTCCCACGCTCGATGAGAAGGTCGCGGAGCAGGTCGGGCCGATCGGTTATCAACCCGTCGACGCCGAGGTCGAGGAGCCGCTCCATCTCCGACCTCCGGTTGACGGTCCAGACGTGGACTTGGAGACCGGCGCGGTGAGCAGTCTCGACCAGTTTCTCGTCGACGACTCTGAGTCCCCGCAGATTGCTGGGTAGCTGCAGGGCCGAGGCCTCACTCAGAGCCGGTCGCCCCAACCGCGAGGCGAGGATCCAGATACGCGCCTGTGCTGGGCCCACCGAGGTGGCCACCCGGCCCCCGGTGACCTCCCGAAACTCGGCAAGCCGGGCGTCGGAGAACGATCCGACTATGAGTCGGTCGTGAGCCTCCAACTCGTCGATGAGTGCCGCCAATGGTCGCGCCAGGCCATCGCTCTTCATGTCGACTACCACCGACACGTCGGGGAAAGCGGTCAGCAGCCACTCCAGGGTGGGGACGGTGACACCACCGTCCCGAAAGCTGAATCCTTCCGAGGTGGCGTGGCGATAGCCGGCGTCGAGTGACTGGAGATGGTCCACGGTCATGTGCTCCACGCGCCCGCTCGAGTTGGTGGTCCGGTCGACGGTCGGGTCGTGGAAGCAGACCAGGACCTCGTCCGCGGTGAGGTGGAGATCGGTCTCGAAGTGCCGGTAGCCCATCTCGTAGGCGCCCTGAAAGGAGATCTCGGTGTTCTCCGGCCAGAGCACCCGGCTCCCGCGGTGGGCGATGGCCACCGGGGGACGCCATCGATCCGGGTCGAGGGTCATACCTCCACGGTAAACCGGCACCAGTCAATAGGGAACGGCCGGTTTTCGCTCGCTGGGGGAGGAATACCCCCTCCGTCGGCTTCGCCGACACCTCTCCCCCAACGCTCGCTTTGCTCGCTGGGGGAGGAAATGAGAGCGGCGGGCCCGAAGACCCGCCGCTATCAAGAGTTCGAGGTCGGGCCGCTACTCGGCCACCCGATCCTTCAGGCCCTTGGCAGCACTGAAGTGGGCGTAGTTCCTCGCCGGAATCGTGATGGTCTCGCCGGTAGCCGGGTTGCGCCCCTGACGCTCCGACCGACGCTTCAGCGAGAAGCTTCCGAAGCCCGTGATGTTCACCTTCCGGCCCGCATCCAGCTCGACGGCGATGATTCCCTCTCGGTCCTTGGTCGAGAAGATGTGATCGATGATCTCCGCGGCCTGGGCCTTCGAGATGTCAGCCTTACTGGCGAGCTTGTCAGCCATCTCGGTTTTGTTCACGACGCCTCCTTGTGGGTCGATGGTTCGCGGCTTTCCGCTGCGACGATGCCACCCACGATAGGACATGTCCCAATGGTTACCGATGTTTTCCATGGTTTACGATTCGCGAAGTCGAGGAGATGACATGACCACGAAATACGAGTTGGACGGTGACGTCGCCGTCCTGACCCTCAACCGACCCGAGCGCTACAACGCCATCGACGCGGAGTTGTCGGCATCACTGGTCGCGGCCCTCGCCCGCGCCGGAGAGGAGGCACGCGCCGTGGTCCTCACCGGGGAGGGAAAGGCATTCTGCTCCGGTGCCGACCTATCCGGTTTCGCCGAGGAGTACGAGTGGGAGGGCCCCGACCTGGCCCGGCACCTCGACGAGGAGTTCCATCCCATGGTGCATGCCATCGGCGGGTGTCGCGTGCCGGTGCTGGCGGCGGTCAACGGCGTCGCCGCCGGCGCGGGGATGGGCCTGGCACTGGGATGTGACATCCGGGTCATGGCCGAATCGGCCTACTTCACCTCGGCGTTCACCGCCATCGGGCTGGTTCCGGACTCGGGCAGCACCTGGCTGCTTCCCCATCACCTGGGGACGTCGCTCGCCCTCGAGATGACCCTGACCAATCGGCGCATGCCCGCCGCCGAGGCGCACCAGCGCGGTCTCTGCGCCGAGGTGACCGCCGATGGTGAGGTCGTGAACAAGGCGCTGGAATATGCCGCCAGGCTGGCCGATCTGCCCACCGACGCCCTGGTGACGACACGCCAGCTGATTCTCGGTTCGTCGACCCTCACCTTCCCCGAAGGCCTCGAAGCGGAGAAGAGAGAACAGGGTCGTCTCGGGAAGACCCCCGAACATCACGAAGGCGTCGATGCCTTCCTGGAGAAGAGAAAACCCGACTTCAGGAACCCTGCCTAGCCACCGGGCGCTGGCAACCGAACTGAGGGCGCTGGACTTCGGTGAGCGGGGCCTCGAACCCAGGGTTCGCGGTTCAGGGCTTGATCAGGTAGATGTCCAACGTGATCTTGCCGGCGGCACCGTGACCGAAGGCGACCCCGACTTCGTTGTTCAACCAGGCCAGCTCCTCGTCACCCGTCTCGAAGACGAGCAACTCCTTGGGGCTCGCCGACTTGTCCTCGTTGGCGATCGAGATGCCGATGGCACGATATGACACACTCTCCCGCTTCTCCCCGATGGTGCCGTGGATGTCGAGCACCATGTTTCCGTCGGCCCGAACCGTCACGTAATCGATCCCTTTGACGGGACGCTCTCCCTCCCAGTGCTCGCTGGTTGCGCCGCCCTCGAAAGGGAAGTCGATGCGCGTGCCGGCAGGAGTGTTGCCGATGACATTCGCTCCCAGGTCTCCCTGGACGGTGCAGAACTTCTCGAGTGAAGGCATGAAGGTCCTCTCTGACGACGGCTGCCGTCACGCTAGCCGCGACTCGGCGAGCAGGCTCCGGACCTCGTCGTCACCGGTCTGGGTGAAGTCGTCGTACCAGATGCCGACGGCGCCGAAGTCGTGAGGGCGGGAGAGCACCACGATCCGGTCCGCCACCCGCTCCAACTCACCGAGCGATGAAAGCGGCGCTACGGGGACCGCCAGCCAGACCGACGCGGCACCTTTCTGCCGCAGAACCTGTACTGCGGCGAGGGCGGTTGAGCCAGTGGCCATCCCGTCATCGACCACGATCGCGGTCCGGGCTTCCGCCAGTACCGGGTCGGCAGCGGAGCGATAGGACGCCAACCTTGTCTCGAGCTCCCGTCTCTCGGAATCGGCGACCGATGCGAAGCCTGCCTCGTCGATCCCGGCCAGGTCGATCACCTCTTCGTTGCGAATGACCACCTCCCCTTCGCCAATCGCTCCCATCGCCAGCTCGGGCTGGAAGGGCACCCCGATCTTGCGGACCACCAGGACGTCCAGGGGGCACTCGAGAGCCCGTGACACCTCGAAGGCTACCGGGACACCACCGCGAGGGAGCGCGTATACGACCGGGTCAGGGGGGTCGAGTCGCGCCAACTGGGCGCCAAGCTGCTCCCCGGCTTGGCGGCGGTCGGCGAATCTCATGTCAGCCGTAGCGCGCGACGTAGCTCTCGAGCCATGGCATGACGTTATCGATGTAGTCGGCCGCCTCCTCGGTGCGCAGGGTGCGGGCCGCGTAGTTCATGAGCATGATCTGGCGCGCGGCGTGGAACCCGTCGAGCTGACGATCGTCGATGATCGGCCATGGAGCCACCGACTCATAACCCTTGCGGAAGGCAGATCTGACCTCTCCGGCGTTGTCGCTGTTCCGCGACGAGTAGAGGCTGATAGCAGCGTCCTGAGCGGGCAGCGCCCACATCACGTCCTCGAAGTCGAAGGCGTAGAGGCGGCTGCTGGCGACATGCACGTTCCACTCGTGGAGGTCACCATGAACCACCTGTGGGGCGTCGATGGCGTAGGAGTCGGCCATCACCCTGCTCGCCAGCTCACCCGCCTTCGAGATCTTGCTGCGGCGTCTCCTGTCGAAGAGATGGCCGAAGGATGGGTCACCGATGATCACCGGGTCGAGGGCTCGCTCGTAGTAGAAGACCTCGTCCCATCTGCGCATCGCGGCATGAGGCGGCGGGGCCCAAGTGCGCCCATGCTCCTGTAGCGAGGCAGACATGGCCCCGAGCAGCCGATAGGCGAACGAGCCCGAGTCACGCCCAACTGGCCGACCTGGAATCCAGGAGAAGAGGACACATGGCCGCTCCTTGTCGATCCCCTCGTCGAACTCGTCGACGATGAGCTCGCCGTCCGAGGTCCTGATCGGCCTCACGACGTCGAGATCCGTCTCACGGTCGAGGGCATCGAGCCAGGAGACCTCGACCTCTATGTTCGAGCGGGAGTTGGCGTGAGGAGTGCCGACTCGCAGCACCCGCTGATGGCCATTGCCGGCGACCACCCGGAACATCACGTTGGAATGGGTGGCGAGGTGCTCGATCTCAGCGACGTCGAACTCATACCGGCTCAACACCCTCTGGGCCAGGGGGAAGAGCCTGGTGGCTTCTGCTTGTGCGCGCGATGGATCCATTGCGTCCGGGACGGGTGGCGAGACGCCCCACCATGATTCTGGTCGAACTTCGGTCAGTGTGAACTGACTTCTTCCAGGGCTTCCGACCCAATTAGGTGATCCCCCCGGCGGCGATGCCACCTGTCCCACAGGGCCAGCAGCGAGGGCAGGACCAACACCGCGGCGAGGAGGGAGAGCCCGATCGCGTAGACGGTGACCTGTCCCATTTGGCGGAACGGGACGAGGCTGGAGGTGGTCAAGACCCCGAAGCCGGCCATGGTGGTGAAAGCCGATCCGGCGAGAGCCCCACCCGTGTGCCTCATGGTCAGCTTCATCGCGGTATCCACGTCCCGGTTGGCCCGCCTGTCTTCCTGGAACCGGCGAGCGATGTGGATCGTGAACGGGACTCCGATACCGATCGACAGGGCGGCGATGGTCGCGGTGACCGGACCAAACGGGATGCCGGTGGCGAACATCAGACCATACGTCCACAACACCACGAGAGCCACCGGGGCGATGGTGATGATGCCCAGGAACCACCTGCGTGACTCCAGATAGAAGCTCACCATCAGCACCAGCGCGGCGACTGCGATGGTGATGAACAGCGATGAAGCCTGCGAGGCGGTCAACTCGTTGACCACCTCGTCTCCAATGATGTTGTCGGACGTGGCAATGGCTGATACCCCAATTTCGTCCACGGGTTGGAACACGATGTCGAGACCGGCTCTCAGGTCGCCGACGTCCTCACCTGAGCTGGTGGTGATATCCCAGAGCAGGGCATCGATCTCCCCGGCCTCCATGGCGATCACACCCGAAGCCCGCTCCGGGTCGGCCGCCAGCATCGCTTCGTAGAGGGGGACGACGTCGGCGCCGCCGGCAACCATTAGATCCTCGTCGAGGCCCACCTGTTGGGCGGCAGCCAGCAATGCAGGTGGCGTCGCCTGCGGGCCGCCAGAGAGGAGTTGCCCGAGCAGAGCGACCGGAGAATTGGCGTCCGGAAACTCCCCTTGGGCCGTCATGAACGTGGCCACATCGTCGAGTGAGGCCAGTTCAGCGTTCGCCTCGACCAGCGCATTGTGGACGCCGGCATCGATCGGCCGTTCGGCACTCGCCTCCACCAACACCTGTGTCTGCTCGCCGAAACCACCGTCGAACTCCTCGGCGAGGATGTCGAGGGTGGCCACGTATTCGGAGTCGTCGGGGAGGAAGTCCGTGAACGAGAACCTCGTCTCGAGCTGGGTGAATCCGTAGAACCCGGCCGCGCCCAGGATCGAGGCGACCAGCAGAGTGGGCACCGCGGCGTGCTTGGCGAGCAATGCCAGCTTCTCCATGAGGCGGGGAAGGATCCGGTCCCCATGGGATTGCAGCGAGCGCACCGGGAGAGAGCCGTTCCGTTCCGCACGGCGGTCGAGCAGCAGACGCAGCGCGGGGACGAAGGTGAGCATGAGTAGGAAGGCGACGACGATGCCGACCGAGGCGAGGATCCCGAAGTCTTTCAAGGCCGGCACCGGGTTGAAGATGTTGGTGAGAAACCCGATGGCAGTGGTGATGGTGGCCAGGAACAGGGCCACCCCGACGGAGGTCACCGCCGCCGTCATCGCACGGTCGACCGTCCTGCCGGCTCCGACCTCTTCCCGGTAGCGAGAGGTGAGATGAATGGCGTAGTCGACCCCGAGACCGATGAGGAGGATGGGGACGATCTGAGTCGGGGCAGAGAACGCGTCGATGACGCCGACCCGCTCGAGCAAGTACCCGGCACCCTGCATGATCCCGATCGCCATGACGATGGTGAGCAGGGTCAACAGGACGTCGGTCAGGGTACGGCGGGCCGAGGCGAGCCAGCTTCCCTCCTTTCCCGGAGACAACCAGTAGACGGAGGCGAGGATGACGAAGATGACGGCGAAGGCGAGAGCGAACAGCTCTCCCACCTCCGTGGTGAAGTCGTCGACCCCGGTGAGGAGAAGACCGAACGAGAACGGTCGGATCTCGAGGTCCGATTCGATGACGGCGAGGTCATCCGCGAGGTCAGATTCCGTCTCGACCTGGTTGTTGAACGACTCCTCGGCCGTCGAGCCGGGGTAGGAGCCGACGAAGGCGAGCACCATACCGCTCGAAGCAGACGTAGAAGCAGGGTCGAAATCCTGGGAGACCAGCCTGGAGAGGAACGAGACCTGCTCCGGGGAGGCGTTGTCGGGGTCGAACGAGGCGGCGTACAACTGCTTGACCATCTCGTCGGTCATCTGGTCGACGGTCGACTCCTGCGCCTGCATCGCCTGGACGACCCCGGAAAGGTAGTGCACCACACCCGGCTGTTCCGCCGACTCGCTGAGGACGGCTCCAACCTCGGAGGAACGGATCGTCTCCTCGATGGCCAGGGCGGTCTCAAGGCCCTCGACGGTGATGACGTCGGCCCCAGGTTCTCTGACCACCACCTGGATCGTCGACCCACTGCCCTCGGCGCCGAACTTGTCGCTGATCCGCTCCTGAGCGGAGATCTCTGCGCTGTCGGGGGCGAATCCCTCGTTACCGCTGGCGATTTCCACCTGTCCGGCGAACGAGCCGAGAACGGCGGTGAGGGCTAGCGTCGTCAACACCACCACCCACGGCATTCGTTGTGCGTAGGTGGCCAGTGCGGAGACGATTGTTTTCAAGAGGCACCCCCGTGCAAAGCTTGATCTGGCGAGCCCGGACGACATCCGATCCGGGGCCGCGACGACTGAGGTCGGACGCGCATGGGCGCGAGCGGTAACACTACAACTCTGTATCGCATACGTGAAAGCGTTGAGTTGGTAGTAGGGGGCGATCGCTACAGTGATGTCTCGAAATGAGTGCTCCCCGTGGCGAGGCGGCCCGCCGCCGCATCATCGAGTCGACCTGTGAGTTGATCCTGGAAGAGGGTCTGGACGGGTTCAACATCGAAGCTGTCGCCGCCGCATCGGGAGCGGCGCGCTCGACGGTCTACCGGCACTGGCCGGAAGCCCGTGACCTGCTCGTGGAGGTGCTGCGAACCATGGGCCAGGCGCTCCCCGCGCCCGATACCGGCAGTCTGTCCTCGGACCTGGCGGAGTTCGCCGCCATCTTGCGTCCCATTTTCGACGACCCGCGCACCCGACGACTCATCCTCGATGTGACCCGGGCCGCCGCTGACGACCCCGAGTTGGAGAGGGTTCGCCAACAGCTGCGACACGATCGCCAACTGCCCGTGCAGACGATCGTTCAGCGCGCCATTGCCAGGGGAGAGATCGACCCGGAGATCGACATGGAAATCGCCCTTCACCTCGTCGAGGGCCCCTGGCTCTCGGCAACCGTATTCCAGGATCGACCCCTTACGGATGAGGCGATCGAGACGATGGTGTCCCGGGTGGTCAAGGCACTCTCCTAGTGCTCTGGCCCGTGACGTTGGCGATCGGGCACTAGCGCGCCAGCGCGGTGTCGAGGGCGTCGATGAACCGCCGGTTCTCCTCGTCGTTCCCGATGGTGATCCGTACCCAGCCTCCACCCATCGCCCGGATGATCACTCCCTTGGAGGTCATTTGCTCCACGACCTCCTCGGTCTGGTCGCCCAACTCGAAGAAGATGAAGTTGGTATGGCTCTCGGCGGTCGGGATCTCTCGTTCGGCCAGGGCGCCGACCAGGTGGTGACGACGGGCGGCGTTCTCGGAGCGGCGCCGCTCCAACTCCTCGGGCTGGCCCAGGGACGCAAGCGCCCCCGCCTGAGCCACACGGTTAACCGTCAACGGCGCCTGCGCCTTGCGCAGCTCCGTCAGCAGGTCGGGATGTGCGATGGCGTATCCGATCCGGAGTGCGGCGAGGGCGTAGATCTTGGAGAATGTCCTCAGTACCACCACATTGGGGCGGGTCACCGCCAACGGTACCTCGGTGCGGTAGCGCGGGTCGGTGACGAACTCGTGGTAGGCCTCGTCGACCACCACCAGGACCGACTCGGGCACGGTCTCGATGAACGCCTCGACCTCCTCGGC
>DATKCE010000023.1:0-63682 GCA_035513335.1 Acidimicrobiia bacterium
GCCCGTGCCTACTGGGATCGGTCACCGCTGGTGTCACCGGAGCTTGGTCGATGACTTCGATGCGTATCGACTCCTGTGCGGTGATGACCACTTCAAAGCGGGTTCTGGCATGTTTCACCGCGTTTGTGGCCAGCTCTGAAAGGATGAGCACGGCTGGATGATCGTCTGGAACTCCCGCGATCTGAGTCATCAATCGCCGCACACGGCGCACCGCTGGCGCCTCTGGCGAGAACTCGCGGCTTTGTCCCAGCAGGCCTCCTCGTTGACTCACGGACTTACCCAAACGAGACCAAGAACAAACGGGTGGCCGCCCGAGCGGCTACGAGTTGTCTGAGTTGAGGACGGCGAGACCCTCCTCGATGCTGTCGACTCGGGCAGCAAACATCGGTTCGGGAAAAACGATCTCCAAGAGTTTGCGCACCCGACGGGAGGGCACCAGCACAATCCTGCAACCCAGGTCGTGCATGAGACGCTTCCCTTCGACGAGGGCGTGCAACCCCGAAGAATCTATGAAAGTGACCTCGGTTGCGTCGATCAGAACTCCTGCTAATTCTTCATCGGCCAGCAGTCGGAAACAGTGGCCGACTGTGTCCGCAGTAGCGAGGTCGATCTCACCGGCCAAACTCAGAATGGCGGCGCTACCGGAGAGGGGTTTCAACGCGCACTTGAGCGTCCCACTGTCGTATTCCTTGGCTTCCAAAATACGGCCCCCTGCGAACCGCGAAATCGGTCCTAATGAGACATCACGGTACACCCCCCACAGCGAGAAGAACGATCGCGGAGAGGTGGCAGGGGCGGTCGGAGCGATCCTGATCGCGAGCCGAGATGCCGACGGTTTGGCGAACATGGCGTAGGGGTAACTTCGGAGAGTCATGGCGCGCCTGGGAGTGAGAGATGGGTCAAGAAGATGAGACTGCTGTCAACAGCACACCGGGATCAACAGACCCTCACCCACAGCAGGACCTTGTGGCAGACGACCAGACAGCTCAGGGAACTCGCGGAAGGAATCCGCGCAGATGGTTTTCCTGAAGAAGCTGACAGCCTCGAGACGACAATTCGTGATCTCCACTGGGCGTACGAGTCTTTGATCAACAAAGAACTCGTGGCGGAATGGCCCAACGGGCCACGACGTCCTCTGCGCGCACCACTTAGCGCCGTTCGCTGACAACAGTCAGATTCTGGCTGGTCACATGGGCCAACGATCGGCCCTTGTGCTCCTAAGGCACTCGGAGACCGGTCCGTGCGACACCTAGCCGAGCTCGAGTTCGAACAGGCAACATTCGGTCGAGCACCAAGACGCGCTGCGACTCCACGGTAAATACGAGGACGTTTTCCTTAGTTGACACGCCACCAAACCTCACAAGCACCTCGGCGTGCGTTCAGAACCACGGGCTATGTGCGGCGATGGACTCGCTCGGTTGTGAATAGGAGCATCTCATTTCCGTCAGCGCCGATAAAAGAGGTCCGTTCATCGTGGATGCGAGCAGCTACCGAGATCGAGGGCTCATTCCGTGGATCCACGATGGAGCAAACGGTTTCAACACTGACAACGTCGAAGGCGTAGTCGAGACAGACTGCGGCTGCCTCGGTGGCGTACCCGCGACCGCGATGCTCCTCGACAAGGTGATAGCCAACCTCGAGCATCTTGATCCCAGCAACATCCTGGAAGGTAAGCCCGCAGTCTCCCAATTGCGCAGCACCATCGAGCAGCTCGATGACCCACAAGCCGAACCCGTGATCGCGATAGCTGGCCAAGTTCCAGTCGATCCACGAGCGATGCCTCGCTTCGTCGCCCATCGTCGGATAGAACTGACGCGCCCGGCCATCGCTGAACAGGTCTGACACAAAGTTGAGATCCTCGGACGTGTATTCACGAAAGCGAAGTCGATCGGTCGGACCTGGTACGCCGCGGGTCATGGCTTGGCAAGGCTAGGACTCGCCCACCGGGACCCGGCCCACGACAGTATCTCGACGCAAAGGTGATGCCTTGCATCGACGCCTTTCGACCCCTGACGATCACGGGGTGGACATCGCGGCGTGGCCGGACTCCGAAGGGTGAACCCCATCGCCTATCGGCGTTGCTATAGCAAGAGGTAGCGGATTCCGAGACCTGGGTGCACGGGCGACGGGCACGTCTGGGAGTGCTGTCAACAATCGCGGCGCCGGCTAGGAGCTGGTGTCGGACTGATACTGCAGCAAACGGAAGAGCCCCTTGGACGGCTTATAGACCCTGTCCGGATAACGCTCGACGAGCTTCCAGACACATCCGTTGACCGTCTTCGGGTGGAAGCCGGGATCTGATTCCTCGATCCTCTTTCGCAGGTCTGTCCAGCGCAGACCCTCAGGATGCTGCTCGAGCAACTCGAGAGCTGTAGCTTCTATTCGCTCCGTAACCTTGGAAGATTTGATATCGGGAGAGTCTGATTCCCGGTTCATCTTGGTCGTACATCCTTTCCGACAAATACCCTCGTGGATCGTTCAAGACCACAATCGGAGTGGACTCGACCATATCTGAAACCACAACAGAACAGCACCCGGGGCGAGGGCGTAATTGATACCCGAATCTCGGATAGATGGAGGATTCACTCAGTCCGCACGATCGACTGACTCCTTGCTGCGCTCTCAGCTGTCGAGGCGAATCCGAAGACGCCGGAAGTCATCGTCGGCTCGGGCACGCTCACTCAGTCGCTCGAGGTCGTCGCCGACGTGAACCACCCGTCCAGCGAGTTCGTCTGCTTCACCGCCGAGTATGCGCTCGATGAGGGCAACCGCCGAAGCGCCGTCCCCCCAATGCTGCTCGGCGTGTGGCTTGAAGGCTGGTAGCCACTGTCGTCCCTCTTCGCTCCACGCCAGGCGTTCGGTCATTGGAGTACGAACGAAACCTGGGTGGATGGCCAGTGCCACGACACCGGTGTCGACGAGCTCGCTGGCGAGAGTCTCGGTGAACCTGACGATGCCGGCCTTTCCAGCCGCGAAGGCCGAAACATGCTCCATTCCGTGGTCCCCGAGGTTGCCGTAGACGGTGACGATTCTCCCCGAACCCGCCTGCAGCATCGGGCCCAAGACGGCCTGGGCACACAGCATGGTGCCCCGCAGGTCGATCGTCACGTCTCGCCACCACTGCTCGGGGTCGATGGCTGAGATCGGTCCCAGTGCCGCCGAACTGCCAGCACAGGTGATCAGCGCGCTTGGGGGACCGATCTCGAGAGTCGCTTGCTCCAATGCGGACCGCACATCCATGGGGCTGGTCACGTCCACAGGCCGTGCATGGATCGTCGATCCCGGGACAGCCTCCTCGGCGAGACTGTCCAAAGCGTCGCTCGACCTGGCAAACCCGACGACGGTCGCTCCAGACTCCGCGAGGGCCAAAGCCAGCAAACGTCCGATACCGCGGCTCGCTCCGGTGACGAACACCACCTTCGACCGATCAGCCATGGATCGAGTCTCGCAGATGCTCCCGCGCCGGTGGGCGGTGGTAGATACGCTGCCGGCTGTGCCACAGAAGCTCCGCTATGAGATCGACCTGTCTGGTCTGACTCTTGGGGCTGGTTCGCACGACCCACGGGTGCGTTCGATCTCCCGAGCTGACCACGAGGGTCTGGCCAGACTCATGCTCGACGCATACGTGGGCACCATCGACTACGAGGACGAGGGCCTCGAAGATGCGATCGAAGAAGTCAGGTCATTCCTCGACGACGGCGACGCGCTCCTCGACCGGTCATACCTGGTGGAGGACGACGGGACGATCGTCTCAGCTGTCCTCGTCAGCCTCTATGAAGGCATGCCGTTCGTCGGCTACGTGATGACCCTCCCTCCGCACAAGGACCAGGGCCTGGCTCGACTCGTCACCGTTACCGCCCTTGAACGGCTCGCCGCCGATGGTCACGAAACGGTCGTCCTCTACATAACCGCTGGGAACACTCCATCGGAAGCGCTCTTCCGCTCCGTTGGTGCGGTTCAGGTGGAGTCCTGACACAGCCCGTAACAGGCTGTCCACCCCTTCACACGGCCGGTCCGCGACCGGTCCATCCAAGTCTCGGCGACGAACCGCTGACCGGCCCAACGTGGGTTTGGACAGAAGGCTGATCGGGTATGTGACGGGTCACCTCGTTTACAGGAGATTCAATGCCCAGTTACGCCAAGGAAATCGGTGACAAAGTCAAAGACGACGTGGTCGCACCCGTGGCCAAGGGAGCAGCCATCGGCTCCGAAAAGCTCGCGGAGGGTTCTCAGGCGATCGCCGAAGGTGCCCGGAAGATGGCAGACAAGACCCGACACTGGGCAGACGACGTGAGCGGGGCTCGTCGCCGGCGCAACCTGATTTGGCTCGCACTCGGCCTCACCGTATTGGGTGCGTTGATCTTGATGATGGTCCAGTCCTCCGACGACTGACCACTCTTAGAGGCTGAGCACCTGCCCCCCTCAGGGGCAGGTATGGCGGACCAACGCGATGTCGTTGTTGGTCGTGAGGACGTAGTTTCTCGATCCGACCCGATAGGCAATGTCCAAAGCGGAAGCGGTCGCCGCATCCACATCTCCATGCATCTCGAGTCCCACGACGAGATTGAACACCTCACTGCTCGTGTTCGCGGATGATCGCGGCGCCCACGGCAGTCACCGATCCCGCCCACTCGTCGGTTTCCTCAGGTGGGTATCCAGGCCCGACGCCTGTCAGGGTCACTCCCTCTTGATGGGCATCTTCGAAGGTGACCAGGCGAGCTTCGATCAACGACAATCCGACCGGCTCGACGAGAGCAACGGAATCGAATCGAGCGCCAGACCGAGCGCAATTCCCAGGGACCTGCCTAAGAGGTCGACCACGAGATCACGATCACCCGCACAGGATAATGGCACGTCGGCAGTCCCCCCTCGATCCCCGACTCGATTCCCGGACACGAATTGTCCGGGTTTGGCGTCAGAATGGCCTGGCTACGAAAGGACGTGCAACGCTCATGAACGTCACGGAATGGTTGCTCGAGTCGGACCCGGCGATCCGGTGGCAGGTGATGGCAGACCTCACCGACCAGCCCGAGGAGACAGTGATCGCCGAACGTGCCCGTGTGGCGACCGAAGGCTGGGGCGCCCGGCTGCTGGAGCTCCAGGGTGAGGACGGCCAGTGGGCCGGAGGAGCCCATTTCCCGGCCTCGTTCTCGTGGGCGAGCGTCGAGAGGGGCGCAGACGGTCGGATGTTGGCCCAGCCGTGGACCGCCACATCCTGGTCACTGTCCCTGCTGCGGACCTTCGGTCTTCCCCCCGACAGCCCGAAGGCTCGGCGTGCGGTGGCCATGGTCAGGGAGAACAGTCGCTGGGATCACGCCGGCCAACCCTTCTTCGATGGCGAGGTGGAGCCCTGCATCAACGGCCTCACCGTCGCCATCGGCTCATACTTCGGCGAGGACGTCTCCAGAGTCGTCGATCGTCTCCTCGGGGAGCAGATGGACGACGGGGGATGGAACTGCGAGCAGGAGAGCGGGTCGACACGCGGGTCGTTTCACACCACGATCTCCGTCCTCGAGGGGCTCTTGGAGTATCAAAACGAGTCTGGTCCGGCATCGGCGGTCAGCGAAGCCCGGTCCCGTGGCGAGGAGTACCTGTTGGATCGTCGGCTGTTCCGCCGTATGTCCGACGGTGAGGTGATCGAACCGCGCTGGACCCGGTTCTCCTTCCCCACCTGGTGGCACTACGACGTGCTCCGCGGACTCGACTACCTGCGGATGACAGGAGTCGCCCCCGACGAGAGAGCGAAAGAGGCCATCGGCCTCGTCGCAGACAACCGGGGCGACGATGGCCGCTGGCCACGCCAGGACATCCACGCCGGTGAAGTCCACTTCGAGGTCGACGGAGCCGAGGGCGAGCCGAGCCGTTGGAACACGCTCCGAGCGCTTCGGGTGTTGAACTGGTCCGGTCACGACCAGGGCTGACGCCGCACCAACCAGAGATGCCGATCCGCCGTCACGGGGTAGCGACTGCGGCGTCAACCCTAAGGCTGAGGCAGACCGATTGCACCACAGGACGAGGGCTCGGGAAGTCACCGGCCCACCGATCGGGCCATCACCTCGTCAGCCACTGCGGGGTCTGATTCGTCACCCACCCAGCTGACGAAGTGGTCGGGTCGGACCAGGACCAGAGCGGAGCCATATTCCTCGGCCTCGCCACCCCGGTCTCTGGTGACCACCTGGAGGGGAACACCCAATGAATCGGCGGCGGTGCGGAACGCATACACCGACTCGATCGTCCCGCCGACCGACACCAGGGTGAAACCGGAGCCGAGCGCCTCGAAGACGCCATCGCGGGGCGGGAGATGATGACCGGGCCGGGCGGTGAACTCGTGGGAGCCCACCGCAGATGACGTCCCAGAGGCCCACACGATCGGAGACCCCTCATAATGAGGCTCGAAGTCCGACACCCCCATCGACGACCTCCGCTTTCGCTCCTCCCAGGCGCGGCCGAAGTCGCTGAGATCGACGGCGGGGTCGTGGTCCGTGAGGAAGTCACGCTGGGAGTCGATCATCTTCTCGATGAAGTCCGCCGCAGTCGACCGGAAGACCGGTTGTCGCTCGGCGCCGTAGGAGTCGAGCAATGCCTCGCTCCCCCAACCTTCGAACCATGCCGCCAGTTTCCAACCCAGATTGCGGACGTCCTCGAAGCCGGTGTTGATGCCGTATCCCCCGTAAGGAGGATGACTGTGGGCGGCGTCGCCGGCGACGAAGACCGGGCCCTTGCGGTAGGGGTCGGCCACGGCGAAGCGCAGATCCCAGAACCCGACGTAGTCGAAATCGACCTCGAACTCCGCTCCCACCGAATCGTGGAGGAGCCCGGCGAAATCGAAGCTGTCCCCGGTGGCATCGGCAGGGACCGGGGCATGGAAGAAGAACTCGCCCTTCCCGTCGACCCTCCCCAGGAATCGCCAATAGCCGTCTAGGGCAGGATCCATGATGTTGAAGAAGGCCACCTCCCCGAATCGGGACAGCGCCTCATGTAGCCCCGGCGAGCGAAACACGAGCAGCACCATGCGTCGGTCGTGATCCGACATGATCTCTGAGATCCCGGCCGCATCCCTGATCGTTGAGTGACTGCCGTCGCAGGCGACGATGAACTCCCCTGCCACGATCTGCTCCTCCCCGGAGTCTCGGGGCACGATGCGAACCGCGTCTTCGTCGACGCCCTCACCCGACCAGCCATAGCGGACCTCCACCGTGGGCAGAGTCGCCGCCTTCGCCCTCAGGACACGCTCGGTCTCGTATTGAGGGATCCGCTCGTTGGGCTGCGAGTAGTAGTCGGCCACGATGCTCCGCCGCCACCAGGGATAGGAGTAGTCGCTCATCAGGTCCCGGTAGGCGGTCACCCCCGAGTTGGGATAGCCCTCCGGCATCCTGCGCGCCTCCCGGATCTCCCGGTCGACACCCCAGAAGGCGAAGTGCTCCATCGTCCGCTGGGTCAGGTTCTGGCCCTTCGGGATCGGTTGCGGGGCCTCATGGCGCTCAACGACCAGGCACTCGACCCCGCGCAAACCGAGGTCGACGGCGAGGCCCATCCCTACCGGGCCTCCGCCGACGATCACGACCGGGAAGCGATCGGTCATGACGCGAAGTCGTAGAGGACGGTCGGGTTGTCGACGAGTATCCGGTTTCGGGTCGTCACGTCGGGGACGAAGTCCGCGAGGATGTCGACGAGGTCGCCATCGTCCGGCATGTGCCCCACGTTGGGATGGGGCCAGTCGGTGCCCCAGAGGACCCGATCCGGCGCCACTTCGACGACGGCTTGGGCGAAGGGAACGACGTCGTCGTATGGGGGCTTTCCATCCGCAGTGATCCGTTCCGCACCGGAGATCTTCACCCACGACCTCGGATTCGTCTCGATCAGGTCGAGCAGGTGGCGGAAGGGCTCTTGGTCGATGCCGTCCGCCGCCTGGACCCGGGCCATGTGATCGATGATGAATGGAACCGGGAGACCGGCGAGCAGTTCGGTATGGCGGGAGAGATCCTTGGCGTCGAAATGCAGTTCCACATGCCATCCGAGCGGAGCGATGCGGTCGACGAGCCTCCGGAACCTGGACAGGTCGGGTGCTCCGCCGAGGTGAGCGACGAAGTTGAACCTGATCCCGCGCACACCGAGACGATGCATCGCCTCCAGGTCTTCATTGGTGTGGGTGTCGTCGATCATCGCCACCCCGGCGTACCGCCCTTCTCCTCTCTCGAGTGCATCGAGCATTGCCCGGTTGTCGGTGCCGTGACATGTGGCCTGGACGAACACGGCCCGACCGAGCCCGAGGCGTCGCTGCAACTCCTCGAGCTCCTCGAGCCCCGAGTCGGGAGGGGTGTAGGTGCGGTTCGGAGCGAAAGGGAAACGATGGGCGGGCCCGAAGATGTGACAATGGGCATCACATGCGTTCGCCGGTGGAGTGAGACGCGTGGGCCGGTGGGAGTCACGCTTCGGCGCCGGGATGGTCGGGACCGTCACTCAATAGGACCGGGGATAGGCGATCCCGTCCATCAGCTTGCGGGCGGTACGGACGATCCCGGCCCGGCGCACCTCCCGGCCATCGAGCTCGACCCGGGCCTCGAAGGTCCCGGTGGGGTGCTCGAGGGTCACCAGTGACGACTCGATCTCGGACACGGCGTTGGCCGGGGTGCCCTCGAGGAGGCAGGCGGTGGCCACGGAGACGGCGCCAAGCACGCCGATGGCCTCGTGGCACTTGTGCGGGATGAACGTTCGGGTCGAGACGCTGCCTCCGGCCTTCGGCGGGGCCACCATCGTCATCTTGGGGATGGTGGCGTCGGAGACGTCTCCCAGACCCATGAGCCGACCGGCCTCGACCCGGACCTCCTCGAGAAGTGACCGCAGCTCCCGGTTCGACTCGAGCTCGGAGCAGTCCTCGTAGCCGGTCACACCCAGGGCGTCGGCTCGCATCACTGCCACCGGCATACCGTTGTCGACCAGCGTCGCCTCCACTCCGGCGAGTTCGTCGACCAGGTTTCCGGTGGGCAGCAGTGAGCCCGTGGTGCCTCCAGCGATGTCCACGAAGTCGATGCCGATCTTGCCCGCCGTCCCGGGAACCCCGGAGATGGCGGTGTTGCCCGAGTAGACGGGGACCCCGTCCTGGACGCGGAAACGGGCCACTGCTCTCCCTCCGGTGTTCCGCATGCGAATTCGCACCGACGCCTCCCCGTTGGGCACGTAGATGAGCCCGCGCTCGAGGGCGAAGGGACCGATCGCGGCCAACAGGTTGCCGCAGTTCTGGCGGTCGGTGACGAACGGCTCGTCAACGCCGACCTGGAGGAACAGATATTCGACGTCGACGTCGTCCTCCGTGGAGGAAGAGGCGATCGCCACCTTGCTGGTCAGGGGATGGGCCCCTCCGACACCGTCGATCTGACGGGGATCGGGAGTGCCCATGATCTCCAGCAGGAGGCGGTCACGCTCGGTCGGGTCGGACGGCAGGTCGCTCTCGACGAAGAAGGCACCCTTCGAAGTGCCTCCCCGCATGATCATGCAGCGGATCCCGTCGCTCATCTCCATCACCTACAGGAAGGCCGTGTGCTCTTCGGACTCCAGGATCATCAGCCCGGCGGCGGTGTTCGACGCCGGGACATGATAGTGACGATGCACCTCCCGCACATTCCGGCCCAGAGCGCCTCTCATGATCAGCCACATCACCAGCTCGATGCCCTCGGAGCCGGCGTCGGAGAGGAGCCGGGTATGAGAGATCCTGGTGAGGGCGACCGGATCGTCGACCAGCTTGTCGAGAAACTCCTTGTCGAACGGGGTGTTGACCCAGCCGGCCCGCTCCCCCTGCAATTGGTGTGACATCCCGCCGGTGCCGAACACGGCCACCTTCAGGTCCTCATCGAAGTCATGAACGATGCGGCGGATCGCCTGACCCAGGTCCCAGCACCGCTTACCGGTGGGTGGCGGGTACTGGATCACGTTGACCGCCAGGGGGATCACCTTGGCCGGCCATCGGTCCGGCTTGCCGTACATGATCGACAGAGGAACCGTGAGCCCGTGGTCGACCGGCATGTGATTGCAGATGGTCATGTCGAACCCGTCGAGGATCAGGCTCTCGGCGAGGTGCCAGGCCAGCTCGGAGTGGCCTTCGACGATGGGTATGTCACGGGGCCCGTAACCCTCGTCGGCGATGGGGAACTCGTCGGCGACTCCGAGAGCGAAAGTCGGGATCAGGTCGAGGTCGAACGCCGAGGCGTGATCGTTGTAGGCGAGGATGATCACGTCGGGCTCGGCGTCTGCGATCCACTTGCGCCCGGCCTCATAACCATGGAAGAGTGGTGCCCAGTAGGGCTCTTCCTCACGGTCGTTGTCGATCGCCACACCGATCGAGGGCGTATGGGAGGTGGCCACCCCGTATGCCACCTCAGCCATCGTTGCGTCCCCCGTCGAGCATCATCTGCTTGAACTCCTCCTCGGTCATCCCCGACATCACCCCACCGACGTGTTGGAACGAGACACCGTCGATGATGGCGACCTTGTAGATGTAGTAGATGTTGCCGCCGAGCCGGAGCAGCTCGAGCCAGTCACGCTCGAGGACCGCCTTCTTCTGCTCGGGCGTGATCCCGTGCCGGTCGCAGTAGCCGGCCTCGTCGGTCTTGAACTGCTCGCGGTTGGCCGGGTCGTTGAGGCTCATGCACATCATGTTGAGCCGGTAACCCATCCGGTGCCGCTCACCGTCGAAGACGTAGGTCCCCGGGATGTCGTCATAGTCCCTGCGTGCTCTGGCCATAAGATGGATCCTCAATGTAGACAGACACCCGGGCACGATGTCGACAATATTGTAGACAATCCTGAGGCGTTGCCGATATGGTTGAGGATATGCCGAGAGAATCGCTGCTGGTGGTGAGCGCCCACGTTGGGGATTTCGTGTGGCGGGCGGGCGGTGCCATCGCCCTCTACTCCAACCGCGGTCACACCGTCGACATCGTCTGCTTGGCCTATGGCGAACGGGGCGAGTCAGCCCGCTATTGGCGGATGGGGATGGACCTCGACCAGGTGAAGAAGGCACGTCATGGAGAAGCCGAGAAGGCGGCGGAGGTGCTCGGGGCCGAGATTCGCTTCCTCGACGCCGACGACTACCCACTGATCGAGACTCCCGAGCTGCTCGACCGTCTCGCCACCGTATACCGGGAGACCAGCCCCACCGTCGTCCTCACCCACACCGAGAGGGACCCCTGGAACAAGGACCACGAAGCCGCCCACGCCATGGCGCTGAAGGCTCGGATCATCGCCCAGGCTCCGGGGTATCACGGGGAGGGCGACCCGCTGGGCGCTCCCCCGGTGTTTCTCTTCGAGCCTCATCAGACGGAGTATTCCGGATTCATGCCCGACGTCTTGCTGGACATCACCGAGGTGTGGGACAAGAAGCTCGAGGCCATGCAGCGCATGGAGGGCCAGACCCATCTCTGGGACTACTACACCGACGTCGCCAAACGGCGCGGAGGGCAGGCGAGACGCAACTCGGGGCCCAACCTCGGCTTGCAGACCGACACCATGGGCGAGGCCTATCAGCGGGTCTATCCGCAGGTGGCATCAGAGCTCTCGTGAGCGACGAATCCCGAACCCAGGGTTCGCAGCCCCGCTCAGCGAAGTCCAGCGCCCCGAATTCGCGGTCGGAGGACGGCTCGTCGGTGATCGTCCGCAACATCGAGCGCGCCGACGCCGACGTCGTCGACGGGCTGGGTGCGGCAGGTGTGGCCACGGTGCACGAGGCAGCCGGGCGCATGGGCCTCATGGACCCTCGGATCCGCCCCATCCAGCAAGGGGCCCGCATCGCGGGCTCCGCCGTGACGGTGCTCGCCCCTCCCGGGGACAACATGATGATCCACGCAGCCGTCGAAGTGGTGCAGCCGGGAGACGTCCTGGTGGTCGCCACCACATCCCCGTGCACCGACGGGATGTTCGGAGACCTGCTCGCCACCTCCTTCCGGAAGCACGGCTGCGTCGGGCTGGTGATCGATGCCGGGATCAGGGATGCGGCCGATCTCAGGGAGATGGAATTTCCGGTCTGGTCGACGGCGATCCACGCCCAGGGGACGGCCAAGGCCACCCCCGGGTCGGTGAACGTGCCGGTGGTCTGCCGAGGAGCCCGAGTCGAGCCGGGAGACGTGATCGTGGCCGACGACGACGGGGTGATGGTGGTGCCCAGAGGCGATGCCGGGAGAGCCCTCGCCGCCGCCCGAGACCGGATCGCCAAGGAGAGAGAGACCAGGGGGCGGCTCGAGACGGGAGAGCTGGGCCTCGACCTCTACGGGCTGAGGGAGAAGCTGGAACGGTTGGGCACCCGGTGGGTCGACGACCCCGAGGACGCGTAGTGCGCATCACCGTGTTCGGTCTCGGCGAGGCGGGCTCCTCCATCGCAGCCGATCTGGCAGCCGCTGGCGCCGACGTCCACGCCTACGACCCCGCCGACGTGGCCACCCCCGACAGCGTGGCCCGACACGAGAGCCCGAAAACCGCGGTGAAGGGCGCGACCCTCGTCATTTCGGCGACCGCAGCCAAGGACGCACAGCGAGCCATCGCCCAGGCATGGAGCGAGATGAAGCGTGGAACGATCTACGCCGACCTCTCCACCGCCCCACCGGGCCTCAAACAAGATCTGGCCGATACCGCCGCCATACGAGGTCTGGTCTTCGCCGACGTGGCACTGATGGCACCGGTCCCCGGGAAAGGCCTCGCCACTCCGGCTCTGGCCTCGGGACCCGGAGCCACCGTCTATGCCGAGACGATCAGCGCGTTGGGCGGGAAGGTCGAGGTGGTCAGCCATCGGCCCGGCGACGCCGTGGCCCGCAAGCTGCTGCGGAGTGTCGTGACGAAAGGCTGGACCTCGGTTCTCATCGAGAGTCTTCAAGCAGCCGAGGTGCAGGGCGACGTCCACTGGGTCTGGGAGCACCTCGTGGAGTTGGTGAGCGGCGCAGACGAGACACTGATGAGACGTCTCATCACCGGGACTCCGCAGCACATCGACCGGCGCGTCGTCGAGATGGAGTCCGCGCAGGCGTTCCTGGAGTCACTCGGCGTCCCGGCGACCATGACCGCCGCCACGGCAGAGTCCCTGCGCCGAATCCAAGACGCGGGCATGCCTGGAGGCGTCCCTCCCGCCTGACCGTTCTCGCGCATCGAATGAGCGCAGTCGATGCGCGAAAACGGTCGGGCCACGGCGTCTCTGACACCGCGGAGCTCATCGGCAGGAGTCGCAGGCTGTCTAGGGGGCGCCCAGCTCCGACCATTCGCTCAACACCTCGATCACCGAGTCGAGGTGGTGCTCCATCGCCCGTCTCGCACCGTCCGCATCACCCGCGACGATGGCGTCAACGACGGCGGCGTGTTGACCGAGCGACTCTTCGGCCCGGCCGGGCATGACGGCGAGGCGGAACTGGTGGTGGGCCGAGCGGTCGCGGAGCTTCGCCACCAGGTCGTTGGCGACCCGATGACGCCCGATCTCCCAGATGCGTCGGTGCAGCTCGCGGTTCAATTCCGAGTACCGGGAGTTGTCCTTCGCCGCCACGGCATCCCGCATCTGGTCCACTATCCGGTGCAAAGACTCCTTGGCTCCGATGTCGTCACTGAGCGCCGCCCGGCCGGCGATGAGTCCTTCGAGGACCTTCCGCGCTTCGGCGATCTCTATCGCCTCGTCGAGCCCGATCCGTCGGACCATCGCTCCCCGGTTGGCCTCTATGTCGACCAGACCCTCGGCGCGCAGCTCGACCAGAGCAGAGCGGATCGACCCCCGACCCACGGCATACCTCTCGGCGAGTGACACCTCGGGGAGCCGCTCGCCGGGAGCGAACGCGCCGCCGAGGATGTCGAAGCGCAGTCTCTCGGTCGGGGTGAGTCGGTCTGTCTGGTCGGGCACGGCGGGCACAAATTGTATGCAATCTTGTTCGCAATCGCCCGGCAAGAGGTGGTTCAGAGACTCGCTTCAGACGAGAACCGCTTCCTCGTACTCCATCTCGGGGGTCTTCAGCGGGTCGAAGAGCCGGTTGGCCTCCATCCAGCGACGGGTCGACTCGTAGACCTCTTTCGTGTAGGGCTCGAACACGATCCGCTCACCGGTCCCGAAGCCCTGCACGTCGACAAGGTCGTGGAACTCTCGAGGGAGCTCCTTCAGGAAGTAGTGCTTGTACCTCTCGGGCTCGGCATCGATGTCGCGCTGCGCTCTCTGCAGGGCACGAAAGTACTGCTCGACATCCGATTGATCGACGTCGCCCTCGATGATGAACCCGATCATGAAAGTGGTGTCGACCACCTTGCGGAACCCTTTCTGGCAGGCGACGTACATCGGGTTGCCGAACAAGTTGGCGGCGGGGATCGACCCGTCGAGGAGCCGGGTGAGCCGATCGATGGGGCCGCCCTTGTAGGCGAGCTCGATCTGATCTGGCTCGAGGATGCTCTGCAGCGCCGCCAGGGCGGAGAAGTGGCTTCCCGAGTGATAGCCGACGCCGATGGCGACACCGGCGAGGTCGGAGGGCCGGAAGATGCCGGAGTCGGGTGAGACGTAGATGCCGGCCGGGGTCACCGAGTAGGCGTGGCCCCACATCTTGCCGTGGGAAGAGGAGGCGGCCTGGTTGACCGCCCAATGACAGGCGGAGCCGACGGCGCAGGCGTTGCCGGCCTCCATCGTCTCATAGGCGCCGGAGCGATACTCGGATGCCCCCGATACGGCCGGGCCCGAGGCCACCCGGTCGTTCATCAGGGTGTTGTCGACGAACTCGTAGTCGAGGCCCTCATCGGCGAAGTAGCCCTTCTCCTCGGCCACCCACTCCTGCAGGCGACCATGGGTCTGGATCCGGAACCCGGCCATGGCGATAATCCTCCTGTTCGTCGCTCTCCACGGCGAACTTACGGAATCGTGCCATAGAGCACAAGACCTCGTCGCTCGTCTGCCGTCAGTCGCCGCGCGCCCAGGCTTTTCTGACCGCCTCCCAGACCCGATGGGGCCGGAGAGGCATCTGCAGGTCGGTTACCCCGTAGGGCCGGAGTGCGTCGACGGGGGCGTTGACGATGGCCGGTGGAGCCCCGATGCATCCCGCCTCACCCGTGCCCTTCACCCCTAGGGGGTTCGACGGTGCCGGGGTGTAGGTGCGCCCGAGGGTGAATGTCGGGGTGTCCATCGCCGCCGGGATCAGATAGTCGATGAAGCTGGCGGTCACCGGATCGCCGCTTTCGGAGTATTCGATGCCCTCGAGCACCGCCTGCCCATAACCCTGTACCAGGGATCCCACCACCTGGCCATGGACGATCATCGGGTTGAGCACGTTGCCACAATCATCGACGGCCACATATCTCTGGATCGCCACTTCTCCCGTGGCCAAGGAGACCTCGACCACTGCGACGTGGGAGCCGAACGGGAACGCCTGTGACTCGGGGACGAACATCTCCGAGCTCTCCGTGCCGGCGAGCTCGGCGAAGGTGACACCCGACTGCGGGTCTCCGGCCACGTGTACCCGACCTTCGGCGAGGACCAGGTCTTCGGCGCTTGTCTCGAGCACGGAGGCGGCGGTCTGCTTCATCTCGGTGACAACGGCCTCCGCCATCCGCACCAAAGCCGAGCCGGTGAGCTGGGCGGATCTGCTGGCGAAGGTCCCCACCCCTTCGGCGACCAAGCCGGTGTCCCCGGACATCACGACGATCTCGTCTGGGGCGATCCCGAACATCGGAGCCACCAGTTGGGGCCAGACAGTCTCATGACCCTGCCCGGCGGAGGTGGACCCGGTCATGATCTCCACCCTTCCGTCGGCGCCGACCCTGACGTGCCCGAACTCTCCGGTCCCGGTGGCACCGCCTGCTCTCTCCACGAAGGCACCGATGCCCACTCCTATCGGATCGTCGCCCTCACGGCGTCGTCGCTCCTGTTCGGCACGGGCCGAATCGATGTCCACCATGTCGAGGGCGATGTCGAGCGCTCTGGCGTAGTCCCCGCTGTCGTAGGTGGCACCGGTCCGGTTGGCATAGGGCAACTGATCGGGGCTGACGAAGTTCTTCCTCCTCACCGCGACCGGATCGAGACCCGCCACCGCAGCGAACTCGTCCACCGCCCGCTCGATGGCGAAGGCGGCCTCGGGGCGGCCGGCACCCCTGTAAGAGCCGGTGGGGGCGAGGTTGGTCACCACGCCGGTGATGTCGACCGTGACCTCGCCGATGTCGTAGAGGCCCTGGGCCACGAAAGTGGAGAGGTGAGGGATGTGCGACCCGGTGTGGGGGTAGGCGCCGAGGTCGGCGACGATCTCGATGCGGGCCCGCCGGATGCGGCCGTCGGCATCCCCTTCCAGCGTGATCGTGTGCGTCTGCCCTCGCCCGTGCGTCCCGCCCTGGAAATGCTCCCGGCGCTCCTCGATCCAGGCCACCGGCCGGCCGAGACGCATCGCGGCGGCCGCCACCACGACGTACTCGGGAAACAACATCCCCTTCATGCCGAAGGCCCCACCGACATCGGGCACCACGACCCGAACGGCGGTGGGGTCCAGCCCCAGCTGCGAGGCGAGTTGGGTGCGGAGACGATGAGGCGCCTGATGGCCGCAATGGACCACCAGACCGCCGGCTCGGGTGGGCGCGGCGTGGATCGCCAGACCCTCGATCGAGGCAGTGGCGAGACGCTGGTTGTGCACCGTCACGGTGGCGGTGAGCGGAAACTCGCGATCGGACGGGTCGGAGCCGGCACGGCCACGGAAAGCCACGTTGCCCTCCTCGAAGAGGGTTACCGCATGGTGCGCCGCGCTCCTCGGGTCGGTGACGACATCGAGAGGCTCGATGTCGGCCCAGATCATCCCGGCGGCATCCACGGCCTGCGTCTTGGTCCCGGCGAGGACCACTGCGATCGGCTCGCCGACATAGCGCACCCTGCCGGTGGCGAGGAGCGGCCGCTCGAACCGAGCCTCCCCAGCATGCGCCCCACCGCCGATCGGAGGAAGGTCGATGTCGGCGCCGGTGTGAATCGACGCCACTCCGGGCAGGTCCGCGGCGACGTCGATGTCAACGTCGCCGAGCATGCCGTGGGCCACGGGACTGCGATAGAAGTGGGCGTGGAGGTCGTCGGCCTCGATGAGGTCGGACACATACCTCCCCGCACCGGTGACGAAACGACGATCCTCGAGACGACGTCGGATCGGCTCTGTGCTTGCACTCACGGCCCCGCACGATAGAGGGCGATGCGGGCCCGCCCCCGGTAGCGTGGCGCCATGGACCTCACCGGCAGACGCGTGGTGGTGACTGGTGTCGCCTCCGGGATCGGGCTGGCCACGGCGCAATATCTGAAGGAACGGGGGGCAACCATCGTGGGTGTCGACATCGAGCCCTCGGATGTCAGCGACGACCACTTCGAGGTCGATCTCAGCGATCCCGACCAGATCGACGGCCTGGTGGAAGACATCACACCGGGGGCCCACGGGTTGTGCAACGTGGCCGGTGTGCCCCCTTCGGGGTCGCCGGCAGTGGTGCTGGCCGTCAATGCGAAGGGATTGGAGCGGCTCACGGTCGGGCTCGCCCCCGGCCTCTCCCACGGTGCCTCGATAGTGAACATCGCCTCCTCGGCCGGCAACGGTTGGGCCAACCGGGTCGAAGCCCTACGCGTCTTCGATGGGGTGCCCTTCGAGGCGGAGGCACTGGAGCGTTTCGCCACAGAGCACGGGCTCCTCGACGAAGGGGCCAGCTACTTCTTCTCGAAGGAGTTCGTTGTCACCTGGACGATGAGGAACCGGTGGCGATGGCGGGACCGGGGAATCAGGGTCAACTCGGTGAGCCCGGGCCCCGTCGACACCCCGGCGCTGCAGGCCTTCATCGAGACGCTGGGACGGGCCAAGCGGATGATGAAGCTGATGGACCGTCCGGGACTGCCGGAGGAGATCGCCCCGGTGGTCGCCTTCCTCCTCTCGGACGAGTCGGCATGGATCAGGGGTAGCAACATCGCGGTGGACGGGGGCATGACCAGCCACCTCGCCCTGGAGCACCACGGTCTGGCCTGATGCCCGAGCCAAGCGGCTTCGAGTACTCCGTGCGCAAGAACGGTGATGTCGTGATCACCCACCAAAGGCGTCTGGCCGCGGTGCTGCGAGGACATCAGGCGACCAGGTTCCTATCGCAAGTGGAGACCCGAGACGCACAGCAACTGATGGCCCGGATCACCGGCAACTACAAGCGCGGCAACGAGCGGCTGCCTACGCGTCGAAGCGATACCTCGTCTGACTGAAGGGCTCGCCCTTGCCGAATCCGAAGACGGTCACAGGGCGGACTTCGAAGACGATCGACTTGCCTCCCTCACCAAGGAATTGGCCTTCGCTCACATCAAACGACCACGGCTGTCCGTACTTCTCCCGATAGGCGTCGGCGATCCCACCGAGGTGGGCATCGTCGCCGACACGCCGGGCCCGCCCTTCGACCACCACATCGAAGCCCGACGACCACTGGTTGCAACCCGTGGTGAGCACACACGCCGGGTTGTCGGCGAGATTCAGGGCCTTTCGCTCCTCGGGCCCGGTGCTGAAGTAGAGGGCACCCCGGTGCCACACGGCCACCACCGGGGTGACATGGGGCCGCCCTCCCGGGCGTACGGTCGAGACCCAGAACAGCTCGGCCTCCTCCAGCCGCCGCTCCACCTCCTCCCAGCCGCGTGCATCGGCTCCATGGCTGGAGAACTGGGGGTGGAGAGTGGTGTGGGGGTTCGGTCTCATGCCCCGAGAGTATCCCCGCTGGCCATTCTGTCCCGGCAGACGCATACAATCGTGCCCATGCCGAGAGCCATCTGGAAAGGCGCCATCAACTTCGGCCTGGTGACCATCCCGGTCGGGATGTACACGGCCACGGACAACAAGACGCCCAAGTTCAAACAGCTCCGGGAGAGCGACCACTCCCCCATCCGCTACAAGCGGGTCGCCGAAGCCGACGGCGAAGAGGTTCAGTGGGAGGAAATCGTCAAGGGCTACGAGTTCGAGAAGGACCGCTACGTCGTGTTCACCGACGAGGAGCTCAACGCGGCCCATCCCGACGGGAACAAGTTGGTCGATGTGATCCAATTCGTCGACGAGCACGAGATCGATCCGATGATGTACCAGAAGTCCTACTACCTGGCCCCCGAGAAGACGGGCGTCAAGGCCTACCGGATCCTGAGAGAGGCCCTGGGGGAGAAGGGCCGGGTGGGCATCGCCAAGGTCTCGATCCGGGAGAAGACCCAACTGGCCACCCTTCGGGTCAAGGACGACGTGATCGTCATGGAGACCATGTTCTGGCCCGATGAGATCCGCGCCGCGGAATTCGAGGAGCTGGGCGCCGAAGTGGAAGTCCGCTCCGAAGAGGTCGAGATGGCGGCGTCGATCATCGACAACCTGACCAGACCTTTCGAGGGCAGCGAGTTCGTCGACACCACGAGGGAAGCCGTGGAGCAGCTGGCCGAGAAGAAGGTCGCCGGCGAGGAGATCGTGGCACCCGCCTCGCCCGAGCCGACCAAGGTGGTCGACCTGCTCGAGGCACTCAAGGCGTCGGTCGAGGCCACCAAGGAGAAGCAGGCCAAAGCCGGCTGATCCCAACCGATTTTCGCGCATCGAATGCGCTGGAAGCGCGCCATCTGATGCGCGAAAACGGGTGGGGACGCCCTTTAGAGTCACCGCGTGACCTCGTACGGCGCCGTGGAGATGGGTGGCACCAAGACCGACATGACCGTCGGCACCGGCCACGACGACATGGCGGAGCCGCACCGGATCGCCACCACCGACCCCGAGGAGACCCTCGGTGCCATCATCGGCTATTTCGCCGATCGGGAGGTGGCCGCTGTGGGGGTGGCGTCCTTCGGCCCCCTCGACCTGAACCGATCCAGCCCGAGGTACGGCACCATGCTGTCTACTCCCAAAGCGGACTGGAGCGGGGCTCCCGTTCACGATCGCCTCAGTCAGGAGTTGGGGGTCCCGGTGATGATCGACACCGACGTCAACGGTTCCGCCACAGCTGAGGGGCGCTGGGGAGCGGCACAGGGGATGAGGGACTACGTGTACGTCACCGTCGGCACGGGCATCGGTGCGGGGGTGGTGGTCCGCGGCAAGCCCATCGGAGGCGAGCGGCACCCCGAGATGGGCCATGTCACGGTGAGACGCCACCCTGAGGACAAACACCCCGGATCGTGCCCCTACCACGGCGACTGTCTCGAAGGCATGGCCGCCGGCCCCGCCCTGGAAGCGCGGTTCGGCAGGCCCGACACGTGGCCCGGGAACGAAACGGTGACCGACCTCGCCGTCCACTATCTCGCGCAGGGGATGATCGACCTGATCTACACCGTGGCTCCCGAGCGGATCGTCGTCGGAGGGGGTGTGTCCCGTCTCCCCGCGTTCCACGATCGGCTGCGCGATCGGGTAGAGGCCATGCTCGCCGGCTATCCGGACAGCCCCGACCTCGACCTGCTGATCTCGCCACCCGGTCTCGGCGAGCGATCGGGGCTGGCTGGGGCGTTGCTGCTCGCAGCTTCGGGAGATACGTGATGGGAACCCCGAAATTGCAGGTGCGCCCCAACAACCCGGACTTCCTCGACCTTCCCTGGGAGCATCCCATCGACGAGTGGACCGGCGACCGGCTGGTGACCATGCCCACCGGAATCCACCGCCATCCCATCGTCTTCGCCGCATACGACGAGGGCGTCTATGCCATCAAGGAGATGTCGCTGCGGCTCGCTACCAACGAGTATCGGGTGCTGCGAGCCTTGACTGCTCACACCCAGCGGGCCGCCGAGCCGGCAGGGCTCGCCGAGCGGGATTGGCTCGATCCTCACGAGGAGGGGGCCGGGGTGGTCATCACCAGGTATGTCGACCACTCCTTCCCCTGCCGCCGGTTGGTGTCGGGTGCCGGGTTCGGAGCGCGGCGGAACCAGATGCTCGACGCGCTGGCCGGGCTCCTGGTCGAGCTCCACATGGCCGGGTGTTATTGGGGCGACTGCTCGCTGTCGAACGTCCTCTACCGGTTCGACGCCGGCCAGATCGAGGCGATCATGATCGACGCCGAGACCTCGGAGCTCCACGACTCCCTCAGCGACGGCCAGCGGCTCGAGGACATCGAGATCATGAAGGAGAACGTCGCCGGAGAGATGGGCGACATCGCCGCCGAGACCGGGGAGGACATCGAGGCGGCAGACATCGGCCTGGGCTGGGACGTCGAGCGCCGCTATCACGGCCTGTGGTCGGAGCTGAACGAGGAGCTGGTGATCACCCGCGACGACCACTACCGGATCCGCCAGCGGATCGGCCGGATCAACGAGTTGGGGTTCGCCGTCGACGACCTGGAGATGACTCCGGTGGACGGAGGGAACAGAGTGCGGCTGATCACCCATGTCGGGGGTCGCACCTACAACTCGGACAACCTCAGGCAGCGCACCGGAATCGAGGCGTCGGAGAACCAGGCAGAGCTGATCCTCAGCGACCTCAACTACTTCCTGTCCAAGCACGGCGACGTGACCACGACCCGCAAGAGCGTCGGCACCTTCAAGTGGCTCAGCGGGCAGTTCGAGCCGATGGTGGAGAGGATCAGCGAGGAGTGGTTCGGCGACGACCCGGTCCAGGGCTACTGCGACTACCTCAACTTCCGGATGGCGATGGCCACGGAGCGTCAGGCCGACATCGACGCGTGGGAGGCTTTCGAAGCCTGGATCGAGAGCGGATTCCCCGGCTTCGACCCCGACACGACCTGAACCGACGTGTCAGGCGGTGGCGGCAGCTGGCTCTTTGACACCGATCCGGTAGCCCGTATCGGTGTCAAAGAAGAGCAACTTATCACAGTCGACCGTGAGCTCAACCGTGTCGCCGTGTTTGACATGAACGTCAGGGCTGACCCGTACGACGAAGTTGGTCGTATCACCCATTGAGGAAGCGTCTTGGCCTGAGTCGGCGAGGAGCTCCTCGATGTCTGGTGTGACCACAGGGCTCCGATTCACCGTGAAGTGGACAAAGGTGTCCGCCCCGAGCATCTCGCTCACCTCCACTTTGGCCTCGAGGCTCCGATCCGGGTCGTGACCCGCCACCGAGGCTGCCTCCAGATCGCTCGGCCTAATACCGATCACAATCTCCTCGTTCATCCGATCCTCCAAGCCCGGATGCTTGTCGAGGGATCGTTTGCCGACCAGCAGCCGCGTGTTGGGAAGCACGGCCCACACCTGATCTCCCTCCGCCTCCAGGTGACCGTAGGTCAGGTTCATGGCAGGACTGCCGATGAAACCGGCCACGAAGAGGTTGTCGGGGCTGTTGAACAGTTCGGTAGGGGGGCCCACCTGCTGCAAGTTGTAGGGAGCCCGCGGTGAGACAGCCCGGAGCACCGCAACCCGATCACCGAGAGTCATCGCCTCGACCTGGTCATGAGTGACGTAGACAGTTGTGGTGCCGAGTCGAGCATGAAGACGTTCCAGCTCAGAACGCATCTGCACCCTGAGCTTGGCGTCCAGGTTCGAGAGGGGCTCGTCCATCAAATAGGCAGCAGGCTCGCGCACGATCGCTCTCCCCATCGCCACTCGCTGTCTCTGACCGCCGGAGAGCGCCTTGGGCTTACGGCTGAGGAGGTCCTTGATCTCGAGGACGTCGGCAGCCTCATGGACCCGTCGTTCGATCTCAGCCTTGTCCATCTTTCTGAGCTTGAGACCGAAGGCCATGTTGTCGAACACGCTCATGTGTGGATAGAGGGCGTAGTTCTGAAAGACCATGGCGATGTCTCGGTCCTTAGGCGCCACCTCGTTGACGATACGGTCACCGATCTTCATCGTGCCTTCGCTGATCTCCTCCAAGCCGGCGATCATCCTGAGGATCGTCGATTTGCCACACCCCGAAGGGCCGACGAGCACGAGGAACTCGCCGTCTTTGATCTCGAGATCCACGCCTCCGACGGCCCGGGTCCCGCCTTCGTAGATCTTCCCGAGTCCTTCCATGGTGATGGCGGCCATCAGTCCTCACCTCTCATGAGCCGAATTGCAAGAGGTGAACCTAGCCGAGAGCGATGACCGCGCGCCACGCCGGAGCACGGATTAAAAGCGGTGAAGAGGCCGTTGGATTGAGCATGAGGCGAGGACTGACCGTCGTTGTGCTCGCCGGGGCGTTCCTTGGTTCGGTGTTGGCGGGATCGTATCTGTTCCTCGGCGAGGGGGGAGACAACTTTGCCCATGCGCCCAGTGATGCGCCGCCCGTGTTCGACATCGAGCGGGATCCAGATGTGCCACCGCTTCCTTTCGACGACAATCCCGACCCCTCTCAATGCGGAATTCCGGTGCAGTGGGGCGACGAGGACAACTTGGCTTGGCTTTCCGGGTTCTGGCGCGGTGAGTTGATCCAGCCCGAGGTGTTGATCTATGACAGCCACCTTCGGAAGAGTGTGGCCGGCGGAGCTCCACATGGCACCCTGGTGGAGATCGTCCTGTATCAGGAGAATCCGGTCCTCGATTACTACATGGTGCGGATTCCCGGGTCGCCGGCGCAGGTGGGTTGGATCCCCGAGCCGTTCCTCTCCTTCGAACCCGTCGCCTGATCTCTACGCTCCGCAGGGTGACGAAAGCGGAGGACCGCCAACCCAGCGAGAGACGACGGTGGCTCGCAGTGCTGTTGGGCACAGTGATGCTCCTTGCCTCCTACCTGATGTTCATCTGGTCGTTCGTGGCGGCTTCCGGAAACGAGACGACGTTTGCCGGTGGCCTCTTCGGAATAGCTCTCGGTCTGGTGCCCGCAGTCTTCGCCGTCGCAGCCTTCGTCTCGATGCACCCTAGGACTCTGGCGGCGACTCTGGGGGCCACCGTCATCTGGCTGGTGATCACGGTCCCGATCGCAATTGGAAACATCCCCACCGGGCTCGTTGCCGGCTATGGAGCCGGCGGTGTCATCGCTTTTCGTCTCGGCGAGCAACACTCTCGAGGGAGCCGGGTTGTCGCGGTGTTGATCACGGTGTTCTACACGATGCTCTTGCAGCGCTATCTGCCGACGGTGGGCATCTTCGCCGCGGCACCGCTGCCGTTTCTGGCAGTGGCTCTGGCCGATATCTACAAGGAGCGTTTCGGCGAGCCGGAGTCTCCTTGATCAACCCTTGACCGCGCCAGCGGTGAGGCCACCGATGATCCGCTTCTGGAAGATCAGCACCAGGACGATCAACGGGATGGTGACCATCACGGCCGCGGCCATGATCTCGCCGAAGGGCTCCTGACGGGACACAGTTCCTGTGAACAGGGCGATCGCGACCGGGATGGTCCGAGCATCGGGCTCGATCGTGGTGAAGGTCAAGGCGAACAGGTACTCGTTCACGGCGGCGATGAACGCGAGCAGCCCGGTCGTCACGAGAGCCGGGGCAGTCAGAGGCAAAAGGATCATCCAGAACGATTGAAACGGCGTGGCGCCATCGACCTGAGCCGATTGGAGCAGATCAGCAGGGAGTTGCTGGAAGAAGGCAGTGAGCACCCAAACCGTGAACGGCAGGGTGAACAGCATGTAGGAGAGGATCATCGACGGTATCGCTGGTATGCCGAAGTTGACGATGACCGCATAGAGACCGGTGAGTACCGCCACCTGAGGAAACATCGTCATCGACAAGATCAGATAGAGGGAGGGTTTCTTGCCGCGAAAGCGCAGCTTCCCCAGCGCGAATCCAGCGAAAGATCCGATCACCAGCGCTATGACCGTCACCGAGACGGCGACGATGGTGCTGTTGAGGATCGCCCGAATGAAGGTGGCGTTGTTGAAGACGGCGCCGTAGTTCTGGAACGAGATGGACAAGTCTCCGGTAGCCGGGTCCCGGGGAATGAAGGTGGCGGGTGTCATCCGCAATTGAGCCTCCGTCTTCAGCGACGAGTTGATTGCCCAATAGAAGGGGAAGAGCAGGAAGATCGCAATGAGCACGATCAACGCCCAGAATCCGATGCGCGTCCAGATCTTCTTGCGTCGCCGCCGCCGCGAGAGCTCGGCTTCGGTCGGCTCGGCACGATCATCGGAAATCGCCAAAGGGCGCTCACTTGTTATGTCAGTCATCGGAGGCCAATCCCAATCCGCGTATGTAGAAGATGGCAAACATGGTTATCAGGAAGAAGATGACGACCGAAGCAGCCGAGGAGTATCCGAGTAGCTTGCCGTCGATGAGGGTGTAGTACGCATAGCTAGCCATCGAGTACTTTTTCTGGGCGAAGACGATCTGGAACAGGTCGAACACGCGGAGCGCATCGAGAGTGCGGAAAACCAACGCCACGGCGAGGGTCGGCTTCAACAGCGGGAGCGTGATCGACTTGAATTGGCTCCACTTGCTGGCTCCGTCCACCTCGGCGGCCTCGTAGAGCTCGTTCGGTATCAATGCGAGGCCTGCCAGCAGCAGCAATGCTATGAAGGGAGTGGTCTTCCAGACGTCGATGATGATTGCCGCTGGTAGCTGGAAGGACTCGTCAGCTAGGAAAGGTGTCTGCCCGTCGGACAAGCCGACCTTCTGAAACACGACGTTGAAGAAGCCGGCACGGGTGTCGATGAACATCCACTCCCAGATGCGGGACGAAACCGCCGTGAGTATGGCCCAGGGGACGAGCATGGCGGCCCGCATGGCTCCCCGCCCCCGAAAGGGTGCGTTTAGGACGAGAGCGATCGCCAAACCGATGAGCACCTCGAGCGCGATCGACACCACCGTGAAGACCATCGTGTCGACGATGGCGAGGACGAACGCGGGGTCAGTGGCTCCGAGGACGTATTGGTTCCCGAACAGGCCGAATGTGAACACGCTCCGATAACGGCGCGGCTCACGTGGTAGAGCCTCGAGTGGAGACTGAAACACGGGTTCCCCGGTCGACTCACTGACCACCGGATTCCCGGTGGCGTCCAATTCGGGCTGGAGTTCGACGAGCGTGAAACTGAGCAGATTCGAGTAGTTCCGCAGCCCAACGAACTCCGTTTCAGCGGCGCTGGCGAACCTCTCGTTGGTGAGGCTCGAGTAGAACACTGTCCCCAATGGATAGAAGGCGATCGCCAGCAGGATCACCAGTGTGGGTACGAGTAGCCAGTAGGCCAGCTTCTGCTCACCTCCGGCGAGCGAAGTTCTCTTGGGTCTCTTTGGTTGCTTCTGTGGAGCCGCTATCGCCACTGGTCCTCCTGCGGATGCGATACAAGCACATGGCCGAGTCGCGTGCGGCCTAGACCGAAACGAGGGGAGAGACGAACTCTCCCCTCGTTTCGGTCACCTATCCGTCATGGGCTCCCGGTGGGGAACCCGGTCTCGTCCTCCAGGTCGAGCTCGAGCTCGGCGAAGGCGTCGGCAGCATCGGTGCTTCCAGTGAGCACGCTGTGCACCGAGTTGAAGAACAACGACGAAACGCCGCTGTAATTCGGAGCGGTCACAGTCGACGGACGGGCCACCGCATTGGTGAACACGTCGAACAGGCTCGCGAAGAACGGGTTGGCACCGATCACTTCCGAGTCGTCGTACAACGACTCGATGGTCGGATTCAACGAGTAGTCGACTGCCCTGATCTTTTGCTGTTCTTCGGAGGCCATGAAGAAGGCAAGCTTCGCCGCCTCTTCAGGATGCGCCGAGTACTTGGAGACTGCGAGCTGCCAGCCACCGAGCGTGGCTGCGCTCTGCGCAGCCGTTGCCCCGGGCAGTGGTGACACGTCGAATAGACCCTCGATGGGGCTGTCGTCGGCGTTGCCAAGTGAGTAGGCGTAGGGCCAGTTCCTCATGAAGGCGGCATTTCCGGCCTGCCACACGTTACGGGCGTCTTCTTCACCGTAGGCGGTCACACCGGGAGGTGAGATGGTCCCCACCCAACCGGCGGCCTGATCCACGACTTCGATCGCAGCGTCGTTGTTGATGGTGATAGTCCCATCGGGCTCGATTATCGATCCACCACCTGCAGAGGCAATCCACTCGAGGGCATCACAGGTGAGTCCCTCATAGGCGTTGCCCTGCCAGACGAATCCCCAAAAGTCCTGGTTGCCTTCCGCCCGTTCCCCTTCCTGGATGGTCTGGGCCGTAGCTTCCAGCTCGTCCCAGGTCTCCGGAGGCTCGAGGTTGTACTTCTCGAGCAGGTCGGAGCGGTAGTAGAGCAGCCCGGCATCGGTGAACCACGGGATGCCGACGAGCGCGCCGTCGACGGTGTTGTTCGCGACGATCGCCGGGAAGTGACCTTCGGCGATCTCGGCGCCGGTGCGGCCCTCGCTGTCGGTCATCGTGTTCAGATCGATGAAGTGCTCGGCGAGGTCACCCGGCCAGATCACATCGATCTGGAAAACATCGCCCTCAGCCGACTGAGCCTGGAAGAGCTGGAGGTACACCCCGAGTCGGTCCTCAACGAAATCAGGTGTCGACACCACCTCGACAGTGACCCCCGGGTTGTCGTCCATGAAGGCCTCGGCGATTCTCTCGGTGCTCTCTAGCTCAGCGCCGACGTTCCCGGCGAAGATGCGGAGAGTTATCTCCTCGCCATCCCCGTCGCCACTGGGCTGTGTCGTCGCCCCGTCGTCGGCTGTGGTCGTGGTTCCTTCAGTATCGCCCCCGCAGGCAGCAAGCACCAGCAGCAAGGCCATGAGGGTGATTAACCATCGCTTTTTCATATCTTCCTCCTTCAGGCCGGGCATTGATAGCTCGGCGAAGAATCAATCTACACATTCAGCGGAGACCCGTAGCCGGTAACGGGAGGGGCCAGGGTGGATTGGTCGATCGAGCAACGTTTGCCACCTGGGGGTTGCGCCGATCACACGGGCGACGGGACGACCGGGCGAGGCGAACTTCGACGCCGGGGGTCAGACCTGCGAGCCGACTACTGGGTCAGCTCTCGGGCTCCGCCGTTGCGACACTCGACATAGGTCATGATCAATTCGAGCAAGGCGGCCGACCCGACCACACCGGCGGCGAGGAAGACAACGGGATGGCCACCGAGGAGGGCGAGCACCCAGCCACCGAGACCTATGAGGGTCAAGCGCCGCCGTAGCAACGCGACTCGTCTCCGGGTGTGCAACGTCTCGGCCTTGTGCTTGCAAGCCGCCAGAGTGGGGAGAGCGGCGATCGGCTCTGGGTCCACGATCACCGACCCGCCATCGCCCGCGTGCTCCTCCAACTCCCACCGCGCCGGCCCCATCCGGTGGATCCGGAAGCCATTGCCGAACCAGTATTCGTCTGCTCTTCGCCAATCGAGCATCTGCACTCCAATCCTCTGGTTCGAATCTACCGGGTGACCGAGCACTTGATAAGGGCCTCCTGTTTCGTCTACCGACCGCGATCGGAGATGACGTAGCCCCGCCCGCGTTCGATCCTGAGCCGAGCCTCAATCCTCGATGAGCCATACGGCCGTATCGGCAACAACTGAGCCATCACCCAACGGGCCGCTCGCGAGCAGCACCTGGCCTTCCGGCAGCGCCACCGGAGAACTGCCGTAGTTGACGAGGCAGATGAAGCCGCCAGGTCGGCGAAAAGCCAGGACTCTCGGACCGTGCTCCACCCACTGGAGATCCTCGTCGTCGCGCAAACGCTCGTCTCGGATGCGAATCGCACTCCGGTAGAGCTCCAGTGTCGAGTCCTCGACGTCGTCCTGACTCTCCACGGCTAACTCTGCCCAACTCTCCGGCTGTGGCAGCCAAGATCCGTCGTCACCGAAGCCGAAGGAGGGTCCACCTCGTTTCCAGGGGATCGGAACTCGACAGCCATCCCGGCCCTTGTCGGTGTGATTCGATCGCGCCCACACGGGGTCGTCGAGTACCGCCTCGGGTAGATCATGGACCTCGGGGAGCCCGAGCTCCTCCCCTTGGTAGAGATATACCGAGCCAGGAAGCGCCAGCATCAGGAGAGCTACGGCACGAGCGCGCCGGAGCCCCAACTCGAGGTCGATCTGTTCGTCTCCACCGTCGAGTAGCCATTCGCGCGCGTCTACACCGGGCGCCAGCCCGTATCTGGTCACGTGTCGGACCACGTCGTGATTCGACAGGACCCAACTGGGAATGGAGCCGACCGTTGCGGTAGTCGCCAGCGAGTTCTCGATGGTCGACCGGACGTGGTCGGCGTCCCACGGCGCCCGGAGGAAGTGGAAATCGAATGTCTGGTGGTACTCGTCGGGCCGGCAGTACAACACGAGCCGGTCTCGACTGGCGACCCATGCTTCGGCGATCATCATGGCGTCCTCGTACTCGTCGAGAACCGACCGCCAGGTTCGCACCACGTTATGGAGCTGGGCTCGATCCCAAACCGGATGGTTCGCGACGAACGGATTCGAGAGATGTGCTTCGCGATCTTCGGAGGCATCGGGATAGCCGGCGGCCTTGATGAGCCCATGGGCGACGTCGACCCTGAAACCAGCAGCTCCGAGGTCGAGCCAAAAGCGGATTATGTCGATGAACTCGTCGCGCACTTTCTGGTTCGACCAGTTCAGGTCCGGTTGGGACTCATCGAACATGTGCAGGTACCACTCGCCGTCGGGAACCCGGGTCCAAGCAGACCCACCAAACACACTTTTCCAGTTGTTTGGCGGGAACTGCCCATGGTCACCCTTGCCCGGGAGGAAGTGATAGCGGCGTCTCTCCCAACTCCCGGGTGTTGCCTCCATTGCAACCTTGAACCACTCGTGCTCCCAGGAGGTGTGATTGGGGACCAGATCGATTAGCACTCTCAAGCCGGCCTGCCGAGCCTTCGTGAACAGGTCCCTGGCTTGATCCAATGTCCCGAACAACGGGTTGATATCCCGATAGTCCGCCACGTCGTAGCCACCATCGATGAGCGGAGAGACATACCAGGGATTGACCCAGATGGCATCGACTCCCAGGGAGGAGAGGTACGGAAGCCTTGAGATCAGACCCGATATGTCTCCGGTCCCGTCGGCGTCCCCGTCGGCGAACGACCTCAGGTATATCTGGTACACCACGGCGTGTCGCCACCATGGATACTCGCTAGCCACGGCAGGCAGTATGGCCCTTGCCCGCCAAAGGAATCAATCGCGTGACACCGAAGGTGGCTGTGTGCTCACCGTCCTTCCGGCCCCTCGTCGGCCCAGGTGACCGTCTCCGGGTCTGTCATGTCGACGCCCTTGAACACCGGCGCCCGAAGATGGTCCTCATGGGTCCACTCCTTGTACTCGACCCTGACCACTATGGCCGGCTCCACCCACACCGGACGACGCGGCCCCGGCACCGCCACATCGTTGGTGAACGGGCTGGTGTCCCGCTCGATCTGGGCGAGCGCGGAGTGGAAGGCGCCCAGGGACGAGTCGCTGAACCCCGACCCGACCGCCCCGATCCAACGGAGCCCGCTCGGCTGGTACAGCCCCACCAGGAGGGAGCCGAACGTCGAGGCGCGGCCACCTTCTCCGGGTAGGTAGCCGCCTACCACGGCTTGGAGGGTGTGGCGCACCGCGATCTTGAGCCAGTAATCGGATCTCCTCCCTGGGTGGTAACGGGACCCCAACCGTTTGGCGACGATGCCTTCGATGCCTCGTTCCTGGACCGCCTGGAACAAGGAGATGCCATGGGTCGGCATCGGCTCGGGAACAACGATCGGCGTGGAGAGTTCCAGGCTCTCGAGCACATCCCGTCTCTCCTCATAGGGGAGTCCGGTGAAGTCGGAACCGTGGAACAACACGTCGAACACCACGAGGTTGACCCCCGCCTTCTCGCCGGTGGGAGCACCGCCGAATCCGGTACGACGCTGCAGCCGCGAGAACGAAGGCCGACCCTGGTCGTCGAAGGCGACGATCTCGCCGTCGACCACCACGCCATCGGGAATCTCGATCGATGCCAGCTCGGGGAACGAACCGAGGAGGTCCAGCCCCCGCCGGGAGCGGGCCCGGATCTCCCCATCTTGGGCGCCGACGATGGCCCGGTAGCCGTCCCACTTCACCTCGAACCACCAGTTCTCGTCGTCGAACGGCTCAGCCCGCCGGCCGGCGAACATCGGCTCGAAGTCGGGCAACTTCAAGTGCTGCCCAGCTCCTCCCTCACGAGACGGTTGACCAGACCGCCGTCGAGATCGTTGCCGTGGGTCTTCATCAGATGACCGATGACCCGGCCCACAGCCTTCTCGTCGGTGGCACCGAGCTCCTCGATGGCCTCGACCACGAGGCGACGGGTCGACTCTTCGTCCAGTTTCTCGGGTAGCCATCGGGACAGGTATTCGACCTCGAAGGCGAGCTTGTCAGCCATCTCCTCGCCGCGCTCCCCGAGGGCTGCGTATTCGTCGCGTGACTTCTCCATCCTCTTCACGTAGGAGTTGATGACCGCCTGGTATAGGACGTCGTCCACCTCGCCGTCGAAGTCCGGCTGGGTCTTGGCGGTGGATACCTCTGTCTGGACCTGTCGGATCGCGTCGCGGCGGAGCGCGTCCTTCTCCTTCATCGCGGCTCGTAACTCGGCAGTCATCTCTTCTTGGATGGTCATGGTCACTCTCGGAGGGTCGATATCAGCCCCGGGTCGTCGGTAATGATGCCCGTCACTCCCCGCTCCACCAACTCACGGGCGCGCTCGAGATCGTTGACCGTCCACGCGAACACCTCCACGAACACGTTTAGCTCCTCGGTGATCAGGGAAGACTCTGCGATGAGGACTTCGTGACCGGCGTGCAAACAGTGAATGACACCTTCGTCGAACGCCACTCCTACTGGAATACAGAGGCCGGTGGTGACGTTGTCGTACACCCGACGCACCGCGGCCAGCGAGTCGGGGTTGAAACCCGTGACGACATCGCCGGGCCGGGCGCGTTCGGCGGTCTCGAGAGCGAGCCGATGATCCGGTTCGAAGCCCAGCTCGCCGGGCCAGTTCTTCACTTCCATTTGAACGGGTGTGCCCGGCAAGGCCGCCAGCACCTCATCGAGGAGTGCCGGATGGTGGCCGTCCCCGAGGTCGATCCCGGAGAGGGATGCCCAGGGCGTCGTGGCTACGGGAAGCCCACCCAGGACCGGGTCGTGAGACAACACCAGTTTGCCGTCGCCACATCGGCGGACGTCGAGTTCGACGGCATCGGCGACCTCGGCGGCGGCGATGCACCCACCGAGGGTGTTCTCAGGAAAACGATTCGGCCACCCACGGTGCCCGACGACCGAGAAAACGCCTCTCACGGCAAAGAATCCCAAGAAATCCGTTTACAAGGACAAGGTGGCACAGTACATTTCGCCTCGGAAACCCCCCAAGCACCTCCGATTCGATTTCGTGACGGTGCTCTTGTGAAAAAGATCACAAAGTAAGGAACACATGACGCTCACAACCATCACAACCGATTGGCGCGATCTCGCCGCCTGTCGGGACTCTGAGCCAACGCTCTTCTTCCCGGTAGGCACCACCGGTCCTGCCGTCGAGCAGATCGAAGCTGCCGTGGCCATCTGCAACACCTGCATGGTTCGCGAAGATTGCCTCCAATACGCGCTGGAGACCAACCAGGAGTCCGGCGTATGGGGTGGCTATGCCGAGGACGACCGTCGTCGTCTTCGCAAGCGCTGGCTCGCCGAGCGACGCCGTCGCGCCGTCTGAACGACTCGACATCCACTCTTCGAAGCGGCGCCCATGTGGCGCCGCTCTCGCGTTTCCTCCCCGGGAGCGAAGCGACGTTGGGGGAGGTGTCCCGCACGTAGTGCGGGACGGAGGGGGCATCCCCAAGCGAGCACAAGCGAGCGTTGCGCGACGCCCTCAGACCGCAGGAGCGAATCCGACCGTGCGGTTCTCCCCGGCGTCCTCGATCTCGATGAAGGCAACGTTACGGGCGGGGATGCCGACGGTCCGGCCCTTGGAGTCGGTGAACCAGCCCACACCCCCTTCGGCGAGCGATGACTCGATCTCCTCGCGGAACGCCTCCGGATCGTCGATCTCGATCTCGAGCAGCTTGTCGGTGTTGCTGATTCCGATGCGAACCTTCATGAGGCGATCGTAACCCTCTTCCAATCGCTCGGCGTCGGGCATACGTTCGATGCATGAGCCGGGTGGCGGCGATCGTCGGATTGGTGGGGTGCATCATGGCCGGCGCCGTGGCGTTCGCCTCCCCCGCCGAGCAGGTGCGACTCCCGGTCACCGTGAGCCCTCCCGAACAGCCGGGACGACCGGAGCCACCAACCGGGGCCTCGGGCGACTCGGTCATCGTGGTGAGAGGTGATCATCTCTGGAAGATCTCGGCACGACATCTCGGCACCGAGGCGTCCAACCATCAGATCGCTCCGTACTGGCGACAGGTGATCACACTCAACACCCCACACCTGCGCTCCGGCAACCCCGACCTCATTTATCCAGGTGAGATCGTCGACCTGCCCGCTATCCCCTGATCGCTGTAAACCGGTAGACCCCGCCCTCATAGGTGGTCACGTAGAGCTCGCGGTGACCGTCGAGGCCGAAGCTGGTGATCGACCCCACCGGCCCACCCAGGTCCTCGGTCCAATCCGTGGCCGCGGTGACCTCACCGTCGACGAACTCGAACCCCCTGATCCACTGTTGCACCCAGTCGGCGTAGAAGTAGGTGCCGTGGATCTCAGGTATCTCCGCACCCCGGTAGACGTGGCCGCCGGTGATCGAGAGACCCTCCTCGTGGGTGTATATGACCACCGGCATGGTGTAGTCGTCGGGGTCGCAGCCGGAAAGATGGAAGCACCGCTCGCCCTCCATGTCGGACCAGCCGAAGTTGTACCCGCCTTCGTCGATGGAGACCACGTTGACCTCCTCCTGGTCGGCGTGACCGACATCGGCGATATAGATGAGACGATCCACCGGATCGATGGCGAAGCGCCATGGGTTACGCAGCCCGTATGCCCAGACGTCGGGCATCCCCTCACCGTCGACGAAGGGGTTGTCGGGAGGTATCCCGTAAGGATCACCGCCGTCGACGTCGATGCGGACCACGGTGCCGAACGGGGTGTTCGGGTCCTGACCCTGCGCCCTGCTGTCGGCCCCGTCGCCCATCGAAACCCACAGGTAGCCGTCGGGCCCGAAGACGACATTCCCGCCGTAATGGCGGATGTCGGTTGCGTTCTCCGGCTGCTCGTACTCGAAGATCACCCTTTCGCTGTCCGGATCGGCGATGTTGGGATCGTCCGGTGACACGGTGAACTCCGAGAGCTGGCGGCGACCGCCCTTGTCGGTGTAATAGACGAAGAACCGGCCGTTCTCGGCGTACTCCGGGTGGAAGTCGAGACCGAGCATCCCCTGCTCGATGCCCCCGGCGAGAACCTGATCGGTGAGGTCGAGAAAGGCCGGGTCGAGCATGGTCCTGGTCTCGTCGAGGATGCGGATCACACCGACACGTTGCACGACGAAGAGCCGGTCGTCTCCGATGGGTGCAGCCAGGTCCACCGGCTGACGGAACCCGTCGAAGATCTGGTCCAGTCGAACCTCCTCGAGAGGCCCCAGCTCGGGCTGGGTGTCTCCAACCGTCGTGGTCGGGCCGTCCTCACCCGAAGTCGTCGTCGACGTGTCGACATCGCCTGACCCTGGATCCTGGGTCGTGGTCGTGGTGGTGTCCGCCGCTCCCGACACGTCGTCGCTGCCACCGACCCCGAGGACACGGAGGAAGAGGAATCCGACCAGAAACACCGCGACGAGCGCGATGAGCAGCACGCGATAGCGCGCCTGATCGGGGCTGACGGGCTGACGATGTCGGGCGGTCACAGAGTGGAGGATTGTATGACCCGTCGGGTCGAAACGCTCGCTCAGCCGTCGGCGGCCGAGCGAAGACTGTCCGAGGCGGCGGCGGCGATCTCTTCGACACCGACCAATCGGGCCGGTGTCGACGGCCGGGACCGATTGGCGTAGTCGGTCTCGATGCTGTGACCGAACGAGGCGAGGCGCCGCCGGTCCTGACTCCCCATGAGGCGCACCATCGTGCGGAAGGTGGCACGTCCCAGTATGGGCCCCTCGAGTCGCGCCAGTGTCTGGGTCAGCCTGGTCCCCTCATCGATCGGCGTGAGGGTGAAGTCGACCAGCACATCGATGGGCCCGGCCGGCACGGGTGCCGTCATCCGGACCACGACCCGGTCCACGGGACGCCACTCCAGGACGACCTGGGGGATGGCGTGGTTACCGTGGTAACACTGGTACACCGTCCCCTCGCCGACCCGGCTTCCGGTGAGATCCAACAGCTCGTGACGATCCGAACCCATCAGAATGTCCCGGAAGCGTGACTGGTTGAGATAGTCCCATACGATCGCGGGTGGCAGGGCGACGGTGGTCTCGAGGGTGGTCACCACCTCTTCCTCCCCATAGGTGATCAGGGCTTCGTCCTTTCTCTCCTCGAAAACCGGGTGCATGTCCCTGATCCAGGTCACCACTTCGCCGAACTCGGCGAGAGACTCGACGTGCCGAACCATCTCGGGGCCGGCCTCGTCGAGACCGAGTGCTCTCTCGGCGGCATCGGTACACAGGATGTAGGCGCCGAGCCCGAGTTCGGCTTTCACGGTGTTCTTGAGAAGCCGATGGAGGAGGTTGACGTCACTGCCCACCAACTCCTGGTACCCCCCGACGGTCTGCAGCACGAAGGTGCCGTGGTGGACGAAGAACTTGAGGTCGAGAGAGGACACGTTCGCACAGGCATTGCACTGACAGGTGTTGTTGAGGACCATCAGCTCGATGGCCCGGCGGAAGGCGACGTAGGTGTCCTCGAGGCTCTCGATGAATGTCTGTGGGCTGACGAACCCCTCGTCGAGGGAGTAGCTGAGCACAGCATCGCCGGCCAGCCCCGATATCCGCAATGGTGGGCGGGTGTGCTCGATCAGTAGCTCGAGCAGGTCGGTCAGCGTCCCCTGAGCGTGGTCCAGCTCCGACTCGCTCAGGTATGCCGTGTAGCCGGTGATGTCAGCGATCAGGAGAAAGCCGCGTTGCTCCACACACCCCTCGATCCTGTACGGGTGCCCACCCTACCGATTGATCGCGATCACACCTAAGCGTTCTCTCCGAGGAATATCTCCGACACCGAGGAGTCCATGAATATCGCCTGGAGCGTCTCGGCGAGGATCGGGGCGATGGAGAGAACCTGGACGTTGTCCAGGGCCTGGATGTCACTGCTCACGGGGAGGGTGTTGGTGACGATCACCTCTTCGATCGAGGCGTTCTTGATCCGATCGAGGGCAGGGTCGGAGAAGATGCCGTGAGTGGCTGCGATCCGAACGCTCTTGGCGCCGAACTCCTTGACCATCTCGGCGGCGTTGCACACGGTGCCGGCGGTGTCGATCATGTCGTCGACGATCACCACGTGGCGATCGGTCACCTTTCCCGCCATCGAAAGCGCCTCGGACTCGTTGTGCTCGGCGGGGTCGCGACGCTTGTAGATGAAGGCGACCGAAGCGCCGAGGTGGCGGGCATATCTCTCCGCCCGCTTCACACCGCCGGAGTCCGGTGAGAGGACGGTGGTCTTGCCGTTGAGCCGCCCGCTCAGATAGTCGGTGAGGATCGGCAGCGCGGTGAGGGAGTCCCACGGCTTGGAGGTGAAGCCCTGGAGCTGGCCGGTGTGGAGATCGACCGACACCAGCCGGTCGGCTCCGGCCTCCATGAAGAGGTCGGCCATGAGTCGGGCGGTGATCGGCTCCCGGGGCATGACCTTTTTGTCCTGGCGGGAGTAGCCGAGGAAGGGGATGACGGCGGTGATGCGGCGTGCCGAGGCCCGACGCAGAGCGTCGATCGTGATCAGCTGCTCCATGATGTTGTCGTTGATCGGGGCACTGTGACTCTGGATCACGAAACAGTCGGCGCCGCGCACGCTCTCCACGGGTCGGACATAGATCTCGCCGTTGGCGAAAGTGGAGCGCTCGATCTTCCCCAACTGAATGCCGAGGACATCGGCCACTTCCTCCGCCAGGGGCTGGTTGGCGCCCCCGGTGAAGACCATCATCCGATTGCGGGAGACGATGTCCACGTCAGTCCTCTGCGTTCTCGGCTGCCTTGCGCGCCTCGCGCTTCTGAGCGTAGCCGGGTATCTCCCGTTGATCAGATCGCTCGATGGCCAGGGCGTCGTCGCCTACGTCCTTGGTGATCACCGACCCTGCACCGGTGGTGCCCCGATCCCCCACCTTGACCGGGGCGACCAGCATCGTGTCCGATCCGATGAAGGCATCTTCGCCGATCTCGGTCTTCGACTTCTTGACCCCGTCGTAGTTGACCGTGACCACACCGGCACCGATGTTGGTGCGGGCCCCAACGTCCGCATCGCCCAGGTAGGAGAGGTGGTTGGCCTTGGCACCCTCGCCCATGACCGTGTTCTTGGTTTCGACGAAGGTCCCGATCTTGGAGCCGTCCTCGAGGACACTCCCCGGGCGCAACGAGGCGTAGGGCCCCACCTCGCACTCGCTGCCGATCTGCGCGCCACGGAGGACGGCGTACCAGACCTTCGTATTCGCACCGATCGTCGAATCCACGGCGAAGACGTCGGGCCCGACCTCGGACCCGGCTCCGATCGTGGTGGCCCCTTCGAGATGGGTGCCCGGGTAGATGCGGGCTCCCGGCTCCACCTTCACCTCCTCGTCGATGTAGGTGTGCTCCGGATCCAGGATCTCGACCCCCGACTCCATCAGCCTCTGGTTGATCCGCATCCGCAACTCCTTGCGAGCGACCGCGAGTTGATCCTGCGAGTTGATACCCATCACCTCCTCGGGCGACGCCTCGACTGCTGACAGTCTGTCACCTTCGGCCACGAGGATGCCGATTACATCGGTGAGGTAATACTCGCCCTGCGCGTTGTCGTTGGTCACCCGTTTCAACGACTCCGAGAGACGCCCCGCTTTCACCGCGTATATCCCCGCGTTGACCTCGTCTATCCCCAGCTGCTCGGGCGAGCAATCGCGGTGCTCGACGATGCCAGTGATCCGGCCGGACCCGTCCCGAACGACGCGTCCGTAGCCTGACGGGTCGCTCAAGTGCGAGGAGATGAGACGGGCGCTCTCCCCCTCGTCGAGATCGGCGAGCCTGTCGAGAAGCCCCGGGGTGAGCAGCGGGGTGTCCCCGTACAGGATCATCACTGTGTCGTCGGGGTCGAGGGGGCCCAGTGCGTCCAGACCTATCTGGGTGGCATGGCCGGTGCCGAGCTGTTCGGCCTGGAGGGCGTCGATGATGCCCTCCGGGAGGATGGAACGGACCTGTTCGGCCCCATGGCCGACCACGACCACCGTCGAGGCCGGCCCCAGAGTGGAGGCAGCCGCGATCACGTGGTTGACCAGCGAGCGGCCCAGGGCGCGATGGGCCACCTTGGGAAGGTCCGACTTCATCCGCTTCCCCTCGCCGGCAGCGAGGATGATCACATGTGTGGGCAAGTGGGCCTTCCTGTGCTCTGCGCTGGGGGGGCAGGACTCGAACCCGCAACAACAGGACCAAAACCTGCCGTGTTACCAGTTACACCACCCCCCAATGGGGATCCACGTCAGGTTACAGCCGAGCGCGCAGACAACCAGAAACGCCCCAAAAACCGTTCTGTGAACGCCAGGTGAGAATTATTCACGCCCTCCGTTCACAGAACGGTCGGCAACCCGGGCAACACCATGTGAGCGCAGCTCCACTCCACGACCCTGTCGAGCGAGGTCGGTGACGGTGTCCGCGGCGTCGGCCGCCTCGTCGAGAGTGGCGAAGTAGCCGAAACAAGCCGATCCCGACCCGGTGAGACAGACAGCTGTCCCCCACAGCGAGGCGACATCGGCCATGAAGTCGCCGAGACGGGGCTCGAGCTCGAGGGCTGCGGGGAGCAGGTCGTTGCGCATCGGCATTCCGCCCCGAAGGGAAGGGGGGAGCCGGTCATCGGGGACGGGAGCTCCCTCCGGCCCCTCCAGACGATCCCAGTGGCGGTAGACGTCCTCGGTCGCCAGGCCGAACCCGGGGACGGCCACGGCCACGGCAAAGTCCTCGAGCGGCCTGACCGGTTCGATCTCGTCGCCCGTTCCCCGCATCATCAACGTCCCTCCGATGAGGAACAACGGGACGTCTGCCCCGACGCGAGATCCGACACGTGCTAACTCATCCCGAGCCACACCCACCAGGTCGGAAGCGGCCAACAGTGCCGCTCCGGCATCGGAGCTGCCACCCCCCAGTCCGGCCTCCATGGGGATCTCCTTGACGAGGCTGAGCCGGAGTGGGGGCACACTCACCGTCTTCCGCAACTCGGCGAGAGCCCGCTCCACGAGGTTGTCCTCGATGTCCGAAGCGAAGGTGTCGTGTCCCTCTTCTCCCCGCTCCACCTTCAGTAGGTCACACCACTCCACCGTCTGGACCAGGGATTCCAGCGGGTGGTAGCCGTCATCACGGGGAGGTCGAACCAACAGCGACAGGTTGAGCTTCGCAGGAGCCTCGTAACCGGGCATCAGACCCCCGCCAGCCTCAGGTAGTCGTCCGGCGTGAGGTCTTCGGCGCGGTCGGTGGGATCGATACCGGCCGCCTCCAGCGTTGCCACTGGGTCGTCGAGCACCCGCGCCAGGGACCGTCGCAGCATCTTTCGCCGCTGACCGAACCCCGCCCTGGCCAACTCCACGGCGCGGTCCGCCCTTTCCGGGGCTGGCTTCCTCTCCATCACGACCACCGCCGATTCCACCCGGGGCGGCGGGTAGAACACCTGTGCCGGGACCGTGAACGCCACTGACGCGTCAGCGTGGATTCCGGCCACGACCGACGGCAAGCCATATCCGGGGCTGCCGCGCGTGGCCGCGAAGCGCTCGGCCACCTCCTTCTGCACCATGACCACGAACCGTTGGATGTTGGGGGCCGATCGCAGTGCCTCCAGCACCACGGGAGTGCCGACGTTGTAGGGGAGATTGGCCACCATCGCCCACCCATCTCCCTGCAGTGACCCGGCGAAGTCGACCGTGGTGACGTCGACGAACCTGAGCTCCACGTCGAGGTCGGCGGTCACCTCCTCGAGCACGGGCCGCAAACCATGATCGACCTCATAGGAGACGACATGGGCACCGGTGGCGGCCAGGGCCCTGGTCAGGGTCCCCGTCCCCGCCCCCACCTCCACCACGACCGATCCGGGGCCGACCCCTGCTCGCGCCACGATCTTCCTCGTGATGTTGGCATCGGCGAGGAAGTGCTGGCCGAGACGGCGGGCTGGGGCCAGCCCATGCCTCTGGAGCAGCCCGGCGATCTCGGATCGAGTCTGCGCGGTCACCGCGAGAAGACCCGGGCGGCGTTGGCCGACGTGGCTGCAGCCACGTCGGCAACCGGCATCCCCCACACTCGACCCAATGCGACTCCCACGTAGGACACCCACGAGGGCTCGTTGCGCTCACCCCGATGTGGTGGCGGGGCCAGATATGGCGTGTCGGTCTCGACCAGCACCCGCTCCGGAGGGACCAACTCGGCTCCCAGGCGGATGGTCTCCCCCGTCTCGAAGGCGACCGGCCCGGCGAACGAGAAGGTCACCCCGAGCTCGAGGAAGCGTCGCGTCCAGCGGGTGCCCCCGGTCCAGCAGTGGAGGACCGCCTGGGGGCCGACGCCGGCTTCCTCGATGATCCGGTGCACATCGCCGAAGGCGTCCCGACAGTGAACGATGATTGGCTTGCCCAACCCCAAGGCGAGCGAAATCTGATCCCGGAAGGAAGCCTCCTGTGCCTCACGAGGGGACAGGGCTCGATAGAAGTCGAGACCGGTCTCCCCGATCGCCACCACCTTCGATGCCATCTCCTCGATCGCGGCTCGCTGTTCGGGCCAGGCCGACGCCTCGTGGGGATGGAGACCGGCGGTGGCAAGCACCCTCCCGGGAAACTCCCTGGATAGGTCGAGGGATGCCTTCGAGGTCTCGGCGTCGATCCCGGGAGCCACCACCCAGTCCACGTCTTTGGCGCGTTCCAGCAGATCCCCGGGAGGGCGCCCGTCGAGCTGCAGGTGGCAGTGTGTGTCGACCCAGGTCATCGATCGCGACGGTACCCGCCATCCCCCGCGCTCCGATCGGTAGGCTGCGCGCCGTGGAATCTGGGATTGCCCGCAAGATCGACGACCTGGGGAGGATCGTCATACCTGCCGAGACCCGCCGAATGTTCAACATCAGGGAAGGCGACCACCTCTTCATCAACGTCGAAGGGGGAAACATCGTCCTGCGGAAGATGACGGACTCCTGCACCTTTTGCGCCAGCGACCATCAGGTCTCCCAGTTCAAAGGGAAGGGAATCTGCTCCACCTGTCGATCTCAGCTCGACTCCTGATCACCGAGCAGGGCCTCGTAGACCTTCCGGCGCGATACCCCCGTCTCCTCTGACACGGCCCTGGCCGCCTCGCTCACGCTGACCCCTGCGGCGACGAGTGCTCGCGCCCCTTCGATGGCATCTTCGACCGACGGAGCCGGCGGCGCGATCGGGGCGAGGACCAGAGTCACCTCCCCCTTCACCGGCTCGGACCACCGCTCCACCGCCGCTTCGAGCGGACCGACCCAGGTCTCCTCATGCAGCTTGGTAAGCTCCCTCATCACGGCCACCGAGCGAGACCCGCCACAGGCGTCGGCGAGGTCGGAGAGGTCCGCGGGGAGACGGTTGGGGCTGGCGAACAACACCACCGTTCGGATCTCCTTGCTCAGCTCCGTGAGACGCTGCGACCTCTCCTTCCCCTTCCTGGGGAGGAATCCCTCGAACACGAAACGATCGCCGCCGAACCCCGAGAGGGCGAGGGCGGTGGTCACCGCCGACGGGCCGGGGATGACCGTCACCGGGTATCCAGCCTCCCGTACCGCCCGGATCACGGCCGCCCCCGGGTCGGAGACGGTGGGCATGCCGGCGTCGGAGACCAGCACAACGGTGTTCCCCGAGCGCACTGCCTCGACTACATCTTCGGAGCGGGATTGCTCGTTGCCGGTGAACAGGGACACCAGCCGCACGGAGACGACGAGATGGCTGAGGAGCTTGGCGGTGCGTCTGGTGTCCTCGGCGAAAACGACATCTGCCGAGACGAGCACGTTGCGGAGACGCTCGGAGATGTCGCCGAGATTCCCGATCGGTGTGGCGCAGACGAGGAGACGACCGCTGGGCACTGGCGGGGACGCTAGCCGGTCGGTTCGGGGAGGCCGACTGCGGACCTGATCTGCTCGCCGACCGAAGGCTCGTGGGCAGCGATGAAGTAGAGGTTGCCGTCCATCACGTCGACCCAGGCGAAGTGATCCTCCGGGAAGTCGTTGATGGCGAACGAGAGCAATGCATCCTCGAGCGCTCGCATGTCCCCGGCCGTGTCTCCCTGATAGACGATGAGGAGGGCAGCGTTCTCTCCGTCGAACCACTGGTGATAGGCGTCCCCGCCCCAGCCGGCAGCCGCCTCGGCCACGGTTTCGGTGTTGGATCCCTGGTTGAGGAGGAGGCGGAAGCCGTGCTCGCCCCAGACCGACGTTCGCTCCAGCTCGTATCCGGGGATGGTGATCTCGGGGATCTCCACCTCGACGGGGAGATCCCTCCGGTATGCGCCGGGATTGATGACTTGCTCGGTGGACCCGGGTAGCTCGACGAGGGTCGTGTAGGCATCGTTCACCTCGCTCCAGCCTCCGGCAGACTCGTAGAGAGTCTGGGCGAACGCCAGGCCGGTCTCGTAGGGGAACATCAACGACTCCGTGAGAAAACGGGGCGCGGCCTGGAAGGCTGTCGTGTCGATCTCGAGCGACTGGGCGATGAACTCACCCAGCTCACGCTGGCTCAGCCGCTGTGCCCACAGCACCTCGGCGAGGGTGGCGTCACCTTCGATGAGGGCCTGGTAGGCGCTGGCCTCGTCGAGACGGTCTTCGTCGACCATGGCCCGGAACGTCTCGTAGAAAGAGAAGTGCTGGTCGGTCAGTGCGTGGACCAGTTCGTGAAGCAGGGTCCCCCGCTGCAGCACGCCGAGTCCCTCCTCCCCCGCCCGCACGACGATCTCACCAGTCTCTCCGTAGTAGACACCGGCAACCTGCTCACCGTAGAGATCGAGGACGATTTGTTCGAAGTCGGCGGCCTCGTTGAGCAGGCCGAGCATCTTGTAGAGAGCCTCGTCGGCGGGGAAGTCCTCCGAATGCTCCTCGATGTCGGCCCGGATCCTTGCCTCGAGCTCGTCCTCGGTCACCACCCTGATCCGGGGCGGGCTGAGGAACGGAAGATCCCGGATCTCCTGGGCCTCTCGGATCAGCGTCTCGAGCTGCTCCCTGACCTGGTCCGACAGCCCTTCGAGACCGGAGAGGTCGGGGGCGGTGGTGGTGGGGGCGGCCGCTTCGCTGGTGGTAGTGACGTCTTCGGTGGTCGTGGTGCTGTCGGGGACGTCGATGGTGGTATCCGTGGGCTGATCCACCGTGGTGGTCGTGGAATCGCCGCCGCCGGTGCAGGCAGTGACCACGAGGCCGAGTACGAGAAAGATGGAGAGACCGCGAATCATCGGTGGTCAGATTATCGGCGGGCGGTGCCTAGACCTGTTGGGGCCGAAAAAGCCGACATAAACCGAACCCAGGGTTCCAGGCCCCGCTCAGCGAAGTCTGGAGCCCTGAGTTCGTGAGAGATATCTACGTCTCTCTCGCCTTGACCACCAACACGTCGCACTCGGCGAGATGGATGGCACGATGGCTCGTGCTCCCCAGCACCAAGGAAGCGATCTCACCCCGCCCTCTCGTGCCCACCACCATCAACGAAGCGCTGACGTCGTTGGCATACCTGACGAGGGCTTCGGGAGGATAGCCCTCGAGGTCGACCCGCTCCACACTGACGTCGGTCTCGGAGAGCAGGTCTTCAACGCCGCTCCAGACTCCCGCCCGCTGCGACGCGGCCACTTCGCCCCAGTTGATCGCCGCCTCGGTGTAGACCATCGGCTGATAGAAAACATGAACCAAATGGAGATCGGTGTCGCGCCAGTGGGTCTGTTCCAACGCCCTGGCGACAACACGTCTCGATACCGGTGACTGATCGATCCCGGCGACAACGGCCATGTCGCATCCTTTCCTTCTGCTTGCTGTCAGCCTCGCCGACAGGGCTCCATACTGCCACGGCCCGTAGTCCCGGTCTCACGGGCCGAATGTCCCGAAAGACCCGTGTTCGCCTGCCACTCGCGGGGAATACCAACCCACGAACAGATGTTCGTCCTGTTGTGGAGAAGACCCCAAACCCAACCAGGAAGAGACGCCGTGACGCCGTCGACTCGTCGGGAACCGATCTCCTCGGCCACTACCTGGCCGGAATCGGGACCTACGAGTTGCTGGACGCAGACGACGAGGTCCGGCTCGCCCAGGCGATCGAAGCCGGCGACGAGGCGCGTAAGCGTCTCGACTCGGGCGAGAGCCTCGAAACCAAAGAACGCGGTCACCTGCAGCGAAAGGTCTCCGAAGGGGATGCGGCGCGTCGTCGCTTCGTCGAGGCGAACCTGAGGCTGGTCGTCGCCAACGCCCGTCGCTACGCCGGCAACGACGTCGAGATGCTGGACCTGATCCAGGAAGGAAATCTGGGCCTGATCACCGCGGTCGAGAAGTTCGACTGGCGTCGTGGCTTCAAGTTCTCGACATACGCCACTTGGTGGATCCGTCAGGCGATGCAACGCGCCCGGGCGAATCTGAGCGATTCGATCCGGCTCCCGGCGCGCCTCCACGATTTCGTCCCGGCTGTGCGCGCCGCCTCCGAGACATTGCAGTCCCAGCACGGGAGGACGCCGACACCGGAACAGATCGCCGAAGAGACCGGGATCGACGTCAGCGACGTCGAGGACGCCCTCCGTGTCGGCTCGACCGTGGCTCTCGAGTCTCCCGTCGGAGAGGACGGGGCAATGCTCGGCGACTTCATCGCCGACCTCACCGCCCTCCAGCCCGACGGCGAGGTCGAGCAGGTCCTGATCTCAGAGGCCCTCCGCGATGCCCTCGCCGAGTTGCCCCTGCTCCACCGTCGTGCCGTGGAGCTGCGTTACGGGCTCGACACGAAGGGAGCGCCGGCCACGATGGCGAGCGTCGCCGCCGAGATCGACGTCCCAGAACACCAGGTCAAGCCGCTCCTCGACGAGGCCCTCGAGTCGCTGGCCGACAGGCTGCGGCGATTCGAGGAGATGGCCGCTGCTTGATCTGCAGTTGAGGTCTCCCACCAATCGTTGTCTTACCGCAGGGGCCGGTCACCCCAGCGGGATGAGGTCCCTACTCCCGGCAGCGTGGGCGGTTTCGTCTTCCTCGACTTGGGGAACCGGCTCGGGGCCGGTGCGGCCAAAGGCGAGCCCGAGGAGGGCCACCGCAGTCAAGGCGAGCGCGGTCTGATAGGTGCTGATGGGCCCGACGCCGCCGGCGACCAACAGCAGCAGACCGGCTGCGATCGTGACCTGCCGGCCGCTCATGGCCGACCACAGGGCGACCACCAGGCCCCCGAAGGCGAGCCCGTATACGATCGGGGAGAACCAGCCGGGAACCCCGAGGTTCCACAGGGTCAAGATGGAGAGGGTCGAGCCGCCCGACCAGAATCCCGCGGTCACCAAGACGAATACGGCCATTCCTGCCACCACGGCCGAGGTCTTCACCTTCCCGATGACGATCAGGGGCGTGCTCACCAGTGCGAGGAGCAGCAGCCCCTCGGCGACAACGACCGCGATGTCGACGGCGCGTCCTGAGATCCCTGGTCCGAAACCCTGTCCCAGGATGCTCCAGGAAGCCGAGACCGAGGCTGCGACGAAGGCGGCGACCGGTACGCTCCGCACCCCGCGCCATGTGAGCGCCAACACCGCGACCAGCATCATCACCGACACCCAAGCCACCGTCGAGGCGGTGAGCACGCCGATTCGGCCGAGGAGCGCGGTGACGAGGAAGGCCGAAACCAGGCCGGTGAGCACCCTTCCCGCCAGGGTGCCACTGGTCCACATCGAACGGCCGAGGTAGACCAGGACGGCAACGACCAGCACCACCGCCAGGTAATAGGCGAGTCGTCCCGCTTCGCTGAGCATCCCTATGGATGTGTCGAAGCGGCCCAGTCCCGGGATGTGGATGAGGGTCCGGGTACCGGTTCGCAAGAGCACCAACTCGGCGATGACGACGATTCCGAGCCATACGGCCAGGGGCCGCAGAGTAGAGCTAGGTGTGACTCTGAGCATCCGAGCCTCTCTCACCCTTCCGCATGTACCGCCAGATCAACAGGGTCCCCACGACCAGCAAGGCGATGAAGCCGTATGAGACGAGGAGCATCGGGTTCGACGGCGTGTATCCCGGCCAATCGTCGGTGGCGGCTACGGATCGGCGGGGTGGGTCTTCGGGGGTCACCCGCAGCTGGGTGAACGTCGACACCGACTTCATGCCGTCGCGCTCCCCCTTGCTTCCATCCCACACCGCGAAGGCGACGTCGATGGGCCCTCCGCCGATCGTTGGTTGCATGTCTCCAGCGGCGGTGAACGGTCTCGTGAACACCACCATCCAGCGACCGTCCTTGTGGACGGCGTGGCCGTCGAGTCCACCCTGGTCGGCTATCTCCAGGGTGCCGAAGCCCCCGGCGACCAGGTTGCTCACCCCGGTGCGCCCTTCGACCCGTGCCAGGGGGTTGCCTGCCTCCCGGGCAGTGAAATACAGATCGTCGGTCGAAGGATACGAGTCGACGTATCCGTGCTCGGGCAGAGTCGGAGGACCATTCTGCTGATCGGCGCGCCAATGCCATATGTTGACTGCCTGGTCTGCCTGTCCCATGCAGATCGCAGGCACTTCACTTCCCGCTTCCGCTGGGAACTGGATGGCTGCGGCATCACTGAACGCCTCGTGGCTACCGGAGCCTTGATCAGGCGTCCGATCCGACCACTCCAGCATCACGTACAGGAGCTCGGCGTGATGCACGGCCCTCACCGCGATACGTTCGATGGCACCACCTCCCATTGGCAGTTCCACCTGCTGGGACGTGGTCGGCAAGAAGACCGGCAAGATCGACTGCCATTCGGGAGCCGAGCCATCCATCGACGGTGCGGTCGTGACGCCCCAGGCTCCGATCGACTGGTTCTGGGCCATCGCCGGATTTGCATCGGCGACTCGCAGGAGCACCGCGATCAATGCCAGGGCCGAGAACAGCGCCACCTTCGACCCGAAGACCGTCACGACCCTCCTCCCAGCGAGGGGACCGGACAGGGTCCACAGCTGCCGTCGTCAGGCGGCTCCTGAGGTAGCGGGTGCTCTACGACCTCCGCCGGCTCGATGCCCATGGCGATCAGGTCCCATTCGATCCACTGTGCGAGCAATTCTCCGAGGGTCGAGTACCAGGGGCTCGAGGAGACGGCCCGAGCCCGCAGGCCGAAGGCGGGGCCCCAACAACCGACGTGGTCGCGGAGAAAGGCGGTGGCCGTGTCTCGACAGATCACGGCGTTCTCCGTGGCCTCATGGCGGAGAGCCAGCGCCTCCTTCTTGGCGACGAAGGCCATGAACTCCAGCTCCACCGTGATGTGGTCCGGTCGTTCCCGCTCGGTGCCGCCGGCCTGGAGGCCATGCGCCCGGTAGAAGCCGGCGATGTCGGCCATGATCGCCGACTGTTGGAAGATGCCGTCGCCGCGATAACCCGTCTCATATCCTGGCGCATCCTGGGAGGCGATCGGCGGAAACAACTCCATGTAGTGATGGCGCAGGGTCTCGATCCCGATGGGCAGGGCGCTTCTCGCCCTGAGCGCGGTCTCACCGATCTCTGCTCCGACATCGAGATGGGCGACCGCGGGGAGGAGCGTCGAGGCCACGACTGCGAGCCGACTCTCGGTCGGGAGCATGAATCCGGTCGCCAGGAGGGAGTAAACGGTGAGGCGCCCCGTCGCCTGGATCAGGTCGTGTTCGAGATCGGCGGTGAGGGTCATATCGAGTTCACCTTCAGCGGGCGTTCGTGAAGTGGCTCTTCGACTCTGATGCGGACGATCTCGTGCCCGTCGGCGTCGAAGCCGACCGCGGTGTCGTTGTAGATCTCATAGCTCTCCCCGCCCACCTGGACCTCCCCAACCTGCTCCCCCTCCTCGACGTCGAACGAGAAGATGACCTGCTGGGAGGCCCGGAACAGCTGCAGGACCGCGAGCAGTCTTCGGGAGGGCCGGGTGTAACGCTCGATGGCCCGATCGACGCCCGGACCGAACATCTGGCGCAGGTAGTCGCGAGGCACCCAGCGCGGTGGGATGTAGTAGATGTTGGGCTGGGTGCCGAACTGGGGATAGAGGGGCAACGCCACCTGCTCTTCGTGCACGAGGTAGTAGAGCGGGTGGTCGGGGGCTTCGGTCCAGGTCCCGTCTGCTGCGACGTCGACCAGGCCCTGCATCCGGATCTTGCCCACGCAGGCCGTCATGCAGCGGGCTTCCATGGGATGTCCCCCGGTGAGGGGGTCGTCCCCGTCCTGACGGGGAAAGCACCCGATGCACTTCTCCGACGTCCCCGTGGTCGGCCGGTACATCGACTTCTTGTAGGGACAGGCCTCGACACACTTGCGATATCCCCGGCACCGTTCCTGGTCGATGAGGACGATCCCGTCCTCTGGTCGCTTGTAGATGGCATTCCTGGGACAGGCGGCGAGGCATGCCGGATAGGTGCAGTGATTGCAGATCCGGGCCAGATAGAAGAACCAGCCTTCGTGCTCGGGAAGACTGGCTCCGTTCGCCGTCCACTTCGTCCCGTGGTCCTCGAAGCGATTGGGGCCCTTCCACTCCTCATCGCTCGGCAGGTATCCGACGGCATGCTCGGACGAATCGGCGGCCTCGAAGACCGTCTTGCCTTCGAACGTGCCGTAGGGAGCGTCTTCGTTCTGCTCCCCGTAGTCCCACACCTGACCACCGGGGTTGGCCTGTTCGAGTAGCTCGAGCGTCTTGACGTCCCAATCACGGGGATAGCCACCGTAGGGCTTGGTCTCGACGTTGTTCCACCACATCAGCTCCTGGCCCGGAGAGAAGGTCCAGGTCGACCGGCAAGCCATGGTGCAGGTCTGGCAGGCGATGCAGCGGTTGATGTTGAACACCGCGGCGAACTGCCGCTTCGCGCCGCCCCCCTCGAAGCGAAATTCCATCTCCCGACCCAACTGCCAGTTGTACGCAGTGGTCATCGAACACCTCCGAAGACCACGTCGACGAGGGAGGTCACGAAGTCGGCGCCGCGCCGTCGGTAGATGGCGTTCGGCATCGCATAGGCCGGTGAGGCGAACAGGTCCAGGATCTCATTGGCGGCGAAACCGGCCAGCGCGTATTCCTCGATGAGACAACGAGCCGTCTCGGTGTCGGTTTCGACGTCGATCTCCACCGGACGTCTCACCCCGACGAGCTCGAACGGGTCGCCAGACTCGAGATGCTTCATGAGGCGGCCCCTTTGATGGTGACGATCTGGCCGGACAGATATCGCTGCATGAACCTCGACTCGCCGCCGGGGCTGTTGCCCGTGGTGGCACCCGACCAGACTCCGCTTCCTCCTAGCCCGCCCCGCTCCGCCAGCGTGATGCGGACCAGCGTTTCTTTGGGGACGGTGTTGATGGCGTGGTTGTCGACGTCGAACCCGAAGATGAACCCCATGCCCGCGGCCCTCTTGTGGAAGAGGCTGTCGGTCTGATGCATCGGCGGGGCCCAGCCCCTGGTGAGCGACTGCTGGCTGCCGTGCCGGAAGCTCGATTGGTAGCCGGTGTCGGCCAGGGCGCGGCCGTCGGCCCGGCTCTTCTGTGCTTGGACCGTTCGCGGTGTGGCCATGTAGAAGGCGTGCTTGATCATGGTGACCCCCGGCGGATACGAGTGGTTGTACGTCACTCTCGCCATGAGACGGGCCGACTCGTAGAAGGGGTCATCGGCGGAGGCGCCGACGTAGGGGCGGTCCGCCGGGTTGGCGTCGATCCACACCCAGTCGCCGCTCTCCAGGCCGAGACTGCGCGCATCGGCGGGACTCATGTGGAGTTGGGCATCACCCACACCCGGCATGCGGGTCTCGGTTCGGTGGGGGTCGCCGAAATTGGAGTTCCAGATCCAATGCCAGTCTGTGACTGCCCACGAGGAGTGAACCGAGTGACGCGACTTGGGCGTGAGGCAGAGAAAGCGGTATCCCTCGTCGAACAGGGGGTTGACGGTGCCACGCACCTCGGGCCACGACATCTTGATGTTGCGCACCTGCCGGCGGTCGGCATCGAGGTCGCCCGCGTCGATCCCGTAGTCGTTGGGACGGATCCAGGGGCTGGTCGAGACGATGACATTGGGGAGGTAGGGAGTCGCCTCCACCGCTTCGCGATGGACGATCAGGTTCTCCCCGTAATCGATGGCCTCGGGGAGGTCGCAGTAGGCGTTCATCCTGCCGGTGTCGGTGTAGAACGGGAGGCTATCGTTGACCTGCTCCCAGAACGGGATGCGGGGATAGGTGCGGTATTGCATCAATGCCCCGCCCGGCTCACCGTATTGACCCGACATGATGTCCTCGACGGTGTAGCCCTCGGTCGTGAACGAGCCCTTCAGGACTCTGTCGAGGTACACCTCCGGCCGACCTTCGCTGGCGAACTTGTAGTAGTCGGCGAATCGCTGCTCGCCGGTGAGCCCGGTCAGCGCTCGCGCCACTCCGGCGAAGATGGCCACGTCGTCACGGCTGTCGTAGAGAGGCCTGATTCCACCCTTCCAGAGTTGGAGAAACGGGTTGGAGCACGAACCACCCATCTCGAGCGTCTCGAACTCCAGCCAGCTGTTGGCGGGGAGGACGATGTCGGCGAACTCCGCCGACCCGGTCCACTCGATCTGCTGGTCGACGATCATGTCGACCTTGGGGTTGGTGTGCTTGATCAGGTGGTAGGCCCACTTGGCCTGGTTGATCAGGTTGGCGTTGTTGTACCAGAGCACCTTGGTCGGCGTGGGCATGTGGGTCCGCCCGGTGAACACCTTCCGCCCTTCAGCGGGCGTGTCGACCACCAGTGGGCGGTCTCCATAGCCCCAGTAGGAGGTCTCTTCCCCGTGGATGTAGTGGTGGATGTTGTCGAAGTCGTAGGTGTCCGTCTCCGACAGGAGCGGGTTGAACGGATCCTCGTTCACGTAGCCGCCTACTCCAGGACCGAACCAGGGGGCGGCATGGAAGATGCCTCCCTTGTAGTTGCCGGCCCAGGTGCTCACCCCTGAGCCGGGGATGCCGATCTGACCGGTGAGCATCGAGACCAGGTAGGTGGCCCGGTTGTGGAGGGTGGCGTGGAAGTAGTGGTTGACACCCTCCCCGACCTGAATCGACATGGGCCGGACCGTGGCGACGTCATCGAGGAGCTGTTCCAGCAGCTCTTTGGGCGATCCGGTGATATCGGCGACTGTGTCGAGGTCGTAGTCGGCCAGATGCTCCCGGTAGAGGTTGAGCGCCGTGGCCACTTCGACCTCGGAGCCGTCGGCCAGTGTGATCGTTCCTCGCCAGTCGACTTCCGGATCCACTCCTGACTCGGCCAGCCGGTCTCCCACCTGTTCCCGGCTGATGGCGCGTAGTTGGCCCGAGGTGTCTCGGACCACCCTGTCACCGATTTGCTCGTATTGCTCGGGGGTCATGGCGTGCAGGGTGAAACTGGGGCCCTCGGGATCGAGCAGGGGCGAGTGGTCGGCGAAGACCTCCTCGGCGCGCACCCTGGTCAGGTCGTCGAGACGGATCAGGAGGGGCAGGTCGGTGAATCGCTTCACGAAGTCGAGGTCGTAGAGGTCGCGATCGATGAGCTCCTTGGCCAGATAGAGAAAGATGGCGGTGTCGGAGAGACCGGCCCGCACCGGGATCCAGTAGTCGGACTTGGACGACTGGGGCCCGTATTCGGGGACGATGGAGACGATCTTGCCCCCACGCTCGATGATCTCCTGAAACCAGTGGCTCTCCGGCATCTTGTTCTCGACCAAGTTCTTGCCGACCTGGATGAGGAGACGACTCTTGCGGAGGTCGTTGAAGTCGACCTCCGTGGTCTGGAGCCCGTGCACGAACGGGAACCCGGGGGCCTGATCCCCCCGCCAGGTGTACTCCGACCAGTCTCTCGCTCCAACCGCCTGCCCAGGGCCTACGCCGCGGACGTTGGCGTCGAGGAGCGCCAGCATGTTGGCGAACCGGAACAGCCCGAACTTGCCGGCCACACCATGTACCGGCAGCGACGACCCGAACTTCATAGTCCGGACACCCGATCCCTCCCAGAACTCGAGCATCTCGGACTCATAGCCGTCCTCATCGATGAGCCGCCGGCGGCCATCGTCACCCGAGTAGGTGCGGGCGATCGCCTCCAACCCCCGCGCGGCATAGTCGTCGACCTCGTCCCAGGTGAGCCGGATGAAGGTGTCGTTCCCGCGGTCGTCGAACCGGTACCGGGTTCTCAGCTCCGGATCGTCCGAGAGGGAGGGGAATCCGTCGTCGGCCCACTCCTTCCAGCCGGTTCTGACCATCGGGGCGCGCAGGCGGTAGGGCCCGTACACCCGCCGATGCAGCGTGAACCCTTTGAGGCAGCCGCGGGGATTCCAATGTGCAGTCGAGGTGTTCCCCTGGGGATCGGCGTAGTTGGCACCGTCGTAGTTCTGTTCGAGACGGGTGACCACCCCGTTGCGGGCGAAGGCCCGTAGCCGGCACATGTGGGTGTCGTTGGGGGCGCAAATGACCGTGAAACTGCTGTCATATGCGTACTGGTCTCGGTAGATCTGCTCCCAGCCCCGATTGGGGTAGGTGAGGAGTGGGTTGTCGAAACCGGGGAACGCTTCCAGAGCCAGCAGCTCGAGGTCGAGCACCCCCGAGATCGCTGCCAGACCGGCCCCACCGGCGACCTTGATGAACTGACGACGCGTGACCCGTCCCATTCAGCCGTCTGTTGGGTAGGAGGTCATGGTGTCTGCATTGCTAACGAACGTTCGTTAGTGAAAGAAGGGCCGAAAGTCCCGATTGTCACCAGCGCCTCTCATCCGTGGTCCCTGGTTCCAAGGCCGGATGCCGAATTCACGCCCATCCATCACGTTCGGCGATACTCCGGACAAATGGGCTGCAAGCGCGGTAGGGAGACCGACGAAGGGCGAACCGGGTGATCATCGACATTCTCCTTGTCCTCGTGGGCATCGCCCTGGTCGTCGTCTCCGCCGACCGAATGGTCCTGTCCTCGGCGGAACTCGCCAATCGCTGGGGCGTCTCCCCGGTGATCGTCGGAGCCGTGGTCATCGGTTTCGGGTCCTCGCTTCCCGAGATGATGGTGTCGGTTCTCGCCCTCGACCAGCCCAACGGGCTCGATCTGGCGGTGGGCAACGCGATTGGCTCGAATATCGCCAACATCTCGCTGATCCTGGCGTTGAGCGTGATCATCTTTCCCTTCGGAGGACAGCGCGCAGTGATCAAGAAGGAGGGCACCCTGATGCTCGTTTCCTTCCTCGTCGCCTCACTCTTCATCTGGGACGGCGTCTTGCAGACCTACGAGGGAGCGGCACTCCTTCTCGGCTTGGTGGTCGCCGGAATCGCCGTCGTCTACTGGTCGAAGCGAGGCGAAACGGCCGCAGCGGTCGAAGAGGCGGCGTCCGGACCAACATGGCGCCACGTGGCGATCGCCCTCGTCTCTCTCGGAGTTCTCCTCGCGGGCGCCCGGGCGATGGTGATCGGAGCCGAGGGCATCGCTCTCCAGATCGGCATGAGCGAGGGTGTGGTGGGCCTCACCATCCTGGCCCTGGGCACCAGTCTCCCGGAGCTCGGTGCGGTCATCGCCGCAGGTCGTCGTGGGCGCAGCGACCTCGTGCTCGGCAACATCCTCGGCTCGAACTTGTTCAATTCGCTCGGCGTCCTGGGCGCAGCCGGGGTCCTGGGCTCCGGTTCTGTCGTCACCGACTTCCGGCCAGACCTGGTCGTGATGTTGTGCGTGGCCCTCCTGGCGGGTGGGATTGGCTGGAGCGGGGACCGGCTGCGCCGCGCCGAGGGTGTGTTGCTGCTCTCGGCCTATCCCCTCGCGATCATTCTGGCCCTGTGAGCCCTGGCCGAACTCCCCCTCCAGTGGCCCCCTATCAGGTAGCTTGATACAATCCTGATCTCACTGACAGGAGGCAGGTACGAGACTGACGGACAAGGTGGCGATCGTCACTGGTGCCGGTCGTGGGTTGGGTCTTGCATACGCCCGAGCTCTGGCGGCCGCCGGAGCCGCCGTTGTCATCAACGACATAGACCCGAATTTGGCAGCGGATGCATCCGAGGCGATCAAAGAACAGGGTGGCATCGTCGAGACACACGTCGCACCGGTCGGCCGCGCCGATACGGCCGATGCGCTGGTTCAAACCGCCTTAGACCACTTCGGTCGACTCGACATCATGGTCACCAACGCCGGAGTGATCCGCGATCGGGTCCTTTGGAAGATGTCGGACGAGGACTTCGACGAGGTCGTCGAGGTCCACCTGCGGGGAACCTTCACGTGTGCCCGGAGTGCGGCGGTCTATTTCAGGGAGACTGGACGTGGTGGGCGGATCATCCTGGTCGGATCACCGGCTGGCCAGCACGGAAACTTCGGGCAGTCGAATTACGCCGCGTGTAAGGCAGGGATCACTGCGATGGCACGGACCTGGGCGATGGAGCTGGCGCGCTCTGGGGTGACGGTCAACTGCATCATCCCCACGGCTGCCACCGAGATGACCAGGACAATTCCTGCTTTCGCCCCACACATAGAGGCTTGGGAGCAGGAGGGAACTCCCCTCCCCGAATGGCTGCGACGGGAGCAGGCGCTCGGTTCCGTCGAGGACGTAACCCCGCTGGTCGTCTTCCTTGCGTCGGATGAGAGCGCCGCCGTCACCGGCCAAACCATCGGTCTGGGTGGCGACCGCCTGGGCCTGTGGAGCTATCCCCAGGAGGTTGCGACCGAGTTCCGCGACGGCGGCTGGGACACCGACAGCATCGCCGCAGAGTTCGCCAGCCATCTCGGAGACTTGACACAGCCGTATGGGATAACGATGCCGGAACCGACATCATGAGCGTCGTCGTCGGGAGCATCGATGACGTCCATGCTCTCATTGGCCAAGATCTCGGAACCAGTGGTTGGTTCGAACTCGCTCAAGAGGACATCGACGCCTTCGCCGACCTGACCGGTGACGATCAGTGGATTCACACCGACCCCGAGCGCGCCGCCACCGGACCGTTCGGGACGACCATCGCCCACGGTTACCTGACCCTGTCGCTACTGCTTCCACTGCTGGAGGAGGTGCTGATCGTGGAGAATCGGACCTCGTCTATCAACTACGGTCTCGACAGGGTGAGGTTCCCCGCCCCGGTGCCCTCCGGATCTCGCATCCGGATGTCGGCCACACTGGCCGAGGCCACCGATATCGAGTCAGGAGTGCAGGTGAAAATCGACTGCGTGTTCGAGGTAGACGGCCAGGAACGACCCGCCTGTGTGGCCCGTGCCGTGCTTCGCCACCACTTTGCTGCATGACCGGTCGCAGGACCGAAGCCGAGAGCGGATCCGTCGACCATGACGGGGAGCCCATCGCAGCGTCACGCTTCAGCTATGCAGTGGCCACCCTCGAGCGAAGCGTCCGACGCAGTCTGGGAGCGGTGCTAAGGCCCTTCGAGCTGACGGTCGCGGAGTACACGGCACTCAGCCTCATCCGGCGTCGCGATGGTTACTCAAACGCACAGCTGGCCCGACGTTCCTTTGTCTCGCCTCAGGCCATGCATGAGATGATCAGTTCGCTGGAGAAAAGGGGGCTTCTGGAACGTGCGCCATCGGAGTCGCACCGAACGATGCGTCATACCCATCTGACGGACAAAGGCCGCGATCTGTTGGATAGATGCAACGCCGCCGTCGACGAGATGGAGGCCGCAATGCTGGCGGATGTCTCCGATAGTCGCCGAGCGGAGGTCGTTGCTCTGCTCTTGGAGTCCGCCCGCAATCTGAGGAACTTCTCCGCCGCCGACTGACTCGTGCCGGACTGAGGGCTCAGGGCTTTGCTGAGGGCCCGGGATGCTGGATTCGGACAGTCAGCCGAGACCGAGGATGCGAATCGCGTTTTCTTTCAAGATCGCCGAGGTCACCTCCGACCCGAGGTCTAGGTCGGCGAAATCCTCGAGCCATCGTTCGGGAGCTATCAGCGGAAAGTCCGAACCGAACAGGGTCTGATGTCTCAAGGTCGTGGACATGGCTTTCACCAAAGACTGCGAAAACCGCTTCGGGGTCCAGCCGGAGAGATCGATCGAAACCTGCGGCTTGTGCATGGCGATCGACAGTGCCTCGTCCTGCCAAGGAAAGGCCGGATGCGCCATCACGATCTTCATGTGAGGGAAGTCGACCGCCACATCGTCGATCGCCATCGGATTGCCGTACTTCAACGCGATGCCGCCACCCCCGGGCAGTCCAGATCCGATGCCACTGTGTCCTGTGTGAAACAAGGCGACCACTCCCGCCTCCTCGATCAATTCGTACAGCGGGTAGGCGATGTGGTCGTTTGGATGGAACTGCTGGATGTTCGGGTGGAACTTGAACCCACGAACCGCCCCATCTTCGAGCAGCTCCCTCGCCTCGGTAACTCCGCCTGCGCCACGTCGCGGGTCGATGCTGCCAAAGGGGATCAGTACGTCAGAGTGCTCCTTTGCCTTCTCCACGACGAATGAGGTCGGGATTCTCGGTTGTCCGGTGGTCAAAGCGGAGTCGACCGCGAACACCACTGCGAGCAAATTCCGTTCCCGGTAGTAGCCGGCAACTTCGTCGGCGGTGGGAATCGTGGCGTCGCCTTTGAAGTAGCGCATCGCAGCCTGCCGCAGCTCAGGGCTGAGATGGTCATCTCCCTCAGGGCCCAACTCGATGTGGACGTGGAAGTCGATGGCGTTCACATCGTCAAATGATCGTCTTTCGAAGGTCACGGTATCAAGCTACCTGATATATTCGTCGCTGGAGTTGATACCCATGATTGGCCTCATGCAGGACGTTCCGCTCTCGATCCCGATGATTCTGGATCGGGCGACGGTATTAGGGACCACCATGAAGATCGTCTCTGTCGAGCCGGCCGGAGTCGACCGGAGAACCTGGCCGGATATCACCAATCGCGCGCTACGGCTCGCCGCAGCCCTCGACAACCTCGGTGTGCCCAAAGGGGCGGCGGTGGGGAGTTTCGCCTGGAACGGCCATCGCCATCTCGAGCTCTACTACGGAGTTCCTTGCTCGGGTCGTGTGCTACATACCATCAACGTCCGGCTCCACCCCGACGACATTTCCTATGTGGTGGATCACGCCGCGGACGAGGTGATATTCGTCGACGCCTCGCTCACCCCGGTGCTGGCACCTCTGCGTGAGCGCCTCGACGTCCGAACCTTCGTGGTGATGGAGGACGGCGCCGAGATACATCCGACATTCGACTCCGAACCCAGATACGAGGAGCTGATCAACGGTGAGGACCCGATCGAACCCCTCGCTGTCGACGAGAAGGACGCCGCCTCGATCTGTTTCACCAGCGGCACAACGGGCCGACCCAAAGCCGTCGTGTATTCTCACCGCTCGGTCGTCCTCCATTCGATGGGCGAGCTTATGGTCGACGGCCATGCAATTCGCCGCGCGGACGTCGTGCTGCCTCTCACGCCCATGTTCCACGTCAACTGTTGGGGTCTGCCCTACGCAGGTGGTCTGGCGCCGGCGTCGCTGATCTTCGCCGGCGCCGACACCAGTCCCAATGCGACCGCATCGCTGATCCAATCAGAGCGGCCCACCGTCCTAGCCGGAATCCCGACCTTCTGGGTGCAGATGGACAAGGTGTTCTCCTCCGACGAGTACGACCTGTCCTCGGTAGAGCGAATCCTGTGCGGAGGGGCTGAAGCCGCACCAGCACTCATCGAGCGGTACACCAGTCGCGGGATCGACTTCTTCCACGGCTGGGGTATGACCGAGATGTCGCCCAGCGGCACCGGTAGCTGGGCCGCTGGCGGAAGCCAGAACGTGGAGCATGGGAGCAAGCAGGGCGTGCCCGCCCCGACCGTGCAGATGCGGATCGTCTCCGACGACGGATCTGTGCTCCCTTGGGACGGGGAGGCCGTCGGCGAGGTCCAGGTGAGGGGTCCATGGATTGCTGCGGCCTACCTGAATCCGAACGACGACTCGAACCAGGCGCGCTTCATCGACGGCTGGCTCCGCACCGGGGATGTCGGGCGGGTTGCGCCGGATGGCACGCTCGAGATCGTCGACCGCACCAAGGACCTCATCAAGTCTGGCGGGGAATGGATCAGCTCGGTCGAACTGGAACGGAATCTCGTGGCCCACCCAGCCGTGGCCGAGGCGGCTGTCGTAGCCGTGCCCCACGAGAGATGGGGGGAGAGGCCCGTGGCACTGGTGGTACTCCGCGACGATGCCTCGGTCACCGCGGAGGAGATCGAGAAGTTCCTTGCCACCAGGGTGGCGTCATGGCAGGTTCCCGATCGGATCGAGTTCGCCGCCGACCTGCCCAAGACGGGTGTGGGCAAGATCGACAAGCGAAGACTGCGTGACGAACTCGTGCCCCGCTTTGCTGGAGGGGGCCAGCACGTGGAGCAATGACTGATCCCCTCGGTCCCAGCGGAAGCGGCGACGTGCTCGAACTGATCGATGTCGACGTGAGCTTCGATGGGCTGCGCGCCCTCGACGGGTTGTCCTTCCGCGTGGAGGCCGGGGAGATCCTCGGGATGATCGGTCCCAATGGCTCGGGAAAGTCGACCGCATTCAACGTCATCACCGGCACTCTGAAGTGTGACGACGGCAATGTGATCTTCCACGGTTCTGACATCACCGGGCTCCCGTCCCATCGCATCTCTCACAAGGGGATCGCCAGGACATTCCAAGTGGTCCGCCCCTTTCCACATCTCACCGCCATGGAGAACGTGCTCACCGGACGACTCTTCGGAGGGGCCGGCTCCCGGAGAACCGAAGAGTCCGAGGCAGCGGCCATGGACGTCCTTCGTCAGGTCGGGCTCGCCGGAAAGGCCGACATCAAGGCGGAGTCCTTCACCATCGTGGAGAGGAAATGGCTCGAGGTGGGGCGAGCCCTGGCCGCCAGACCGAAAATCCTCCTCCTCGACGAGTTCATGGCCGGACTCACCAACAGGGAGATCCCCCATGCCATCGATCTGGTCAGGGCGATCAGGGACTCCGGCGTCACCGTCGTCCTCGTGGAGCATGTGATCAAGGCGGTAACGGGTGCCTGTGACCGTGTGATCGTGCTCGACGCGGGCCGAAAGCTGGCGGAGGGGTCAGTTAGTGAAGTCGTCAACGACCCGAAGGTCATCGAGGCGTATCTGGGAACTCGTCATGCTGACCGTTGAAGGCCTGGAGGTGGCATACGGTGACCTCCAGGTCGTCTGGGATGTCTCCTTCGAGGTTCCCGAGAAGTCGATCGTGGCCATCCTCGGTCCCAACGGAGCCGGCAAGACCACGACCTTGCTCGCCCTAATGGGGCTCCTTCAGGTCAAAGCTGGCTTGGCCACTTTCAAGGGCGGCTCCCTCATTGGCATCCCAACACATCTGATGGTGGAACGCGGTCTTGTCATGATTCCGGAGGAGAGGGCTTCGTTCGCCTCCCTCACCGTCGCGGAGAACCTGGAGTTGGGCGCCTACACCTCACGGGCGCGGCCGTCACTGAAGAGGACTTTGGATGAGGTCTATGCGACCTTTCCCAGGCTCGCCGAACGCAGGTCGCAAAGGGCGGGAACACTGAGCGGAGGTGAGCGCCAGATGCTGGCGATCGGCAAGGCCTTGATGGCACGGCCCGAGCTGCTGATACTCGACGAACCGTCGCTCGGTCTGGCGCCGATCGTCGTAGAGCACATCTTCGAGGTGATCGAGGAGATAAGAGATCGGGGCGTCTCGGTCCTCATGGTCGAACAGCATCTGGAAATGGCGCTGGGGGTCGCCGACCACGCCTACATCCTCGAGATGGGGTCCATCGTGGCCGACGGCACCAGCTCGCAGCTGGCCGCCGACCAAAGAGTCCAGGAGGCTTATCTGAGCCTATGACCCAGCTGATCCTGCAGAGCGTGGTGTCTGGGGTCCTCGTGGGGGGAATGTACGGACTCGTCGCCCTCGGTCTCGCCCTAGCTTTCGGAGTCCTCAAAGTGTTGAACGTCGCCCATGGCGAGCTGCTCATGCTCGGCGGCTATGCCGCTTTCTTCGCATTCACCGTATGGGGTCTGGATCCTTTCGTGTCACTCCCCCTGGTCTTCATCGCCATGTTCGCGTTCGGCGTGATCCTCTACTTCGCGCTGTTCCGATACGTCACCAGAACCGAGATCCACACCCGGATCAAGAACTCACTGCTGATCTCGTTCGGTTTGGTCCTCGTGCTCCAAGCGCTTGCGGTCCGGTTCTTCACCGCCGACGAGCGGACCATCTCCACTGCCTACTCCTCGGAGGCCATCACCATCGGGCTGGTCAGGATCCCGGTGGTGAGACTGGCCGGTCTCATCGTCGCCGTCGTCGCCGCTCTGCTCCTCGAGTGGCTCCTGTCTCGCACCAGGTTTGGACGAGCTCTACGCGCCACTTCCGAAGACTGGACACGAGCAGCCCTGACAGGTGTGGACGTGAGGCGGGTCTATCTCATCGCATTCGCCATCTCCGCCGCCCTGGCGGCAATAGCCGGTTCCATGATCAGCCTCGGATACAGCGTCAGCCCGAGCATCGGGCTCGGTTGGACCCTCAAGGCATTGATCGTCGTGGTCCTCGCCGGGTTGGGGAGCATGCGGGGGATCATCGCCGCCGGGCTCTTCCTGGGGCTCATGGAGAGTCTCGCCGCCGTTTGGTTGGGCGGACAATACAGGGAGGTGGCGGCACTCGTGCTCTTCCTGGTCGTGCTCAGTTTCCGACCGCAGGGCTTCTTCGGGAGAGCACATGCCTAGAGGGGTGGCCATCGTGGCGGGGTTCGTTCTCCTGGGCTCTCTCGTGAGTCTGGGCGTGACCTCGGACAGTCAGCGCGTGTTGACCCTCGCCATACAGACCATGATGCTGGCTGCTCTGGCCTCGAGTTGGAACATCCTGGGTGGATTCGCCGGGCAGATCAGCCTGGGCCATGCCGTCTTCTTCGGCTTGGGATCGCTCATCACCCGGGAGCTGTGGTTGAGTGGAACAGCCCTCCCCCTGGCCGTCGCAGCCGCGTTGGCCGTGACCGCTGCCGCTGCGGCGTTGGTCGGTGTCCCGATGCTTCGGTTTCGCGACATCTACTTCGCAATTGGGACCCTGGCGCTCGGAGTCGCAGTCTTCATCACCGTGGGGAACCTCAGACCCAGGATCAGCTCCCTTTCCGCCGAGACCCTTCGCAACTACGACTTCACGGGGCCGTACTTCATGACGCTGGGTGTGCTGGTGGTCACGGTGGTGGTCTCGCTCTGGCTGAAACGGAGCAAGCTGGGATTGGGGATGATGGCCGTACGCGAAGACGAGGAGGCAGCCGGAGCGACAGGGGTGAACGCCTTCTTCCACAAGATGATCGCCTTCATCCTCAGTGCAGTGCTCGCCGCTCTCGCCGGCGCGACCTTTGCCTATTTCAGCGTCAGCTACTTCCCCAATTTCGCCTTCAGCGTGATCTGGACCTTCGAGGCCATTCTCGTGGTGTTCATCGGCGGGGTCGGGACGATCGTCGGCCCGGTGATCGGATCGGTCTTCTTCATCATCGGCCGCGATGCCCTACCCACGGACATCGACGAGTTCCAGGTCGTGCTCTTCGGACTCCTCTTCATAGTTGTCGTCCTCCTCATGCCAGGCGGTCTCACCGAGGCGGCACAACGATTTCTTGCCAAGGTCTCGAAACGAAGGTCACCCCCGACAAAGGAACCCACGGCAACGAAAGGAAAGGAACTGGTATGACAAAGAGAACATTGCTGATCGTGTTGGCCGTGATGGCCATGGTCCTCACCGCATGCGGCAACGGAGATGAGGGTGGCGACACCACGACCCAGCCGGCGGCAGAGGAGACCACGTCAACCGCGGAGACACCAGAGGAGACGACAACCACCGAAGGTGAGCCGATGGAGTCTCCGGATTCGATCAAGATCGGAGCCGTGATCCCCCTCACCGGCCCCTTCGCCGGCGGTGGCGCCCAGATCCAGCGCGGCTACGTCTATGCGGTGGAGGCCATCAATGAGGCAGGTGGTGTCTTCGTCGAGGAGTTCGGGGTGGCATTGCCCCTCGAGTTAGACGTGCGTGACGACGCCTCGGACCCGAACCAGACGACCAGCATCATGGACGGACTCGCCGGAGAGGACGTGGTCGCCTACCTGGGCGGTTTCGCGACTCCGGTCCATGCCGCCGGCTCCGCAACAGCAGAGAGGAACGGTATCCCCTATCTGGGCGTTGCAACCTCCACCCAGGCCCTCCACGACCAAGGATACAGCTACTTCTTCTCGCCGTTCCCCAAGTCGCCCGACATGGCAGCGACGGTGTTCGAGATGCTGAACGGTCTCATTCCGGAGGGTGAGCGGCCGCTGCGTGTGGGCATCTTCCAGGAGGCGACCGATTGGGGTGAGGAGCTCGGGCCGTTGTGGACCGCGGAGGCAGAGAACCACGGATACGAAGTCGTCCTCCATGAGACCTATGCCCCCGGGTCGACTGACTACACCGACATCATCCTGGGGGCGCAGGCGGCCGATGTGGAGGCTCTGTTGAGTCTGCCCACCCCGCCGGACGGATTCGCCATCTACCAGCAGATGGGTGAGCTCGGCTTCAAGCCAGCTTTCAACCTGGTGGTGCGTGCCGCCGACGTGCCCACATGGAACGACCTGGGTCAGGCAGGTGAAGGAGTGGTCCTTTCGACTCCGTGGCACCCGGCCCTGGGATTCCCGGGCACCGAAGCAGTGAATCAGCGGCATATCGACGAGGAAGGACGACCGGCCGACCCGGTGGTTGGAAGCGCCTACGCGCTGATCGAGATTCTGGTAGACGCGATCGAACGCGCCGGCACGGTGGATCACGAGGCAGTGCGCGATGCCATCGCCGCGACCGATGGACTGTCCACGATCATCGGTCCGGTCACATTCCGCGAGGATGGGACCGCCGATGTGCCCAACCCCCACATGCAGCGCATTGGCGGTGCCATCGAGTTGATCTGGCCCGCCGAGGCGGCGACATCCGACCTGGTGTACCCGGCTCCCTGATGCATCGATGGGTGTGACCTGTCCGCGTCCTCCCGGACAGGTCACACCCGATGCTCAGCCACTTGGGCCCCCGCGCCGGGGTTAGGAACTCTTCGATTGAGGTGGACGAGGTGACCATGCTCGAAGATCCCGGGTGATGGTCTCATGCCAATCCGTCGCTAGACACAGAGCGGGATCGCGATATCGGCGGGCAAGGGCAAAGAGATGAGCACCCACGCAACTCGCCCCAACCGACGGAGACGAATCCGACTCCGATCACGAGGGCCATCCACGGGATCCAAGCCACGATCGCGCGCAGCCCAGGCGACCAGCACTCCCGCGACGAGGAATACAGCCACGAATCTCGTGGAGACTGCCAGCCCAACAGCAGGGCCGACCCGCAGCCGGACCGCGGTCCCCGATGATCAGCACCGAGATGTGGAATGGGATGATGGGGCAATTGACGCATGAGGCGAGGACACATTGGCTACACAGGCACGTGTGTTCGCAGCACTCCCTCAGCGGCCGGGCCGGGGCGCCGGGGCGCCGGGGGCCCAGCGATCTGATGGCGATCGACAAGCCCACAGAGAAGCTCATGTCCTGGCAACCGCCGGATCCTGTTATCTGATTGCGGCTATTTCGTGGATGCCCGTGCCCGTTGCGCAGACCTGTGGAGATGGTCCTTCTCGGCGATGTTCGAGGTAAGGGTCGCAGCCAGCGCATAGGCCTCTGCGGCCTGGTCGAGACGACCCAATCTCTCCATAAAATTACCTCTGGTGGCGTGGAAGAGGTAATAGTCGCCCAGATCGAGCCGTTCGATCACGGACAGTGCGGCAGCCACGGCACCGGTCTCGGCCAGGGCAATGGCGCGATTCAGTTTTACGATGGGCGACGATGTGAATCCGAGAAG
>DATKCE010000024.1:0-93196 GCA_035513335.1 Acidimicrobiia bacterium
GGGCGGAACACCCCGTGTCACTTTCACACCGGCAGGCAGGCTCTGGATCGAACGACGACTGGAGGGTGGGAAGGATGGAGCCGTTGCCCCTTACGGTCTGAGGATTCAACAATCCCTGTATGGGAAACCCACTTCAAACTCTTTGGGTTCCGGTCCTCGCCTCCACAAGGCAAAGCAGGAGCCAACAGTCGCGTTATAACCCGCAAGCTGGGGCATTCGGCCTGCGTCGCCTTCCCCGAGATCCCGTCTTAACGACGTTCTGTGGCTGTTCGCTAGCAAGCCTATGGATGTTTCGAGGGTACTTCTGTACCCAGCGCCTTGAGGTAGTCCAATACCTGTGCTGGGCCGCATTTGGGCCGCACGAGGGTGAGAAACGGTCAGAACTGATCGGAAGAGACGACTAGTCCCGGGAAGACATTCCTCCTGGTCAGCCATCACTCTCGCCTTGTTGCGCCTGGTCGTCGTTTTTGTCTAAATCACCCTGGCCCGGCCTTTCAAGCCGGAAACGCCGGTTCGAATCCGGTCGGGACTGCCGATCGACTATCCGTCGAACGGTTCTGAGCAGGTGATCGTCGACGGCTGGTACTCGTAGCCTTCGGCCGTCACCGAGGTGACACAGAACCTCACCACTTCCACGTTCGGTGGGAATCGGTTGTCGATGATCACGTTGCCCAAGAGACCGTCGACAGGCTCGTCGCTGCTGACACCTGAGTCGGTGGTGGTCCTCTCTCGCCCACGGCGATCGAGATAGGTCCACACGCCTTCGACCAGGGCACCACCGACGAACTCGCCTTCACCGTCGAAGACGCCGATCGAGACCGAAGCGTCGCGGCCATCCACCAGGATCGGATAGACCGCGGCTGTGATCAAGGACGAACCGACTGGTTCGGTGACAGTGACGGTTGCCGTGGCCGTGTTGGTGTCGGTGCCGTCGTCGGCCGTCAGTGTCACCGTGTACTCGCCGGCCGAGGAGTACACGTGCGACGGATCCGTGGCCGTGCTCGTGGCGCCGTCTCCGAAGTCCCACGAATAGGTGAGCGGGTCTCCGTCGGGGTCGGTGGAGGTGTTGGTGAAACTGCACGAGAGGTCGGTGCATGAGCTGGTGAACGAGGCGATCGGGGAAGTGTTGGGCTGGGTCGGGTCGGTCACCTCCACGTCCCGTGTGGTCGTGTTGGAAGCTCCACCGTCGTCGGTCACCGTGAGCGACACCGTGTACGTCCCCTGCTCGGCAAAGGCTGGGTCGGGTCCTGCTCGGTGGTGGTAGCCCCGTCACCGAAATCCCAACTGTGCGAGGCGATGGCCCCGTCGGAGTCGGTCGACTCGTCGGTGAACACACACTCGAGGGCGGTGCACCCGTAGCTGAAGTCGGCGACCGGTGGAGCATTGACCACCGAGCCGTCCTCACAGCTGCCGTCACCACCGAACAGCGGTCCGTTGACGAACAACAGAGGCTCAGGGCTGTCGTCGATGTCGGTGAACCCACAACTCGAATCCTGGGGAACGCCGGCGCCGATGATCGCCGCTTTGATCGCCTCGACGTCGGCCCGGTTGTTGGTGGGGACGCCGCTCTCGGCGATGTAGCGGGCCACGGCCCCGGCCACGAACGGGCTGGCCATGCTGGTCCCGGACAGCGTCGCATACCCGTCGTTCAGCCAAGTGGAATAGATGCACACTCCGGGGGCAGCGATCTCCACTGCCGGCCCGTAATTGGAGAAGTTGGCGAGAGTGTCGTCATCGTCGTTGCGACAGGTGGGCGAACCGAGTCCTCCGGGAAGCCCGTCGAAGTGGGCGATGGCTGAGACCGTGATCACGTCCGGGCCGTTGGCCGGGCTGAACCCTGAGGCGTCGATGCTACTGTTCCCGGCCGCCACCACGAAGGTCACTCCCACGTCCGTCGCCGCCGCGATGGCGTCGTCTATGGCCTGGGAAGTGCCCTCGAAGCCGAGACTCATGTTGGCCACCTCGATCTGATCTGCGTTGGCGGCGACGGCGTCGATCCCGGCCAGGATCATCCCGGTGGTGCCGGTGCCGTCGGCCTGCAGCACCTTGAACGACCAGAGAGTGGCCCCGGGGGCCACCCCCAATGTCCCGATGTCGTTGTCCTTGGCGGCGGCGATCCCGGCCACGTGGGTGCCATGGCCGTGATAGTCCTGGAAATCGCCCGATGCGCTACACCCGCCGAAGAGCGGATAGAAGATGGCGCCGGTGCAGTCGCTGACATATCTCAGATTCAGGTCGAGGTGCGACCTCGCCGAGCCGTCGGGGTTCTGACCTATGTAGACGCCGGTGTCGAGGATGGCGATGTCTACGTCCATCGGCACCGACGGCGGGTTGAGATCACCTTCGATCCGATCGATATCGGTTGGGTTCCTGTCGTCCACACTTCGTGTACCGGCTCGACGTAGGCCACGTTCGGGTTGCGGTCGATTGCGATGACTGCTTGCTCGGGCACGGAGATGGTGAAGCCCTGGAGAGCGGTCGTGTAGACAAAGCCGATCTCGCCGTTGTGCTGCGATGCCAACTGCTGCGCGACCTCAGGAACCGCTTCGCTGGTGGGGTGGAGGACGACGACGAAGTCCCGGTGCGGCTCGGAAAGCGATGGCCGGGGTGACGGCGAAGATCATGGCCCCCACTGTCACCAGAATCAGTATTCGCATGTTCATCTTCATCCTCGTCCTTCCCGCCACAGAGCCTATCCCTTTGACCACTCCGCGTGAAGGGCGAATCGTTGCGCAGGCGGATCGACCCTCGGTGGTCGGCTCTCGCCATCGGCAACGGAAAGGGGCCAAACGACTCTGGTGGGAGGCTCCTCGATGCCGGATGATGCACACATGAGCCCCGGTTGGACCGGGCCGCCACCGGGTGAATCTAGAGGCCCGAAGGAGATGGAGCAATGGATCTCAAGTTGTGGGCGCCATTCATGGACATCGACAAGGAGTGGCGATTCGACGTTCCGCGGCTTCTCAGGGAGGCATCCGGCTTCCGACCCTCGATGGATGTCGTGAAGACTGATGGCCATCTCGTCGTGACTGCGGAGCTGCCCGGCATCTCACCTGATGACGTCGACGTGTCCCTCGACGGTGACATCCTCGTCATCAAGGGAGAGAAGAGTGAGGAGCGAGAGGTCTCCGAGGACGACCACTACATGCACGAGAGGACATACGGCTCATTCCAGCGTCGGATCACGGTGCCCGACGGGGTATCGGCCGACTCGATCGAAGCGAGCTTCGACAAGGGGATACTCACCGTCGAGGTGACCCTCCCCGAGGTCAAGCCGGCCGAGTCGAAGCGGATTCCCGTCAGCACCAAGTAGGAGTCGTCACCTGGGGGGCAAAGAGTGGGGGTGGTAGTAACCACCCCCACTCTTTCTGATGTCCTACTTTCGGTCAAGCCGACTGAGACAGGCTGACGTGGCTCGGCTGGAGCTCGGCCCTCACCTGACGCAGGACGGAGACCATCTCTTCGTTGTCGATCTGCCTGAGAATCGGCATATGTCTCACCGACCGCATTGAACGGCCGGGGGTTCGAGCTTCTCCGAGGACCTACTGGTTCTCCTCTTCGTCGTCTGCCGGGAAATCATCGTCTTCCCGGCCCAAGCCGGCCGCGTCGGCGGAGAGGTACTCATGCCCTCGTGAGCCCTCTTTGATCGCAGTGGCCGGAAGGGTGGCGTCGGGGTCCTCGAATACCTCGACACCCTGGGCCTCTTCACGCTCCTTTTCGAGAAGAGCGTCGCGATCCGGGCTCTCCAAGAGCTCGGTTCCCTCGGCTTCCACTCTTGCGTGTTCGAGGAGCGGGTCTCGTCGGGCTTTCCTTGTCATCTGGGACCTCCGTTCGGTCGGGGGATGGGAAGAGCGACCCTTTGGTCACCATGGTTCGAATTGTGTCCGCCGGTCGTGGCTGTCGGTAGAGGATTAATACCCCCTACCGCCCGGACCTATGCGCGTGCCAATCGTGATATGACTTTTTCCCCTAGCGATGTTCGCGCTCTCTGGGATACTCGAGGATGCAAGGAGGTGACGTGATGTCAGCGGAAAGAGTTCGTAATTACCTGACGGAACACGGCGTGGAGTATGAGATCCATCCTCACACTGTTGCCTATACGACCAGCGAGGTGGCCGAAGCAGAGCACGTTCCAGGCAGGGAGATCGCCAAAGTGGTGCTCTTGAAAGCCGGGGAGGGTTTGGCGATGGTGGTGGTCCCCGGTGATCAGATGGTCGACCTGGAGAAGGCAGCGGGTGCATTGGGAGTGGCCGATGTTCGTCTTGCCGAGGAGAGCGAGTTCGGTGAGATGTTCCCCGATTGTGAGACCGGCGCCGAACCACCTTTCGGCTCCCTCTACGACATGCCGACCCTGGTCGATGAGGGCTTGAGCAGTCCGACCATCACCTTCAAGGCGGGGAGCCACACCGAGACCATCACTATGGCTCTCGACGACTATCTGAATCTGACGGAGCCGGTGCGGGCGGACTTGGTGGTTGGCACCTGAGGCTCAACGTCCTCACGCCACAAGTCGCGGATGACTCTTGGCCTCTGGGAGTGGGCTTTAGACCCTGGCTGGAGGGGTCTCTCGCGGCCAGGATCGAGGGAGGAAAGGACAGAACATGAACAGGATCCTTCTCGGCATCGATGGCTCCGACCACGCCGAGCGTGCGGCACGTGTCGCGGGGGAGTTGTCTAGAGGTCTCGGCGTTCCCGTCGACGTGGTGAATGTCGTGTCCGAGAGCACACTGGTGACGGCCGGCCCGATTCAGGGCTATGCGCGCGCCGAGAAGATAGCCATCAGCCAGAGTGAACTGCTCCAGACCCTGGGTGCCGACCTGGTCGTGAACGCAGCCGACATCGTCCGCCAGGCCGGGGGTGACGTCAGGAAGACCGATGTTCTCATCGGTTCGCCCGCCCACCAGATCGTGAGTTACGCAGACGACCAAGACGTCGACTGGATCGTGATGGGGCGTCGGGGCCTGGGAGATCTGGGCGGAATCCTCATGGGAAGCGTCTCGCACAAGGTGGGCCATCTGAGCCCCCGGACGTTGGTGACCACCGAGTAAGCCTGGCGGGCGACGCAAGGGAGTACGTCTTCTGCGAGCCGGCTCAGTCCACCTCGACCGGGGGAGTGCCATGGGTGTGGAAAGTCTCGATCGTCTTCAACCCCCAAGCCTGGCCTCTGGCCCGCTCCTCGGGAGTCCAGGAAACCGGTGGCCAGTCCGGAGCGAGCATGAGCCGAGCTCCGGCATTGCACAACTCGATGCGGTTCCCACCCGGCTCCCAGACGTAGAGGAAGAATGTCTGTTGTATGGCGTGCTTGTGGGGGCCGGTCTCGATGTGGATCCCGTTTTCGAGACACACGTCGGCGGCTCGAAGTATGTCCTCCCGGGTGTCCGTGGCCAGAGCGATGTGGTGCAGGCGGCCGTAGGTCCCGGTCTGGTCGACGGTGTGGACGATGTCGTACGACTTGTCGCTGAAGGTCACCCAGGTGGCTGCCGGTGGCCCGTCCTCTGACAGGATCTGCTCGGTGAGCATCGCCCCCAGCGCCTCGGTCATGAAGGCGACGTTGGCCGGTATGTCCACCGCCAGGTAGTTGACATGGTCGAGCCGCCGGATGTTGGCTCCCCGCCCGGGGAACATCGCCGCTTGGTTCTTCAGGGAGGGCCTCAGCTCGGGGGGAGGCTGGTAGCGCTCGGTCTCCCAGTAGAGGCCGATTTCGTGACCGTCGGGATCCGCGGTGAGATAGGTCGGGCCCAGTCCCAACTCGTCCTCGACCCATTTTCCCGTGGCGCCGGATGCCTCCAGGGCTTCGATGCGGCGTTGCAGGGCGTCCGGCCCGGCGGCGCGCAGGTAGGTGCGGCCGATGCCGGCGGAGTCGCGGGCGGTGAGCTTGATGGTGAACCGCTCATAGTCGTCCCAGGCATGGAGGTACACCGAGTCGCCGTGTTCTCCCACTTCGTCCATCGCCATCAGGTCGACGAAGAATCTTCGGCTCTTCTCGAAGGTCGGGGTGAAGAGCTCCACCGAACCGACATGGGCGATGTCGCGTGATCTCGGGTCTTGGCTCATTGGTTTCAAGAATTCGACTCGGTCGTCTGCGGTGAGACACCCTAATCATCGGTCGTTCGCCCCATCTGAGGGGCGCTGGACTTCGCTCAGCGGGCCCCCGAACCCTGGGTTCGCCGTAGACGGTGGACCCCGACCGGTTAGCGTGACGGTGCTGCGAATCTGTGGCATTCGATGTCTGCCAACGCAATCTTTCTCTACAGCACGATCGTCGCGTTGCTCGCCCTGGCGGCGCTGCTGGCCGCGGCCGCGCTTCTCGCCTATCGCCTCGTCCGGGGGCGCGAGGCCGGCGCTCTGCTCGGCACCAAGGCCATCTGGCTGGCCTGGATCGTCGCGTTCGTCGCCACGATTGGGTCGCTGGTCTACTCGGAGATCATCCACTTCCCGCCCTGCCGCCTCTGCTGGTTCCAGCGGATCGCCATGTACCCGATGGCCCTCGTCCTCCTCGTGGCGGCGATCCGACGGGAGTTCCAGGTCAAGTACTACGCCCTACCGCTGGCATTGATCGGCCTCGGCATCTCCACCTACCACTACATCCTCCAGCGGGTGCCGAACCTCGAGAGCGGTGCCTGTGACCCGTCGAATCCGTGCTCGGCCGTCTTCGTCGACATCTTCGGGTTCATCAGCATCCCGTTTATGGCCGGAGCCGGGTTTATCCTGATAGCAGTCCTACTGGGTTTCTATGTCAACAAGAACAGCATCGCGCAATAAGCAGTCGTCGAACAGCAAGAGCCTGATCTACTGGATCGCCGGCGGTGTCGTCGGTCTCGGGCTCATCGTCTGGCTGGCGATCGCCATCGCCGGAGAGGGCCCCGTCGAGGAGAGCATCGCCTATGGCGAGGTCGCCGTCGAGGGAACCAACCTTCCGGTCCTCCCTTCCGGCGCCGCCGACCCCGCGGTCGGGTTCACCGCCCCCACCGTCAGCGGCGAGGATCTCGACGGCAACGAGATCACGATCGGACCCGACGGGAGGGCGAAGGTCATCGTCTTGCTGGCCCACTGGTGCCCCCACTGCCAGGTCGAGGTTCCGGTGATCCAGCAGTGGGTCGCCGCCGGGGGGTTGCCCACAGGTGTCGACCTCTACGGAGCCACCGTCCTCACCAATCGAGTACGTGACGGCTCCACCTGGCCTCCCCAGGACTGGCTGGACGGGGAAGGCTGGACCAGTCCGACGATCAAGGACGACCAGAGCGGCAGCATCGTTGCTGCCTATGGGATGACAGGGACCCCCACCTATGTGGTCTTGGGACCGGACAATGAGAACCTGGGCCGCCTCTCCGGTGAGGTAGGGGTGCAGGGTCTCAACGCCCTCGCCGGTCTCGCCGCCTCCAGCCTCGAGGGCTAGTAGTGACCGGGCCGGTCAGGCCTCGAGAGCCCTTATCTTGTCGAGACGTCTCACGTGACGCTCCTCGCGTGAGAACTTGGCCTCGACGAACGTCTTGACCAGGTCCTCTGCCAGCGCCTGGCCGATCACCCTCGAGCCCAGGCAGAGGATGTTGACGTCGTCGTGCTCGACCATCTGGTGGGCGGTGTAGCTGTCATGGGCCACTCCTGCCCTGATCCCCTTGAGCTTGTTGGCCGCGATCGCAGCGCCTGCTCCGGATCCACACACGATCACGCCCCGGTCGGCTCGACCATCCAGCACCGCCTGCGCCACCGCTGCCGAGTAGTCCGGGTAATCGACCGGGTCCGAGGAGTGTGTCCCCAGGTCGTAGACGGCGTGCCCGGACTCGGCGAGCCACGAGGCGAGATGCTCTTTCAACGGGAAACCGGCATGGTCCGAACCGACAGCAATTCTCATGTACGGGCGGCAGGGTAGCGAGGCCGAGGCTTCTCGCCGGTCACCAGGCGTTGGCATCGGGCGCAGGTAGATTCACGGGATGTCCAAGATCTTCGTCGAGGGCGGAGCGCGTCTGACCGGCACGGTCAGCACCCTCGGCGCCAAGAACGCGGTCCTCAAGGAGATCGTCTCCACCTTGCTCGCCCCCGGAAGGCATCACCTCACGAACGTGCCCTCGATACTCGACGTCGATCTGATGGTGCGTGTACTCGAGCACACCGGTTGCCGGGTGGAGCGGGCCGACGATGAGATCTGGGTGGTGGTCCCCGACGAGCCGCTCCCCGAGGCACCCATCGAGCTGGTACGGCAGATGCGGGCCTCGATCGTGGTCCTTGGGCCCTTGTTGGCCAGATGTGGCGAGGCACGTGTGGCGTTACCAGGGGGAGACGATCTCGGAGCGCGGCCCATCGAGTGGCACACCCACGGCCTCGAGCAGATGGGCGCCTCCTTCGACCTGGTCCACGGTGAGCTGGTGGCGACGGTGGACGGGCGGTTGAAAGGCACTGAGATCGAGTTGCCGTTCCCGTCCGTAGGGGCGACCGAGAACCTCCTCTTCGCCGGTGTTCTCGCCGAAGGTGAGACCGTCATCGTCAATGCCGCACGCGAACCCGAGATTCAGGACCTGATCGCCCAGCTCAACGCGATGGGGGCCGACATCGAGGGAGCGGGCACTTCGCTGGTGACCATCGAGGGAGTGGAGAGTCTGGAGCCCGTCGTCCACAATGTCGTCCCCGACCGACTCGAGGCTGGGACCTATGCGGTGGCTGCGGCCATCACCGCAGGTGATGTGACTGTGACCGGGTGCCGTCCCGACCACCTCAGGATGGAGCTGACCAAGCTCGAAGCGGCCGGGTGTGACGTCGACCGCGGTGACGGCTGGCTTCGGGTGAAAGGCCCGGACCGCCCCCAGCCCATCGACTTCGCCACCCTGCCCTATCCAGGATTCCACACCGACATGCAGCCCCAGATGGTTGCCCTGCTGTCTCTGTCGACCGGGACATCGGTGATCACCGAGAACCTCTACGACGCCCGCTATCGCTATGTCGGGGAGTTGCTGCGCATGGGTGCGGACATCTCGATCGAGGCCCAGCACGCCATCATCCGCGGGGTCGACCGTCTCTCGGGTTGCCCCGTCCTCGCCCCGGACATCCGGGCCGGCGCGGCCCTCGTCCTCGCCGGTCTCGCCGCCGAGGGCACCACCGAGGTCGGCGACCCCTCTCACATAGACCGTGGTTACGAGGACTTCGTCGGGAGATTGTCCTCCCTCGGAGCCAAGATCGAGCGCAGCTGATGCGCGAAAACGGTGTGTAGTGGTTGCGCGGAAACGGGTTGTAGAATCCGGAACAACAGGCGAGCCCATTCGGTTTCAACCGGAGAATGACTGAAGCAACACCAGTTTCGATCGCGCCCTCGTCAGCGGCGGACGAGCCCATCGACCTCGACCAACTCAACGAGGCACTCGACTACATCCGACCTGCCGTTCAGGCGGACGGTGGAGACCTCGTGCTGCTCGGCGCCGAAAACGGCCAGGTGAGCCTGCAGATGGTCGGCGCCTGTGGAGGTTGCCCGCTGTCGATGATGACTCTCAAGGCAGGTATCGAGAGGATCCTCAAAGACCGGGTCCCCGGCGTCAAAGAAGTCATCGCCACGGCCGACGCCCCCGGAACGATGGAAGAAGCGACCGAAGGCGTCGGCATCTCCCTTCCCACACTCTGAACCGCTCTTAGGCTCCATCCGATGGACGCCGCCGTTTTCGATCTGGTCCGTTCGGGGGACAGACGCGCCCTGTCCCGCGCCATCACCCAGGTGGAACAGAGCGGATCTTCGACTGGGGTTGCGGCACCGGAGACCGTCCTAGGAATCACCGGCCCGCCGGGGGCCGGTAAGTCGACGCTCATCTCGGCGCTCATCGACGTGATCCGATCCCGTGATGAGACGGTGGCGGTCCTGGCCCTCGACCCATCGAGCCCTATCACCGGCGGTGCCATCCTCGGTGACCGGATCCGCATGCAGGGCCACATCGACGACGAAGGGGTCTACATCCGATCGATGGCGACCCGGGGCCACCTCGGCGGCCTGGCCGCCGCCACCCGGGAGGCCGTCGCACTCCTCGGCGCAGCCGGCTTCGACCGTGTGATCGTGGAGACGGTCGGGGTCGGCCAGTCGGAGGTGGAGATCATGGGCGTCGCCGACATCGTGGTCCTCGTCGTCGGTCCCTCGTGGGGCGATCAGGTCCAAGCCGACAAGGCCGGCATCGTCGAGATCGCCGACGTGTTCGTGGTCAACAAGGGTGACCGTCCCGGGGTCGACGACGTCAAATGTGCTCTCCGGGAGACGGCTGACGCCAGGGGTGTGAAGGTGTTGGTGACCACCGCCATGACCGGTGAGGGCGTCAGCGAGCTCCTCTCAGAGATCGACCATCTCATCGTCCGTTAGCTCGGCTTGCGCCGCGGCGAGACGCGCTCCCTCGACTCTCGGGGGACTGCAGGACACGTAGTCGAGACCGAGACCGTGGACGAAGCGGATCGACTCGGGGTCGCCGCCATGCTCGCCGCAGAGACCCAGCACGAGGTCGGGGTTGGCGTCCCGACCCTCCCGGCAGGCCACCTCGATGAGGCGCCCCACTCCTTCCTGGTCGAGGGTCTGGAACGGGTCGGAGGGGAGGATCCCTCGTTCGAGATAGTCGCGGAGGAAGAGCCCTTCGGCGTCGTCCCGGCTCAGCCCATAGGTCATCTGGGTGAGGTCGTTGGTCCCGAACGAGAAGAAGTCGGCAACAGCGGCGATCTCCCCGGCGGTGAGAGCGGCGCGGGGCAGCTCGATCATCGTCCCGATGTGGATCTCTAGGTGGTCGGCGATCTCCTCTTCGATCATCTCCCGCATCCGGCGCAGCTCCTCGACCTCGGCGACCAGGGGAACCATGATCTCCAGCTTCGGGTTGCCGCCCGACTCCAGCCGTCGCTCGTAGGCCGTGACGGCGGCCCGGGTCTGCATCCGATACAGATCGTCGACCATGAGGCCGAGACGAACTCCCCGCAGGCCCAGCATCGGGTTGTCCTCCTCCCAGCGGGCCACGTGCTCTGACATCGCCTGGAGATCGTCTATGGGTCGGCCGGCGCGGACCCGGCGAAGCGCCTCCTTCTCCAGATCGAGACGGCTGGGGAGGAACTCGTGGAGCGGGGGGTCGAGGAGGCGCACCACCACCGGGAGCCCGTCCATCGCCTCTAACAGGCCCTCGAAGTCGTCGATCTGCATCTTCTCGAGGCTGGCGAGGGCTCGCTCGCGCTGGTCGTCGTCCTGGGCGAGGATTATCTGCTGGACGATGTCGAGTCGCTCTCCGAGAAACATGTGCTCCGTGCGGGCGAGACCGATCCCCTCGGCACCTCGTTCCCGGGCTGCAACCGCGTCCTCGCTGGTGTCGGCATTGGCCCTCACGCCGAGGGTGCGGACGTCGTCCGCCCAGCTCAGGAGTTCTCCGAGCTCGTCGAGGGCTTCGGGCGGGATCAGGTCGACTTCGCCTATGTAGACGGAACCGCTGGTGCCGTCGATGGTGATGGCGTCGCCTTCGTGGATGTCGTGGTCGAGCACGTGGGCGATGCCGGCTTCGACGTCGACCACCAGGTCGGCGGCCCCGGTGACCGCGGGCTTGCCCATCCCGCGGGCCACGACGGCGGCATGTGAGGTCTTGCCCCCCTGGCTGGTGAGGATGCCCAATGCCGCGGCCATGCCGTGGATGTCGTCCGGCGTGGTCTCCGGGCGAACCAAGATCACGTCATTGCCTTCGTTGGCCACCACCACGCAGCGATCGGCCGAGAAGACGACCTTCCCGGCCGCGGCGCCCGGTGAGGCGGCCACGCCGCTGACTACCGGGTCCGGCGCCGCTACGGGGTCGATCTTGGGACGGTGGAGTTGTTCGAGAGCAGCCGGAGGTACTCGCTTGATGGCGGTGTTGCGGTCGATGAGCCCCTCTTTGGCCATGGTCACTGCGATACGGACCGCCGCCTCGGCGGTTCTCTTGCCCACCCTGGTCTGGAGGATGTAGAGCGTGTCTCTCTCGATCGTGAACTCGATGTCGAGCATGTCCCGATAGTGCCTCTCCAGACGGTCCATGATCTCGAGGAGCTCGTCGTGGCACTTCGGGTGGATGTCTGCCAAATCGTCCAGGCTCAAGGCGTTCCTGATCCCGGCCACGACGTCCTCCCCCTGGGCACGGGGTAGGTAGTCCCCATATGACAGCCGCTCCCCGGTGGCGGGATCGCGGGTGAAGCAGACCCCGGTGCCAGAGTCGTCTCCCAGGTCGCCGAAGACCATCATCTGGACGGTGGCGGCGGTGCCCAGGTCGTCGGGGATCCGGTTGATGCGGCGGTAGTCGACGGCTCGCTTGTTGGACCACGAGTTGAAGACCGCGGCGATGGCACCTCGCAGCTGCTCCTGGGGGTCGGTGGGCATCTCCCCGGGGCGATGCTCCTCCACGACCGCCTGAAACTCACGGGTGGCTCTCTCGAGGTCGTCGGGGGTCAGCTTGGAGTCGTCTTCCACCCCACGCTCCTGACGGAGTTGGGCGAGGACCTGTTGGAAGTGATGGTCCGGGATGCCGAGGACGACATCGGCGTACATCTGGGTGAATCGACGGTAGGCGTCCCAGGCGAAGTGGCGATCGCCGGACCATGCAACGAGATCCTCGACCAGATCGTCGTTGACCCCGATGTTGAGCACGGTGTCCATCATCCCTGGCATCGAGAACTTGGCGCCGGAGCGAACCGAGAGCAGCACCGGCTTCGGTCCCGACCCGAAGGTCCGGCCCGTGACCTCTTCGAGCCGGGCCACCGCGGCGTCGACCTCGTCCCAGAGGTCCTCGGGCAGCGAGCCGGTGTTCATGGCCTCTCGACAGACGTCGGTGCTGATGATGAACCCGGGCGGGACCGGCAGTTCCAGGCTGGTCATTTCGGCCAGACCGGCACCTTTGCCTCCGAACAGGTCCTTGTTGGTGCCGTCGGCGTCGGCGAAGTCATACAGATGTGGCAAGGAGGGCTTCTCCCAACTGGGTACGTAATCGCAAGCTACCAAGCCGTAGGGCTTGCTGGCGAAGGCCCTCACCGTAACTTCCCCGAATCTCTTGGTGGGTAGCCTCCCCTCGCTGATGACGGTCTACTTCTATCACGCCACGTCGTTCTGTGGTGCCGTCTGGGATCCGGTGCGTGCTCGACTCGAAGGTGTCGACACGTTCGCGTGGGACCATCCCGGCCACGGGCGCGGACCTCATCTCGACCTTCCCGTCGATTGGCGAGTATTCGGCGAGTACGTTCTCGAGATGACCGAGCCTGGGGGCGTCGGGGTCGGCCACTCGATGGGGGCGGCGGCCCTGGCCATGGCCCAGGCCGAAGATCCCGACCGGTTCCGTGCCTTGGTCCTGATCGAACCGATCGTGTTCCCGGGTCCGTATCGCCGGGAGGATCGCGATTCCATGGCCCGCACGGCGGAGCGACGCCGCCCTGTGTTCCGGTCACGTCAAGCGGCGGCGGAGCACTTCCGGGGTCGGGTGCCCTTCGAGAACTGGGTGGACTCGGCATTCGATGCCTACATCGAGTGCGGCCTCGTCGGCGACGACGAGGCAACGCTCGCCTGCCGGCCCGAGGTCGAGGCAGACATATGTCGGGGCTGGAAGGCACACGACACCTGGGAGCGGCTGGGCGCCATCGAGATTCCGGTGTTGGTCATGGCAGGGGAGCACTCGGACACGATCACCCCCCGACTTCGCCCGCCGACAGGTAGACCGGTTCCCTCGGGCAGGGGTCGAGATCGTTGCAGACACGGGTCACTTCCTCCCGATGGAGCGGCCCGACCTGGTGGCCGACCGGGTGCGCCGTCTCGTCGAGGCGGCGGGTGCCACCTAGGAGTTTCATAATGACCCGTTCGATGGCCTCGTACTCCAGCTCTGCGAGTCTTGGAGACTTTCATGACGACTCCTTTCGCCCGTCGGCTGTCGGCGACGCTACGGGGGTCGTCTCAACCGTCCCAGGGCCATAGGGCACACCTCGGCCGGGTCCGCCGGCCCCTGGTCGGTCGGGTGCTCACGTTCGGTCTCAGTGGTGGAGGCGGGGGGGCTGCCCCTAGATACGGGCCAGCTCTGCAAGCAGAACTCAGTGTCTTGGGAATCTCCGGTCAGAGGGTTTCGACGGGTGTCTGCTGATGCAGAGCCAGCTTCCACTCCCCGCGAACGCGAACGTAAACGGACGAGATGAAGGCGAAGTGGCCGGGGGATTCGTCTTCGCGGAAAGCTTCGACCCGGTAGCAGAGAGCGGCTTCGTCGTCCCCGAGGTCGAGGATCGTCACGTCGTGGAGCTTGAATTCAGCCCAGGGCTCGGAGTGGTCCATAGCGGCCACGGTCTCGTTCCGGTCCATGACGCCAACCGGAACCACACACAACCCCTCGGCGGCCATGTGCTCCCGGTAATAGTTGCCGTCTGCGCTCCAGAATCCCGATTCGAGCTCGAGGAGCCTCTCGCGCAGGTCGCCGTGGGTCATCGCTCGACGATGGTCACGTCTTTGTCGTTGTGCTCGTCGGCGCTCGCGGTCATCAGAAGCGTCAGTATCAGGCCTACTGCACCGACGATCATGAGGATGAGCCCCATGGTGCTGATGTTGAAGCCTTCCGCTTCGACGGACACGGCCCAGTACAGGATGGCCCCGAGGGCTACGAGGAAGAGACTTCCTCCGATTCCACCGGTTCTCACAATCCGTTCCTTTCGTTCTCGTGCCTCGGGTAATACCCGGTTTGTGGAACGGTGAAACCCTATTTGTCCCCAACGAAGGTGAGACCCTGGTCGCCCCGGCTCAACATGGTGAGACGCTCACCGTCGATCTCCACCCGGAAACCGTCTCCGATCACGCTCAAGACCAGATCGTCCTGGTCGGCAACCCCGGGCTCATACCGGTGACCGTCGGCCGCCAGCTCGTTGATCAACACCTCGGCTCCCGAGATGACGAACCGTCCCGAGAGGGGGCGACAGCCGGTGTCCCCGGTCACCGACCCATTCGGAGAGAGCTCGATGAAGCCACGGGTGTCGACCACCGGTGTCGACACCGAGTCCCCCTGAACCAGACCGTCGAGCACCCAGGTGACACTGGTGAGCTCGGCATCGGGAACGGGTTCCAGGGCCTCGAAAACCATCTCGACACCGTCACCTGACAGGGTCAGCGCCTCATCCAATGCGACGTTCCCGACCCGAGTGATCGTCTCGGTGAACAAGGCCTCGGCACGCATGACCTCCTCGGGAAAGCACGCCATTTCGGTCATGGCCAGATTGCTGACGGTGATTCTCGACCCAGACATTGAGAAGGTCCCGCCGTAGCTGTTGCAGGCGGCGGTCCCACCCACCTGATCACCCTCGAAGTGGATGGTGATCGGATGGGAGTCGAGCACCGGGATCTCCTCGCCGTGGACGGTTCCCGACGTCATCTGCCACGATCCTTCGACCGAGTCGGCGAAGTCCGAGCCGAGACAGGCGGTAGCCAGCAAGGCGAGCACCGCCAGAAATGCGATTCTGTCCATAGGCCGCTTAGACGTCGCCGCAGGAGACCGCGGTTTCACGGAACGAAGGCCACCGCGGCTGCCACCGCCACCCCCACCCCCACCCACAGGTGGAGTCTCGCCGTTGCCTTCAGGGCCCGGATCAGGGCCGGCCCGTCGGTTTTCGCATAGACGATGCGAACCGGAATGGCGGCGAGCGGGATCAGGAACCCCGCGAACAGCGTGGAGACTGGTGTCCATCCCACCGTTCCAAAGACGGCGATGGCCAGGAAAGCTCCGTATACGAGGATGGCGAAGAGGACGCGCGTACGCTCACGGCCCATGACGACCGCCAGCGTCCTCTTGCCCGTCGCCCGATCGGTTTCCATGTCCCGGTAGTTGTTGGCCACCAGGATCGCGGTGACCAGCATCCCGACCGGGATGGCGAGCATCCACGCCGAAAGCGGTGCCTGCTGGTCATGGACATACCGTGAGCCAACCGTCGCCACCAGCCCGAAGAAGACGAAGACGAACACCTCGCCGAGCCCCCGGTATCCGTAGGGAGCAGGGCCGCCCACGTAGCCCAGCATGGCCACGATCGAGGAGATCCCGATCAACAGGACCACCCAGCCGGCGATCAGCGTCAGGAAGACGCCCGCCACCGTGGCCACTCCGATTGCAGCCCAGGTGGCAGACCACATCTGGCGGGAGCCGATCACCCCGAGAGCCACCATACGGGGTGGCCCGAGCCGGTCCTCGGTGTCAGCTCCCCGCCGGGCGTCGGAAGCGTCGTTGGCGAAATTGGCCGCCACCTGTATGGCGAGTGCGCCAACCAACGCCCAGATGAAGGCGTCCCACCGAAACACCTCCTCCCCGTAGGCGAGCCCACTTCCGACCAGGACCGGAACCACCGCGGCGGGGAGAGTGTGGGGTCGGGCGGCCGCTTTCCAGGCCTGAAACCGGCTCACCAGGTCAGTAATGCCATGGGAAGTCGCGGTAGTCGGCTTCCCGCTTCTCGAGAAAGGAGTCGCGGCCCTCCCGGGCTTCGTCGGTCATGTAGCCGAGACGGGTGGCCTCTCCGGCAAAGATCTGCTGTCCCACCAGGCCGTCATCGATCATGTTGAAGGCGAACTTCAGCATCCGCTGCGCCATCGGGCTCTTGGCCACCACCTCCCGCCCCCACTGCAGCGCCACTCTCTCCAGGTGCTCGTGAGGCACCACCGCGTTGACCATTCCCATTTCGTGGGCCTCCGGTGCGGAGTAGTCGCGTCCGAGGAAGAACACTTCCCGGGCCCGCTTCTGGCCGATCTGTCGGGCCAGGTAGGCCGATCCGTATCCGGCGTCGTAAGACGCCACGTCCGCATCGGTCTGTTTGAAGATCGCATGCTCTTCAGAGGCGAGCGTCAGGTCACAGACGACGTGGAGACTGTGTCCCCCTCCGACCGCCCAGCCGGGAACCACACAGATGACGACCTTGGGCATGAAGCGGATCAGCCGCTGCACCTCGAGGATGTGGAGCCGTCCGGTGCGAGGGGAATCGACTTCCTCTTCGTCGGCGTATTGGTAGCCGTCCTTGCCCCGGATGCGCTGGTCACCCCCGGAGCAGAACGCCCAACCCCCGTCCTTGGGCGAGGGACCGTTTCCGGTGAGGAGGACACAGCCGACGTCCGTGGTCTGTCGGGCGTGGTCGAGGGCGGTGTATAGCTCGTCGACGGTGTGGGGGCGGAACGCATTGCGCACCTCGGGCCGGTCGAAGGCGATCCTGACCACACCGACGTCTTTGGCGAGGTGGTAGGTGATGTCGGTGAAGTCGAAGCCGGGAACCTCGTCCCAGGCGGAGCTGTCGAATATCTGAGAGACCACGAAGCGAGAGCATAAGGGGCAGAATCGGTCTGTGATCGAATGGCTACGCCGGGTCGACCCGGAACGAAGGTTTCTCAGCTTCGGCGACGAGACCTGGTCCTACGGCCAGGCGGTCGAATCCGTCGAGGAGCAGATGACCGTGGCCCCACGCATCATCCAGCCCTCCTTGACGCCGGAGGCGATCTTCGCGGTTCTCGCCGGCATCGCCGGGGGCGGTGCGACAGTGGTCGGGCCCCATCCCGAGACCACCGAGCCTGGAGACGCCGACCTCGTGGTGTTCACCTCGGGTAGCACCGGGGCGCCCAAGGGGGTCCGTCTCACCAAGATCAATCTCACCGCGGCGGCGTCGGCCTCCGCGGAGCATCTCGGTCACGGTCCCGACGACGACTGGCTGCTGGCCATGCCGCTTCATCACGTCGGTGGTCTCTCGATCGTGGCTCGCCAGGCGTATTCCGGCGGTGCGATCACGATGTTGCCCGGGTTCGAGGCCCGACCCGTCGCCGCGGCGATGAAGAGCGGGGTGACGATGGTCTCGGTGGTGCCGACCATGCTGCATCGGCTTCTCGAACACGGTCCGTTCCGCGGGCTCAGGGCGGTGCTGGTCGGCGGTGGTCCCATCCCTCCCGGTCTTCTCGAGGCGGCGGCGGAGCGAGGCGTGCCGGTCCTGCCCACCTACGGGATGACCGAGACCTTCGGGCAGGTGGCCACGCTCCATCCCGATGCCCCCCTCGAGTACCGAGCCCACCCCCTGCCCGGGGTCGAGATCCGCACCGGCCCCGAGAGACGGATCGCGGTGAAGGGACCCCAGGTGTCGCCGGGCTACCTGGGTCGGCCCGACCGTCCAGATCCCTGGTTCGTCACCGGCGACCTGGGGGAGATCGACGAAGAAGGCGCGCTTCGGGTGCTGGGACGGGCGGACGATGTCATCGTCACCGGCGGAGAGAACGTGAGCCCGGAGCGGGTGGAGGCGATCATCCAGGGTCATTCCGGGGTACACGAGGCAGTGGTGGTCGGGGTGCCGGACTCCGAGTGGGGCGAGATGGTGGTCTGCGTCTATCAGGGACACGCCGACGATCTGGCCGATTGGGCATCACAGCGGCTGCCCTCGTTCATGGTGCCGAAACGCTGGATGCGCGTCGACGACATCCCACACACCTCGCTCGGCAAACCCGATCGGGGAGCGGTCCGTGATCTAGTCGAACAGTTGGGTCACCGACGACCCGAAAGCGAGGTCGAGTAGCTGGCCGATGATCATCGGGACGATCAGGAACGGTGCCGCCTTGAGTCCGATCTTGATTGCATCTACCGGCGTCACGGAGGACTGGCCCGCGCCGCGGGCGTGTCCTTTCTCCTGGAGCACCCTGACCTCACCGACGCCGACGCGAACCGTGAGATTGAATCCGATGAGCAGTCCGACGAACAGGAACATGGCTTCGTCAGGTCCTTTCAGGGTGGGTCGTGGCCGCCTCGGTAACCGATGTGGCCGGTGTCAGCCGGTCGCGTCTCTCCCGACGCATCCCCCACGCCCCGATTACCACCGACGCCGCCATTATCGCACCGGCGATGACGAACGTGGTGTGCAAACCCGCCACCTGAGCCACTGGATCTGCCGCAGATGCGCGCTCGGCGGGTAGCGAGCCGCCCGACGCCGCGGCCACACTCGTCGCCCAGATCGAGCCCAGCACCGCGATCCCCGTGATCTGGCCGAGCAGGCGGGTGATGGTGAGAAGCCCTCCGCCGATTCCCATGTACTCCGGTGGGACCGATCCCATGATGGCGCTGTTGTTCGGGGAGTTGAAGACCCCGACGCCGATGCCGAGCGGGATGGCGATCAGCAGGTAATGGAGCGCTGTCGTCTCGGTGTCGAAAGTGACGAACCCGATGTATGACGCGGCGATCAACACCAGTCCGAACAACGTCAGTCTCCTGACCCCGAGTCGATCCGAGAGGCTCCCCGAGATCGGAGAAAGCAGCCCCACCATCAGCGGGGCGGCTCCCAGCAGCAGCCCGACCTGGCCGACGTTGAAACCCAGCACTCCCTCGAGATAGAACGGCAGCAGGAAGAAGGTGGCCGCCAGGCAACTGAAAGCGAGAAAGCCGGACACGACGCTCACGGTGAGCATGGGGCTCTTGAAGAGCCGCAACTGCAACATCGGGGACGAGACTCGCAACTCCACGACGACGAATGCGACTGCGGCGAGCGCCGAGATCACGAAGGCGCTGACTATCGAGGGGGAGCCGAAGCCCATGTCCTGACCCAGGGTGAGGGCAAAGGAGAGGGCGAACAACGAGATGCTCATGAGCAGGGCGCCGGCGACGTCGAACTTCTGGCCTTTGGGAGGCTTGGTGTTGGGTACGTACCTGAGTGCCAGGATGGTGGCCACGATGCCCACCGGGATGTTGATGAAGAAGATCGCCCGCCAACTGAACGACGAGATGAGCACACCACCAAGCACGGGCCCGCTGATGATCCCGACCGAGACCATGGTTCCGATCCAGCCCAGCGACTTCCCCCGCTCGTTGGGTGGAAAGCCCTCGACGAGGATGGCGGCGCCCAGGGCGAGGATGAGGACGGCGCCTATCGCCTGCAGCACGCGGAAGCCGATCAGCCAGGAGACGTCTGGGACCATCCCACAGAGTGCGGAGCCTACGGTGAAGATGACTATCCCGGCGACGAACAGCTTCTTCTTCCCGACGACGTCACCGAGACGTCCCATCCCCATTGTGAGCGTGGCGATGGTCAGCAGATAGCCGAGAGCAACCCATTGGATGATGTTGAACGTGGTGTCCAACTCTTCGACGAGAGTGGGGAAGGCGACGTTGACGATCGAGGCGTCGATGGTGGCCAGAATCGTGCTGGAGGCAACCGCCATCAGGATCAGCCACTTCTGGCCGTAGTCGACTTCTGGCTGTGGGGTGACCGCGGGAGGACTCAAGAGTACGGTCTGCCAACGCCCTCAGTCCGCGGGCTATTCCCGATCAGGAATTGCGTCGCGCGATCAGGACTCCCTCGCGCATCGGGGTCGCCACTGCCTCGAAGTCGGAGTCGGAGGCGATGAGCCGGTTGAACTCGTCGGTGCCTTCGCCCTGGTCTATCCAGCCGGCGCCCGTGGCGTAGACGTTGTCGGCCACGTAGAGGCTCCCCACCTTCATCAGTGGTCTCAGGAGCCTGAAATAGTCGACGTACTCCGACTTCCGGGCGTCGATGAAAGCGAAGTCGACACTCCGCTCACCCACCCGTTCGGCGATTGCGGGCAGCACATCGAGGGCGGGCCCCCGGACGATTTCGACCTTCTCGGCCACCCCCGCCTTCTCGAACTCCTCCTGGGCGAAGTCGGCGTGCTCGGACTTGTGTTCGACGGTGATGAGCTTCCCATCGTCAGCGAGCCCTCGGGCGATCCAGATCCCTGAGTAGCCGGCCAGGGTCCCCAGTTCGATGGCCAACTTCCCTTCGGTCAGCGACACCAGGATCTTCAGCAGACGGCCCACGTCGGCCGACACCGCGATCGGTGGCATGCCTGCCTCGACGGCTCGGGTCATCAGCCCGGCTAGATGATCGTCGTACTGGCCGAACACGTCGTTGGCGTAGTCGCCGATATAACGCCAGCGCTCCGGGGTCATGGGCATGTCCCGGAGGATATCTCCCACGTTCAGGTGTCGAGATCGGGGGGCTGACGCAGCCGCTTGATCCGTCCGCGGGTCCGCTTCTGTTCGAGGCGACGCTTCTTCGATGCTCGGGTGGGCCGGGTCTTCTTCCTCTTGGGAGGGTCGACCAAGGCCTGCTCGAGCTTTTCAGTCAGCCGTCTGCGGGCGAGGGCGCGGTTGCGGAACTGCGACCGGGACTCGGTGGCGTTCACCTCGGCCGTAGGGCCGATCCTCTCGACCAGCTTTGCCCGGACATCGTCGGGAAGAGACGAGTCGGCGATCTCGAATCGCAGCCGCACCGCGGTGGAACTGCGGTTGGCGTGTTGCCCGCCGGGCCCGCCCGAGGTCTCGAAGGTCTCCACGAGCTCCGCGGCGGAAATCGTGTACCGGCCCACTTGGAGGTCGTTCATGTTCGTCAAGGGTACGAGGTGGGTATGTCTGCCGAAGATGGTGAAAGGAGATAGTGATGGCCTACGAGTTCGAGTGCTCGCACGTGGTGCCGGGATGTGAAGACATAGTGACTGGCGAGACCAAAGAGGACACGGTCGATGCGGTGACCCGCCACACCCGGAAGGCACACGGGATGGCCGAGTTGCCCGAGGAGCTGACCAGGGAGGTCCTGGTCTCCATCCAGCCCACAAACTGACGCTGTCCGGTACTAACCCTCGTCGTAGTACTCGGTGCCGAGATGGGTGATGAGGTCTTCGCCCATCATGTGACGCAGGTTGTTCTTGAGCTTGGTGAGCTGGACGAACAGGTCGTTCTCGGGATACACCGACTCGGCGTGCTGGGGGCTCTTGAAGTAGAACGAGAGCCACTCCTGGATGCCGCTCTTGTCGGCCCGCGCCGCCAGGTCCATGAGGAGGGCTAGGTCGAGGACGATCGGTGCGGCGAGGATGGAGTCCTTGCACAAGAAGTCCACCTTGATCTGCATCCGATAACCGAGCCAACCGAAGATGTCGATGTGGTCCCAGCCTTCTTTGTCGTCGCCCTTGGGCGGGTAGTAGTTGATACGGACCTTGTGATAGATGTCCCCATACAGGTCGGGGTAGATATCGGGCTGGAGAATGTGCTCGAGGACCCCCAGCTTCGACACCTCTTTGGAACGGAAGCTCTCGGGATCGTCGAGGACTTCTCCGTCCCTGTTGCCCAGGATGTTGGTGGAGAACCATCCGTCGATCCCCAACATCCTCGCCTTTAGCCCGGGGGCGATCATCGTCTTCATGAGGGTCTGGCCGGTCTTGAAGTCCTTTCCGGCGATCGGCAAGCTCTCCCGAGTGGCGAGCTCGAGCATTGCCGGTATGTCCACCGTGAGGTTGGGGGCGCCGTTGGCGAAGGGGACGCCCATCTTGAGGCACGAGTACGCGTAGATCTGTGACGGCGTGATCGCCTCGTCGTTGTCCTTGAGCCCCTGTTCGAAAGCGTCCAGCGTCATGTGCACGTCGGAGGGCTCCTCGTATGCCTCCGTCGATGCGCAGAAGACGGCGACGAGCCGGTCGACCTCCTTCTCGGAGCGGAACCGGTCGATGTCCTCCATCAGGGCCTCGGCGTCGTCCATGTGGTTGGAGCCCGACTTGACCTGGTCGGTCCCGTGCAGGTTCTTGACCCATCTCGACGAGAACACCGCAGGCATCGGCTTGATCGCACGCAGCTCGTCTCCGACCCCTTCCACGTGACGGGGGTCGAGGACACCCGCCTTCATGGCCGCGGCGTAGGCATCGTCGGAGTAGGGGTCCCATCCTCCGAACACGAGATCGTCGAGGGAAGCGAGGGGCACGAAGTCTCGGATGAGCGGATTTCGGTCCTCGTCGCGTTTCCCAAGCCGGATGTGTGACAGCTGGGTCAGAGACCCGGTCGGTTGGGCGAAGCCTCTCCGGGCTGCGAGGACGCCGGCCATGAAAGTGGTCGACACCGCTCCCATGCCGGGGGTGAGGATGCCGAGCTTCCCCTCGGCAGGGGCGATTTCAGATGGTCCTGTCATGGTGCTCCCGCCACGACGATACCGGGGGCGGTCGCCCAGGGCTGAATCGTTTGCGCGCCACCTAGGCTCCCTGAGGTGATGGATTCTCCCCCCGATGCCCTCGGTCCCACAGTCGATGTGGCGTTGTTGGCCGACTCGGTGCAGGCGGTCCGTGGCAAGCTCTTCGTCCTGGGCGGTGGATGGGACACGCTGTGGGTGAGACGTCTCCCGGCCCGTCATCCCAGTCTCGCCATCGGGCTCAGGCTGCGAGTCCCGGTGTCCTGGAAGTCGGAGAACATCACTCTGTCCGTCGAGTTGCAGGACCAGGACGGGAAACCGATGCTGCCCCGTCCACTGTCCCACGAGATCAAGCTTCCCTCCAACCCTCCTCAGTCGCCGAGCACCACCGATTTCGGGCTGATCCGCTCGTTCACGTTCAACAACCTCCAGTTCGATCGGGAAGGGGCCTATTCGTTCGTCATCTCGGTCGATGCAGAGCCGGTGTCGCGTCTTCGATTCACGGTGCGGGCCCGGCCCGAGGCCTCGTCGACGGAGCAGTGAGCGGTCGGGCTCGCTCGAACCGGGTTGGCATAGGAAGCCCGCGCCCATAACCTGCCCCGGCTCAGCAAAGGGGATGCCAGGCACATCCCGGTCGACAAGACAAAGGAGCCTCAGTGCATTCCCGAGTCCTCAAGTTCTCGTTCGCATTCCTCGTCGCGGTCGCCGTCGTGGTCGTTGCACCTCCCGATACGGCTGAAGCCCAGACCCGGGTCCCGCCATTCGAGATCGTCTTCCCCCAGGAGACCGGTCCAACCGAGTTCAGGTCGAGCTTCGGTGAACCACGCTCCGGTGGTCGTCGCCACAACGGCACCGACCTACTGGCGCCGAAGATGACCGAGGTCTACGCCATCGCCGACGGAGTCGTGACCTACGTCGGCACCAACAACCTCTCCGGCCGCAACCTGAGGATCGAGCACGGCGACGGTTGGGAGAGCATCTACGTGCACCTCAACAACGACAACATCGGCACCGACGACGGTCGGGCACCGTGGAATCTCACGGTGGCTCCGGGGATCGAAGAGGGTGTCGATGTCGGGGCCGGACAGCACATCGCCTGGGTGGGCGACTCCGGCAATGCGGAGTGGACCACCCCGCACACCCATTTCGAATTGCGCATCGATGGCCGGCCCATCGATGGCTACGACCTCCTGGTCGAGGCCTACGAGCGGGCTGCCCAAGCCCGGTTCGAGGAGATGATCGCGGAGTTCGACTACGAGATCGACTGAGCGTCGTCGAGGGCGGCGACGGTATCGGCCAGGTCGGGGGTCGAAGGGTCGACCGAGGTGACCTCAGGTGCGGCCGTTTCGGGATAGGTGCGGTCGGTCACCCATATGACCCGTCTCACCTGGGACCCGGCTACCGCCCGGGCCCAGCCTTGGAGAACCTCTTCGGCGCTGTCCGCGAACGAGCGGAGCCGGGTGTCGTGGGCGGCCTCGGCGACGAGCACCGCCGAGAAGCAGCGGAGGGCGGCGGCTTCGACGTGGCTCTCGTCGGAGACGTCACCCGTGGCGACCTTGAATCCGCGCTCTTTCAACTCGAGACCCTTGGCCTCGTCGGTCACGAATGCCCGGATCTCCCGTTCCGGTTGATGTCTCTCGAGACGGCCGAGGATCGACTCGCCGGCGTAGGTGTCTGCTCCGATCACGATCAGGGGCATGATGGTCAACCTAGTGCCGGTCGCAGGGAGCCCGGGTTGCCGAGGTTTTACGGATGGCGCCCGGCCCCCTACAATTGCCCTATCCGGATAGTGGAAATTCACAGGCTGCCAATCCTGTTGTATTGAACGAGTATTGCTTTTGAGGTGATTGCCAGTGGCCACAGTTGATATCGATCTAGGCGGCTACCAGCTCGGCTGGAGAGACGAAGTTGCCCTTGCCTTCGAGCCCCGTAAGGGTCTCGACGAGGACGTCATTCGTGACATGTCCACCATGAAGGGCGAGCCGGAGTGGATGCTGGACTTCCGCCTCAAGGCCTATCAGCGCTTCCTGCGTAAGCCGATCCCGCAATGGGGTGGTGGTGGTGCGCTCGACACCATCGACTTCGACGACATCTACTACTACGTCAAGCCGGAGGGTGAGCAGCAGAAGGACTGGGACATGGTCCCCGACTCCATCAAGGAGACCTACGAGAAGCTGGGGATTCCCGAGGCGGAGCGCAAGTACCTCGCCGGTGTCACCGCTCAGTACGAGTCGGAGGTCGTCTATCACCGCAACCGTGAGGACCTCGAGTCCCTCGGTGTGCTGTTCACCGACATGGACACCGCGGTTCGTGAGTACCCCGACATCGTCAAGAAGCACTTCGGCACGATCATCCCGCCCAACGACAACAAGTTCGCCGCACTCAACTCGGCGGTGTGGTCGGGCGGTTCGTTCATCTACGTGCCGCCTGGTGTCCACGTCGACCAGCCCCTCCAGGCCTACTTCCGGATCAACTCGGAGAACATGGGCCAGTTCGAGCGGACGCTGATCATCGTCGACGAAGGCGCCTACGTACACTACGTCGAGGGCTGCTCGGCACCGACCTATACCACCGACTCGCTGCACTCCGCGGTGGTGGAGATCATCGTCAAGGAAGGCGGGCGCTGCCGCTACACGACCATCCAGAACTGGTCCAACAACGTGTTCAACCTGGTCACCAAGCGAGCCGCCGCCTATCGAAACGCCACCATGGAGTGGGTCGACGGCAACCTCGGCTCCAGGCTGACCATGAAGTACCCCGCCGTCTGGCTCATGGAAGAGGGAGCCCACGGTGAGGTGCTCTCCATCGCCTTCGCCGGTGACGGCCAGCATCAGGACGCAGGGGCCAAGATGGTCCACGCCGCCCCCAACACCACTTCGACGATCGTCTCCAAGTCGATCGCGAAGAGTGGCGGTCGCTCCGGCTACCGCGGTCTGGTGAGAGTGGAGCCAGGTGCGGAGAACGCCAAGAGCTTCGTCCGCTGCGACGCCCTGATCCTCGACGAGGACAGCCGCTCCGACACCTATCCATACATGGAGATCGAGGAGAACGACGCCGAGATCGGTCACGAGGCGACCGTCTCGAAGGTGGGTGAGGATCAGCTCTTCTATCTGATGTCCCGCGGCCTCACCGAGGACCAGGCGACGTCGATGATCGTCGCCGGGTTCATCGAGCCGATCGTCAAGGAGCTGCCGATGGAGTACGCGGTGGAGATGAACCGTCTCATCGAGCTCAACATGGCGGCGGCCGGCGCCGTCGGCTAGCAACGCTCACTGGGTCAGACGTTGGAGCGGCCGACCACGAAACCGAGGAGCAGTCCCCCGACGGCCGCCCAGACCACCGAGAAGTTCTCGGCGCCGATCCCGTAGATCGGTGGGGCTCCGGCGGCGAGCATGATCGCCGACAGGGCGATCCCGCCGATGATCCCCATGATGAACGTCCCGACCAGGCTGTCCGCCGAGGCCATGAAGCCGCCGACGAGACCGGTGAATGCGCCGACGGCGCCGAGGATGGCGAAGGTGGCGAGTGTGGACGACTCCAAAAACATCGGATCAGCCTATCTCCGGGGTCCGTCCGTCTCTAGGCAGAGATCAGCTTTTCCTCGACCACCTCGCTGATCGGGAACTGCACCGAGCGCCCGGCGAGGCTGAACGGCTCGGTGAGCAGGACGACGATCGTCGACGGGCCCCGGCTGACGACATGACCGGTGTAGGTGTGGAAACCCTCCTGATCCTGGGTGATGAATGTCACGACCATCGATATCTCCGACTAACAGACTCGGCAGAAGGTTGCAGATCCATATGGGTCGGAGGTCCATACTTGCTTCCCGAATGTCACATGCCCGGTTTATTCGTCGATTAACTGTTCCGGCATATGTTGGGGCGTCGTGCGTCTCCTCGTAGTCGAAGACGAGCCCGATCTGGCCGATGTAATCGCCCGCGGCCTGCGACGGGATGGTCATGCCGTCGACGTGGCTTCTCGCTCGGTGGACGCCGACCTGAAGCTCAGGTCCGCCGGCTACGACGTGGTGGTCCTCGACTGGAATCTCCCCGATGGATCCGGGCTTCAACTCTGTCGTGATCTGATCTCGGGACAAATCCCAACACTCGAGGGCGACCGCCCCCGGATCCTCATGCTGACGGCCCGCGACGACGTCGTGGATCGGGTTGCAGGCCTCGACGCCGGGGCCGACGACTATCTGGTGAAGCCCTTTGCATTCGCCGAGCTGTCGGCCCGGGTGCGCGCCCTCATCCGCCGCGAAACCGACAGTGACCCGATCCTCAACGTCGGTCCGCTGGAGCTCGATCACGCTCGATTCGTCGCCACACGCGACGGGGAGCCTCTCGATCTCACCGCGAAAGAATTCGCACTGCTCCACTACTTCATGGCCAACGCCGGCGGGGTGATGAGCCAAGAGCACCTGCTGGAGCACGTGTGGGACGAGATGACCGACCCTCTCACCAACGTGGTCCGGGTTACGGTGAGCAATCTCCGCAAGAAACTGGGCGAGCCACAATTGATCACCACGGTCGCCGGACGCGGCTACCGCCTCGAGGAGGGTTGAGATGCCGAGTTGGCAGTCGATCAGGTTCCGGCTCTCGATCCAGTACTCCGCACTCGTCTTCGGCCTCGGCGGTGCGCTGCTCGGTCTCGTCTATGTGGCGGTGCAGAGGGGTCTGCACTCGGAGACGATGATGACCCATCTCTGGGAGGGGAGACAGGTCGTGCTCGGGGACGGCGAGGTGTTCGAACTCCCGTATTACCCGGAGATCGAGGTGAGAGCCATCGAGTCGATCTACAACGAGGTCGTGCTCGAAGAGGTGGCGCGCTTCACTCTGATCGCCGTGGGGATCCTGTTCCTGCTCAGCATCGTGGTGGGATGGATCATGTCGGGACGCGTGCTCCGACCGGTTGGCGAGATCACCACCGTGGCCCGTGAGATACAGGCATCGGACCTGAGCCGGCGCATCGGCCTCGAAGGGCCCGACGACGAGCTGAAGCGTCTCGGGGACACCTTCGACGAGATGCTGGGGAGACTGGAGCGGGCCTTCTCCAGTCAGAGACAGTTCCTCGCCGACACCTCCCACGACCTGAGGACACCCCTGACGGTCATCAGATCGAACGTTGACCTGTTGTTCGCCCACCCGGGCTCGAGTCTCGAAGACTGGAGACAGGCCGGTGAGGTCATCCGTCGCAACGCCGAGAAGATGTCGAGGATGATCGAGGATCTCCTCGCCTCTGCCCGACTCCAGACCGGCAGGGCGCAGAGTGTGGAGATCGATCTGGCCGACCTGGTCATTGCCAAGGTCGACGATTTCGCCTCGTTGGCGGCGTCCGAAGAGGTGTCCATCGAGGCGGTGGGCGCCTCGGCGCCAGTCTCCGGGGTGGAGATCGCCCTGGACCGTGCCCTCACCAACCTGATGGAGAACGCGGTCAAAGCGGCTCCAAAGGGCACGACGGTATATGTCGGGAGCGGTGTCGCCGGAGGCTGGGCGTGGTTCGGTGTAGCCGATTCCGGTGCCGGGCTCCCCGAGCAACCGGAAGACCGGTTGGGGCTGGGCCTGTCGATCGTCACTCAGATCGCCGAGGGCCACGGGGGCCGTCTCGTCTCGTTTCCCGGTAGAGGAGGGCGGGGCACGACGATGGTGGTGTGGATCCCGCTCGAAGAGGGGTCGGAGGGCCCGCCGCCGGAGTCCCCGTTTACCGATACTCGATAGATGGTTTAGGGGCGTATTAACGAGTGCGCCGTATCTTTGGAGGTTCAGGAGGTCAATCTTGTCGGATGTGAGCACAGACCAGGGTCGGAAGCAGACCTCGACTTGGTTGTCGGGGCTCCTCTTCTTCGGCGCCGTCGCCCTCATCGTCGCCGGGATCATGTGGCTCTATCCCGATTCTTCGTCTTCCGGCGTCGCCGTCGACGAGACCACCACGACGACGATCTCCACGACCTCGACCAATGACCTCGATGTCTTGCACCCCGACGAGCCCGAGGTCGACGAGCCGGTGGCGGATGCCGCCGAGGTCATACTCCCGTCCGTCGTGCACATCCGGACCGGCACGGGCGTCGGGTCGGGCGTGGTCTACGCCGATGGCCTGATCATGACCGCGGCCCACGTCGTCCAGACATCGGAGACGGTGAGGATCAGGTTCACCGACGGGGAACAGATCACCGGGAATGTGCTCGGGACGGCGCCCGAGGTGGACATCGCGGTGATCGAGGTGGCCCGTGACGGGCTGACCCCGGCCACTTTCGTCACCGAGAAGCCCCGTGTCGGGCAGATGGCGATCGCCGTGGGAAGCCCGTGGGGTCTCGAGTCGACGGTGACCGCCGGGATCATCTCGGCGATCGACCAGACCAATTGTTCGGTCCGACCCGAGAGTGGGGAGTTCAACTGCTCCGCGATGGTGCAGACCGACGCGGCCATCAACCCGGGGAACTCGGGTGGCCCTCTGGTGGACCGTCAGGGCCGCGTGCTCGGGATCAACGTCTCGATCTTCACCGACAGCGGCGCCAACGACGGGGTGGGGTTTGCGGTCCCGGCCGACATCGCAGTCACCTACGCCGACGCCATCGTCTCCAACGAGCCGATCGAGACCGCCTTCCTCGGAGTGCAGGGTGACGATGTAATCACCGAAGGGCAGGCTGGAGCGGTGATCACCTCGGTGGTAGCAGACTCTGCTGCGGAGGCCGCCGACATCAGGGTCGACGACGTGGTCATCGGGCTCGACGGGGTCCCCATCTTCGGCTGGCGGGACCTGGTTGCACAGGTTCGCTCCCATCAGCCGGGCGACACCGTCGAGGTCCTCTTACTGCGTGACGACGGCGAGATAACCGTCGACATCACCCTCGGGGTACGCACCGAGGACGTGGGCTGACCGAAGCTGCCGCGGCGGTGTGGGCGCGGCATGGGCTAGAGTCTCCCGTGCCCGCCGCAAAGGGCGGGTGCCCCGGGAGCAGCGAAGCCGGTTGAAACCCGGTGCTGTCCCGCAACTGTGAAGCTCCCAGTGGTGACGAGCCGCTGAAGGAGACGAGCCAGGTCGCCTGAGCCCAGGGCCACGTATACGTCTCGGATGAAGACGGACCCGTGGGCTCGCCCGCAGACCCTCTTCATCCTCCAGACACGGAGGATGTTTCTATATGAGAAGGAGTGCCCCACTCCTCGCAGCGCTGCTGATCCTTGCCGCCTGCGGCACGGCCACCACCGGCGACACAACCACCACGACCGAGCCGCCGGGCACCACGACGATCGAGACGGTGACCACAACCATCTCGCCGACCACGACGACCGACGTGGAGTCGGCGTTCCCGGTCACCATCGAGGACGACCACGGGCCGGTGACCGTCGAAGCAATGCCCCAGTCGATCGTGTCACTGTCGACGGTCGCCACGGAGACCCTGTTCGCCATCGGAGCCGGTGATCAGGTCGTGGCGGTGGACGACCAGTCCAACTATCCGGAAGAGGCTCCCACCACGAATCTGTCCGGCTTCACCCCCAACGTCGAGGCGATCCTGGCCTACGAGCCCGACCTCGTGTTCATCTCCTTCGACCCGGGCGATTTGATCGCGTCTCTCGACGCAGCCGGCATACCTGTGATCAGTTTCACCGCGGCGGTGACCATCGAAGGCACCTACCACCAGATCGAGGCGACCGGACTCGCCAGCGGGCACGAACAGGCCGCGGTCTCGCTCAACGAACAGATCGCATCCGACCTCGACCGGATCGCCGCCGAGGCGCCTGAGGTTCCAGACGGGACCACCTACTTCCACGAGATCGACTCCAACCTGTACACCGTCACCTCGTCGACCTACTTCGGGCAGATCTACTCTTTGTTCGGTCTGGAGAACATCGCCGATCCGGCGGACGAGGATGGATCGGCGTTCGGATATCCCCAGCTCTCGAGCGAGTTCGTCGTCTCCGCCGATCCGGACCTGATCTTCCTCGCCGACGCCCTCTACGGAGAGTCTCAGGAGACGCTGGCCCTCCGCTCCGGGTGGAGCGCCCTGACCGCGGTGCAGGAGGGACATGTCTTCGAGCTCGACGCCGACATCGCGTCTCGCTGGGGCCCACGAATCGTCGAGTTCGCCCAGGCGGTGGCCGACGCCCTCGTCGTCTACACGGGCGAGGGTTGAGCGGCGACCCGGCAGCTGCCGAGGCCCGGTCGGCCGCGGTCGGCTGGATACCGATCACTCTGGGAGTGGTCTCGGTGCTGGCCGTGGCCACACTCGCCGCCACCGTGGGGGCGGCGGGCCTCGATCCCGTGGCCGTGGTGAGAGCCCTGGTCGGGGAACTCCCCCTCGTGTCGGTGGAGTCGGGTCTCACCAACGTGGAGACCAGCATCCTCTTCGAGATCCGGCTCCCCCGTCTGGTGCTCGGGGCGATGGTGGGTGCTGTGCTGGCGGTCGCCGGGGCCTCCTATCAGGGGGTGTTCCGCAACGCATTGGCCGACCCCTACCTGCTGGGGGTCGCCGCCGGTGCGGGTCTGGGAGCCACGATCGCGTTCGCCGTCACCAGGGAGTCGGCACTGTTGGCGCCGTTTGCGTTCTTGGGGGGCCTGGTCGCGGTGGTGGTGACCTACGCGTTGGGCCGCTCGGTGGGAGGGCGGTCTGCCACCTCACTGATCCTCGCCGGGGTGGCGGTGGCGGCATTCGCCACCGCCGTCCAGACCTACCTCCTCCAACAGAACGTCGAGACGCTACGCGAGGTCTACTCGTGGATCCTGGGCCGGCTGGGGACCGTGGGTTGGGGGGACGTCTGGGAGCTGTCGCCCTATGCGGTGATAGCCACCGCGGTCCTGTTCGCGGCCCGGAGGCTGCTCGACGTCCTGAGCATCGGGGACGACGAGGCGAGGGCTTTGGGGGTGAACGTGAGCCGGGTCCGGGCTGTGGTCGTGTTGGCGGCGACGATGGCCACCGCCGCCGCCGTCTCCGTCAGCGGGCTGATCGGGTTCGTCGGGATCATCGTCCCCCACACCATCAGGCTGTTCTTTGGGTGGAGCTACCGGGCGATCATCCCCCTGTCCATCCTGTTCGGTGCCTCCTTCCTGATGCTCGCCGACGTGGCCGCCCGGACATTGGTGGCCCCGGCGGAGCTGCCGATCGGCGTGGTCACCGCCTTCTTCGGAGCCCCGTTCTTCCTGCTCGTGCTGCGAACGATGAGGGGGCCAACATGATCTCGTGGACGGACGTCGCGGTGAGCTACGGCGGGGTGAGCGTGTTGGGCCCGGTCAGCGTCGAGGTCTCCGACGGCGAGTGGCTGGGTCTCATCGGCCCCAACGGTGCCGGCAAGTCGACCCTCCTCAAGACGGCCGTCGGAGTGGCACCCCATGCGGGGACGGTGGCGCTCGGGGGAAGACAGCAGAAGCCCGGGCTCGACATCGCTTGGATGCCGCAGCGTCCCCATCTTCCCGACGAGATGGGGGTGGCCGACTACGTCATGCTCGGGCGAACTCCACACCTGGGTTACCTCGCCGCCGAGACCAGGCACGATGTCGAGACGGTGCGTCTGGCGCTCGAGAAGCTCGATCTGGCCGAATTCGCCCGCCGCCCCCTCGGCACGCTCTCGGGAGGGGAGGCGCAGCGGGCGGTCCTGGCAAGGGCTCTTGCCCAGGAAGCCCCGGTCCTGCTCCTCGACGAGCCGACCGCCAGCCTGGACGTGGGTCATGCCGTGGAGGTGCTCGACGTCGTCGACGATCTGCGCAGACGGGAGGGCCTCACCGTGGTCACTGCCGCCCACGACCTGACCCTGGCCGGGCGCTACGCCGATCGGCTAGTGCTCATCAGCAGGGGCTCGATCGTCGCCGAAGGTGATCCGGCGCAGGTGCTGACCGAGGCCAATCTGAAGGAGCACTACGGTGCCGGCATCAAGGTCGTCGACGACGAGGACGGCCCCATCGTCGTCCCACTGAGGAGCGAGAGGAACGATGACCGATCGAGTCCCACCAACTGAAGCTCCCCCCACGGGCTCGAAACGTGCCCCCTCCCTGCTCCTGATCAACACCGGAGACGGCAAGGGCAAGTCGACCGCGGCCTTCGGCACCGTGATGAGGGCAGTGGCCCGAGGATGGAAGGTGGCCGTCATCCAGTTTCTCAAGTCGGGAGATTGGAACGTCGGGGAGGAGAAGACCGCACGCGAGATCGGTGTCGACTGGTGGACGATGGGGGACGGGTTCACCTGGGACTCGAAGGACATGGACGAGTCCGAGGCCATCGCCACCGCCGGATGGGCTCACGCCGAGGAGATCATCGCCTCCGGCGAGTACGAACTGGTGGTTCTCGACGAGGTCACCTATCCGATCAACTGGGGTTGGATCGCCCTCGACGACGTGGTGGAGTCCCTGCAGGAGAGACCCGAGAAGGTCAACGTCATCCTCACCGGTCGCGACGCCCCCGAGGAACTCGTCGACATCGCCGACACGGTCACCGAGATGCGCAAGGTCAAGCACGCCTACGACGCCGGGATCATGGCCCGCCGCGGCATCGACTACTGACCGCGACCCCAGGGTTGGGAGCCCCACTGAGCGAAGTCCAGCGCCCTCGGTTCGCCGCCGGAGACGTCAGGGCCTCCGGGCGGCGGCGAGACGGAACAGGTGACGGGCCCCCTCGTCGAGATTCGAGAACCGCTCGTCCTGGGTCTGACCCCGCTTCCAGCGGATGAAGATCTGCTGGAGGATGATGGCCAGCTTCCAGGCCCCGAATACCAGGTGCCAGTCGACCTGGCTGATATCGCGCTCCGACTTCTCCGCGTAGCGGGACACGGCGCTGGTCCGGTCCAGCCAGCCGGGCGACTGCGTCGGCATCATGCTCAACTCGCCTGGAGCCTCGCCGGGGTCGAACCAGGACCCCATGAGGGTGCCGACATCGGCAAGAGGGTCTCCCCTGGTGGTCATGTCCCAGTCGTAGACCGCTAAGCAGCGGCCCGGATCGTCGTAGGCGACCGCCATATTGTCGAGCCGCCAGTCGTTGTGGAGCAGGGTCGGGGCCGACTCGGGCGGAAGGTGGTCCGCCAGCCATTGGCCGACCTCGTCGGCCAGCTGATTGTCCTCGTGTCTCGCTTTCTCCCAGCGCCCGCGCCAACCCTCCACCTGACGGGTGAGGAACCCCTCGGGGTGACCGAGGTCGTCGAGCCCGCAGGAAGCCGGGTCCACCGCATGGAGCTCCGCCAGGGTGTCGATCACCACCTCGGAGAGCTTCCGGGTCGCCGCGGCGTCCTCTCCGCCACCGAACCGATCGGGGATCGACCCACGGACGACCACCCCGTCCCGTCGCTCCATGAGGAAGAAATCCGACCCGATCACCGACTCGTCCTCGCAATAGGCGACCGCGCGGGGTGCCTTGTCGAACGACCGCCACAGTCTCGAGAGGACCCGGTACTCCCGGGACATGTCGTGTGCTCCCTTCGCCACCGGGCCGAGAGGAGGCCGTCGCAGTACGAGCTCGGAGCCGTCGTGAAACGTCAGCAAGTACGTGAGATTGGCTTTGCCCCCTCCGAACTGGGCTACCGCGGGTATTCCCTCGGGAAGACCGTCGACGCCTTCCAGCCACGTCACCAGCTGCTCCACGTCGAAGCGCTCGTCGGGTCGGATGTCGATGAGTTCGGTCACGAGACGGCGAGGGTATCGGAAACAGAGAGGCGGTCCACCGTTTAGCCTCCGCGGTCATGGCGACACCCTTCGAGATCTCAGATCGATTCACCGACGAGTGGGCTGCTCTGGTCCCGATCGCGGCGACGAGGTTCGGGATCAGCGGTCACGACCACGAAAGCGGCGACTTCTCTCCCGAAGGTGCAGCCGAGCGCTCCGATCTCTACCGGCGCACCCAGGGCGAGCTGACAGTGCACCTCGACCATCCCGATCCGATCCAGGCGTTCGCGGCCCGGGTGCTGAGTGACTGGCTCACGGAGCGGATCGGGAAGATCGAGGCTCATGAGTGGCGGCGCGACCTCAATCACATCGCCAGCCCCTTCCAATACATGCGCGACGTGTTCGATGTGATGAGAAAGGACCGCCGTGAGCACTGGGAGGCGATCCTCGCCCGTCTCGAAGGAATCGGAGGGATGCTCTTGGGCTACCAGGAGTCTCTCGAGGCGGGAGTGGCAGCAGGAGACACGGTCGCCGTGAGGCAGGCGGAGTCGGTCGTCGAGCAGGCGGAGGCGGCGGCGTCGCACGAGTCGCGGTTTCTCTCCTATCCGAAACAGGCAGCGGCCGCCGGAGCCGACCCCGAGCGTGTGGCGGCTGCAGTCGACGAGGCGAGAGCGGCCTTCGCCCGGTTCGCAGACTGGATGAGGTCGACGTATCTGCCCGCGGCAAGACCTGGGGACGCCGTCGGTCGGGACGAGTATCTGCGCGGCGTGGACGAGTTCCTGGGGATGGCCATCGACCCCGAGGAGACATACGAGTGGGGTTGGGGAGAGGTGTTCCGGTTGCTGGAGGCGATGGAGTCCACCGCCCTCGACATCGATCCCGACAAGACCGTCTCCGAGGTGATCGAGATGTTGGAGACCGACCCGGAGCGCTCGGCGGCGACACGGGAGGAATTCGTCGAGTTCGTCTCGGGCATCCAGCAGCAGGCGATCTCACAGCTCGCCGGCGAGCACTTCGACGTGCCTGACGAGCTCAAGGTGGTGACGGTCAACATCGCACCCTCGGGCGGGAGCCTGGGGGCCTGGTACATGTCGCCGTCCGAAGACTTCAGCCGTCCCGGGTCGATCTGGTACGCCCCGGGGAGCCGAGAGCTCCTCCCCTACTGGCAGGAGGTCTCCACCGCCTACCACGAGGGATTCCCCGGTCATCATCTCCAGGTGGGTACCACCGTGCTCCAGCGAGAGAAGCTCTCCCGGTTCCATCGCACCGTGATCTGGTACTCGGGGGCCGGCGAGGGCTGGGCGCTCTACGCCGAGCGGCTGATGGATGAGCTGGGTTTCTTCGAGAAGCCCGAGTATCGGCTCGGTCTTCTCGCCAGCCAGTTGTTCCGGTCGGTGCGGGTGGTGGTCGACATCGGTTGCCAGCTCGGTCTGACCATCCCCGAGACGGCCCCCCACTGTCCCGGTGAGGTCTGGGACTACCAGCGGGCGGTCGACTACATGGAGCAGATCGGATTGCAGGCCAGGGACATCGCCGAGTCGGAAGTGAAGCGATACCTGGGTTGGTGGGGCCAGGCGATCTCCTACAAGGTGGGGGAGCGAGAGATCCTCGACATGCGTGAGGTGGCTCGTGGCCGCGAGGGTTTCGACCTGAAGGACTTCCACCGCAGGATGCTGGAGGCCGGCGCGATCAGGCTCGACCATCTGCGAGAAGTGATGACATGACCAAGGTGGTCTTCGACCTCGCCGAAACCGAGTCGAGGGACAGCTACAAGCTCCTCTCCGGGCTGGTGGTGCCCCGGCCCATCGGGTGGATCGGCACCAGACGAGAGGACGGCTCCAACAACCTGGCTCCGTTCTCCTTCTTCAACGTGGTGTCCACCAATCCGCCGGTGGTCCTGTTCTCGGCGGGAAGTCACTCCGACCGGCCCAAGGACTCATCGACCATTGCGGAGATCTCGGGCGAGTTCACCGTCAACATCGTCTCGGAGGACGTCGTCGAGGCGATGTCCATCACGTCTGGATCGTTCACGGCTGTCGACGACGAGTTCGCCATCGCCGGCCTGACCGCGGTGGAAGGGACCAAGGTGTCCGCGCCGCTGGTAGCCGAGTCACCAGCCAATCTGGAGTGCCGGGTGAGACGGGTGATCGATCTGGGCGGGGAGGGGAGGACAAAGCTGGTCGTCGGTGACGTGATGGTGATCCATGTCGAGCAGTCAGTGCTCGATGGGACCAGGGTCGACAACGACGCCCTCCGGGCGGTGGGGCGGATGGCGGGCACCACTTATATCAGCACCCGGGACCGCTTCGACGTGGTGCGTCCTCGCTAGCAGCCGTGGCTCACCAGGGTGGGGTAGGGGTTGACCACGGTCCCCTGGTAGTACATGCCGAAGTGGAGGTGGGGGCGCGTACCCGATGCGTTGCCGGTGTTGCCTACGTATCCGATCACCTCTCCGGCGCCCACTGTGCCGTCCTGCCCGAACCTGTCCATGTGGGTGCCGATGTAGACGACCCCGTCGTTGCCCATCAGCCGGAACTGGAGGCCACCGATGGTCCCGGTGATGAACTCGACCGTTCCCCCCACCGGAGCTCGGACCGGCGTGCCCCGGCTGGCGAACAGGTCGTTGCCCTCGTGGTAGCGGGTGCCACCTCCACGCGGGAACCCCCAGTCGTTCATGTAGGACGCCCCCTGTACCGGACAGACCCACTGGGTGCCGGAAGGGATGGCGAGGACCTGGCCGGTGCGAATCAGATTCGGATTGGAGATGCTGTTCTGGCTGACCAGGGACCGGAGTGGGACGCGGTGACGGTGGGCGATGTCACCGAGACGGTCTCCGGAGCGCACGGTGTAGTTGACCGATCCTTGGGACCCGGAAGCCACGTAGCCGGAACCGCTCAGATACAGGGCCGCGCCGGCGTAGATGAGACCGTTGACGATCCCGTTGGCCCTGATCACGTCTTCGGCGGACACCCCGCTGTATTGGGCCGCGATCTGTTTCACGGTTTCTCCACGTTTGACCACGTGGTATTGCCCCGCTCGGTTGGAGATTTCGCTTCCGGTGCTGATTCCTCCGGAGCCTGCAGTGCCTCCCGACGGGATCAGGAGGTGCTGCCCGACGCGAATGATGTTGGGGTTGGAGATCGTGTTGGCAGAGAGGATCGAGGAAACCGATGCTCCGTAGCTGGCGGCGATCCTGTTGAGCGTGTCCCCGCGCGCTACGACGTGGGTGATGTCGGCGCCGCCCTGACCGGGGATGGTCAGGACCTGTCCGGGATGGATCAGATTGGGGTTGGAGATGTTGTTGGCGTTGACCAGCTCCGAAAGGGAAATCCCGTGCTCCCGGGCGATCTGGCCAAGTGTGTCCCCGCGCTCCACCGTGTAGTCGACGGAGAACGTGGCGACGAGGAGCGCCAGCACCGATCCGACGATGAGAGCACGAGAACGACGAAATTCGGGCATCTGGAGACGCAACTCCTTCAGCCCCTGACTCGCTCCGCAGGACCGAGACTACTTGGATCCTCGCGAAATTCCAGACAAGACTCGCAACTGGCCACAGGCGGGGTCGATGTCGCGGCCCCTGGTGTCCCTGATCGTCACGTTGACTCCCCGCTTCTCGAGAGCACTGGCGAACTCCTCGATGTGGAGCCGTGACGAGGCCTGCGCCTCGCTCAGGGGCGTCGGGTTCAACGCGATCAGGTTGACGTGAGCCCGGAGCCGGTTGGCGATCGCGGCCAGCTTGTCGGCCTGATCGAGGGGGTCGTTGACCCCTTCCATCATCGTCCACCCGATGGAAAGACGTCGCCCCTTCTTCTCGAAGCATTCCCAGGCCGCCTTCCACAGCTCGGCGATGGGGTAGCGCTTGTTGATGGGGACCAGTGAGGTGCGCAGCTCGTCGTCGGCGGCGTGAAGGCTGGTGGCGAGATAGACCGGCCACGGCTCTTCGGCGAGTCGGCGGATGCCGGGGACCATCCCCACGGTGGAGACCGTGATCGAACGGGCGGAGATGCCCATGACCTCGATCATGCGGGGCAGGGCCTCCCGCACTCTGTCGAAGTTCGCCAACGGCTCACCACTCTGCAGGCAACAAATACGACTATTTGCCTCTGTTCGGGGGAACCAAGCCGAGATACGAGCGGTCTGAGTTTTGGCCGACCCGCACGCCGAAATGCCTTGTTCCAGGACGGTGAATGGAAATGTGCGTTATCGCTCAGGATCTGTTGCTCGGCGCTAGCCGGTTTGATTCGCGGTTTCAGGGAGTGGCCCGCAGGCACACCGGTCGCTTGGATGATGCTCGGGACCCGACTAAGTCGTGCCCGGCTCCGACCAGCCCTCGTGATACACCGGAGGGGTGGTCGGGGTCGCGAAATAGAAATCCCCTCTGATCACCTCGCCGTCGTTGAGTTCGAAGGTTCCGATCAAAGAGATGGGCTCTCCTTCGCCGACGACCATCGTCCCCTCCTCGCATCACCGGGACGAAGCTAATGGGCCAATAGACCCAGTCCACAAACCAGCTCCCTGGGGTTAGCCTGTCTGTTGGGCGACTAGGCGGGGGCAAAGTTGGGGGGGAAACCAGGGGCTATCTTCAGGTCACATACGGTCGCGGGCTGGGCGCCTGCGATAGGGGCCAAGGTGCGTGGGTCGAAACGCTGGCGCTTCTCACTGGAGTGCCGCCCATCTGCCCGGCTGGCCATGTGCCTGGTTGCGTTGATGCTGATCACATCGGTCGGCGGAGTACCGGCCCGAGCTCATGATGACGACGCGAAAGTGGTCTACCAGGTCGAGGACCACGCCCGGTTCGAAGACGCTCCTGAGCACTTCCAGCTGAGCGAGTACGAGCTTCTGTCCAGACGGGTAACGGAGACCTTTGGGAGTAAACCCAACATCTTCCTCAGCTTCGACGACGGGAGCACGACAGTCACGACGCAGCTCCTCGACATCCTCGATCGACACCCACACGTCAAAGTGACCTTCTTCGTCAACTGCAAGGAGGCTGTGGTTGGAACCTTCCAGAGAATCTTCGACGGCGGCCATGCCATCGGCAACCACTCGTGCAACCACCTGTATCTCACCACACTCAGTTCGTCCGAACGTCGACGACAACTGAAGAACCTGGAGTCGTTCATCCACGCTCGCATCCGTGAACCGGTGAGTCTCGGCTGCTTTCGCCCCCCATTCGGAGCCACAAGCAATGCTGTGAGAGCGGACGCCAAAGCAGCAGGCTTCCCGACGGAGTGGTTGTGGTCGGTTGACCCGAAAGACTGGCAAAAACCGGGCGTCGACAAGATCCTCGCGGCATTGAAAGGGATGAGGGACGGCGATGTCATCGTCCTCCACGACAGCGTCGGCAAGACCCAGACATTCGAAGCGGTGCGGCTGTTCCTGGCCCAGCACCACAACGACTACATCTTCCGCACTCTCCCCGACTGCGGCCTGGGGAAACCGCCAATCCCCGGACCCTACGACGACGTGTTCGGCGACCATCGATTTGCCAACGACATCGAGTGGCTACGGGACACTGGCCTAACCAGGGGCTGCAACCCGGACGGGACCAGGTTCTGTCCCGAGGATTACGTCACACGCGGTGAGATGGCAGCATTTGTGACGAGGGCCCTGAAGCTCCCGGCCAGCTCGAAGGACTGGTTCCGGGACGTCAACGGATCGATCTTCGAGTCGGCAATCAATGCCATTGCCGACGCTGGCATCACCAGAGGGTGCAACCCCCCTGCCAACGACCGGTTCTGTCCTAACGACTTCGTGACTCGCGGTCAGATGGCCGCCCTTCTTGTCCGAGCTCTTGGTTACACCGACAACGGAGGCGGTGATCTCTTCGTCGACGACAACGGCAACACGTTTGAGATTGACATAGACAAGCTGGGTACCGCAGGTGTCACTAGAGGCTGCAACCCGCCTGTCAACGACCGGTTCTGCCCTAACGAGTTCGTTACTCGCGGTCAGATGGCGGCGATCCTCCACCGAGCTCTCGGCGGCTAGATCCGGAACTGCTCACCCATTCCCATGAAGACCACGTTGGTGAGGTGGTCGGGCACTCCCGGCATCCCGATCTGACGGAGATAGGCCTGCGCGTAGGCTAGGTGGGCCACGATCTCGCCCGGCTCCAGATGACGCTCGAATCCGAACTGACCTGTTGTACAGAAGGTGCAACCGAGGGCGCAGCCGGCCTGGCTGGAGATGCACAACGTTGCCCGTCTCGATTATCCCATCAACACTGCTTCGACGGCGGCACCGTCGGGAGCATGGAACAGCCACTTCCGGGTGGTGCCCTCGTCGGCGCTCTCCACCTCGAACGGCCAGAGACGAGAGCGGATCTTCTCTCGTACTTGGAGGGGGAGATTTGTCATGTCGACGGCGTCGAGGAAAGGAGTCTGGTAGAGCCAGGCACGAAACTGGTCGGCCCGAAAGTCGGGCTGGCCGGGCAGTAGTTCGTTCAGGGAGTCGGGGTGGGTGAGATAGACCACTCGTCTCGATGATATGTGAGGCCGTTCGGGTATAGATCTGGCCGTGCTTTAGGTCCGCGCCACTTGAACACGGTGCAGGTCGTGGCAGGATGATCCGAGGAGGGCAAGCTGTGACTGGGAAGGGGGGTATGGAAAACCTCTGGTATCGGAAGGTGGCAGCTTGTTGCCATGAGCAGACGGTCTCGGTGATCTCCGACGGAGTGGAGAGAGAGATCTGTGAGGACTGTGGCAACGTGACCGTCAGGTACGAGTCGATGATCAGCGGTTCTGTCTCGCGTAGCGCCTTCTCCCGGAGGGCGGACGAGGAGCATGTCTCCAGATCCGATGACAGGCGGTGGCCCGTAATGCTCGAGTCGCTGTTAGCGCGCTATAAGTGGTGAACCGGATCGACGTCTCAGGCGTAATCCTGACGAACGAGGCTCGAGCGAGGAGACAACGTGAAACGCCTCATCGTCGCATCGGCCGTGTTCGCACTTTTCGTGGCCGGTGCCCTTCCGGCCCTGAGTGCGAACGGCCCGTCGAACTATCGAACCCATCTCACCGGAGCTGAGGAGGTTCCGGCCGTCGAGACCCGAGCGCAGGGTCAGGCGATCTTCAAGCTGTCCTCCGATGGCACGGAGCTCCACTACAAGCTGATCGTGGCGAACATCGTGGACGTGACTCAGGCTCACATCCATCTGGGTGCTGCGGGTGTGAACGGCCCCGTGGTGGCGTTTCTGTATCCGGACGGCCCGCCCCCACTGTTAATCGAGGGACGGTTCCAGGGTGTGCTCGCCGAGGGTGTGATCACGGCGGATAACCTCCTCGGTCCTCTCGCCGGGGAACAGCTGAGCGCCCTGATCGATGCCATTGAAGCCGGCGAGACTTACGTGAACGTGCACACTGTTCAGAACCCCGGTGGCGAAATCAGGGGTCAGATCGGTTAGCCTTTCTGGGCCAGCGCGATCCAGGTCCGGGCCCGGGCCGCGCTGACGCTGGCGGCTTCAGCAACACGGTCCGGGCTCGCTGAGGCGAGCGCCTCTATCGTCCCCAGGCCCGCTTGAGTGAGCCGCTGCGCGAAAACGGGGCCGATCCCGTCGATGCTGTCCACCGGGGGCGAGGCGGGAGGCTCCACCTTGAACGAAGGCGGTTCCGGTTCCCGCGAGATAGCGACCGAGATGAACCGGTCGCGCACTGCCCAGATGACCGCGGCGATCCCACCGACGAACCCGATGACTTTGACAAGCCTTTTCATGGGCGGAACCTTAGGTGTCGAGGACGGGTATCGCTGCCGCTCCCTAAGGTGCGGGCAATGAAGGTCGACTACTACTACCCGCCGGCGCCGCCGGAGTATGCGGCTGCTGCCGCCGTCGAGGCGGCCGAGATCGGATACAACGGGTTTTTCACTGCTGAGACCCAGTACGACCCGTTCCTGCCAATCACCCATGCCGCCGCGGCGGCGCCCGACCTCGACTTCGGCACCGCGATTGCGGTGGCCTTTCCGCGATCGCCGTCGGTTACCGCCATGATCGCCTGGGACCTCGCCCGCCAGACCAAGGGCCGGTTCCTGCTCGGTTTGGGCACCCAGGTGCGGGGACACATCGTTCGACGGTTCAGCTCCTACTGGTCGGGCAAACCCGCTCCTCAGCTCCGCGAGTACATCCAAGCGATGCGCGCGGTGTGGGACAGCTGGCAGAACGGGACGCCGCTCTCCTATGAGGGCGAGCACTACCAGTTGTCGCTGATGACGCCGTTCTTCAACCCCGGCCCGATCAGACATCCCGACCTCCCCGTGTACATCGCCGGGGTCGGCCCCTACCTGAGCGCCCTGGCCGGCGAGCTGTGCGACGGTTTCCACGTTCATCCCTTCCACACCATCCCCTACCTCGACCAGGTGGTCCTGCCCAACATGGAGCAGGCCGCCACCGAGGCAGGACGAAGCCTCGACGACGTCGAGAGAGTGGCCACCGTCTTCATCATGACCGGGAGCAACGACGAGGAGATCGAGGTGTCCAAGGAGCCGGTCCGCCAACAGATCTCTTTCTATGCGTCGACTCCCTCCTACCGGGCGGTCCTGGAGGCAAACGGCTGGGACTTCGGTGAGAAGCTGACCGCGATGTCGAAGCGGGGGAAGTGGGACGAGATGCCAGGAGCGGTCCCCGACGAGGCGTTGGAAGGAGTGGGAGTGATCGCCCCCATCGACGACCTGGCCCCGGTGATCAAGGAGCGCTATAGAGATCGAGTCCAGCGGATGGGCTTCTACACCATCGGCTCGGTCCTGATGGAGGACCGGGACGCCCTTCGCCAGGTGGTCGCCGATTTACAGGCCTAGAACACTTACAGGCCTAGTACACCAGAGCGGCGGCGGTGTCGACCCGCGGGTCGGCGGCGGCGCGACGTTCCGATCCGTCCAGTTCGATGATGGACATCGGGCCCCAGCCGGGTTGCCTCTGGTCGAGGCAGTCCAACGAATGGCCCCGCCCTCGGAGGCCGTCGACGACGTCTTCGGGAACGAGGGGCTCGAGGCTGACCTTGGACCCGGTGCCTGGACCGAAGTCCGAGATGGTCCAGCGCGGTGCCTCCTGGGCGTCCTCCAGAGGAGCGTCACCGACGATCGCTCTCGCCGCCAGCTGTGCGATCAGCTGAGGCTGCACCGCGCCCCCTCTGGTCCCGAGGATCCAGCGCGGCTGGTCTCCGTCGGTCCAAAGGGTCGGGCTGAGGGTGTGCAGCGGGCGCTTGCCCGCCGCCAACTCGTTGGGATGACCAGGGGTGAGGCTGAACCCCATCCCGCGGTCCTGGAGCAGGAACCCGGAGCGGGCCGCACCGAAGGGCGACCCGGTGCCCCGGTAGTTGGACTGGATCATCGACACCGCCATCCCGTCGGCGTCGGCGGCGCACAGGTAGGCGGTGCTGGCAGTGCGGCCCAAAGGTGTCGGCCACACCCCCGACCGCGACCTGTCGACGGATGCAGCAGCCCTCTCCAGCCGTCCCGGGTCGAGCAGCAGGTCGACGGGAAGAGCCACGGTGTCCGGGTCGGATACCAGGTCGTTTCGCTCCCAGGCCATGGAGCGGTGGGCCTCGATCAGGAGATGCCACCACATCGGGTCGTCGGGGTCGTTGGGTGGGTCGAGCATCTCGAACACCGCCACGGTGGCTGGCCCTAGATAGCCCTGGGAGTTCGGCGGAATCGTCCACGCGTCGAGGCCCGCCACCCAGGCCCTGATAGGTTCCACCCACTCGGCTTGGGAGACGGCCAGGTCTTCCATCGTGATGTGACCCCCGACTGCTTCGGAGATGTCCTCGCCCGCGACTCCGCCGTAGAACGCCTCCCTTCCCCCATGGGCTATTTCTTCCAGAGTCCTGGAGAGACTCTTCCGCACCACGGTGTCCCCCGGTCGCACCGGCACGCCTTCGGGGTAGAAGTCGGTCACCGCCGGATTGTCCCGGTAGATGTCGGCCTGCCGGGCGAAGGCCCTCGCCTGTTCGTGGGACACCGGGAAGCCGTCGGCGGCGAGACGAATGGCCGGAGCAAGGACCGTTTTCAACTCGAGGTTCCCCAATTCGTGAGACAGCGTGACGAGCCCGTCCACACACCCGGGGATGGTCACCGCGGCAGGATGATCTCCCGGCACATCGCTGAAACTCGACTGGCGGAGAGCCTCCGGGTCGGCGTTGGATCCGGCCCTGCCCGACGAGTTCAGGGCGCGCGGCCGGTCCCATCCGGGAACGTGAACCAGGGCGAAGAGGTCGCCACCGACCCCGCAGGTCTCGGGAGCGACCACTCCCTGAGTTGCGGTGGCGGCGATGGCAGCGTCCACGGCATTGCCTCCGGCGTGGAGTATCTCCCGACCCGCCTCTGCGGACAGGTGGTGCGGAGTGACTACCGCTCGTGAGGTCAAGGGGTCTTGAGGTCGGGGAGGAGACGGTTGAGGGCGTCGAGCACGGAACGGACCACCGCTCGCGCCTCGTCGCTCTCCACGTAGGCAGACCCGATGAGGGTGCGCTCCGAGGTCTCGGTGACCACGACGATCTGGGCGATGGCTAGCTGGCGGCTTCCCAGGACCGGGAGGTCCATCGAAGCCACCCCGAGGCCGATGCCGTGGTGTAGCGCCTGCCGGACCGCTTCCAGCGTCGCCTCTGCGATGAGACGCCAGCGGGTCGACGTGGCTGCAGCCCCGGTCGACTGGCCGACGAGGAGCCGCTCCCTCCATTTGAGGGTGACGGTGACCTCGGTGCGATTGGCGTCGGTGCTCTCCCCGACATCGACGAGGGCGGGGCGGCTGCCACTGTCGAGGACGGAGTCGGCGAGCTGCACCACCGACACGATGCGACGGTCGATGCTGAGCCCGAACAGGGCCTGGCCGAGCGACTGGACGTCGCGGACCACCTGCTTGGGGTGCTTGTTGCGACGGGCGAGCACATGGATCTCGTCGAGTTGCCCGTTGCCCGCCACCACCCGGGCGGCCTCGACTCCGTCGATCCGGCTGATCTTCTCTTGGAGTGCCGCTACGTCCATCCTGTGTTCAGCGTAAACCCATCCGGGTCCGATGGATACCTCGCGGTTCGGCTTTTCTCTTGTGACACCGCCCACGAGCCTCTAGATTGCGTGAGGCTGGGTGGAAATCCAATGGGGCAAGTGGGGCAGACGGTCTCTGACCGCCTGCCGGACCCTATAGGCGGGCGAAGTCAGGGGCCTTTTGACATTTGAAGGGTTCCCAATTTCGGGAACAAGGTGAGAACGGCGTCCACGTTGGTCGTGATCGGTAATAACACGCCCATCAACCCAGCGGAGCGGAACTGTCTGTGCCGGCACACAACGTCGGTGCAAATACGCCACAAGGTGGACGTGCATATAAGTATGAGAGCCCGTTTGGTCCGCATACTCGCTGCCGCCGCCAGCCTCTCAGCTTTGATTGCAGCTGGCAGCGCTAGCCAAAAGATCGGCTGACTGAAGACGCCGCCTCACCCAAATGGCCGAGAGGTAGACGACTACCGGGGTCCCCATTTGAAACTGCTTGGAATAGAACACCTGCGACGCCGTTACTGGCGTCTCCAGCCCGCGGTGCAGCGCAGATTGAAGATCGCTGTACCTTATTTCGCGCTGGGTATCGGGGCGTTGGTGGTCAGCGCTTACGTTTCGGACGCTCCCGATTGGCGGATTTGGATTCTCTTCACGGGCCTCTTCGTTCTGCTGGAGCTCTTCACGGTCGAGGTCAACGACCGGCTCTTCCACTCCTCTTCGATCATGGTGGTGATGACCGCCGGGGTGATCTTCGCCCTTCAGCCAGAGTCGTCAGCGATGTTCGCAATGGCATTGATGGCGGGTCTCGGTGCCTTCGTACCTGACGACTTCAAGGAGCGACGGTGGTTCCAACCCATGGCCAACTTCGGGCAATTGGCGCTTTCTGGCGCAGGTGCCGGTCTTGTGCTCGATCTCGTCGTTGGTTCGATTGGTGTCCCTGATGTGCGGGACCTCTTCCTCATAGCAGGTGCATCGATAGCCGCCTCGCTCGTCTACACGACCGTCCAGACACTGGCCGTGCGACGTGCGGTTCAAGCCGTCTATCCCTTCGACCGCCTTCAACCATGGTCCCACCTAGGCACCCTCCTCGCCGGTCAGTTCATCATGGGTCTGCTGGGAGGCCTGATCGGTGGTGCCTTCCTCATCGCCGACCGTGATGCGATCCTGGTCCTCATCGTCGGGGTGTATGCCATCGGCCACATGTCCTTGTACGCCTTCTCCCAGCTCCGGGTGTCGCATCTCTCCGCCATCAAGGGCTTCGTCAAGACCTTGGAGGCCAAGGACATGTACACCAGGGGTCACACCGAGCGGGTGGCCTACTTCGCCGAGATGATCGGGGAGGAGTACGGGTTCAACGGCACCCAGATCGAAGTGATCAAATGGGCCGCCCTCATCCACGACCTGGGCAAGCTGGCGGTTCCCACCGAGCTGATCCGCAAGCGGGGGCGTCTCGACGACGAGGAGTACGCCCAGATGAAACAACACGCCCACCTGGTCGAGGAGATTCTGGCCGAGGTCGACTTCCTCCAGCCGATGGTGGAGATCGCGTCCGGTCATCACAGCCACTACGACGGCAACGGCTATGGGGGACGAGGTCACAGCGAAGGGGAGACCCCGAGTCTCGAGACCTGCATCGTGGCGGTGGCCGACGCCTTCGACGCCATGACCTCCGCCCGGTCCTACCGGATGGCGCTCTCCCAGCGCTATGCGCTCAGCGAGTTGAGGAAGAACTCGGGTGCCCAATTCCATCCCGAGGTGGTCGATGCCTTCGAACGCGCCCTCGACAAGTCTGGCAAGCGCTGGGGTGCCCCCCACGTGAACAACGAGGAGATGGCACGCCGTCTCGCCGAAGAGCCGGAGTTGACCCTCCGTGGCTAACTGGCCCCCCCGCGTCCTGCTGCTCGCCTCGTGGTTGTTCCCCTTCGCCGCCGGAGGGGTCGGTCTCTACGCGGCCGTCCATGCGAAGGGAAACCCGATCTTCGTCCTCATCGCTGCCGCCGCGCTCGTCATCGGCTCGATGTTCGGAGTCGCCACCTCCAACTCGGGAAATCACTTCACGATGGGTCTGGCCGTGGCCGCGGCGATTCCCTTCGTCTTCTCCAGTATCGAGGCGATGACGGAGCCGTCGGCGTCGATCGCGGCATACGGATTGGGCCTGGCCGTCGTGTGGGCGTTCCGCCACTCCCGGGGAGAGCGTCACCACGACCTACTGCCGGTGATGGTCCGCCGCTTCGGCGGTTACGTGGTCTACGCAATCGTCTACTCGGCGATGCGGGTGGGGCTCTTCGCCGAGCTCGATGGCGGCTGGGAAGATCTCTTCCCATTCGCCGTGGCTGTAGCCGCCTGGCTCGCCGTCGAGGTGATCATTCGGGCGATGTTCGTGGTCGGGCCCCGGGAGCTGTCACGCAGCTATCTCGCCCGGGCCCTGCTCCACGACCTCAACGTGTTCATGGGGCTGGCGCTCACCGGCGCCCTCTTCGGGGAGCTCTTCCCTCCCATCGGCTGGTGGGCCCTCCCCATCGCCCTGCTGCCCTACTCGTTCGCCCATTCGGCGTTCAAGCGCTTTCAGGAGACCAAGACCACCTACCGGCAGACGATCCGGGCCCTGGCCCGGATTCCCGAGGTCTCCGGTCTGGGCATCGACGGTCATGCCGACCGAACAACCGAGACCGCAACCTCCATCGCCAAGGAGCTCGGGCTCGGGCCGTCGCAGGTCGACGACGTCGAGTACGCGGCCTTGATGCACGACATCGGCCGAGTCAGTCTCAGCGAGCCCCAGATCCTGAAGATGGGCTACACCGAGGACGACCTGGCCCGGTGGAGTGCCGAGATAATCGCCGAGTCGCCCTACCTGGAGCGGGTCGCTGAGCAGGTCCGCCATCAGTACGACCCCTATCGCAAACCCGGGGAGCAGGACGATCCGGACATCTCCCTCGTCTCCCGAATCATCAAAGTGGCGGCGGCCTACGACTGGAAGGTACACAAGAGCGTCATGTCGCCCCTCTCGGCTCTCGAGGAGTTGCACGCCGGAGCGGCCTACGAGTTCGACCCCGAGGTGGTGGCGTCGTTGCGCCGGCTGCTCGAGGCTCGAGGCGTCCTCCGACGTCCGGTGAGGGCTTGACCGAGCCATCGTCACCCGAGAGGACTTCTCCCAGTCGACCTAGCCTCCTACCAGCGGGGGATTAGGGGAGATAATGAGTCTCATGGAAAATGCGAGAAGAGTGGCACGTTCGCATTTGACCGTTGTCTCGAGGCCGATTACCTGAGCCGCCGCTTGTCAGTGAGATTCACCAATCTCTCCTGACTCGCTGAGTTCTCTTTGAAGCCTCTCGATCCGACCCTCGAGCCCTGCCCGATCCCAGCCTTTGTCGATGGCCTCGTTCATGGCGAAGACATCTCGAGGCTCGATACCCCCGCCGCCAGGCCCGTTACCTCCCCCAACATGACCAACGCTCAGATGCCGATCCATGATCTCAGCTCTAAGGCGCTTCAGGCGGTCCAGCTCCCTGGCGATGTCAGTCGGGGTTCGTCCCCCCTGACTCAGCCTTGCAGCTATGGCTTTGAGCTCTCGCTGCTGTTCTCGGAGACTTATCCGCTCGCCAAAATCGTGAGAGACGGCACCGAGTTCCTTTTCGACAGCCTGGATGCGCTGGAGGAGATCGTTCAGGTCTACAACGGAACTGGTGGAATCTTGATTCATTCTCAGCCTCTCGGTGGCTCTCCATCCGAATGGCGCGACCTCATTCGTGGCATCCATGGTACCGATTTGCGTGCTATCGGCGTGGAAGTGGCCTGGGGGCCGTGGCGCGCCGACCGCCCAAGAAGTCAAGCAGTAGAGGCCTTTCGGTGAATGTGGACGAGAGTCCCTTACTGCGGGGGGGTAGCCTGTGAGGACAATCAAGTCGATGGCACGTTCACAGCCCGACTCCCATCTCATTTCCCGCATGACGGCGTTGCTGTGGCTCGTGGCCATTCCGGTGATAGCTGTCGTCGCTCTCTCATGGCTCCACCGGCCTCCTGAGATCTTCGCCGCTGAGGTGGTGGAATCTTCCGTCGAATCGACAGGTACCGGTTTAGTGGGTGACGTCAGATGGACCGACGGAGATGGGATTCGGCAGGTGAGGAATCTCGAGCTGACCTCCGCGCATGTGGAGTCGGGGTCTGTCTCGGTGGCGGCGGATCCGAGTGGCGAAGTGCGAGTCGTTGACCCGGCCCGAGAGACCGGACCCACCGTAATTCTTCTCGCGATCACAGCTCTGATCGGCCTGGCGTTTGCAGTGGTGGTGTTGGCAACGGTCAGAGGCTACGGATACGTGCGAGGCACCGGGCAGTACTGAGAGATGGACCCACACGACGTCGAGGAGTCACACGGTTTCTACTGGCGTCACTGAGGCGCCAATGGCAAGCATGTCTTTGTATTCGCTGCGACGGAGCGGCTCAACTGTGGGTCAAAAGACGCCGACTCTCTTGAAGTAGACCTGGCTACGGCCGAAGAGGTCAAGCGGTAGGGGCAAGCCAATGGATACCCCGTTTCGGTTGAAAACCGCTGCGCAACTCTCCGGGCAAGCCCAAGCGCAAAGTTGTGACTCTGCTTAACAGCTCTCTCCCTCTCAATCCCCGTAGGGTCTCATACAACGTAGACATTCTGGAAAGTTCGAAAAGCACTCTTGACGATCGAACTGATGTTCGATAGAGTTGGACCCAACTTCCCCATAGGAGTCTGGACACGCCCAGAAGGGGAAGACGATGAGCGCCTTGCGGTCGGTGATCGAAGAAGTCAGTCGTCAATAACGCCGGGGATCCCCGGGCCCACAGCTCAGCGAACCCCGAGCAGCTCCTCCGGGGGAGTGCCCCTCATCAGCTCCCGTACTCCTCCGGGTACCACCAAAGCCGATGAGGTGGCCATCGCCACCCTCTTGCCCTCTGAGTTGACCAACTCGGCGGATGTGACTCGCAGCCTTCTTCCCAAGTGTTGCACCCGGCCCGAAGCTCGTAGTTCGCCACTGTCGATCATGACGGGTCGGGTGAAGCGGAGGTTCATGTCGAGCGGGGCAAAGACCTCACCGGGCTCGAGTGTGGAGTAGACCGCCGATCCCATGGCTGACTCGGCGATCAGCGCGATCATCCCGCCGTAGAGGAAGGGGCCTCCCGCCGAGAACCAGGGCGAGGTACGGAAACGCCCGGTCACCGATCCGGATCCATCGATCTCCCACGTCGGGTCGAACACGCGTCCGAAATTGGGATTGACCTCGCCCGCGATGATCCGCTGCTGGATGTCGATCGGCCGGCCGTTGACGATGGTCTCGAGGTCGAAGTAGGAGTCCTCGGGGGCGGGTCGCAGATACGGATCAGGGGGATCGCTGGGGCCGGTGTCGGGTTCCGGGTAGTCCGCCTCCAGGTCGACGGGAGCGTCAACCACCAGACAACGGGTGGTTCCATAGGCCATCAGACGCCCATGGCGATCTGAGATCTCGACGGCTGACAGCCCCACCTGGTTCCCCTGGTGAACGCTGGTGGCCCGACCCACGATGTTGCCCGTCTCCCTGGTGAAGGGCCTGACGAACGAGAGGTTCAGTTCAGACGTGGTCACCGACTTGCCGGGGGGTAGACCGGTCCATATCGCCACGCCGAGCGGAGCGTCGGCGAGGAGCGCGAATGCCCCCGCCCACACGATCCCGAACGGGTCCTCCAGCCAGCGGGTGATTGGCATCGAGAAGGTCGACCTACCCGGTCCGGCGTCGGTGGACCTGAGACCCGTTAGACGGTGGATCGGGCCGACAGGAAGCTCACCTCGGACATAGCGTCGTGCCCCCTCGAGCCCGGAGCTCTGGAGACCCCTTGGGTCTCCAATCGCGCCGCGCACGGGCTCATCGATGATCCTGGAGAGTCCGATCGTCATGACCCGGCGACTCTATCGCCGGGCCCGGGAGAGAAGAGCGCGGTCTCGAAAAGCAGGACTTCCCATCAGGGACGATTCGCTGAACCGGGCTGCGCCTGGGCCCCATGCTTGAAGTAGCGCCGGGGCCGGCGGAGCTCGTGCTCCAGAAAGACCCCGAGACCGAGGGCGAGGAATATGTCTCCGAGGCTGATCACCTCTCCGATGCCGACGAGACGCAGGGGGATGACGTCGGCGAAAAAGGTCAGCCGTGACGACTCATCCAACAGGACATGCTTGAACGTTCCCGAGAGGTCGGGGTCGCTGACCGTGAAGCCGCTGGCCACCTCGGCGGCGCCTGCCAGCACCGGCATGCCGCCGTTGGCGGCGATCACAACGAAGTTCATCAGCACGCCGATCCCGGCGATCCACATCCCGGGCTTCGAGCGGTTGAGCAGCACCAGGATCATGAGCAGGCCGAACGAGACCAACACCATGGTCAGGCCGGCCAATTCGGACCAGTCCTGTTGGGGGAGAAACCCGGTTCCGAGCTGGAGACCGAACGCGATGAAGAGGAGCCACCACGCCCGCAACTCGATGTCTCCCAGGTTGACGAGCCTGCCGCCACGCAGCACTGCGATAGTCAGTGCCAAGAAGATGACGATGGCCAGCCATAGCATGGGATTCGACGGTAATCGAGCGACGGAGGCAAGGGGAGTGTGCGAAAAATGACGGTGAGATACGGCGTCTCGGAAGGTCGCGCCACCATCACGATCGACGACCCCGAGCGTCACAACCCGATGTCGGTCGAGACGATGCACGGCCTCCTCGAGAAGACTCGTGAGGCCATGGGAGACCCTGATGTGAGGGTCGTCGTCTACACGGGCGCCGGCGAGAAGGCGTTCTGTGCCGGAGGCGATCTGTCGGGCTCGTTCGTCGACGATCCCATTGGCCTTCACCGGGGTCGCGGCGACATCGCCAACCTGTTCCGGCTGATGATGCGGGGCGGGAAGCCCACCGTCGCCCGCGTCAACGGTCACGCCCTTGCCGGCGGGTTCGGCCTCGCCGTAGCCTGCGACATCACCATCTGTGTCGACGACGCCAAGCTGGGGACGACCGAGGTGAAGGTCGGTCTCTGGCCGATGATGATCTCCGCGGTGCTGGTACGCGCCATGCCGCGTAAGGCTGTCCTGGAGATGATGCTCACCGGCAGGATCATCACCCCCGACGAGGCGCTTCGGCTCGGGGCGGTGAGCCGGGTGGTTGCCCGCGATCGACTTGACGCCGCCGTCGATGAAGTCGTCGATGCCCTTCGCTCCTCGAGCCCGACCACTCTCATGGTGGGCAAGGACGCTTTCTACGCGATGGCGGATGCCGACCTCGACACCGCGCTCGACCGTCTCCAAGGAGGCCTGACCGAGATCGCCATGACCGAAGACGCGGCCGAAGGTGTCTCCGCATTCATCGATAAGCGGCCACCGGAATGGAGCGGCCGTTAGCGCATCACGCATCGGCCGTCAGGGGGCCAATGCATCTCTCACCTCGGCGAAGAGGTGGGTCGCCCGTTCTTCGTCGATCGGGCTGTCGGGGTTCACGACCGAGCCGGCAGTGACGAACGTTCGGCCGTCGGTTCGGGTCACGAACCACACGGCGAGCAGGCCCGGCTCTTCGCCGAGTTTCGCCCACGTGCGGTCCCATGGCCCAGCGGGCTCGCCATTCGCCTCGAGAATCGAGGCCAATCGAGGATCCCCGTCGGTCAGGTCGATCAGGCCGACGGCGAGCTCACAGAGATCGACGGGGCTGGCGAACCAGGCGAGTTGATCGGGGTCGACCGGTATCAGCCAGTCTCTCACCGGCACATCCTCGGGGGTGATGTCGGATATCTGGTCGAGAATCGACCGTCGGCTCTCTTCGTCGCCCTGCAGCCATTGGATCCGCAACCCGGAAGCGGGCCCGACCTTGAGCGCGGCTAGCTCCCGGGTGTTCAACAGGGGGGTGTTGAGCCTGCCGGAGGTGTGGCCGAACGGCTCCATCGACGCGGAGACCTCGTCGCGGCCGAGGTGGTCGATGAGGTGGTCGGTGGCGGTGTTGTCTGACTGGGTGGTCATCATCTCGGCCGCTTCGAACACAGTGACGGTGTCCCCCTCCGATCGATCCTGGAGGGAGCCGGGCGGAACGCTCTTCAACCGTTCTTCGACCACTACTGGTTCATCCCAATCCACGCCACCCGCGGAGACTGCCTCGGCGAGGGCGGCGAGCACATAGATCTGCACCACCGATCCGATGGGTGCGGGCTGGTCAGCCTCCATCCTCGCGATCTCCTGACAACTGCCGGAGCTGACTTCAGCGGTCACGATTCGCAGCTCACCCAATTCGCCGATCCGGTCGAAGGTCCTTGCGAGCTCCTCGGAGAGCTCATCCGGCTCCGTTGTCGTCGTGCTGGTGGTCGCGGGGGTGGTGGGTGTGAAAGCCGATGTGTCCTGAGGCTGGGCCGTCGTGGTGGTGCCGGTTTCGGTGCAAGCGGCCACCAGACATCCGGCCAGCAGGGCGCTCAGGGCGACACCGCCCCATTTTCTTCGGGCCAACAGGGGCGACGACCTCGTCTCCGGCATCGACTCCAAGCTAACCCTGTTGTAGAGATGTGGGATTGTGTAACGAGAAGCCGGTTCTAGCCTCTTGTCCAATGAGGTATCGGGTCCTGGTGGCGGGGTGGGCGCTCATCTGGAGCAGTCTCTTGCTCTTCGGTTACGTCGGTTGGCAGCTGTGGGTGACCGATTGGCTCAACGCTGGCCAGCAGACGGAGGCGTCCGGAGCTCTGCGCGCCGAGTTGTCGCTCCCGGCTCCTCCACCCCAGACGATCGATCCCCAGGACTCCTTCGACGACGTCGAGCAGCCGCCTGATGACGTTCCCGAGTCCGTCGACTACTTCCCGGAGGAACATCCCGACATCGGTGAGGCGTTCGGCTTTCTCACCATCCCCGCCATCGGGCTCGAGGACATCGTTCTCTACGAGGGGGTCGACCGGGAGACGCTCAAGAAGGGCCCGGGGCACATGGAGCGCACTCCGCTTCCAGGCCAACCGGGCAACTCGGTGATCTCAGGGCATCGCACCACCTACGGGCGACCATTCTTCGACTTCGACCTGTTGGAGCTCGGAGACACGGTGGAGGTCGAGACCGCCGTCGGGACCCACGTCTACGCGGTCCGGGAGATCATCGTGGTCGAGCCGACCGATGTCTGGGTCACCGACCACAGAGATGGCGGGTGGCTGACCATGACGACCTGTGAGCCCAAGTTCTCGGCCCGTCAACGTCTCGTGATCTGGGCGGAGATGGTCGACGGGCCGAACCTCGATTTCATCAGCCTGCAGGACCTCCTCGGCCACCGCCTGCCGACGATGCCGGTGGGATAGGATCAGCCGAAGACGAGCCCTTCGAGGATCTCCTCGTCGACGATCCCGTTGAAGACATCGGTGATCGTCCCGTTGCTGTCGATGATGTAGGTGGCGGGGAGACCCAGGTTGGGATAGGCGTCCTCGAAACCGGTCGTACCCATCGCCAGCGGATAGGAGGCGCCGATCTCCGCAGCGAAGTCACGTGCAGACCGCTCGGCATCTTCGACGGCGACACCGATCACCTGAACTTCGGGATGGGCCTCGGCGAACGCCGAGATGTCGGGGATCTCCTCCCGGCACGGGGGGCACCAGGAAGCCCAGAGGTTGACCACCACCGGTGTGCCGCGGGCCTCGGACAGCGTGAACGTTGCTCCGTCGAATACCTCGACGGAGAACTCGGGCGCCGGCTGGCCGATCTGGGCGATCTCGGTCGGGCCGGAGCGAACGATCCACCCGACGATGAGACCGGCCACCAACACGGCGACGAACACCCCGGTCAGCTTGAGCCCGGGCCGGGGGAGTGGCCCCGGTCTCTCCTCAGTCAGAAGCCATCCTCCTGAGCACGTAGTGGAGAATCCCACCGTGGCGGAGATATTCCACCTCGATCGGGGTGTCGACCCGCGCCACGGTCACGAACTCGACCTTCGTCCCGTTGTCCTTGGTGGCAGTCACCTCGATCGTCTGTCGAGGGCGAAGGTCGTCGTCGACGGCGATGTCGTAGGTCTCGGTGCCGTCGAGGCCGAGAGTGGCGGCGTCCTGGCCGTCGACGAAGTTGAGCGGCAGGACACCCATCATCACCAGGTTCGAGCGGTGGATGCGCTCGAACGACTTCGTGATCACCGCCTCGACTCCGAGCAGGAAAGCCCCCTTCGCCGCCCAGTCCCGTGACGAGCCCATGCCGTAATCCTCTCCTCCCAGGACGATGAGAGGTATGCCTCTCTCCTTGTAGGAGAGGGAAGCCTTGTAGATCGATTTGACCTTTCCGTCGGTGAAGTCGGTGGTCCAGCCGCCTTCGGTGCCGGGGGCGAGCTCGTTGCGGACCCTGATGTTGGCGAAGGTGCCCCGGGTCATCACCCGGTCGTTGCCACGACGCGAGCCGTAGCTGTTGAACATCGGAGGCTGCACTCCGCGTTCGATCAGGTACTTGCCCGCCGGGGACTCGATCGCGATCGATCCGGCCGGGCTGATGTGGTCGGTGGTCACCGAGTCACCCAACTTGGCCAGCACCCGGGCGCCCACGAGCGGCTCGATCGGGTGCAACTCGGGGGTGAGGTCGGTGAAGAAAGGCGGTTCCTGGACGTAGGTCGAATCCGCGTTCCATTGGTACAGAGCCGACTCGGGCGTCGAGATCTCACGCCACTCGTCCGAGCCGGTGAACACGTCGCCGTACTTGTCGACGAACTGGCTCTGGCGGACGCTCTTGCTCACGATGGTGGCGATCTCCTCCTGCGTGGGCCAGAGGTCCTTGAGGAACACGTCCTTTCCGTCCACGTCCTTGCCCACCGGCTCCTCGATCGGATCCCAGTCGATGGTCCCCGCGATGGCATAGGCAACGACCAGTGGCGGAGAAGCCAGGTAGTTGGCCCGCACATCCGGTGAGATGCGTCCTTCGAAGTTCCGGTTTCCGGAGAGAACCGAAGCGGACACCAGGTCGTGGGCGTTGATCGCCTGGGAGATCGGCTCTGGGAGCGGCCCCGAGTTGCCGATGCAGGTGGTGCAGCCGTATCCGACGACGCCGAAGCCGAGGTCCTCGAGATCCTCGAGGAGTCCCGAGTCGGTCAGGTACTCGGTGACCACCTTCGATCCCGGAGCCAGCGAGCTCTTCACCCAGGGCTGGCGTTGCAGGCCGAGCTGGCGTGCCTTTCGAGCCACCAGACCGGCAGCCACCATCACGTCTGGGTTGGAGGTGTTGGTGCAAGAGGTGATGGCGGCGATGACCACATGACCATCGCGCAGGGTGAAAGTGTCTCCTTCGTACTCGACCAGAACCGTGGTCGGGGCGTCGACCGGGTGGGTAGCCGCCCCTCCTTCGTCCTCCCAGCTGACAACGGTCGAGGACCGTGACCCTCCGTTCTTCCCGAAGATGTTGGTGAGGTCGGCGTTCCACTGCTCCTTCATCGCCGAGAGTCCGATGCGATCCTGGGGGCGCTTCGGCCCAGCCAGGGACGGCTCCACCGTCGACATGTCTAGCTCCAGCTCGGCGCTGTAGGTGATCGATCGGAAATCGTCACGCCACAGCCCCTGGGTCTTGTAGTACTGCTCGACGGTGTCGATCAGCTTGTCGTCACGGCCGGTGAGGCGGAGATACTTCAACGTCTGATCGTCGACGGGGAAGAAGCCGACGGTGGCGCCGTACTCGGGTGCCATGTTGGCGATCGTCGCCCGGTTCGCCAGCGGCATGTCCTCGAGACCCGGGCCGTGGAACTCCACGAACTTGCCCACCACACCGTGGTCGCGCAGTATCTCGGTGACCCGCAAGACCAGGTCGGTCGCCGTGGACCCCTCGGGGAGCCGTCCGGTGAGCCGGAATCCGACCACCTCGGGGAGGAGCATGTAGATGGGCTGGCCGACCATGGCCGCCTCGGCCTCGATGCCCCCGACGCCCCAGCCAACCACACCGAGTCCGTTGATCATGGTCGTGTGCGAGTCGGTGCCCACCAGGCTGTCCGGGTAGAGGTTTTCCCCGTCGTCCCAGACCACCCTGGCCAGATACTCGAGGTTGACCTGGTGGACGATGCCGGTGGCGGGCGGGACCACCCGGAAGTTGGCGAAGGCCGACTGGCCCCATTTGAGGAACTCGTATCGCTCCTGATTGCGCTCGAACTCCTTGGCGGAGTTGATGATGAGTGCATCCGGTCGGGCGAAGGCGTCGACCTGCACCGAGTGGTCGATCACCAGGTCGGCGGGGATCAGCGGATTTACCTTCTGGGCCGAGCCCTCGTCACCGGTCATGCGCACGATGGCGGCACGCATCGCAGCCAGGTCGACCACGGCCGGGACACCGGTGAAGTCCTGGAGCACGACCCGGCCCGGGATGAACGGGATCTCTGAATCCCCGACGTCGGTGGGGTCGTAGGCCGCGATATGACGGACGTCGTGTTCGGTGATGCTGACTCCGTCCATGTTCCGTAGGGCCGCCTCGAGCAGCACCTTGATCGAGTAGGGAAGTCGATCCACGCCCGCGATGGCGTCGAGTCGAGCGATCGCGCGGGTCCCCAGAGCCGTTTCCAGTGTGCCGCGTGCCCCGAATGGGTCGTTGGACATTTCAGCCTTTCAAAGTGGGAGAGTCTCTGGTCCGAGCCTAATGAAGCGGGTTTGTTCCTCCACCCGACGCCGAAGAAACAACCCGGCAAGTTTTCGCTTTGCCGTGTCTTCATCGTCGAGTGACTTCCTCTGCGAGGAAGGTCCCCAGGTTGGCTTCGTAGATCTCGGGGGCCACGTTCCAACTGGTCACATGTCCGGCCTCCGCCAACTCGACCAGGCGAACCAGGTCCGGTGACGCCTGCTCGAGACGTCGAGAGACTTCGACCGGCACGCGGTCGTCCATGGTTCCGTGGAAGACCAGTGTGGGCACGTTCACGATGTCCCCGGCGCGCTCGGCGTAGTCGATCCCACCCCAGTCGACGTCCCATCTCAAGTCGGCGATGAACATTGCAACGGATGTGAGCGAGCCTGGAACCGGGAGGGCCGTTCTCGGGAGGGTGCGCTTGGAAGCCTCGTATCTCACCGTCTCCGCCATGTCGATATTCGGTGAGTCCAGGACCATCGCTGTCACCTGGTCGGCCAGATCGGAGTTCTCCATGAACGCGAGTTGGATGGCAGCGCCCGTGCTGTAGCCGACGAGGACGATCCTCTCGGCTCCGCTGGCAATGGCGTACTCGACTGCAGCCTCGACATCCTCCCATTCGGTGCGACCGAACTTGTAGCGACCGCTCGGGTCCGGCGGGGCGCCTTCGTCGTTCCGGTAGTCGATGACCAGAGAGGTGATGCCCATGGAGTTGTAGGCGGGCAGGCTTCTCAAGGCCTCTCGCCGTGATGCCCGCCAACCGTGGGCGTGGATCGCCCATCCCGAGCCGTCGCCGGCCTGGATCTTCCACGCGCCCATCTCGCCCAGCGGTGAAGGGAACGAGACCTCCTCGAAGTCCAGCCCGACATCGTGAGGGTCGGTCTCGAAGGTCCAGCTCTCGATGTCGACTTGCTCACAGCTCTCCGACGCGCCGGTGCAGATCGGCGGGAGTGGCTCTCTTAGCGTGACGAAGAGCCGGGTCACTGCGCGGCTATCTATCTCGATTATCTGAGCGATCTGCCCGTATCCACCATCCCACGCCAATCCGGCCATTCCAGGTCTGGTGGTGTCCTCTCGCGCCTCGGCGGAGGTCAGCGTGATCGTGTCGTCGCCGATGGCGGTGACATAGACACCATTGTCAGGGGTGGGTCCCTGGGGCGTGAGCGCATCGGCGAGGATCATGTTGGCGAAGATGATTCCGCCGGCGACGTAGAAGAGGAAGACCAGCCCTGCGAGTGTCGCCACCGTGATCTTGGTCCAGTGATGCTTTCTCGAACCAGCCATTTGTCCCTCCTTTGGACTGGTTCGATCATTGCCCTCGATACTGACACCGCCTATCGGGGTTCACCCCTATGGGCTAGATGAAGTCGCCCGGCTGGACGAACCCGGTTTCGAAGGCGAGCCGGGTCACCTCGTTGCGGCTGGCGACGCCGAGCTTTTCGAAGACGTGCTTCATGTGGGTCTCGAGGGTCTTCTGGCTCATGCCGAGTTCCTCAGCCGCCTCCCGGTACTTGAAGCCACGGGCGATCATGGTCACCACCTCACGCTCTCTCTGGGTGAGGCTTTCCAGCTCGGACTGGGATCCTGCGACCTCGTCGATCTTGAGTAGGTGGCCCGCGACGTACCTGGAAACGGGTCGACCACCGGACAGCACATCGTCGATCTGCCCCTCCAACTCGAACCCTTCTGTCGTCTTCACGACGTATCCATCGACACCTGCCTTGAAGAGGCGGACGACGTCCTGGGCCGAGGTCGAGACCGTGAAGGCCAGGAACTTGATCTCGGGCGCCTTCGGCCTCACCCCTTCGATCACCGCCGCACCACCGCCACCCGGGAATTGGACATCGAGGAGTACGAGATCGGGGCGTCGCTCCAAGATCAATTCGATGGCTGCCGAGGCCTTCGACGCCGACCCCACGAGCACGTATCGATTCTCGAGGTACTTCTCGAGGCCGAACAGGGTCAATGGGTGGTCTTCGACGAGGAAGACCTTCGGACGGAAGTTTTCTGTCATGGCAATGGAAGGACGATCTGGACTTCGGTGCCGCTGCCTGGAGCTGTGCGGATCTCGGCGGTTCCGCCCACACCCTCGATGCGGTCGCGAATCGAGCCGTCGATGCCGGTGCCGGCGATGGTGGGGTCGAAACCGACGCCGCGATCGCGCACATTGACCTGAAGGCGGCTGCTGGTGATCTCAGAGAACAAGTCGATGGTCTTCACGCCCGAATGCCGGGCGGCATTCGTCATCGCCTCCGCCGCGGCTGAGACCACTGCTCGGAGACGCTCGTCCATCTCGGCATCGTCCTTGACGACCTGTTCGATCTCCACGCGGAACCGATCCTCCACCTCGGCGCGGGCATCGAGGAGACGGGCTCGGAAGCTGTCCTGATACGGAGACTGGTACTCGTTGATGGTGCGTCGGAGATCTCGCTCCTGGACTCGGGCGAGGTAGCGGACCTCGCCGGGATCGTCCACAGAAGCGCTGATCAGTTTCAGCGTCTGCAACACGGAGTCGTGGAGCCGGCGGGCGATCATCGTTCTTTCCTCGAGACGGGCCGACTTCCGCTGTTCCTCGGCGAGCTCACGTTCCGCAGCAGCGCGCTCGTCTTCGGCTACGAGGCGTAATTGCTCGCGCTCCCGCAGGTTCTCGAATGCCCAGCCCACAACGGCAGCGACGATCACATATTGGATGCTGCCGAACGTCCGTGTCGGCGCGAGCCCCATCAGGATGTGCAGATATCCCATGATGAATGTCCCGGCAAGTCCTGCGAGAACGGTCACCCTGAAGCTGGTGGCGTACGCGATGACGAAGAGAGTCGACGCGGGATAGCCGCCGACGATGAAGCCATCGTGCCCGGCGATCCATCCGCCCGCTGCTAGGAAAACCGTCACAGCGGAATCGAGGATCAGGTACCAAGTCTCGCCGAGAAACTCTCGCTTGGCGGCGAGGAACGTCAACGCTGTGCCCGCGGACGCGATGCCCATGATTGTGAGGACTATCCCGACGCTGAGCCCCGGGTCCTGTGGTGCCTGCGTCAATGCAACCAGACCGATGATCAACAGCCACACTCCGCTGAGCAGCCGCATGAGGAGGACTACCCGGGTCAGGGTTCGGTCCACCGGAAGTCGCGTTTGATGCCTGAATTTGGCCTCTTTCACAGCGAAAGAGTATCCCGGTGCGGGTTGCCAGGCTCACGAATGGGTTGCCTCGTCCGCCATCGGGATGCGCTCCATCCGGAAGCACGAAATATCCGCACCGCACCGACGGATGATCGGGTTGTCTCCGGCCGTCTGCGCGAACTCGGGGCGCCAGACTTCGCCCAGCGGGGCCTGCAACCCTGGGTTGGCGGTATTGGCGGGTTCAGCCGATGGTGACCGGGACCTGGGTCACGCAGTCGTCGTCGAGGGAGTGGTGGGGGATGACCACCGGGTTGCACGGATGGGACATGGCCCCGAAGAGCCCGGCGACGATGCCGCGATCCAACGAGCAGATCACCTCCGGGTGGTTGGTGGCGGTCTCTCCGAAGGGGCAGTGGGAGGTGAGCAGACGCTGGCCCTCGATGTCGGGATCGACCGAGAAGCCCAGCCCGGTCATGGCGCTGGCCACCGCCTGGACCGCCTCGTCGTACCCGGGCTCGTCACCGGCACCGATCTCGGCGGCGAGCCTCTGGCCGTACGACCGTCCCACCTTCTCGGCGATCTCGGCCACGTCGGGAGGAGACACCTCCTCCAACACCTGAAAGAGCATCTCGGTGAGCATCTCGAAACGGCGGGGGGCGAAGTGGACGCTCACTTCCTTGTTGGTCGGCTCATAGGTCTTGGCCGGGCGCCCTGCCCCCGGGCCTCCCGAACGGCGCTGCTGGACCTTGAGATAGCCGTCGCCGGCGAGCCGGTCGAGGTGGTGACGGGCGACGTTGGGGTGGATGTCGAACAAGGCGGCGACCTTCGAGGTCGTCATCGGCTCGACCGACTCACGAACCGCGATGTATATGGCGCGTCGGGTGGGATCTCCCAGGGAGGAAGTGAGATCTGAGATCCTGGCGTCGAGTGTCTCTGTGTCCATGAGGGGTACGTCCTGGCGAAAACTATAGTTTCGACAGGCTTCTAACCACTGTCGCCGTAGGGGAATCAGATGGCCGAACAATCCCAGCTGCTGGATGCGGTCGCGTCCATCGAGTCGCCGCTCTTCGTTGGGCGCACCCTCGGTGAGCTCGGTCTCGTCAAAGACGTCAGCAAGAAGCTCACCGGCAAGGTGAAGGTGGAGCTCCTCCTTCCCACCGCACCGCCCCCCACCCTCGACGAGCGTCTCCGTGAGGCGTTGTCACCGTTCACCACCGGCGCCGACGTCGATGTGGAGATCATGGAGGACGATGCGGTCGTCGGATGGATGAACGAGTTGAAGGAGAAGGTCGGCCCTCCGATCGGAGAGCCCGGCTCGGCGACCCGCACCGTTGCCGTCTCCTCGGGCAAGGGCGGCGTGGGCAAGTCGTCGATATCGGCGAACCTGGCGGTGGCGCTGACCAGGACCGGCCACAAGGTGGGGATCGTCGACGGGGACATCTGGGGGTTCTCGATCCCCTCGATGCTCGGTGTCACCCATCCACCGGTGATGGTCGGCGAGATGATCGTGCCTCCCGTCGCCCACCGCGTGAAGGTCATGTCGATGGACTACTTCGTCGGAGACGACAAGGCCGTCATCTGGCGTGGGCCCATGCTGCACAAGGCGATCGAGCAGTTCCTCAAGGACGTCTTCTGGGACGACCTCGATTTCCTCATCGTGGACATGCCCCCCGGCACCGGGGACATCGCCATCTCGATGGCTCAGTTCCTTCCCCGTGCCCAGGTCCTCCTGGCCACCACTCCTCAGCCCACCGCACAGCGGGTCGCCCGCCGGGCCGCGTTGATGGCTGCCGAGGTGGACCAGGAGGTGATCGGAGTGGTCGAGAACATGTCGTGGTTCACCGGAGACGACGGAAAGCGGTATGAGCTGTTCGGATCCGGAGGTGGACAGGCGCTGGCCGATGAGCTCGGCGTCGATCTCATGGCACAGGTACCGCTGATGCCGGCGATGGGGCGTGGCGCCGACGAGGGCAAGCCTGCCGCTGTGGCAGTGCCCGGATCCGAGGCTGCCGCGGCATTCGACACGCTCGCGGAGGCGGTGATCGAGAAGCGGCCGAGGATTCGCACCAATCCCGCTTTGGTGATCAAGTGACCCCCCGGGATGTCACCCGGTCGAGCCTCGGATGGGCGTTCGGGATGTCGATCACGATCCTTCTCTTCTCCCTCTGGGGTCGGGCTGTGGTGATCGACACCGACACGCTGGCCGAGTCCCTGTCGCCGCTGGCGGGCTCCGCCGTCGTCAGCGGCCTCCTCGGGGACTGGATGGCCGGCGAGATGGTTGAGGCGGGCGCCGACCCCGATTTGGTCGAACCCGCCATCGACTACTATCTCCAATCCAGTGGCGTCGGGGAGGCGCTCGATCAACTGGTGGTCGAGATGGTGTACGCAGCCGGGTCATCGGGCCCCGAGGCCGCCACGATCGACATGGCCGCGTTGATCGGCCCGTCGGTGCCCGAGCTCACCGTGGGCCTGTCTCAGATGGGCCATTCGGTGACCCAGGAGCAGGTGGCGGACATCGTGGCCCGGTTCGACCCACTGGTGATCCGCCAACCTGGCGCGAACCCCATCGTCGGCCCCTCCTCCCCGACGGCAGCCCGGCTCGGAACGGCGGCACTGCTTGCCCTCATCGCGTTGATCGGCTTCGGGTCTGCGTTCGCCGCTCTGTCCGAGGATCGGATCTGGGCGGTGAAGAACCTGCTGACGAGGGTGGCCGTCGGTGGCCTCAGTTTCGCTGTGTTCCTCCGGGTCGGTTCGTGGGTGCTCGACCCCAGAGGGGGACGGGCGCCGGTACAGGCCACCATCTCCGAGGTGGCGCGATCCAAGTGGTTGGTTCCCCTGGGGGTGGCTCTCGTTGCCGCGGTGGCGGCCGGGGCGATCTACTACTGGCGGCGCCGAATCAGACAGGGGGAAGCGATCCCGTCGCCAGACGGGTCACCCACACCGCGATCAGAGCAATCAGAAGCACCATCAGGACGCCGTTGAGCATCCGATTGCTCATCGGTTGAACTTGCCCGGTTCGCCTCAGCACGAACCAGGCCCACCCGACCGTGGCGAGGAGCGCGACGGCGGGCACCAGAGGGTGATAGGCGATGGCGGCGGCGAAGTCTCCGCGCAGGAGCTGTCCGGCCGCCCTCGTCATCCCACATCCCGGACAGGCCATGCCGGTGGCCAGAGCGAACGGGCACACCGTCGGGCCGTCCTCGAACCCCTGGGCGAGGGTGAGCATGCCGACCGCGGCCAGGGGTGAGAGGAAGATGAGCCGATCGCGTCGGGTCAGTGTCATGGCTCCCAGGCTACGCCGACCGGTCACGCCCTTCCCGACTGCATCGCGTAGTTGCGCCGGGACATCCCGGTGGTGGTGGCGAAGCCCAACTCGGCGTAGAAGCGGGAGAGATTGGCGTCACAGACCAGGTCGACCATGTATAGATCGCCGATGTCGTCCATCAGCTGATTGATCAACGAGTGACCGATTCCCTTGTCATGCTCGGCGGGGACGACTTCGAGGAGGGTGATGAACGCGGAGAGGACTCCATCGGAGAGAGCGGTGACGAATCCGATGACCTTCTCGTTTCTGACGGCGACCACCACGTGGGTCGACGACTGGAGGATGCGTAGCAGCGTCTCGGAAGACGGTGGGTCCACCCAACCAACGAAGAACTCTCCGTCCAGTTGATCGGAGGTCAAACCCTCGGCCGTCGTCTGGTAGGTGAGAGTGCTCATATCCCTATCTTGTCTAGCGTCCGGTACAGGTAAGCGGCCGGGGTGAGGAACCAGGCCCTTCTCCCTGTGTAGTAGAAGCGGCCATCATGGGCAATACGGCTATAGACGCTTGGAGGGTCCTCACCGAGCAGCATCCCGGCCAACTCGTGGCCCAGTTGACAGGAGAGGCCGACTCCGTGGCCGGCATATCCCAAGGCATACCAGACACCTTTGATCCTCCCGATGTGAGGGGTCAGATCGAACGGTACGCCCAGCTTCCCTCCCCACACGTGAGTGATGTCGGCCTCCTCCAGATCGGGCCAGAAGCGCACCAGGGCCCTTCTCAGGTCGACCGCCGAGGCCTCGAGGTCGAGGTGGGGGTGGAGGCTGCGTCTCCCGCCGAGAAGGATGCGGTCGTCGTGGGTCCGACGCATGTAGTTCAGCAGTCGGCGCTTGGTGAAGGTCATCGCCCCGCCCGGAAAGATCCGCTCCGCCCGCTCGGGCCCGATCGGCTCGGTGACGATTATGTACGAGCCGATGGGCACCACCAGCCGCGCCAGACCCGGTATCGGTTGGCGCGAGGTGTATCCGTTGGTGGCGACGACGACCTGGCCGGCGTCGATCGAGCCCTGCGAGGTCTTCACGCGCAGTCCGGAGGAAGTCTGCTCGATGGTCTGGGCCTCACAATGGTCGACCAGCGCGGCACCGGCGTTGCTGGTCAACCCGGCGAGACCGAAGGAGAGCCGAGCCGGTTGCACCCCGAAGCCCTCCGGCTCGTACAAGGCGACGTCGAAGTGGTCGCCGCCGACGACGGTCCTCACATCCCCGCCGCTGAGGACTTCCCAGTCCACGCTCAGGTTCTCCCGGTACCAGGCGAGCGTCTTCTCGAAGCTATTGCGCTGCCGTTGTCCCCTGCCCAGGGCGGCCATTCCGTTCTCGTGGGTCAGGGCGTCGACGCCGGGCTGTCCGGCGAGGTCGCGGACCAGCTCGACCGAGCGCACCGTCGACGCCCACATCTCGCGCCCGATCTCCGGCCCGTGACGGGCGAAGATGGTGCTGATCCCGGCCTTCACGTCGGGCGAGACCATGCCGCCGTTGATCGAGGAAGCGCCACCGGCGATCTCCCCGCCGTCGATCACCGCCACCGACTGTCCGGCCCGGGCGAGCCGTGAGGCCGCGGAGAGGCCGGTGAGCCCCGACCCGATCACCACCACGTCGGCGTGGTTTGGCAGCGAGTCGCTTCCGATGCTGTCCGGTCTCGGGTGGTCCTCCACCCAGAACGGGGTCAGGTTCACAGGGTGCGCAACCCCTTTGCGAACAGCTCGCCCATCTCCGTCACCTGCTCCGGGGTCATGGTCAGCGGAGGCGACACCTGGAGACCTCCGCCTCCGACCGCTCGGGTGAGCACTCCCGCCTCCCGGCAGGCGGTAGCCGCTCGATAGGGGAGGGTGTCGTCGTCGCCCATCTCCAACTGGATCGCAGCGAGGGCGCCGACGCCGCGGCGGATGCCCGACACGACGGCGATCTCTTCGAGGGGGACCAGGGCGTCGTAGATCTCGTCTTCCAACTCGGCCGCCCGGTCGAGAAGCCCTTCCCGCTCGATGATGTCCATCACCTTGATGCCGGCGACACACGCGGTGGAATGCCCCGAGTAGGTGTAGCCATGGCGGAACACCAGCCCGGGGGTGTCGAAGAAGGGCTCGGCGATGTGGGAGGCGGCGACCACCCCTCCCAGGGGGGCGTAGCCGCAGGTGACACCCTTGGCGAAGGTGATCAGATCGGGCTCGAGCCCGAACTTGTTGGCTGCGAACCAGTCGCCAACCCGGCCAAACCCGGTGATGACCTCGTCGGATATGTAGAGCCCGCCGACCTGTCTCAACGCCTGCCGAACCCGTTCCAGGTAGTCCGGGGATACGGGGCGGACCCCGCCTGCCCCGATGACCGCCTCGACGAAGATGCCTGCGATGCGGTCGGCTCCGGCATGGTCGATCGCCTTCTCCACCGCCTCGGCGTCGTCGTAGGGGACCATGACCACGTCGGACACCAGCTCGCCGCCGTATCCGAGCCGATTGGGCTCCATCCCTCCGAGGGTGGTGCCATAGGTGTGCATGCCGTGGTAGGCCCATTCCCTGGCGATGAAGACGGTGCGCTCCGGCTGGTCTATGGCGCTGAAGTAGCGCCGGGCCAGCTTGGCCGCGGTGTCGATGGCGTCGGAGCCTCCCGAGCCGAAGAAGACTTTGGAGTCGGGGTCGGGCGACACTCGGGCGATCCTCTCCGCCAGTTCGATAGGGGGGCGGGTGGCGTAGTCGATGAACGAATGGAAGGCCGGCAGCTTCCGGGCCTGGGCGTCCATGGCGTCGATGACCTCGTCACGGCCGTAGCCGATGTTCATGTACCACAGTGACGCCGCTGCATCGAGATAGCGGTTGCCCTCTTCGTCGTATACGTAGATGCCTTCGCCTCGATCGACGATGAACGGCGCATGCTGCACCTTGGACATGTCGGCGAAGGGGTGCCAGAACGATCCCATGACGCGGCAGGCTAGCGGTGCCTACCGCTTCCTAATGCTCCAGGGCCGGTATACCGGCCCTGGAGCACAGAGAGAGGGACCAGCCAGGCGATTCCTCATTCCAAGTGGGTGGCCGCGTCCAGGAGTACCTCGACCTCTGCGGCCGACCGCAACCGGTGCACGGTGGCATGAGCCCAACTCCCATCGACCATCGCCTCCTCGTACTTCTCTCGCACATGGGCGTGTCGGGTCCATGTCCAGACCACGATGTTCCGGTGAGGGTCGAGACGGTAGAGGTTGGAGAACGGCTCCCTCACCCCGGGCCAGATCTCTTCCCTCGTGAGCACCCTCCTGAGAGTCCTTCTCACCACTCGTGACATCGCAATGCGGCGTGGAGGGTCGAGCCAGACGAAGGTGTCGGCCTTCGGCCAGATCACATCCCTGGTTCCATGGCTCGTGTAGTTGCCGTCGACCACCCAGCGCGCGGCGTCGGTGAACTCGTCGAGGGTCGGAAGGAACTCGTCGTGGGCCTCGTCGGCGAGGCCATGGCGGTGGAACACCGAGTCCATCTCCAGGCGGGGCACACCGAGCGCAGTGGCCAGTCTCCGGGCGAAAGTGGTCTTTCCCGATCCGCTGCTTCCGACGACCACAACGCGCTCCATTCGAGCCATAGCATCGAGACATGGTCGCAGGTCTCGTCGTCAAGCCCTTCCGCTCGCTGCCCGAGGATATCTGGGCCCTTCTCGAGAGCAGCCGGTCCGAAGGGCACAACCTGGTGGAGCGTCTCGTCGACGATTGGCGCGTTGGGTCCAATCGTTTCGACCGCCGCGGAGAGTTGGCGTGCGAAGCGCGTCTCGGCTCCAAGCTGGTGGCCGTTGGCGGGCTCAATCAGGACCCTTATCTGGACGACCCGGATGTGGGACGGATCCGCCATGTCTACGTGGTGCCTGAGGCGAGAGGGCAAGGCGTCGGCCGTGCCATCGTGACCTCACTCGTCGATCATGCACGTGACCATTTCACACGAGTGAGACTGAGGACGACCGGTCCTGGATCTTCCGAGTTCTACCTACAGATCGGCTTCGAGGAAGTCCCTGACGAGGAGGGCTCGACCCACCAGATAGAGCTCTTACAGGGTCCATCCCCGCCATACTCCCGCCGATGAAAGCGGATCTGGTGATTCGGGGTGGTCGCGTTTTCACGGCAGACCCTTCCCGGGTGTTCGTCGAGGCGGTGGCGGTGGTGGGCGACCGGATCGCCGCCGTCGGGCGGGATGCCGAATCGGTCTCCGCTGGCGACGTGATCGATCTGGACGGCGCCCTGGCCACACCGGGTTTCATCGACGCCCACGTCCATCCCGCCAGCAGCGGACTCGACAAGCTGCGCTGCCACTTCGACGAAGCCCACGACATCTCGTCGGCATTGGACGCCGTGGCGGCCTACGCAGCAGCCAACCCCGACCTCCCCTGGATCGTGGGGGCGGGCTGGCCCCAGTCGTGGTTCCCCGATGGCTGCCCGTCGAAGGATGTCCTCGACGGCGCCGTTGCCAACCGCCCGGTCCTCCTAACCAACACCGACGGCCATGGCGCATGGGCCAACTCGAAGGCTCTCGAGCTGGCCGGGATCGGGCCCGGCACCCCCGATCCTCCGGACGGGCGGATCGAGCGGCTCCCCGATGGAAGCCCTCAGGGCACCCTCCACGAGGGAGCGATCAGGCTCGTCGAGAGCCACGCCCCGGCGGACACCGTCGACGACCTGACCGCCGGGCTGGCCAAGGGCCAGGAAGAGCTCCTCTCATGCGGGATCACCGGGTGGCAGGACGCCATCGTCGACGAGAAGATCCAGGAGGCGTATCTCGGTCTCGCCGGAGCACGACGCCTGAAGGGGAGCGTGGTCGGTGCCCTGTGGTGGGATCGAAACCGGGGGGTCGAGCAAATCCCGGAGCTGGTTGCCCGTCGAGAGAGATCCGCTGAGGGCTTTCGTCCCATCGCGGTGAAGCTGATGCTCGATGGCGTGGTGGAGAACTTCACCGCCTCCATGCTGCAGCCCTACCGGGACGAACGCGGATCGGTCACCGACAACCGGGGCATCGACTTCGTCGATCCCGAGGACCTGAAGGACATCGTCGTAACTCTCGACCACCACGGCTTCCAATGCCACTTCCATGCCATAGGAGATCGGGCAGTGCGTAGTGCCCTGGACGCTGTGGAAGCGGCTCGTCGTCGAAACGGTCCCTCCTCCCATCGCCACCACATCGCCCACATCCAGGTGATCCACCCCGACGACCTGAGGCGGTTTGCCGCCCTCGACGTGATCGCCAACGCCCAGCCGCTCTGGGCCCACAACGACGAGTACCAGACGGAGCTCACCAAGCCCTTCCTGGGAGCGGAACGCAGCGGTTGGCAGTATCCGTTCCGCTCTCTCCTCGACGGCGGGGCACGGATGGGGATGGGCAGCGACTGGGGCGTCTCCACAGCCAACGTGATGGAGGAGATCCACGTCGCCGTCACCCGCACCTGGGACGAAGACGAGGAACCACTCTGTCCCGAACAAGCGCTGACACCGGTCGAGGCCCTACATGCGTTCACGGCGGGATCCGCCTACATAAACCACACCGAGACAGAGACCGGGACCGTGTCCGTGGGTAAGCTCGCCGACTTCGCGGTTCTCGATCGAGACCCTCTCGAGGAGGGGCCGTTCCGTGAGGCAAAGGTGGTTACCACCGTGATCGGTGGAGAAGTGGTGTACGAGGGAAGCTGAATGGCTGACGCGGCCGTCGAACTGGTGGGTGTCCGCAAGGAGTTCGGCGACGACGTGGTGGCGGTGGACTCGATGGACCTCACCATCCGGGACGGCGAGTTCTTCTCCCTCCTGGGTCCCTCCGGCTGTGGCAAGACCACCACCCTGAGGATGATCGCCGGGTTCGAGTACCCGACCGAAGGGAGCGTGCGGATCCACGGCGTCGAGATGGGCCTCATGCCCCCCAACCAGCGGCCGGTCAACACGGTGTTCCAGTCGTATGCCCTCGTCCCGCACATGACGGTGTTCGAGAACGTCGCGTTCGGCCTGCAGATGAAGAGAGTCGCCAAAGCAGACATCGAATCCCGGGTGCGGCGGGTGCTCGATCAGGTTCAGCTCGGGGGCCGCGCCGAGGCCAGGCCGAGCCAACTCTCCGGCGGGATGCAGCAGCGTGTCGCCCTGGCTCGTGCCCTGGTCAATGAGCCGGAAGTGCTCCTGCTCGACGAGCCTCTGGGAGCGCTCGACCTCAAGCTCCGTCAGAGCATGCAGCTCGAGCTCAAGGACCTCCAGTCACGGGTCGGCATCACCTTCGTCTACGTCACGCATGATCAGGAGGAAGCCTTGACCATGTCGGACCGGATCGGAGTGATGAGCGAGGGCCGTCTCCTCCAGGTGGGGGACTCCCAGGAGATCTACGAGCGACCAAAATCTCGTTTCGTCGCCGATTTCATCGGTGACATCAACATCTTCGAGGCGGTGGTGACCAAGGAGGGCGTGGCCAAGCTCGACAACGGTGCTGAGGTCCGCGTGCCGGATGGCCCGACCGGCGGAAAGATCGCCCTCGCCCTGCGACCGGAGCGCCTCGCCTTGCACCGTCAGGGCGAGGACGTGCCCCCGGGCCGGAACCGTCTTGGGGCGCGGATCGCCCGTCGCACCTACTACGGAGACGTCTTCTACTACGACGTCGACGCCGGCCTCGATCAATTGCTCGAGGTCAAGGAGGAGAACCGACCCGAGATAGGCACCCACGACGTCGGCTCCGAGGTCACGGTCAGCTGGAGTGTCGAGGCGGCCAACGTGGTCAGCGAGTGATGGCGAAGACGACCCGGGCCGCCGCGGCGGCCGCGCCTGTCACTCCGGAACTCGAGGAGTCGGCGGCCCGGGCAGAGTCGAGACGGGGATTCCTCATCTCCCTCCCGGCATACATCTACCTGGTTCTTCTCTTCGCGGTGCCGTTGGTGCTGGTTCTCGTCTACTCGTTCGCTTCCCGTTCTTCGACGGGGCTCACCCTGCTCGAGAACTGGAACATAGACTCCTACCGGAGGCTTTTTTCACCGCTCGTTGCAGAAATCGCAGTGCGGTCTTTCGTCCTCGCCACGCTGACCACACTGGTTTGCCTACTGCTGAGCTATCCCTTCGCCTACTACATAGCCACGCGGTCGGCACGGGCCCGCAACATCCTCCTCGTCATGGTGATGATCCCCTTCTGGTCGAACTTCCTGGTCCGCACCTACGCATGGCGGGTCATCCTCGGCAACGACGGGTTGGTCTCTCAGATCAGCCGGCTCTTGGGTGGCGATGAGGTCAGGGTGCTCTTCACCAACACCGCGGTGCTCATCGGGCTGGTCTACGGGTTCATGCCCTTCATGGTTCTCCCCCTGTACGCCGCCATCGAGCGTCTCGATTGGGGGTTGGTCGAGGCGGCGCGCGATCTCTACGCCAACGGGTGGACCGCGTTCCGCAAGGTGACCCTCCCCTTGTCCATGCCGGGGGTGGTGGCAGGCTCGATCCTGGTGTTCATCCCGTCTCTCGGGGCGTACGTCACGCCGGCGATCCTCGGTGGGGGAAGGTCCATACTGCTCGGCGACTACATCGTCTCCCAGTTCCTCACCGCGAGGAACTGGCCCTTCGGCTCGGCGCTCTCCATCGCAGTCATGGCCGTCATGCTCCTGGCCACCGTCTTCTACTTCCGAGCGGGGGCGAAGACGTTGTGAGCGAGGCAACCAGGCCACGTGGTCCCGTCGAGCGGTTGCTCGCCGCCAACACAGTGATGGTGTACGTCTTCTTCTACGCCCCCATCGCCCTCCTCACCGTGTTCTCCTTCAATGCCAACGAGAGGGTGGCGATCTGGACCGAGCCCTCCCTGCGCTGGTACCAGGCGATGTTTCAGAACGACGCCGTCCTGGGCGCCTTGCGCAACTCGTTGGTCGTGGCTCTGATCTCAACGGTTGTCGCCACCGTGGTTGGGACCATGCTCGCGATCGCCCTGGAACGCTACCGATTCCGGGGACGAGGCTTCCTCGACGGGCTGGCCTATCTCCCCATCATCATCCCCGATGTCACCATGGCGGTGATGCTGCTCATCTTCTTCTTCCAGGGATTCGAGATCCTCCAGGACTTCACCGGGATCAGGCTCAGCGCCGGGCTGGGCACCATCGTGCTCTCCCACATCGCCTTCAACATCTCTTTCGTGGCCATCGTGGTCAGGGCTCGCATCGCTCAATTCGACCCGGCGATGGAGGAGGCCGCCGCCGACCTCTACGCCTCGCGGTGGCAGGCATTTCGCCGGGTGACCCTGCCCCTGATCGCGCCCGGGGTCGCCGGTGGGGCCTTGCTCGCTCTCACTCTCTCTCTGGATGACGTGGTTATCACCCAGTTCGTCTCCGGGCCGGGCTCGACCACGCTGCCCGTCTACGTCTTCGGGCTGGTTCGGCGGGGAGTGACACCGCTGATCAACGCGGTGAGTGTGGTGATGCTCACCGCGTCGATGATCCTGGTGGCGATCTCACTCGGTCTGCAACGTGGTTCCATCGTGAAGGAGACTGTGGCCGAAGGGGAAACAGAAGAGGCTCCGCTTACTACCGTTCCCGCCTCTCATGGCTAAGGTTCGCCGGTCCAAACCAATTCGCACTTGTCTGCCTTTGGGAGGTTTTTGACATGAAACGGATATCCAGGCTGGTCGTCCTCGGATGTTTACTGGCATTGACCTTGGCCGCCTGTGGCGGCGGGGGAGTCGACGAAGACGATGGTGACACCGTCACGACCACCGCGGCCGGAGACGATGGTGCAACCACTCTGACCACAGTCGCCGACGACGGCGACATGGCAACCTGTGAGGTGGGGGAGACGGACGGCGATCTCAATTTCTACAACTGGACCGAGTACATCGATCCCGAGCTGGTCGATGCGTTCGAGGAGGAGTTCGGCGTCGCCGTGGTCGAGGACTTCTACGACTCCAACGAGGCGCTACTGGCCCGGCTTCAATCCGGCGCTGTCTACGACCTCATAGTCCCCTCCGACTACATGATCGCCATCATGATCGAGGAGGGTTTGTTGATGGAGCTGCAGAGGGACGCCATCCCCAACGTCACCAATCTCGCCCCGTTCTTCGCCGACCCACCTTTCGACCCGGGCGGGACCTACTCCGCCGCCTACCAGTGGGGTACCACCGGTCTCGGGGTGAACATGGACGTGGTCGGTGAGGACTTCGAGCCGAGCTGGGCGCTGGTCTTCGATCCCGAGTTGGTTGCGGAGTACCCGGGCGGCATCTCCCTGCTCAACGATCCCAGGGAGACCATGGGCGCTGCCCTCATGTACCTCGGTTATTCGATGAACAGCGTCAGCGAGGCCGAGCTTCAGGAGGCAGCCGACGTGATTGCCGGGGTCAGGGATCAGATCGCCGCGTTCGACAGCGACACCTATGCCGAGCTTCTCGTCAATGGCGAGGTCGCCGTCTCTCATGGGTTCTCGGGCGGATACCTCACCGCCATCGAGGACTGGGAGACCCACACCTATGTGATCCCCCAGGAGGGGGCCACCGTGTGGACCGACAACATGGCGATCCCAACCAATGCCGACCATCCGTGCACGGCACACGCCTTCATCAACTTCCTTCTCGATGCGGAGAATGGAGCGGCCCTCACCAACTGGAACTACTACGCCAGCCCAAATGAGGCTTCCGAGGAGTTCATCGATCCCGACATCCTCGAGGATGAGGCGGTCTATCCATCGGATGAGGTCTTTGCGAACCTGGTAGTCATCGAGGACACCGGCGATTTCGAGATCAACTACACCGACTACTTCGCCCAGGCGAGGAGCTGATCAGGCGCACACTCATCTCTTCCCGGTAGCTTTACACATATGCACGGAGGGTCTCTCAGGGTTCTCGAGGTTTTCGGTGACTCCAGCGACATCGGACGGGGTCACGGGTCGACCTGCGCGGAGATGATTCGCCGTTATGTCGAGGTGCGGATCGATCTGAGCAGCAGGGAGACCTGGAGCGGCGGCGACTCTGACCGAGACCTCATCTTGAGCTGCGCCGACGATCTTCTCGAGCATCACGAGCGCTTCTCCGAAAGCCTCTACGCCGAGATGCTGGCGATGGCTGCCGCCGCCGGGATCACCCCCCAGGAGGCGGTGACCGTGGGAGGCTTCACCGATCTCGTCGACGTCGTACGTGCCCGGGTGGCGGACGTGGGGGAGGAGCACAACTGCACGGGCATCATCAATCCTGAGACCGGGGTCTTCGCGCAGACCTGGGACATGCATGCCTCTGCCGGGGAGTTCGTCCTCATGCTCAAGATCGACCCGATGATGGGCCTCGACGTCTTCGTCCAAACCACTGCCGGCTGCCTGGGTCAGATGGGGATGAACGAGGCCGGGGTCGCGGTGGGCATCAACAACCTCACCTCGATCGGCAAGCCTGGGGTGACGTGGCCGTTCGTGGTGCGCAGGGCCCTCGACCAGGAGACTCTCCACGACGCCATCGAAGTCGTGCTCGATGCCGACGTGGCCGGCGGCCACAACTACTTCGTGATGGGCCCCGACGGCGAGGGGGCGATGATCGAGGCCATGCCGCGCAGTAAGCGAGTGACTCGCACCGAGGGCACGCCGTTGGTCCACGCCAACAACTGCCTGTATCCGGAGACCCTGGCCGAGGAGCCGCCTCGGCTCGCGGAGTTCGTCGAGAACAGCAACGAGCGTCTCCGCATCGGCGAACAACGGGCCCATGACATCGAGGCATTCTTCGCCGATCCCACCATCTCCCGGCGCGCCAGCGACCCTGCCGAGACCGCGACCTGCGGGGCGATCATCGTCGAGCCGGGCAAGCGCATGATGAGAGCGGTGTGGGGCATACCGGGAGATCACCCATGGGAGACGTTCCAACTCTGAGTTTTCGCGCATCGAACGGTTCGTCTCCAGCGCATTCGATGCGCGAAAACGGGGTGGAGGTCGTCAATCTGGAACCTTCGATGGCAGAAGACCTGGAGAGGATCGAGCACCTCTCCTTCCCCTTGGCCAACCGGGACGATCTCCTCTCTGCCGACGACATCAGGGCATACGCCGGGGTCTTCCCCGAGGGTTACTTCGTCGCCCTGGTCGACGGTGAGCCCGTCGGCCAAGGAGCCGGGATCTATCTCGACTTCGACTTCGACCACCCCCAACACACGCTCGCCGAGATCACCGGTGAGCATCAGTGCGGCAACCACGACCCCGAAGGTGCCTGGTACTACGGAACCGACATCAGCGTGCATCCGGACTTTCGCGGGCATGGGATCGGCCGCCGGCTCTACGAGGCGCGTAAGGACCTGGTGAGGAAGGACGGCAAGCGCGGGATCATCGCCGGAGGCTCTCTTCCCGGCTATTACCACCACAAGGACGAGATGACTGCGGTCGACTACGTGGGTCAGGTGGTGTCGGGCGAGCTGACCGATCCGACGTTGACCTTCCAACTCTCCAATGGCTTCGAGGTGCGGGGGATGCTGGAGAACTATCTCGAGGACGAAGCCGACGACGGCTGGGCGGCACTCATCGTGTGGGAGGCTGTCCCGTGATCGAAACGATAGGCGTCATAGCCGGCTCGGGCTGGGCGTCGGGGCTCAATCTCTATCTCGCCACTCTCATGCTCGGCATCGCCGGCCGGGTCGGGTGGACCGACATTCCCGACGTTCTCACCCGCACCGACGTGATGGTCGGCGCCGGGATCCTCTTCGCCGTCGAGTTCGTCGCCGACAAGGTGCCCTTCCTGGACAGCTTCTGGGACGTGATGCACACCTTCATCCGTCCCATCGGAGCGGCCGCGATCGGCGCGGTCATCGCCGGCGAGTCGGGAAACGTCGGAGCGGCACTGGGTGGGATCATCGCCGGCGTTCTCGCCTTCGACGCCCACGCGGCGAAGGCGAGCACCAGGGTCATGATCAACGCCTCACCCGAGCCGGTGAGCAACTCCGCCGTGTCGTTCTTCGAGGACGTCAGCGTCGCAGCCCTCGTCGCCCTCGCCGTCACCTACCCCGCGGTCACCATTGTCGTTGTGGTGATCCTGGTGGTGGCGGCCACCACGCTCACCATCTGGTTGTGGCGCGCCGTCCGCCGAGCTTGGGGGCGGGTCAAGGAGCGGTTCCCCGGGTTCCAGTTCTGAGGGCCTTCTGCGAACCCAGGGTTCCCAGCCCCGCTGAGCGGGGCCTGCAACCCTGGGTTCGCGGAAATCAGACGCCTGCCTTGCGTTCGGCCATTCCGTTGAGGATCTCGAGCACCACCCGGTTGGCCAGGTAGGCGGTCTGCTCGCCGGGGCCGTCGTAGGGCGGGGAGACCTCCACGACGTCGGCGCCCAGCACCACCAGGTCCTTCGAGAGACGGCGCACCGTGTCGAGGATCTCACGGGAGTTGAGCCCGCCCGGTTCCGGCGTGCCCGTCCCGGGGGCGAGCCCCGGGTCGACGACGTCGATGTCCACCGAGATGAAGACGCCCTTCGCCCCTCCGGCCAGCGAGTAGTCGACCGCTTCGTCGACCACCGTGTCGAGACCCCGGTCGAGGATCTCGTTCATCAGGAACGAGCGCATCTTGTTCTCCCGCATCCACTCCATCACCTCCGGCTCCGGCCAGTAGCCGCGCAGCCCGATCTGGACGAAACGATGACCGGGAACGGCGCCCGACTCGATCAGCCGCCGCATCGGCGTCCCGTGGCCGATCAGTGAGCCGTTCTGGGTGAATCCGGTGTCGGCGTGAGCGTCGAAGTGGATCAGCGCGATCTCCCCGAACCCATGGGCGCGGGCGACGCCCAGCGCGTCGGGCCAGGTGATGGTGTGATCGCCTCCGAGGACGATGGGCACCTTGCCGGCTCGAGCCACATCGGTGACCACATCGGCGATGCGGTCGATCGACCCTTCGAGCTGGCCGGGCTGGACGTATACGTCGCCGATGTCGACCACGCCGAGCACTTCGAACGGATCGAGGCCGGTGGGTAGGTGGGGCCGGTAGCCGTCCATCGCCCCGTAGTCGGCATTTCTGATCGCCGCCGGGCCGAATCGAGCGCCGGGGCGATAGGTCGTGCCCCAGTCGAAGGGAGCCCCGACGATGACGACGTCGCCCTCGCCCATCTCCTCCATCGTCACGGCGGGGCAGCCGAGGAACGAGTTGCGCGAGGCAAAGGAGATGTACTCAGCCGAGGCGAACGGGATCTCTGACTTGCGTTGCTCGTAGGGCGTGAACATCGGATCGATACGGTAACTGCCCTCGACGGGCACCGGGATGCCAAACGATCCGGTGATCTGTCATCATGGCGGTCATGGCCGAGCACTCGGAAGAAGCCGACGTCACTCACGCCGCCCGCATGGGCAGAGCGGTGGCGAAGGGAATCATGATCGGCTTTCCCGTGTCCCTACTCGGGTTGACCCTGGCCGTGTGGCTGATCACCGATCTCGACATCGCCGATGCTTTCGCTACGGCGCTGCTGCCGGGGATCCTCCTCGGCGGATTCGCCGGGGGATTCGCCGGGGTGGCGGCCACCATGGAGTGACCAACGGCTTCATCCGGTCCGGACCGCCGTGACGAAGGACTCAAGCAGTGTCAGCAAACAGAGAGATCCTCGTCACCGGTGCCACCGGGTACATCGGAGGACGGCTCGTCCCCCGACTCATCGAGTCGGGCGCCGCCGTGAGATGCCTCGCCCGCGACCCCTCCAAACTCGATGACGTCTGGTGGCGCGACGAGGTGGAAGTGGTCCAAGGAGACCTGCTCGCTCCGGACTCACTGGATGGGGTTTCAGAAGGCTGCACCGAAGCGGTCTATCTGGTGCACTCGATGGGCTCGGGCCCGAGTGACTTCGGGGAGAGCGATCGTCAGGCAGCCCAGAACTTCGTCGACGCGGTCGACGGGACTTCGGTCGAGAGAATCGTGTATTTGGGAGGTCTGGGCCACGGCGAGCTGAGCGCCCATCTCTCCAGTCGTCAGGAAGTTGGTCGGATCCTCGGCTCGGGGAGGACTCCGGTGACCGAGCTACGCGCCGCGGTGATCATCGGCTCGGGTTCGGTCTCCTTCGAGATGCTCCGCTACCTCACCGAGATGCTGCCGGTGATGGTGACCCCCAAGTGGGTCCGCACTTTGTGCCAGCCGATCGCGATATCCGACATGCTCGAAGTGCTGATCCATGCCCTGGGAGAGAGGGGTGGTAGTGCCGTGCGGGAGATCGGTGGTCCCGACACGCTCAGCTATGAGGAGATGATGAGGGTGTACGCCGAGGTTGCCGGTCTCCCCAGACGGTGGATCATCCGGGTGCCCGCCCTCACCCCGCGTCTGTCGAGTCTCTGGATAGGGCTGGTGACCCCGCTTCCTTCCGGGGTGGCCCGGCCTCTCGTCGACAGTCTCACGGTCGAAGTGGTCGTGGAAGACAACTCCTACGCCGAGGAGGTAGCCGGTCCACTCATCTCCTATCGGGAGTCCGTGACCAGGGGGCTGAGCCGTGCCACCGATCTCGACGTCCCCACCCGCTGGACCGGGTCCGGAGTCGCACCTGCACTGCCCTATCCGGGCGATCCCTCCTGGTCCGGAGGCACCGTGCGGCGGGATGAGCAGGTGGTGCACAGCACCGCCGCACCGGATGACCTCTTCTGGGCGGTGAAGAGGATTGGAGGTGACGTCGGCTACTACACCATGAACTGGGCGTGGCGCCTGCGTGGTCTGCTCGACTCCATGGTCGGGGGCGTCGGGCTACGTCGGGGGCGAAGACACCCCGAAGACCTCCGCAAGGGCGAGTCTCTCGACTTCTGGCGCGTGGTGGACATCGAGCCGGGCTCGTCGCTGCACCTGCAAGCCGAGATGCGTCTCCCAGGGCAAGCTTGGTTGTCGTTCCAGACAGAGGACACCGACGGAGGGAGTCGGCTGACGCAGACGGCAGTGTTCGCTCCGCGAGGCTTGCTGGGCCGTCTCTACTGGTGGGCGATGTTCCCCTTCCACGTGGCGATCTTCCGCCGCATGGCGAAGCGCATCGCCGCCACTGCCGAGGGCCGCTCTACTCCTCGCGCAGGCTGAAGACCACCGTCTGCAGGTCGGTGAACTCGTGGGTTCGCTGCCGGCCCCACCCGGTGTCGGTGCCGGCGGCGCCGCCGAAGGGTTGGAATGTCTCCCAGGTGTCGGTGGAGTCGTTCACGATGACCGTGCCGGAGCGGATCCGGTCGGCGTAGTAGAACGCCTTGCTCAGGTCGTTGGTGAAGACCGCCGCCTGGAGCCCGAGACGGGTCCGGTTGGCCACTCCGACGGCGTCCTCGTCGTCGCGTGCGGTGAGGATCGGGAGCACCGGCCCGAAAGACTCCTCCTGAGACACCATCGATTCCTCTGGGACCTTGTCGACCACCGTGAACTCGAAGTAGAGGTCGGTGGGATGCCCTGTCGCCCGTTTCCCACCTATGAGAACCTCGGCGCCGCGCTCGACGGCGTCGGCCAGGTGCCGGTCCATCTTCTCTGCGGTAGCCTCGTTGTTCAGCGGCCCCATGTTGGTGTCGTCGTCGAACGGGTCGCCGAGACGCACCACGTCGGCCGCCTTGATCGCCGCTTCCACGAACTCGTCATGCACTTCGTCGAGGACGATGAGGCGCTCCGTTGCCACACAGACCTGGCCGGCGTTGTAGTAGGCGCCGTAGACCGCGGCCTCCGCCGCCTTCTCGATGTCGGCGTCGGCGGTGACCACCGTCGGCCCATTGCCCGACATCTCCATGATGGAACGCTTCAGACCCATCTGGGAGACGATGCGGGCACCGGTGGCCGACGAGCCCGTGAAGCCGATGGCATCGATGCCGTCGTGGGTCACCAGCGCCTCCCCGATGTCGCCGGCGCCGGGGACGATCGAGACCGCTCCCTTCGGCACTCCGGCTTCCTCGAACACGTTGGCCATCTCCAGCAGTGCCCAGCAGGTGAATTCCGGTGGCTTGACAATGAGGGCGTTGCCCGTCGCCAGCCCAGGCCCCACGTATTCCATCGGGATCATCACCGGGAAGTTCCAGGGCGTGATCGCCGCCCAGACCCCCACCGGACGGTGGACGGTGAACATGCGGCGGTTGCGCTCGGTGGTGGGGATGAACTCCCCGGACAGACGCTTCACGTCCTCGGCGGCGATCTGGAAGTAGTCCCCTGACTCGGCGATGTCGTCGACAGACTCCGCCGCGTAGGGCTTGCCCTGTTCCGTGGTGAGGATGCGAGCGACGTCTTCGATGCGCTCCTGCCCCAGGTCGTAGATGCGGAGGCACATGTCCGCCCGCTCGAAGGCGGTCCAGTGTCGCATCTCCTCGGTGGCGGCGCGCGCCGCGGTGACGGCACGGTCGATGTCCGCCTGAGAGGCCTTGGGCACGTTGTAGATGTGCTCCCCGGTGACCGGGGACTTCACCTCGTAGTGATCGTCACCAGTGCCTTCGGTCCATTCTCCGGCGATGAGCAGCTCGAGATCTTGGGCCATGGTTTTGAAGTTAGCCGAGTCGGGGAACCACGAACGGCGGTTCGTCAGAGGTGGCGGTAGTCTCCGCTCGATTCCAAAGGAGTGTGATGGGTCTACAGGGAGACAAGGGTGTCGAGTGGTTCGACCGGGCCTCGGCGAAGCTGATCAACGGCGTGTCCAGCCAGTTCCGCTACTGGGGCGACGAGGACACCCTCGTCATCGAACGCGGTGAGGGCGGTCACGTCTACGACGTCGATGGGAAGCGCTACATCGACTACCAATGTGGCTTCGGTCCCATCATTCTCGGTCATGCCGACGAGGAGGTCGGCGCCGCAGTGGCGGAGGCAGCCTCCTCAGGCACGACCTTTGCGATGACCCAGCGCCGTGAGGTCGAGGCAGCGGACAAGGTCATGGAAGCCCTGTCCTGGGCCGACGGGATGCGCTTTACCAACACCGGGACTGAGGCGACGATGCACGCCATCAGGCTCGCCCGTGGGTTCACGGGACGCGATCTGGTGGTCAAGTTCGAAGGCCAGTACCACGGGGTCCACGACTACGTCATGTTTTCCACCGCCGGGGCACCTCCCGGGGGCCTCGGCTCGAGGTACCGGCCAGTGCCCTGGCAGTCGAGCTCAGGGATCCCCGATTCGATCCGCACCTACATCAGGACGCTGCCCTTCAACGATCTCGAGTTGGCGGCGCGGCTGTTCGAGGACGAGGGTCGGCGCATCGCCGCCGTCATCGTCGAGCCGATACTCGGCAACGCTTTCGGGTTCATGCCGGTCGAGGGCTTCCTCAAGGGCCTGCGCAGCCTCTGTGACCAATACGAGTCGGCGCTCATCTTCGATGAGGTCAAGACCGGTTTCCGGATCGCCGCCGGCGGTGCTCATGAGCACTTCGGGGTCACTCCCGACATCGGCACCTACGCCAAGGCGATGGGGAACGGTTTTCCGGTGGCTGCGATCGCCACCAGGGGAGAGCTGGTCGAAGGCTGGCGCAAAGGCGGCATCGGCCAGGCGGGCACCTATTCGGGCAACGGCGTCGCCGCTGCCGCCGCCGACGCCACCGTCACCAGGCTCCTCACCGGAGAGCCTCTGGCCAGGGTGGAGAAGGTGGGGCGCTCTCTGATGGAGGGAATCGAGCGCATCCTCGCCGACAAGGGCGTGACCGGGAAGGTGACCGGACATCCCTCCATGTTCTCCATCTACCTCGGTGAGGGAGAGCCCAAGGAGTTCCGCGACACCGGTGGGCACGACAGCGCCCTCTACGAGGACATCTGCTTCCGCATGATCGAGAAGGGCGTGATGCCCTGCCCGGACGCCTTGGAGCCATGGTTCGTCTGCGCGGCGCACACCGATGAGGACGTCGCCGAAACGCTCCAGGTGTTCGAGGAAGCACTCACCGGAGCTCTGAACGCCAAGTGATCTCTGTTGCCGTTTCCGGCGCTGGCGGAAAACTGGCCGGGCCGATCATCGCGGCCGTATCCGCGGCGGACGATCTCGAGCTGACCGCCCTCTACAACCCAAATCGTGGAGGGCAGGAGCTGGAGGGCATTGCTCTCGCCGCTGACCCGGGCGGGGTAGAGGCGGATATCGTGGTCGAGACCGCCCATCCCGACGTGGTCTTCGAGAACCTCGAGGCATGGCGTGATGCCGGGGCGGCCGCCGTGGTCGGAACCTCGGGTTTCACCACCGAGCGTCTCGACCGGCTCAGAGAGCTGTGGGGGACGGCGACCCCGTGTCTGGTCGTCCCCAACTTCTCGATCGGCGCCACGCTCATGATGCGCTTCGCCTCTCAGGCCGCCGCCCACTTCGAGGCGGTGGAGATCATCGAGCGGCATCACGCCACGAAGCCAGATGCGCCCAGCGGGACGGCGTTGGCCTCGGCGATGGGGCTCAGCGACGCCGGGGGGAGCTCGGCGGAGGGGTCGGAGGAGATGGTGCCCGGTGCCCGCGGCGCCAACGTCGAGGGCGTACGGGTCCATTCCCTGCGTCTCCCCGGTCTGATCTCTCAACAGGAGGTGGCCCTCTCCAACGCCGGAGAGGTGCTTTCAATCGAGCACCTATCGACCAGCTACGAGTCGTTCGCCAACGGTGCTCTTCAGGCGATCAGGGGGGTGCAGTCGCTCGACGGGGGTGTCCACCTGGGTCTGGACACCGTCCTCGAATAGGCGGCGGGCATCTGAGCGCGCCGGCCAACGCTTCCGCGGGGCCTGCAACCCTGGGTTGATCTGAGGGCGCGCTGGCCAACGCTTCCGCGGGGGGCCTGCAACCCTGGGTTCGCGGCTAGGTTCGGTTCCATGGCAAAGATCCACGGCGGCCAGATCATCGCCAGGGCCCTCGAGAACGAGGGGGTGGAGACCCTGTTCACCCTCACCGGGGGTCACATAGTCCCCATTCTCGACGGGTGCCTCCAGGCAGGGATGCGGATCGTCGACGTTCGCCACGAGCAGGCCGCCGCCCACGCCGCGGAGGCCTACACCCGACTCACCGGCAAGCTCGGTGTCGCCGCGGTCACCGCCGGGCCGGGTGTCACCGACACGATGACCGCCGTGGCCACCGCCTTCTACGGGACCACCCCCATGCTGGTCATCGGTGGCCGACACCTCATCCGCCAGGAGCTGAGAGGTGGGCTCCAGGAGATGGACCACACCCGGCTGTTCCACTCCATCACCAAATGGGCCGGCACCGCCTGGCAGGTGGACCGTCTCGCCGACTATGTGGCCACCGCCGCCCGACATGCCTTCGAGGGTCGCGGCGGGCCGGTGTTCCTGGACGTTCCCATGGACGTCCAATTCGACATGGTCGAGGAGACCGCGGTGCGATTCCCCACCTCCTACCGCCAGACGTCCGGCTTTGGCGCCGATGAGGCGGCCCTCGACGAGATCGTCTCCATGCTCCACGGTGCCGAGCGGGTCTTGGTGTTCGCCGGTGCCGGCGCCCGTGCCGGAGTCGAGAATCGTCTCGCCGACCTCGCAGAGATCCTGCAGGCCCCGACCTATGTCAACAGCAGAGCTCGGGGTGCCCTCCCCTACGGTCACCCTCTTCTCGGAAATCACCAGCGATCTCGGGCGATGGCCGAGGCGGAGGTGGTGCTGGCCCTCGGCGTCGACTGGGACTTCCGCACCTCTTACGGAGAGAAGATCTCATCCGATGCCACGGTGATCCAGATCGACGCCGACGCGGCGAAAGTCGGTTGGAATCGACCCGCCCACGTGGGAGTGGTGGCCGACCCGATGACGGTGGTGGCACAGATCGTCGAGAGGGGAGACGACCTCCGCCGGGTCGACACTCCGGTCTGGACCAAAGAGATCATGGACGCTGAGGCCTCCAAGGCCGAGGAAGCGATGAAAGAGTCCGCGGACGACTCCTCTCCGGCGATGCCCCAGCGTTTCGCCAGGGAGGTGGCCGAGTTCTTCGGCCCCGACTCGATCGTCTCCGTCGACGGCGGTGACATCGTCTCCACCACTGCCCGGTGGCTGCAGACGTCGACTCCCGGTCACGTGCTCGACCCGGGCCCGTTCGGGACGCTGGGCACCGGCGCTCCGTACGCCATCGCCGCCAAGACCGTCTTCCCCGACAAGACCGTAGGCATCGTGTTCGGTGACGGCGGGTTCGGTTTCAACGCCATGGAATACGACACCATGGTGCGTCTCGGGCTCCCAATCATCGGAGTGGTCGGCAACGACGGCGTCTGGTCGAACATCAAGACCTTCCATCGCATGGCCTTCCCGGATCGACTCGTCGCCACCGACTTGGGGGTGCGTCCCTATCACGAGATGGTGAAAGGTCTCGGGGGCTACGGAGAGTTCGTCGACGACCCCAACGAGATCCGCCCCGCACTGGAACGGGCCCGGGAGTCGGGGCTCCCCGCGCTGGTCAACGTCCACATCGCCGAGACGATGCGGATGTCCTCCAACTACAACCAGTAGCCCGAACCCCACGGGTGGTGGTAGCGCCTATTCCAGGGCTCCCGGGTCGTCCGGGATGTCGACCGCGTATTCGCGGAGCACCTCGAGGGGGATGATGTCGAGGGCGCGCTCATTGGTGGCGGCGAGCACCACCGGGGCCGCCACCCCGTCCTGATGTGCCCGAAGCCAGTTGCGCGCGGTCACACACCAGCGGTCGCCGGGCTCGAGACCGGGGAACTGGAACATCGGCGCCGGAGTGGTCAGGTCGTTGCCGATCGAGCGCTGGTGGTCTAGGAACTCCCGTGTCACCACGGCGCAAAGCGTGTGGCTCCCGACGTCGTCGGGGGCGGTGGCACAGGTGCCGTCGCGAAACCAACCCGTCACCGGGTCGACCGAACAGACCTCCAGCTCCTCACCGAGGACGTTCTGTTCCGTCATGACGCGAAACGTAGCGGCGTGCGAACGATCAGAGAAGGGCGATGGTGAGCCCGCCGACTGCGAAACAGTAGATGGCGAAGGGCGCCAGCCCCACGCGCCGCAGCGCGGCCAGCAGCAGGGCGATGGCCAGGTATCCCGATACGGTGGCCACTCCGAGGCCGACCAGCAGCTCCAACCCGAGCCCCCCTTCCGCGAACACGTCGGGCAGGGAGATGAGACCGGCCCCGGCGATGGCAGGGATGCCGAGGAGAAAGGAGAATCGTGCCGCCTCGGTCGGCCGAAAGCCCCGGCCGTTACCGGCGCTGATCGTGATCCCCGACCTGGAGATCCCCGGGATCAGGGCGAAGGCCTGGGCTATTCCGACCACGACGGCATCGGGAACTCGCCCGTCGAGCAGGACACGCACACCACGACCGAGACGCTGTCCGACGAGGAGGATCAAGCCGGTGGCCACCAGGGCGATGCCGACGTAGGTCACGTTCTCCTGGATCGACTCGATCCGGCCCTTCATGGGGAGACCGACCACCGCCGGCACGGTCCCCACCGCCACCAGCAGCGCGATCTTGCGCCCGTTCGGATCGTGACGCATACGGAGAACCGATGCCACGTCGCGACGGAAGTAGATCAGCACCGCCACCAGGGTGCCCAGGTGCAAGACCGCAGTGACGGCGAGGGTGGGAGCGGACACCTCCATCCCTACGGCAGCGAGAAACTCGGGGACCACTACGAGATGGCCGGACGAGGAGACGGGCAAGAACTCCGTCAGTCCCTGGACGAGACCCCAGATGATGGCGGCGAGCACGTCGGCACGGTAATGGTCATCCACTCGAAACCAGGACCGCCATCCTCCCGTTGGCGGCGGCGACGGCCACCTCCGCCGCGCTGGCCGGAGGGACGGCGACCCCACCGTCGGCAGCGGCGAACGGGTCGTCAGATCCAGAGCTCGCGACCACCCCGGCGACTTCGGCGCCGGAGTCGAGCAGCACCAGCCTCACCTCGTCCCCCACGTCGGCGCCTTCCGGCAGAGCGACACCGACCACCCACCATCCCGCGGGGACGGTGCGACCCTCCTCAGATGCCGCCGACGACATCACCGGCCACCCGGCGGGGATTCGCATGGTGGCGACATCACCTCGACGGGCCGTCTCGAGTAGGTCGGCAGGGACCCGCCGTAGTTCCGTGTTGGTGTCGTCGATCGCGTCGCCGGGAGCGATGGCGACCGTGGCGAAAGGGGCCTCCGTGGTCGGGTCGGGTCGAAACTCGACGTACGCAGCGACTGCGGCTACCACGAGGACCAGCGCCCACCGCCCCACGGGAAAGGGCTCGAACCACAGCATGTACCCGAACGTACGGGTGGCGGCGTCCGTTTAGAAGGGTCTCGTGCTCAGTCGTCGCCAGACGACGTGGACGCCGACGAAGACGCGGCTCCCGCCTTCTCGGTCGACTTCTCGGTCGACTTCTTCGTCGAGCCGTCACTGCCGGAAGAGGTCTTCGATGAATCTGCGGGCTTGCTGTCGGTGGCGTAGAAGCCGCCCCCTTTGAACACGATGCCGCGGGCGTGGAAGACCTTTTTCAGCTCGCCACCGCACTCCTTGTGCTTCTTCAGTGGCTTGTCGGAGAAGGACTGGAAGACCTCGATGGTCTCACCGCAGTTCTTGCAGGCGTATTCGTAGGTTGGCATCAGGTATCGACTGACCGCTCAGCCAGTGGTGGACCTCCGGGATTGTAGAACCGGCCCCCGACCTGTTCCATTCCTCCCGATCTCAATATGATCGCACCGATGACACTCACGATCGCCCTGGCGCTGCTGGCTGCCTACGTCGTGGGGAGCATCGACTTCGCGGTCATCGTCGCTCGCATGCACGGGGTCGACATCCGCGAGGTGGGTAGTGGCAACCCGGGGGCCTCCAACGTGCTCCGCTCTGTTGGCCGGGTCCCCGCGGCAATGGTGCTCGTCGGAGACACGCTGAAGGGAGTCATCGGGGCGGCGATGGGGATGATCGCCGCAGGCACGGTCGACTTCCAGAGCGAATGGGCCTTTCTGGCGGGCTTCGCCGCAGTCGTCGGCCATTGCTATCCGGTGTTCCATCGTTTCCGCGGGGGCAAGGGAGTGGCGACCGGGCTCGGCGTCTTGATCTACACGGTTCCGCTGGTCGGCATGATCGTGGTGGCCTCCTGGCTCGTGCTGGTCAAGCTGACCAAGACCGCATCGATCTCGTCGCTGGCCGTCGTCGCCGCGTCGATTCCCCTGGCGATATGGCAGGGTGTGACCGGGATGAGCCTGGTATGGCTGCTGGCGATCGTCGCCTTGGTGGTGTGGCGGCACCGGAGCAACATCCGTCGAGTCTTCACAGGAAGCGAACAGAAAGTGCAAGCGTGAGCATCGAGGTAGCAGTGATACCGGCCGCCGGGCGCGGGACCAGGATGAGACCCGCCACCCGGGTGGTGCCCAAGGCGTTGATAACGGTCGTCGATCGGCCCGCCGTCCAATATGCGGTCGAGGAGGCGGCGCGGGCCGGTGCCAAGGAGGCCATCGTGGTGGTAGATCTCGACGCCGGCCATCTCATCGCCCAGCACTTCACCCTCGACGGTCCTCTTCCCGGGCTGGAGGACATCAGGGTCCGGCCCGTCGTCCAGGAGGAGGCTCTCGGTCTGGGTCACGCGGTCTACGAGGCGGCGGAGATGGTCGCCGACCGGCCCTTCTTCTGCCTGCTCTCCGACAACATCGTCAGGCCCGGTAACGACGTCCTCGAGCAGATGGCGAAGGGGAGCGACGACGGCCAGGTTTCGGTCATGTGTCTGCGGCGCTATCCCGACGAGTTTCTCGACAAGTACGGCTTTGTCATCCCCACCTCTGAAGAGGTCGACCACTATCTCGATCTCGGCGGGGCGGTCGAGAAGCCGGGTGTCGACAACGCCCCGTCGAATCTGGGCCTGGTCGGGCGCTATCTGTTCACGCCGGACGTCTTCTCGATCCTCGAAAAGACCGACCCCGGATATGGCGGCGAGATCCAACTAACCGACGCCATCCACGAGTTGGGCCAACAAGGCAGGTTGCGGGGGTTCGTGGCTGACGCCGAGTTGCTCGACACCGGCACTCCCCAGGGGCTCCTCAAGGCGAGCAGGGTTCTCGGAGCGCATCAGTTCGGGGAGGATGTCTTCGACTCGTGAGGCCGATCGCCGAAGTCCGGTCAGCGATTCTCGCCAAGGTACGACTCCTCCCGGCTGAAACGGTCCCGTTCCAGGAGGCGGTGGGAAGGATCCTCGCCGCGGCGGTGGTGGCGCCGCACGACGTCCCCAGCTTCCCCAACTCGGCCATGGACGGCTTCGCTGTGCGGGGAGCAGACGTCGGTTCTCCGGACGCGGTGCTCCAGATCGTCGAGGACGTGGCCGCCGGTCAGGTGGCTGCCGCTGCGGTCGCCGCGGGCCAGGCGATCAAGATAATGACCGGAGCTCCGATGCCCGAGGGCGCCGACACGGTGGTCAGGGTGGAGGACACTGACGAGGAGGACGGCAAGGTGTGGATCGCCGTCGCCACCGAACCGGGCACCTCGGTGCGCCCGACAGGCGGTGACGTAGCCGCGGGCAGCACCGTATTCGAGGCGGGCACCCGTCTCTCCGAGGCACACTTGGGCGTTCTCGCCACCATCGGCGTGGTGTCCCCTGAGGTTGCCCGCCGACCCAAGGTGGCCGTGATGTCGACCGGTGACGAGCTGGTGCCTCCGGAGACCGCCGAGCTGGGGCCGGGCCTCATCCGCGACTCGAACCGACCGATGCTCCTCGCCTTGGTGGCCGCGGCTGGGGCCGAGCCGGTGGACATTGGCCGCATCCCCGACGACGCCGACTCCCTCCGGGCCGCCCTCGGCCAGGCGGCCGCCGACTGCGATGCCATCGTCACATCCGGCGGGGTGTCGATGGGGGAGTACGACGTGATCAAGATGGTCCTCCGCGGCGAGACAGACGTCGACTTCTTCCCGGTGGCGATGAAACCGGGAAAGCCTCAGGCGTTCGGAACCGTCGGTGGGGCACCGTTCTTCGGGCTTCCGGGCAATCCTGTGTCCGTCCTGGTCTCGTTCGAGCAGTTCGTGCGCCCCGCGCTCCTGGCCATGCAGGGAGCGGCTGCCCTGCTCAGGCCACGGGTATCGGCAGTCGCCGGTGAGGAGTTCCGATCCGATCCGACCAAGGAGGAGTTCATCCGGGTCCGTTTCACCGACGCTTCGGCACACCCGAGCGTCGTTCAGACCGGTGGCAGCGGCTCGCACGTCCTCTCGGGAGCCGCCAACGCGGACGCCTTCGCCGTCCTCCCGGTGGGTGTCGACCTGATCGCCTCGGGCGATCCGGTGACCCTCGAGCTGTTTCGTGCGGTGGAGACCAGAGGTGCCGAGAATGGGTGACGAGAGGCTGACCCACCTGAACGAGAAGGGGGAAGCCCGAATGGTCGACGTGGGCGACAAGGAGGTCACCAGACGTAGCGCCGTTGCCGAGGGGCTGGTGACCATGTCACCTGAACTGGTGGAGAGGTTCTTCGCCGGCGACCTTCCCAAGGGCGACGCCGCCGCGGTGGCCAGAGTGGCCGGAATCCTGGGAGCAAAGAAGACCCCGGAACTGATCCCTTTGTGCCACCCCATCCCGTTGACATCGGTGGACATCTCTCTCGAGTCGACTGGGCATGGCGTGGCGATCACGGCTAGCGTCTCCACGACCAGCCAAACAGGTGTCGAGATGGAAGCCCTGACAGCCGTCTCGACTGCGGCGCTCACGATCTATGACATGGTCAAGAGCGTGGAGCGAGGAGTGACAATCGAAGCGGTCCGCCTTCGCAAGAAGGAGGGGGGACGGTCCGGTACCTGGGAACGCCCGGAGGTCGTTGATTGAGCGACCGCTCAAAACTACGCTTCCACCAGCGGACGGAGTTACTAGATACAAATGAGCACACCCCTCATAATCGCTGCGCTGGTGATATGTGCCATCTGGGCTGTCTATCTGCTCCCGAGTGTTTTCGGAGAGCGGAGTAGCGCCTCTTCCATCAACTCCACCGAGGAGTTCGATCGCTGGACTCATTCCATCGCACACGTCCAGAAGCACTCCACGGCTGACCTGGCCGCGGCTCACAAGGACCAGATCAGGGTTCGCCGACGTCGGACCTTGAGCGTGTTGGCAGGGTTCGCCCTGGCCGGGTTCGCCGCCGCCGCCTACTACGGCTCGCTGGCTTGGCTTCTCGCCGGGCTCTTCTTCATCTCCTTGATCGGTCTCTACATCGCGGCTCTCACTCAGATGAAACAGCAACGTCTGCAGCGGCTGAAGGTGACCCACGTGGCCGAGCGCCCCACCGAGTGGGAAGAGCCCCAGGTCCGAGTCATCGCCAATTGACCTCCGACCTCTCCGACGAGGTCCGTTCCATCCTCGACGCTCGATTCGAGGCGCGTGAGACGGCCATCGCCCAGTCGCGTCGAGCGATACGTGCCGCCGCCAACGGGATACGTGCCCTCCACCGGTCGGAGTGGGATCGTGCCGACACCCTCATCGCTCAGGCAGGAGAGCTGGTCGCTTCCATATCCGACGCACTCTCAGCCAACCCGGAGCTCCTGGGGCATTCGGTGGTCCACCAGGCGGCAAAGGAGTTCGCCGAAGCGCGAATCGCGCAGGCGGTCTTCAGCGGAGCGGACCTCCCCGGTTTTCGCGACCTCAGAGTGGATCCGGTGTCATATCTGCACGGTCTCGGGGAGGCCGTGGGTGAGATGCGGCGACGAATGCTCGACTTGCTGCGGGCGGAGCGACTGTCCGAGGCGGAGGATCTGCTCGAGGAGATGGATGGAATAGTCGACCAGCTCGCCCAGGTCGACTATCCGGACGGCATGACCAACGGGCTCCGCCGCACCACCGACGTGTCTCGGTCACTCGTCGAGCGTTCCCGCTCGGACCTGACCGCCACGGTGGTGCAGGAACGCCTCCGTCAGGATCTCCGCAACCGGTAGCCAGCCCGTCTCTCGACGAGGTAGCGCTTCAGGACGCTTCGATGCGGGCCGATCTTGACAAGTGTGGGGTGCGCACAGCCGGAGAAACATGACAACACGTGACGTCAGGGTCGCTAGGCGAGGAAGTGCCGACGGCCTGGCACGAGTTGAGCAGCCTCTCGACTCCGTGGTCGGGCTGGCCGAGATGTTCTGCGATCGGAGCCGAGACGTTAGTGCCGCGGCCCGCAACGAGATGATCGAGCAGCTGGCGATGCGCGCCCAGGCGGCACATCACGCCGTCCGCAACCTGTTGGTGGCCGATCAGTTGGCGAGCGGCGAAGTCGAGTTCGATGCGGACACCGTCGAGTTGAGGGAACTCGTCGAATCGGTCGGCCAGGAATGGACCCTCGCCTCCCTTGCGACACGGATCGGCGTGACGGGCTCGGTAGACGCAATCGGCGATTCCGGCTGGGTCGCCCGGATCGTTCGCAACGTCTTCGAGGACGCCATCGATCGTGGGTGTCGCAGCATCGACGTCCGCATCTCGGAGTCCTACAGCAAGGTGGTCGTCGAGATCGACGACGACGGAGCCGACATCCCCGACGAAGACCTCCGGGCACTCGGCTCCGAACATCACCGGATGCTCGCCTCCACCTGGGACGGCTCGACGGTCGGCATCGGGGTGGTGGTGGCCCGCGGACTCGCCAAGGGAATGGGCGGTGAGATCCGGTACTTCCGGGCGGGTGATCGCAACACCTGTGAGCTGACGCTTCGCAAACAGAGCAACACCACGAGTCGCCGTCGCCAGCTTCCGAACCTCTCTGTCGAGCCGAGGCGGAACAAGCCGCAAATGGATGATCTCGTCGAGTTGTTAGAAGGGGAGTCGATGTCGATGGTCTATCAGTCGATCGTCGACATCCGGTCCGACCCCGGTTCGCCGAAGGTGGTGGGCTACGAGAGCTTCGCCCGCTTCCCGTATGCCTCTCCACCCGAGTGGTTCAAGATGGCCGGATCGTCCGGGGTGGGCGCCGACCTGGAGTTGCTCGCCCTCCGCCGGGGAATCGAGGGCTTCGTCGAGCGTGAAGACGGCTCCTTCCTCGCCTTGAACCTGTCGAATTCGACTCTGCTCTCTCCCGGCCTTCTCTCGGCCCTCGATGGAATCGACCCCGGGCGCCTGGTCCTGGAGCTGTCGGACACGGCCCGCATCCGCAGCTATGAGGTCACCAGGAGGGCCGTTGATGCGCTCCGGGGGCGGGGCGTGAGACTAGCTGTCGACGATGTCGGCGCCGGAGAGATCGACATGTGGCACATCCTCCGTCTCGACCCCGAGATCATCAAGCTCGACCGGCACCTGGTCGCCGACGAGAACGTGAGGCGGACCAATGCTTTGATCCGGGGCCTCACCGCCATGGCGCGCGACCTGGGGATCATGGTCATCGCCGAGGCAATCGAGACCGACATCGAGCGACGCCGGCTCCTCGACCTCGGTGTCGAGTTCGGCCAGGGTTACCTCTTCGGCAAGCCGGGCGCCCTCGACCGGAACTCCCGGGTCCTCAGCCAGACCTCCGACTGATCGCCTCTGCGGGGTGCCCCCACCCGGAATCTGGCCTGAATCGTGGTGACCGATACAATTCGCCGTCCCCACAAGGGGCTGTAGCTCAGCCTGGCAGAGCACCTCGTTCGCAACGAGGGGGTCACGGGTTCAAATCCCGTCAGCTCCACGAAACGCCCTGGTCAAGGCGATTTCTGGTCTACCGCCCGCTCGCTGGATTTCCTATCCTGAAGCCGCGCGCTTCACAGATGGCCCACAACGCCCGGCTTCGAAGCACCTCATTGGGTTGTGAGGTGCTTTCTCACGGCACCTCACACGAGCTCACCGGGTCAGATAAGGAGTGCGGATCGCCGGCGTTGGCATGCGACGGAACTCAGTTGCTCAGGAATAGCCCATCCCATGCCACTCAGCTAGCGCAGATTGGCTCCTCTCTGTCAACCCCTACGGTCTGGGGTGGGCAGATGAGGACGTCTGTTGGCCGTTTGGGCCGTCCGCGTGATCAGCTTTCGCCTCGGATGCTGATGCTTCGGTGAGGCCACACCCCAGACCGCTGGTCAGGTTACGCCGGCATTGTCTGGAC
>DATKCE010000025.1:0-8092 GCA_035513335.1 Acidimicrobiia bacterium
ACCAAGGGGGCCAGCATCGGGAGCAGGCGCTTGACCAAGGATGGCTCCGCACCCCGCTCCCCAAGCCGCTGCTCAACCGCCGCGGTGTTGTCACCGACTAGGTGGTGGACGATCTTCTGCCCCTCATCGGTGTCGACCGCCTCTACGAGATCGTCCCGGTCGAGGATGTTTCCGTCATGGTCTTCGATGAGGGCACTAATGATCGACTGTGCCTGATCTCCTGAGGTGTGGGCGTTCTCGCTCAAGCCACGGAGCAGGGTGGGCAGCGCCAATTCGGTGGCCCGCTCCACCGCTTCGCGTGGAGCGCCGAGTTGCTCGGAGAGGCGGTCGTAGGAGATCGATTGGCGAAGGTCGTCGTTGATGTCGTGCATCAGGCAGCTCCCTGGTGTGTTCGTGTACGAGCCGGTGTGCGTACCCTCGGAGAGGAACTCGCAAACACCCCCCCCGGGGGGTTCTACTCGAGACTCTCACCGCTTGGCCGGACGCCGACGGTCGTGGGGTTGGGTCATGGAGTCGGGCGAGCTGACCGGAAGGGGTCTGGAGCACGTTTATGAGCTTCTGGGCGGAGTCGTCAAGGATTAAGCACGGGGCTCTGAATGCGAATCCCCCGAATGCGAATCGTTGTTCAGCTCAGCGAGCGCTGGGGCTCCAGTGACACGAGCGACGATCGATGGCTTGGTCGATGCCTTCGATGTTTATCGACTCCTGTGTGGTGATGGCCACGTTTGTGGCCAGCTCTGAGGCGACGAGGTAGGCCGGATTGTCGTCTGGAACTCCCGCGATCTGAGTCATTAGTCGCGGCACACGGCGCACTGCTGGCGCTTCTGGCGGGAATTCTCGGCTTGGTATCAGAGCCTCCTCATGAGCTCATGCATTACCCAACGAGACCAAAAACAAACGGGTTGGCCGCCGGGGCGGCTGTGAGTTGTCAGAGTTGAGGACGAGCGAGACCGTCCTCGATGCTCGAACACGTTCCCGAGCTGCCGCGTGGCATCATCATCGAGGAACGTTTGCGGAGGGGGATGGGTGGCCTCGGGAGTGGTCCGATCTCGTTTTCACCAGCGAAACGGGGACACCGTTGCTCCCGTCGAACCCGAGACGCCTTCCTCACGCCCCGGGAGTGCCACCGGAGCTCCCAGCCGACTGCTCGGCCACAAAGGACACGACGATGGTCCAACACCATTACCGCATCGGGTGACGCCGAGTATTTCGGTGGCTGGGGATCACATCGAGGATGCGATCTAGGGGGAGGTCAGGGGGAGTTTTGCCTATCGTCTCAGCCGCAGGGGGGCCGATCAGGGGGCCTATCCTCGATTCCGGTCGTCGTCGAGTCCCGATCCGAATCGCAACAGTGTGGTCCCATGGGCATCGCGGACGATCAATCCGGTCAAGTCGAGGGGCTTGGTCAACTTCGCCGTTTCCAGCCTCCCGCCAGACTCTGTTTCGAACATTGACCACCAAGTCTGCTTGTCGCTTTCGAGGTAGTCGTTCAGTCGCCGGACGTACTCCTCAGCGGCCACGACGAGCTCAGCGGATCGTCGACCGTCCGTCAGCTCCACAGAGATATCTAAGTGAGCTGTGATCGTGTATGCGCTCATTGGTCCGACCCTACGCGGAGAAACAAGAACCTCGGTAGCCCGTCTCATGCGTGCCAGACAGGGTCAGCGCACCTCGTCGGGTCGGCGGGTGCTCGGTCAGCGAAACGCCACTCACCCTCCCGTCATGGGTCGGTAACCACCACCGAACCCGTCGGCGATGGCTCTCCCGACGTCACGCATGCCCTGGGTCACATCTTTCAGAGGACTGCCTTCGGGGAGAGTTCCTCCGACTAGTGCCAGGGCGATGACGAGAGCGACCACGACGACCATCATCAGAGAGAACATGCGCACCGACGCGAAGTTAACACGCGGGCCACAGTGACCCGCCCGACCATGGCGCCGCGTTCGCCGGGAGCCCCTCGTCCGGGAGAAGAGGCGCGCTGTGCGATCAGTGACCAGTGGCCACCGTGAGTAGTAAGTCCTTTTCCTGGCGCCATTGGCATCTAGATTGACCGGGAGAGCCGGAGACGATTCGCCCCGAACCTCGGACCCGGCTCCAAAATGCGGGCAATACGGGACTTCTCGTAGCCTCCCTTACCCCCCACTTACGTGGAGTCCCGGCCCGCAGTCGCACGGCCCAGAGCTTGTCCGGTGCTAGGTGTGTTGCCGCCGGCCGAGGCATCACTATCGGAGTCTGTCTTCTTCTGGCATTATGTGCCTATGCCGATGTCAGAAGAACACAAAGAAGCGCTCGCTCGCGGTCGCCGGGAGGCTCGCGCCATCAAGGCCTATCTGAAGGCTTTGGAGTCGAGAAGACCCGGCCGCCCGGTTTCCAAAGAGAGCCTTCAGAAGCGCCTTGAGAAGATAAGCCAGAAGCTGGAGTCAGTCGACAATCCGCTGGAGACCGTGGATCTCATTCAGAGCAAGCTCGACATCGAAAAGGCATTATCCGAAGTGGAGAATGCCCAGGATATGAATTTACTCGAAGCGGGGTTCGTCGAGAATGCGGCGTCCTATTCGGAGCGTAAGGGTGTCACCTATACCGCCTGGCGCGAGTTCGGCGTGCCGGCCAAAGTGCTAAGAGAGGCCGGTATAAAGGAGACCAGGCGGCGCTAATCCCAACCAAGCTCGGTGAGCCGATCGTCGTCGATACCGAGATGATGCCCCAGCTCATGAAGGACTGTCTTACGGATCTCTGCTCTCAGTTCACGCTCAGGCAAATCGAGCTCGAGGTGTGGTCGGTAGAAGATGACTATCCGATCCGGTAACGCACCCCAATAGTCCCCGCGTTCTGCCAGCGACACCCCTTCATAAATACCGAGCAGGTCACCCTGTACTTCGGTGGGTTCGTCCTCGACGACCACGATCAGGTTGTCCACTTCGTCGAGTACCCATTGGGGCAACTCTTCGATGATTCGATCGACTTCGCGCTCGAACTCGTGTCTCTTCATGTCACCTTCGCGGCGGAACCGGCGAACTCCTGATACACGCCACTGCTGACGACTTTCGCCATCCGCTGTACCCCGGTGTGGATCTCGACGAACGAGTTGTACAGCGGCGACAGACCGAGCCGGATCGTGTCCGGAGCCCGGAAGTCGGGGATCACCTTCGACTTTTCGATGAGGGCGACGTCGATCGGCCAGGCATGCTCGTGACGCAGCGAGACGTGCGACCCGCGCCACTCCGGTTCGGAGGGACTCGCCAACTCGAACCCGAGCGGAACCAGATGCTGTTGGAACTGCTCGATCAGGTAGCCGGCGAGATCGACCGACTTGGCTCGGACCGCCTCGACGGTGGCCGCGACGACATCGTCGATCCCTGCCTCTATCGCGGCGAGGGACAAGATCGGCATCGTCCCGACGTGAAAACGGCGGATCCCTGCTGTCGGGCGATACTCGAGGTCGAGAGCGAACGGCGCCTCATGGCTCCACCACCCCGCGATCGGGTTGGTCAGGCTCTCTTGCAGTTCCTCCCGTACGTAGAGGAACGCGGGAGAGCCCGGGCCGCCGTTGAGGTGTTTGTAGGTGCACCCGACCGCCAGGTCGACTCCGGCCCCCTCGAAGTCGATCGGAACCGCCCCCACACTGTGGCTGCAGTCCCACAGGACCAACGCTCCGGCGTCGTGGGCGATACGGGTGACTGCGGCGAGATCGTAGGTGTAGCCCGACTGGAAGACGGTGTGTGACAGAGAGACCAAGGCGGTGCGTTCGTCGATGGTCTGAGTCAGAGCCTCGACGGGCCCGTCGATCCCGTTCGAGGAGACGACCTCCAGGCTTCTCCCGGTCTGGTTGGCTACCGACTGGAGGATGTAGACGTCCGATGGGAAGTTGAGGTCATCGGTGACGATCACACTTCTCTCCTGGGGCATCGACGCCACCGCCGCCTGAGCCAGCTTGTAGAGGTTGACCGAGGTGGAGTCGGAGATGACGACCTCGCCGGGACGGGCTCCAATGATCGTCGCCAGCTTGTCTCCAAGACGGAGCTGCAGGTCCCACCAGCCTTCGTTCCACGACCTGATCAGACGGTTGCCCCACTGGTTCCGGGTCACTTCTTCGACGATGTCGAGTGCTGTCACGGGGAGGCGGCCGAGCGAGTTCCCGTCGAGGTAGATGAGGTCCGGGTCGGCATGGAGATACCGGTCGCGATGGCTCGACAGTGGGTCGTCGCGGTCGAAGGCAACCGCCCGGTCGTATCCGGCAGCGGCGGGGAAAGGGCCCAGATCGGAGGGTGTCATGGACCGACATTGTGGCATCGGGCAATGACATCGCCTCGGTAGTCTGGTGCTGGTGACAGCGCTTGCCGGGTCGAGGGAGGGCAATCTCGAGTCGGTCAAACTCACCGCGACCGAAGTCGCCGTTTCCGCCGGCACGAGCCCCGAAGAGTTCCAGGAGCTCGTCGAGGTTGGCTTCGTCACCCCTGAACCGGACGGGCGCTTTCGGCTGTCGGACATCGCTCGGGTGCGCCTGGTGCGCTCTCTCAACGAGTCGGGGGTCGCCTTTGGCGAGCTCGCCGAGGCCGTGTCGGAGGACAGGCTCACACTCGACTACGTCGACAAACTGATGCCGGAGCCGGTGTCATTGGTCGAGCCATTGGATGAGGACGAGGAGGCGCTTCGTTGGGCATCCGACTGGGCCCCCATCCTGGGAACCTCGCCCTCGCCGCACGGTCTGGTCCGCACCGACGACCTCCGGCTTCTCCACATGATGTCGCGCGCCGTGGAAATCGGAATCCCGTCGGAGCAGGTGATCCGGATCGCCCGAAGCTTCGCCCAGGTGGTCTCGAGGCTGGTCGAGGTTCAGCGCGAGTTCGTCGACGAGGTGTTGTTGGTTCCCGCGATCGAGGAGACCGGATCACCGATGGCTGCTCTCGAGAAGACGTCGGCGGTCCGCTACCAGTACCGGAAGCTCGGCCGTGCCCTCCTGATCGAGTTGATGGACCGCCAGATCGACGACGCCATCTTCCGCAACCTGATCCAGCTCACCGAGCTGGCTCTTGCCGAGGGGGGTGTCGACACATCCCGAGTTCACGATGGCGTCGCGTTCATCGACATCGGCGAATACAGCCGGCTGTCTGAAGTCCACGGCGACGCCGAAGCCGCAATTCAGGCTTCGAGGCTGGCAAACCTGATTCAGGAGCTGGCCCGTGATCACGGGGGAAGATTGGTGAAGTCGTTGGGCGACGGTGCGTTGGTGCACGCTCCCGCCGCGGCGCAAGCGTTGGCCGTCGCACTGGACGCTATCGACGCCACTCAGGATCACGGAATATGGCCCCTCCACGCCGGTGTGAACGTCGGTCCGGTGGTGCTGCGGGATGGGGATCTGTTCGGTTCCGCCGTAAACGCGGCCGCTCGTCTCGCCGAAGTGGCCAAGCCGGGGGAGGTGGTGGTGTCGCGCAGCGTCGTCGATACCACGGCCTCGTCTGCGGTCTTCGTCTTCGACCCGGCCGGGGAGGCCCGGTTGAAGAACATCTCGGCGCCGATGGAGGTGTTCCGGGCCCGGCGCCGGCCCCACGAGACCGGTGTCGACTAGAGCGTCGCTCGCCGGTAACCTGTGCCGCCCTACGGGCCGTTAGCTCAGTCCGGCTAGAGCGCTCGCCTCACACGCGAGAGGTCAGTGGTTCAAGTCCACTACGGCCCACTGGGTTTTTCGACCATCACCATCGGCCAGGGTGCCTATCTGGGGTGCCTAGAAAAACGAGAAGCCCTGACGGTCCAACCTCGTCGGGTCGGTCAGCTTGCACCGCGGCGAGGGCCCTGAGCCGACCGGGTCGGTAGGCCAGCCCATCCGCCGGGGGGCTGATCCCGGAGCAAGACGCTGAACGTCATCCATCTCGGGCAATCGCGGTTGAGGTGCTTCAAGACGACTGAGAGTTGACGTTGAGAGAATCGCTAGAGCTACCTCGTAGACACTGTCCCGCCTCCAAGAAAGCCGCACTGGTTGACGTCCGTAGGGAAAAGGGATCTCCTGCTCTCCTCGCTAGGCGTAGCCTCCCACTATGCCGGATGAGCCTGCGGGGACCGGAGGTCCGATCCTCCAAACCTGTCCCGCCTGTGGGGTCAGCTTTGACCACGACGTCCCGGAGTGTCCCGACTGCGGCGAGCGCATACCAGTTAGCAGAGTGAGGATCGTCATCGTCGTGATCGCCATCGTTCTTGTGCTCGCGTTCCTCGCGGCGATGTGGGGAGGGGTCACTCCCATCAGCCCCGACTTCTGAACCGTCATCGAGAGTTCATCCTTGCGCCCTTTCCCGTCCGCCCTCGGAGCTCGACTTCTTGCCATGACAAACCGGCAGATTCCGCGGCAGTTGGCCCACCCACTTGCTCAGCCCTTGTAGCGGACCCCACCCTTGAACACGTGAGTGATGTTCTCCGGTGACGCCAGCACCGACACGTCCGACGAAGGATCACCGGAGACACAGATCACGTCGGCGTCCATGCCCTCCTCGAGCCGGCCGGCATTCGGCGCCTGTGGGCCGAGGGTGGCGGGGGCGTTGGCGGTGGCCGCCTCGATGGTCCGAAGCGGAGTCATCCCGCAGTCGACCAGGTGGACCAGCTCCTCGGCGTTGCGTCCCCACAACCCGGTGCTCCAGATGTCGGTGCCCAACGCGATCTTGACTCCCTTCTCGACGGCCAGGGCGATGGCTTCGGCGTGATATTCCGCGGTTGCGTAGAGCTTCTTCTTGGCGTACTCGGGCATGCCGGCCCGCTCACCCTCCTCGAGCAGGTATTCCAGGATCCAGCGAGTCGGGACCAATATGGCGCCGGATTCGACCATGGCGTCGGCGGCCTCCTCGTCGAGATAGGTGCCGTGCTCGATGGTCTTGATCCCGGCTGCGAGGGCAGCCATGATCCCGCGCTTGCCATGGCAGTGGGCGCCGACGATCCGTTCCATGCGCGCCGCCTCATCGACGATTGACTCCAGCTCGTCTGGGGAAAACTGGGGGAGATGGGGGTCGTCGAGCTCGCTCATCACGCCACCCGAGGCGTGGACTTTGATCACCTTGGCGCCGAGACGCAGCATTCGCCGCACCCCGGCCCGGCACTGGTCGGGCCCGTCGACGATGTTGTCCTCGCCGATGAGCCGTTCCTCGAGACGACGTGCGAGATCCAGATCGAGGCTGTGGAAGTCACCGTGGCCGGCGGTCATCGACAGCGCCCCTCCGGCTCCGTAGACGTTGGGGCCGGTGACCACACCTTCCTCGATCGATCGGCCGAGGAAGACCCCGAGCCCACCCATCTCCCGGACCGACGTGAATCCTGCTTGGAGGGCCCGACTCGCGTCGGCGGTCACTCTCATCGACGCCAGTTGGGGCCGCATCGTGAACGCCTCCTCGACGTTGGCGGAATAGATCCCCAGAAAGTGACCGTGGCATTCCCACATACCCGGCATGACGGTGTCGGTGGTAACCACCTCGGCGTCAGGAGTGTCCGGAGCGTCGGAAGCCGAGCCAGCGAATGCGATCAGCGACTCTTCCATGACGACGACACCGTTGTCGACGACTGCGCCCCGGCCCGGTATCAGCCGGGTTGCCTCGATCCGAACTGCCATCAAACGGCCGTCTCGAGCGGTGAGCGGGTGATGGCCTGGAGCCCACCGAAGAACACGAACCCGGTGAGGGTGACGGTGGGCACGTCGTCGTCGGCCGTGGTGCGGGTCTCGTCTGCGAAGCCACCGGCCAGCAGATTCCCCTCGAACCTGACCCGCCAGCCTTCTGGGACGACCAGGGTCACTCCACCCATGACCACGGCGAGGTCGAGGAAGATCCCGGTGGGTGCGGGGGTGGTCTTCCTGAGATCGATGAGGACCCCTCCGAACATCGACATGATCTTCCCGCCGTAGAACGGGGAAGCCTCGGACACGAGTTGCTGGCCCTCGAAGATCGACACCAGGTCGATCTCCTCGGTGTCGGGTTCGGCGTTGGACTCGAGCAGCAGCTTCGCCGCCACCGCCGCACCCAACATGGCGACGAAGACGATGCGCAACAGCTTGAAGATGAATCGGAACATGGGCTCGTACTCTACGTCTCGAGCCGTCTCACCGGAACCAGTCGCCTCT
>DATKCE010000026.1:0-8279 GCA_035513335.1 Acidimicrobiia bacterium
GGGGGATCCGGCCTACCGCCGTAGGACGCGATCACCACCAGTGCCCGGCCGTCTCGGAGGTACAGCAACGGCACCGTGTGCGCCCTCCCCGACACATGGCCGCGCGTCGTCAGCAAGAGCATGTCGTTTCGAACCAGCCGACCACCGACGAGGCCCGAGGTCAATCTGTAGATGAGAGTGTGAAAGGCCGACCAGCGCCGGACCGACGAGTCTCTCACCCTGGGAGTCGCTCGGCGACCATCTCACGCAGGAGATCGAGTCGCATCGTCCCGTTGTCGAGGACCGTCGAATGGAACGCCCGCAGGTCGAAACCCGGGCCGAGCCTCATCCTGGTGTCCTCCCTGATCCGGAGTATCTCCCGCTCGCCCAGCTTGTAGGCGATGGCCTGACCGGGCCAGCCCAGGTAGCGGAGCACCTCATCGCGCGCCTGCGCCGGAGTGCGGAACCCGTACACAAGCATGAATTCGACGGCGGTCTCGAACGACCACGACTCACCTGCAGCGATGGGGGAGCCGTCGGCTATGGGTTTGGCGAGATGCAAGCCGATGTCGACGACGACCCGGGCTGCCCGGTACATCTGTTTGGCGAGCATCCCGAAGTAGTACCTGGGGTCCTCGAGGTAACCGAGCTCCCCCATGAGCACCTCTGCGTACATCCCCCAACCCTCGCTGTAGCCGGGGCACCAGGTGAGGAGACGCTGGAAGCGACTGATCCGTTCGCGCCGGTACATGGCCGTGGCGATCTGGAGATGGTGGCCTGGGAACCCCTCGTGATACGCCGTGGAGACATGCTGATAGAGCGGAAAGACCTGCTGGTCGCCTATCGAGTACCAAACTCCCCCGGGGCGGGAGAAGTCCTCCAATGGGCTTCGGTAGTAGACCCCGAGTGGGCCCCCGGACGGTGCGATTTGGACGGTCAGCGGCCGGATGGCGTCGGGAACTTCGAAGTGGAGCCCGGAGAGCTCGGACACGGCATGTAGGAGCGTTCGCTCCACGAACGCGACCAGCTCGGCGGTGCCTGAGACGGTCTCACCCGGATCGGTCTCCAAGAAGTCCTTGGTGGCCCCCACACCCGCACCCGGCATGATCGATTCAGCCACACGCTGCATCTCGTCACGCAGACGATGGAACTCCTGCCACCCCCATCGGTAAGCCTCCCCGGGATCGACCTCCATGCCGACGAGACGGTCGGCGGCACGCGCGTACGTCTCCGCACCCACCCCGTCCTCGCCTGAGGCCTTCGGTAGGTACCGGCTCTCCAGCCAGTCGGCGAACTCTTCGTACGCGACGCGTGCCCCCGCGGCAGCCGCGGTGAGAGCCTTCGACCCACCTCCGGCGGACTCGACCTTCTGGACGATATGTCCGATCGCGGCGGGATCACGGGACATCGTGCGCGCCTGGTCGATCACCGATTCGACCTGGCGAGCGGCCACGACGACGCCCGCCGCCATGCCTGCTTCCAACAGGTCCCGGTAGTCCTCGAGCGGTGTCTGCACCGTGTCGAGACGACAGACGATGTCGTCTCGTCCCTCGGGCGTGCTGGGATCCATCACATCGAAGGTGAGTCGGATGCGGTGGAAGGAGGACGCCATGTGGCGGAGATCCCGGAAGTGATCCGCTGATTCATATGCCTCCCGAGACTTCTCGAACACGGAGAGCATCACCCGGGCGGCGAACCGCTCTTCCGGCTGATCGCTGGACGTGAGAGGCTCCACCTTCGGCCGGAATCTCTCCTCCAGCCGGAGCATCTGCTCGACACCGGCGAGACCGAAGGAGTCGCCCCATTCGTGATCGGATCCGGGGATGCCGAGCTGGGTGGCGAGGATCGGGTTGAGCTCACAGGCTTCATCGACGAGCCGGTCGGCGAGTTGGAAGGCGGTGGTCACGCCTCCAGACGGTAGACGCAGGTGGGGCCATGCTGGCGAGGCCGGGGCGGTACTGTGCGCCCATGAGCCACAAACAGACGGCCGAGCAGGCCTTTGCAGCGGTCGAGCCCGAGCTACGCGAGATCTCGAGCTGGATGTACGAGAACCCGGAGGTCGGCTATCAGGAATACCAGTCGTCGGCGCGTCTGGCGTCGTTCCTGGATGAGCACGGCTTCGAAGTGGAGTATCCGACCCGGGGACTCGACACCGCATTCGAGGCCAATACGGGCAAGGCCGGTCCCCGAGTGGTCATCTGCTGCGAATACGACGCCCTCCCCGTAGTCGGCCACGCCTGCGGTCACAACATCATCGCCACCGCCGCGGTCGGAGCCGGCATCGCCGTCGCCGGCCTCGCCGACGAGCTCGGGATTCGGGTGACCGTCCTGGGAACCCCGGCTGAGGAGGGGGCTGGAGGCAAGGTCGACCTGATCGATGCCGGCGCGTTCGAGGACGCCGCGGCATCGATGATGATCCACCCCAGCCCGCGCGACCAACTCGACCCTTCCTTCCAGGCCAGGAGCAGCTTCACTGTCGAGTACTTCGGCAAAGAGTCCCACGCCGCCTTCGCTCCGCAGGCAGGGATCAACGCACTGGACGCCTTCGTCCAGGCCTACGTGAACGTGGCCACCCTTCGTCAACAGATCCTCCCCACCGACCGGGTGCACTGCATCATCGACCACGGAGGGGATGCCAACAACATCATCCCCGCGTACACCAAGTCGACGTGGGGAATCAGATCGGCCGACGGAGAGCGACTCGAGGAGCTGATCCCGCGAGTACACGCCTGCTTCCAGGCAGCAGCCCAAGCCACCGGATGCCGCATCGAGATAACCCCGATCGGGCACCCCTACGTCAACATGATCAACGATCCAGCGATGACCAAGCTGTACCAGGCGAACTCGACGGCTTTGGGGCGCCCGTTGCCGTTGGAGGCCGAGCTCGGCGCCTCCGGCGGCTCATCGGACATGGGCAACGTCAGCCAGGTGGTCCCCTCCATCCACCCCATGCTCGCCATCGACTGCGGCGATGCGGTCAACCACCAGAAGGAGTTCGCCGCCTCGACGATCACGCCCAGCGGCGACAAGGCGATCCGGGACGGGGCCTTGGCCATGGCCTATACCATCATCGACATGGCGGAGCGCTCGGTCTGGGACGATCTCGGCGATCGCGGTGCCTGACAGCGAGAGCACCGAGCGAATCGCGGCCACAGGGGTTACTCTGCCGTCTCCACACGAGATGGGCAGGGTGTGACACAGACCAAGATCGAGACGGTCCTCGAGGTGAGAGACCTCACGACCCAATTCGACACTCAGGACGGAGTCGTCCACGCGGTCAACGGGGTCAGCTTCGACCTCAGGCGGGGAGAGTTCCTGGGCATCGTCGGGGAGTCCGGGTCCGGCAAGAGCGTCACCATGATGTCCTTGCTCCGGCTGATCCCCATGCCCCCGGGAGAGATCGTCGCCGGTGAGGCCATGTTTGGAGATGTCGATCTCCTGTCCATTGGCTCCGACCAGCTGCGCAGGATCCGCGGGGGCAAGATCGGATTCATCTTCCAGGATCCGATGACCTCCTTGAACCCGGTGCTGACGATCGGGTATCAGATCACCGAGTCCCTACGTCTCCACACCGAGCTTTCGGATAAGGAGCGCGGTCCCAAAGCCATGCAGTTGCTCGATCTCGTGGGCATCCCCGATGCGGAGGCTCGGCTGAGGAACTACCCACACGAGCTGTCGGGTGGGATGCGGCAGCGGGTGATGATCGCCACGGCCCTGGCCTGCGACCCCGAGATCCTCGTTGCCGACGAGCCCACCACCGCGTTGGACGTGACCATCCAGGCACAGATCATCGAGATCATCCGCGACCTCCGTGAGAAGCTCGGCACGGCCGTGATCTGGATCACCCACGACCTCGGAGTCGTGGCCGGTCTCGCCGACCGTGTCCTCGTCATGTACGGCGGGGAGATCATGGAGGAGGCCGCAGTCGGGGATCTCTACTCGAAGCCGCTCCACCCTTACACCGAGGGTCTCCTCGGATCGCTTCCCCGACTCGACCAGAAGGGCGAGGAACTGGTCAACATCAAGGGCGCTCCCCCCAACATGTACGACCCGCCCGCCAGTTGCCCCTTTGCCCCGCGGTGCCCATATGTCATGGACAAGTGCCGTGCGGAGAACCCCCCGTTGATCGAAGTGGGGGTAGGGCGAAAATCGTCGTGCTGGTGGGACATGGAGAACGGAAGGCCCCGCTATGGCGATTGAGACACCTGAAGCACCAGCTCAGAACGAGCCGAACGCCAATGACGTCATCGTCCGGGTAGAGGGCCTGAAGAAGCACTTCCCCATCATGAAGGGCCTGTTTCGTCGCCAGGTCGGCGCCGTCCGGGCAGTGGACGGAGTCAGTTTCGACGTCAGGAGGGGAGAGACACTGGGTCTGGTGGGAGAATCGGGATCGGGAAAGTCGACCGTCGGCCGCGTCATCCTTCAGCTCGAACGTCCCACCGAGGGAGTGGTGCTGTTCGAGGGGGCCGACCTCACCCAGATCGAAGGCAACGAGCTTCGGTCCCTTCGACCCCAGATGCAGATGATCTTCCAGGATCCTCACGCCTCCCTCAACCCGCGTATGACCGTGGCCTCGATCATCGGTGAGCCGCTCAGCGAGCACAACCATGCCCGTGGCGAGGACAGGAAAAAGCGCGTCCAGGAGCTGCTCAGCCTGGTGGGGCTGGAGCCGAAGCACGCCAATCGCTATCCCCACGAGTTCTCCGGCGGCCAGCGCCAGCGCATCGGGATCGCCCGCGCCATCGCGCTGAACCCGGACTTCATCATCGCCGACGAGCCGATCGCCGCGCTCGACGTCTCGATCCAGGCCCAGGTGGTCAATCTCCTCGAAGACCTCCAGGACGTGCTCGGGCTCACCTATCTGTTCATCAGCCACGATCTGTCCATGGTTCGCCACATCGCCGATCGGGTGGCGGTGATGTATCTCGGCAAGCTCATGGAGTTGGGGAGTGTCGACCGCATCTACAACGACCCCAAGCACCCTTACACCAAGTCGTTGCTCTCCGCGGTTCCGGTTCCCGATCCCGAGGTCGAAGCCAGCCGCCAGCGGGTGATCCTCGAGGGGGACATCCCCAGCCCGGCCAACCCCCCGCCTGGCTGCCCGTTCAACACCCGGTGCCCGGTCGCCCAGGAACGCTGTGTCAGCGAGGTCCCGGAATGGCGCGAGCTCGAACCAGGAAGATGGGTCGCCTGCCACTTCACCGAGAAGGACTCCGACCTCGAGCTCCCGGCCAACGCCTGACCGACGACGCCGTCCGATCGACAGATGTCGACCCCGACAATGCCATTGGATTGAGTTTCTCACCCCTCAACCCCGACTCGGTGTTACCGTTCCGCTGCAGACGTCGGACGTTCGATCCGGCGCATGGAGGAAAAAAAGAATGAAACGAACCAAATTGCTGGCGCTGTTCGCTGTGCTGGCCATGGTGGTTGCGGCGTGTGGTGCGACCGATACGGACGCCACCACCACGACCGCGGGAGACACTCCCGAAACCACCGAGCCGGACACGACAGACACCACGGAGCCCGCAGGGGCACCCGACGGTGAAGCCGGCTCTGGAGGCCATTTCGTGGCCCTGCAATGGCAGGCACCGTCCATCGTCAACAACTACCTCTCTTCGGGTAGCAAGGACTTGATGGCCGGATCGCTGGCGCTCGAGCCGCTCGCCGCCTTCTCACAGGACACCTCGTTGGTGCCCAAGCTGGCCACCGAGATCCCGACGTTGGAAAACGGGGGTGTGGCAGAGGACCTGATGTCGGTCACCTGGACCCTCAAAGAGGGCGTGGTGTGGTCTGACGGGACTCCACTGACCTCCGAGGACGTGGTGTTCTCGTGGGAGTACTGCATGGCCGAAGGCTCGGGCTGCTCGTTCACCGACCGGTTCAGCGGCGTCGCCGACGTCGTCGCCGTCGACGAGCTGACGGTGCGGGTCGAGTTCGAGGAGCCGACACCGTTCCCCTACGTGGCGTTCACTTCGGCTCAGAGCCCAATCATCCAGGCGGCACAATTTGCCGACTGTCTCGGGACGGCTGCGTTGGAGTGCACCGAGGCGAACCAGTTCCCGATCGGAACCGGTCCGTTCATCGTGACCGACTTCCGCGCCGAGGACACGGTTCTCTACGAGTACAACCCGCAGTACCGAGGCGTTTCGGAGGGTAAGCCGTTCTTCGGCACCTTCGAGATCAAGGGTGGCGGTGACGCGGCTGCTGCCGCGACATCCGTTCTCCAGGTCGGAGACGCCGACTACGCCTGGAACCTCCAGGTGGCGCCGGACGTGCTGTCCAGCATGGAGGCAGACGGTCTCGGTTACGTGGACGTTGGCCTCAACGCCAACCTCGAGCACATCAACCTGAACCAGACCAACAACCGGAACCCGGACAGCCCGTCCGACTTCCTGGACGGAGACAACCCGCACCCGATCTTCCACAACGCCCCGGACTTGGCCCGTGCCATGTCGATGGCGATCAATCGGGACGAGTTGGTAGCCGTGGGCTACGGTGACACCGGTGTTGCCGTCTGCAACGTCTGGAACCCGCCACCGGCCTCGCCCAACAACGACTGGTGTCTGACCCAGGACATCGATGGCGCCAACGCGCTCCTCGACGAGGCTGGCTACGAGGACACTGATGGAGACGGGATCCGTGAGACGCCTGACGGCATTCCGCTGGAGTTCGACTACAGCACCTCGACCAACGCGGTGCGTCAGGACTTCCAGGCACTGATCGAGGAGTACTGGCGTGAGATCGGCATCCAGGCCAACATGAGGAATGCGGACGCGAGCGTGTTCTTCGACGGAACCGGGGCCAACCCGGATTCGTACGTCGCCTTCTTGGCTGACATCCTCATGTACACCTTCGTGCCCGATCCCAACCCGGCGGCACTGCTGTCGCAGTACACCACCGGCGAGATCATCGACTCCACAACGGGGTTCAGCGGGAGCAACGTGCCTCGCTACTCCAACCCGGAGTTCGACGCCCTGCACGCCGAGCTTTCCGCCACCGGTGAACAGGATGCACGCGACGCGCTCGTGGTCGAGTTGAACGACATCTTGATCAACGACTCGGTGCTCATCCCGCTGGTCTGGCGTGGATCGGTGTCCGCGTTCGCCAACGACATCCAAGGTGTCGACGGTCTGAACGGCTGGGACAGCGAGTACTGGAACGTCGAGGAGTGGTTCCGGGAGTAAGGACCCGGATCTATACTCGACCGACTAATCGAGAGAGCCCTCCGCACGGAGGGCTCTCTCCCCTCAGACGGGCACGGGTTTGGCAGGTGACCCATGGGCCGATACGTAATCAGAAGAACGCTCATCGCGATCCCGACGTTGATCGTGATCAGCCTGGTCATCTTCACGATCCTCGCGTTCGCCCCGGGAGACCCCACCGCCAACCTGCCTCTGACCGTCCCCCTCGAGGTCCGGGAGAATATCCGGCTCTCGCTGGGATTGGGTGAGCCTTTCTTCATCCGCTGGATCAAGTGGATGCAGTTGTTGTTCATCAACGAGCCCCTCCACGTCATCGACTCCATCTTCAACACCTGCATCGGTGACTGCGAGGGCCGGGCTCGCATCATCTCGTGGTCGACACGAGCTCCGGTGTTCGACACCATCTGGGAGCGAATCCCTCAGACCTTCTGGGTGCTCGGCTTCGCCTTCGTCATCGGCATCCTCATCGCCATACCCGTGGGCGTCATCTCGGCCTACAGGCAGTACTCGTGGTTCGACAACATCGGGACCTTCGTGACCATGATGGGCTACTCGGTCCCGACCTTCTTCACCGGGCTGCTCGCCATCGTCATCTTCAGCGTCCACCTCGGTTGGTTCCCCTCCTTCTACAACACCAACCACGTCGTCAACTGGACGAGTTGGGACAGCATCTTGATCCAGATCAAACAGATGATCATGCCGGTGGCCGTGCTCGGGCTGTTCAACGCCGCCGCCCTGAGCAGGTTCACCCGGGCATCGGTGCTGGACAACCTCAACGCCGACTACGTGCGCACAGCCCGGTCCAAGGGCTTGCGGGAGAACAAGGTGATCACCATCCATGTGGTGCGCAACAGCATGATCCCGGTGGTCACCCTCATCGCCCTCCAGATCCCGGGCATATTCGCCGGGGCCATCATCACCGAGCAGATCTTCCGCATCAACGGTATAGGGTTCCTGCTGATCAACTCGATAAGCCAGAACAACGTGCCCATGGTGCAGACCCTGACCTTCATGTTCGCCGTCCTGATCGTGCTCTTCAACCTGATCGCAGACGTGACCTACGGGTTCCTCGATCCCCGCATCAGATACGACTGA
>DATKCE010000027.1:0-6689 GCA_035513335.1 Acidimicrobiia bacterium
GGGTCGGACCGCCCGTCCCGTCATGCTCAAACGTGGGATGAGCGCTTCGATAGACGAGTTGCTGCACGCCGCCGAGTACATCCTCTCCGGTGGAAACCAGCAGGTCATCCTGTGCGAGCGGGGGATCCGGACCTTCGAGACCTCGTCGCGTAACACGCTCGACATAACCGCGGTCCCCGTCCTTCGTGGGCGGACCCACCTTCCGGTGGTCGTGGATCCGTCACACGCCGCGGGCAGCCGGGAACTGGTCGCCCCGCTGACGCGCGCTGCGGTGGCGGTGGGAGCCCATGGGATCATGGTCGAGATCCACCCCGAGCCGGAGAAGGCGCTCAGCGACGGCCCTCAGTCACTCCGGCTCGATGAGTTCGCCGAATTGATGACTTCCCTGGGTCACCCATCCCCAACTGCTTGGCGTTAGGAAGCGAAGCGGTATATCCGGCGGTCCTCTCAATCCGATTTGTCCTGTTGCTTGCGCCATCCGTATCGCGTCATTCCTCGTGGTTTGTACATGTTGAGCGCTTGGATGGTGAGCAATATCACCAGGCCCACCCCGGGATGGGCGAGGTCTCCTCCGAGGGCTTCGAGCGCGACGCCTTCCGACTGCTGCGCCAGGGCTGCCTGGTTGCTGACGGTGGGCATGTGCAACACCAGGACCACCGCAGAGAGCAAGGTGAGGAGAAAGGAGATGAGGACCCAGTAGTGACGGAACAAACCCCATCTGGTTCCCAGGGCCATGATCAGTCCGGTCCCAAGAGAGGTGAGAGCGAGCGGGACGATGGCGAACCATCCGGCCGCCTCCATAGCCAGCCACACGGCACGGACGGTCTGGATGCTTTCGCTGGTGATCGCGGTGACACCGAGGACCAAGTAGACGACGACTGCGCCGATCCATCCAACCGAGACGGCGACGTGTGCGGTCAGGGTTGCCTTGCGGGCGCGGGCACTCATGGTCATCGCCGGGACCTGCCCTGTCGACTACGGGGTGTGAAGGCTTGGGCCGTGCTGACCACCCGTGATGAGCTGGAGGATGGCCAGAACGAGGATCGCGGCAACGACGATCATCGCGAAGACCTTCACCCACTGGGGGACACGGGGTGGCGACCCAATGTCGGTCTCATTGTCTCTGGAGGTGGTCGGATCCGGCACGGCGCTCCCATCGGCTGGCGGCCAAAGGGTAGCAGCTTGCGAGACACGCTGTCCATATGGCGACAGACTGTCTGTTTTCGCTCCAGAGCCCTCGTATACTGGTCTGATGCCGAAGCTGTGGGACGAGACCATCGAAACCCACCGCCACCAGGTGCGGCAGGCGATCATCGACACCACCGCGGCCCTGGTCGGCGAGCAGGGGCTGATATCGGTGACCATGTCGCAGATCGCCGAAGCGACCGGAATCGGGCGTGCCACGCTCTACAAGTACTTTCCGGACATCGAAGCGATCCTCTCCGCCTGGCATCAGCATCAGATCGCCGACCATCTCGCTCACCTCGTCGAGGTTCGGGACCGGCCCGGCGATGCCCGAGAGCGACTCCAGGCGGTGCTCGAGGCCTACGCGCTCATCTGTCTCGAGTCACGGGGACACCGGAACAGCGAGTTGGGAGCGTTTCTTCATCGAGACGAGCAGGTGGTCCGAGCAGAGCGCCAGCTCCGCACTCTGATCCAAGGCCTCTTGAGCGACGCCGCAGAGGCAGGAGATGTTCGCGACGACATCACTGTCGATGAGCTCGCCGGCTACTGCCTCCATGCCCTCGCCGCCGCCAGAGAGCTGACGTCCCGCGCCGCGGCGCAACGCCTGGTCTCGGTCACTCTGTCCGGGCTGTACGAGCATGGTTCATAGGGTTGGGTCAAAATATGGCGCCCAACCGCCCTTCCGATTCCTTGGTCCTCTCCTACCTAGGCGAGGAGAATTACCCCCGGAGTCATCCCGACGACGACCTCCGCCCCCTCTGCCGGCCACGCCGGATACGAGGGGTGATGGCGATCAGGATGGACGTGGAGCGTCGGGGCCTCGGCCCGTGTCCCGATTGCTGGCCGGAGGAGTGAGCGATTGATGGCGCTGGAGATAGCCTGCCCCACTTGTGGTGAGAGCGATGAGCTCTCCGGGCGGCCGCGTGACGAGCACATCGAGATCACCTGTGGCAGCTGCGGCCAGACCTGGGTTCGGCCTACCTCACCCCTGTGCCCGGCGTGCGAAGGTGACGATCTCATCGCCGTGCCATTGGCCATCGTCGAGAGGTCCCGCGGCACCCAACTCTCGGTGGTCGGGATCCGCATCGTCCACCTCTGCTCGAGCTGTGACGCCGAGGCCATCGAGCGATGGCAGGCCAACCGGCCCAATCCCTTGCTACCCGACGAATTGCCCACCGTCGACTAGGCCTTATCTGCTTGCCGACATTCGGGCGCAGGCAGCCCCTGAGTTCGAGGACCGCCATACCGTCAAACCTCGTCGCGATCGGACACATCGGCGGCCGCTGTGCTGCTCTGGCTGAGCCACCAGGCACCCAGCCCCAGGCCGAGGACGACCAGTGCTGAGAGCAGAGGCTCAGCGGAGACCAGGCCCACGATGTCCGCGGTCAGCTCATCGATGAACCGGACGAGCCGGTTCGAGCCGAGATTGACCGCACCGGTGAGGAGCACCGTCGCCCAATACCAGACGATGAAGATCCCGGCGACGATGAGTACCCAGCCCGAGATCGTGTTGAGACGGGCAGCGAGAGGACGAATTCCTTTGAGGATTCGGTCGCGTCCGGCGGCCAATGCCAGGGTGAGTACCACGACGACGAGGCTCATTCCCAAGCCGTAGACGGTGAACACCGCCAGCGATTGACCCAGCGACCTGGTGGTCGCGGTCCCGGCGACCAGGCTCAGGAAGATGGGGAGAGTGCAGGAGAGGGAAGCCACTCCGTAGGAAGCCCCGAAACCGATCAATCCCAGCGCGGAGCGATCGCGGGACGACCTCTTGACCCCGGGAAGCCGGGAGAAAACGTGAGCTCCACGCAGCTCGGCGATACCCACCGCGACCAGGCCCACACCGATCACCGCCGCCATCCACGGGATCCAGGACACTATGGCACGGAGCCCGGAGGCGAGGAGCACCCCGGCGATGCTGAACACCGCGACGAAGCCGGTCGAGACCAAGATCCCGACGAGGAGAGCGGACCTGCGGTCCGGACTCCGATCGCCCAGGATCAAACCCAGGTAGGCGGGGAGCATGGCGAATCCGCACGGGTTGACGGTGGCCACCATCCCGGCGGCGAAGGCGACGGCTAATAGTGCGGTCACGTCGATGCCAACCCCATAAGCCGAACGAACGCCCGACGACTGTCGGGGTGGCGACCTTCTTCCAGCGGGTCAGCCCCGCTCCCCGGATGCGACCTCGTCCAGGATTTCGGGGTCGATGACGGTGATCATCCGATAACCGGTCTCTATCGCACCCATCTCCCTCAACGTGCCAATGGACTCGTTGACGGTCTGCCGGCTTGCTCCGAGCATGGTGGCGATGCTGGCCTGAGACAACCGCAGATGGGGCTTCGGCTTCGCCGATTCCTCGATGAGGAGATCGGCGACCTGGGAGAGCACCGTTTTGTGCATGAGATGGACGATGCGGCGTTGGGTGTCTTGCAGCTGTCTCAACCCGGCAACCAGCCAGCGGAGGCACAAGGCGGGGTGCCGGGCGAGCTCCGGGATGAGCTGTTCTCTGTCGAAGCGGAACGCCTCGACCTGGGTGACCGCCCGTGCCGAGGACATGTAGGTTCCCTCGCCGAACATGGCGATGTCCCCGATCACCGAGCCGGGACCGATCCGGGCAACGACTCGCGGCTGGCCACTGTGTATCCGGTATAGGTCGACCTCCCCCCCTCTGATCAGGTAGGCGGCGACCGCCGGCTCGCCCTCCCTGAACAGGTGCGAGCCGGTGAACCGTGAGATCGGCTCGGCCACATTCCTCAAGGTCTCCACATCGTCGGCGGTGAGCGGTAGATAGTCGGGCCGGCCGAACGAGCGCGCCAGCCACGCCAGGTGCTGATCTTGGGCAGTGGTCATTCTGGAGACCTCATCGGGTGCCGACGAAGACTGCGGCAAACAGCCTACCTACGGCCGCTTCCGGGTCGCTCACCCCGATCTGGTCGTCGCGCGCTCCCCCCTTAACCGAGCAGTTCACTCTCGATGATGCGGGTCAGCTCGTCGGCGAAGATCGTCCCGGCGTGGACCCGTGCCACCGAACCGTCGGAGGTGATGAAGACTGTGGTCGGCATGGCTATTCCCCCGAACTCGGAGAATATCGCCCCGTCCGGGTCATGGGCCAGGCGGTACTCCACCGTCGTCTGCTCCACGAGCTGCACGGCGGCCTCGAGATCGGCCTCCTGCATGTTGACCCCGATGAACTCGACCTGGCCCCCCAGTCTCCTATGCACGTCGGCGAAGAAGGGCATCTCGCTGATGCACGCCGGACACCAGGAGGCCCAGAAGTTGAGCACCACCGGCTTACCCTCGAAATCACTGAGACGCTGGGTGGTGCCGTCGAAGAATTCGAGGGTGACCTCCGGTGCGCTGTCCGCTGAGCTTCCGGTCGCGGTGTCCCTGGTCAACAGCCAAATGCCGAGGATGAGGATGAGGGCGACCCCGATGGCCACCACCAGACCCCGCTGCCGGGAAGAGACGGTTTTGTTGCTCATCGTCTTGGTAACAGCCTCGCCGCCCTCCGCTCATCGGTGACTGTCGCACTAGCGACAGTCGGGAGAGATGGCAGGCCGGGAGAGGCCGGATGAGATTGTCAGCTCTGCGACAGTCGTTCGCTCATCCTGCGGCCGACCGACGTTCCCATAGTTTGTGCGCAGCCGTCTCCCCATCGCCGTCGCCGCTCTCGCCCTGCTGACCGCGGCATGTGGCGTCGGAGGCGAGTCGATCGACGCGGCCGGGGATGGAGTCGGTGCCACCTCGACCACTGCCCAATCGACAACGCCGAGCGTGACGATTGACCCTGAGGCCGAGGTCGCCTCGGCTCTGCGTGACATGCGTGACCCTTCGTTTCCCCCACCCCTGGTCGATCCCGCAGAGATCATCTCGGGCGGTCCACCACCCGATGGCATCCCACCGATCGACGACCCCCAATTCATCACTGTCTGGGAGGCCGACGAGTGGCTCGACGAGGCCGAGCCGGTGGTCTATCTCGAGATCAACGGAGAGGTCCATGCCTACCCGGCCCAGATAATGATCTGGCACGAGATAGTCAACGACACGGTCGGCGGTGTTCCGGTCACGGTCACCTACTGCCCGCTTTGCAACAGCGCGGTCAGCTATCACCGTGAGGTAGCCGGAGAGGTGACAACCTTTGGCACCTCCGGGCGGTTGTTCGCCTCGGCTCTGGTCATGTACGACCGGTTGACCGAGTCGCTGTGGACCCACTTCGACGGCCGGGCCGTGGTCGGCGCACTCACCGGAGCCGCTCTGGAGCCGATCCCGTCACCCCTGCTGGCATGGTCCGATTTCAAGAAAGCCTTCCCCGAGGCCATGGTCCTCGACCGCAGCGCCACCGGTTTCAGCCGCCCCTACGGGGAGAACCCCTACTTCGGATACGACGACGAGACCACCACGCCGTTCCTATTCCGGGGAACGGTCGACGATCGTGCCGCAGCCAAGCAACGTGTGGTAGGTGTGGTGATCGATGACCTCGCTCGCGCGTTCAGCCTCGACTTCCTATCCGTCGGTGAGGCTTCTGCCACCAACACCGAAGTCGGGGAGACACCGATCGTGATCCTGTGGAAGGCGGGACAGGCGAGTGCCCTCGACGAAACCGAGATCTCGGACGGCCGCGACGTCGGCTCGGCTGCGGTCTTCTCCCCCCTGGTCGACGGTGAGCGACTGACCTTCGTGGCCGACAGCGGAGAGTTCCGAGACGAGCAGACCGCCAGCCTGTGGGACATCACCGGGACCGCGGTGTCGGGCGAGCTCGCCGGCACCACCCTGGAGCAGATCCATCATCTCGACACCTTCTGGTTTGCCTGGTCCACCTACCAGCCCGATACCGATCTAGTCGACGGTTGAGGCGCTGAGCGTGAGTAAAAGACGTCGCTGTACGACGTCATGTGCGCACGCTTGAGATGAGGGGTTCAGCCCTTCACTACCCTCACGCCCCGCCAGAAGGCGACATGGCCCGCGATGTGCCGGGCGGCATCCGATGGGCTCCGGTAGCTCCAGGCGGCGGCGGGGTAACGCTCCCCGTCGGCGACGACGTCGTAGTAGTTGGCCGTCCCCTTCCAGGGGCACACCGAGGTCCGCTCCGAGTCTTCGAGCAGGTCCCAGTTCACCGCTTCCGGGGGGAAGTACTCATGGCCATCCACTCTGCGTTTCACCGGACTCGGCAACAACGGTGTCCCCGGCGACTGCGCAGCGTGTAGAGCCGGTTTCGGGTCTGGCGAAGAGATGAAGTGGGTTGATCATGATTCCCCCAACATGCCACGACCGGGATGGCGTCCGGGAACTGTCGGACAACCGACGATGTTTGGCGCCGCGGGCCGAATCTCAGCGGGGCAGGTCAGTCATTGAGTGCCATTGCCGCTTGCAGGAGGGCGGAGTGGGTCAACGCCTGGGGGAAGTTGCCGAGGTGCTCGTGGCTGACAGGGTCCATCTCCTCTGCATACAGGCCAAGTTCGCCACCCATGTCGAGTAGCTCCTCGAACAGTGTGTCCGCCTCG
>DATKCE010000028.1:0-9091 GCA_035513335.1 Acidimicrobiia bacterium
GGCCTCCTCGTCAGCGATCCCGTAGGTCACCATCCTGGGCTCGCCGCTCTCGATCACCTCCTGTGCATGGAGGAACACGTCGTTCTCGACGCACCCGCCGCTCACCGACCCCTCCATGTCGCCCTCGGAGGAGACCAGGAATTTGGAGCCCTCGGGCCGGGGAGCGCTCCCGTGAACCTTGATCACCGTGGCGACGGCGACTCTCTTGCCCTCGTCCACCCAACGATTTCGCAGCGCGAGCTGGTTTCTCATCACCCGGAACGGTAGTTGCGTCGAGTGAGTGTCGTAGGGGGCCGTAGAGTCGTCGCTCCGTGTATGACATAGCGATCACCGTTGCCGCCTGTCTGCGAGCGGGGACGCGTGCCGACGTTGCCTGGCTGGTGAATGCAGACGACCTCCCGGTTAGCGACTGGTCGGACGCCGTCGTCTTCACGCCTGGAGGCGGCAAGACCGGATCGCTCCTCGGCGGGGGCCTCGACGGAAAGCTCGCTGAGATGGCAGGGCGGTGGAGCAAGGGCAGACTCATCGATCTCGAGATCACCCAGGCCGATGCGCTCATTGGGCAGTTGCCATCCACGGGGTCGGCACGATGCCTCCTCGCCCCTGCAGACACCCTCCCTGCAGAGCTCTGGAAGCTGGCTGCGGCGCGCGAGCGCTTCTGCCTGGTCACCGAGTTGAATGACGACGAGGTAGCTGCCACCAGGGTCTTTTCGCAAGGGACCATCTCGGAGGCGGATCTCCATGTGCAAGAGATCTTTGCCGGCGGCGGCAGTGGATCGACGCTAACGGACGAGGGTGTGGTTTCTGTGTTCGTCGCGGTGCCTCAGATCATCGTTGTGGGAGGTGGCCCGGTGGCGGAGGCCGTGGTGGAGCTGGCGAGTTTCGTCGGATGGCGGACACAGGTAGCGAGCGCGAGGGACCTGGCCACCGGTCTGATCGCTCCTCTCTCCGGGCATGACAAAGTCGTGGTCGCCGCTCACGATCTGGAGCTGGCCGGCGCCGGGCTGGCCGCGGCCATCGAGAGCGACTGTGGCTACATAGGATCGGTGGGAAGCCGGAAGATGCAGGCAGACAGAGCCGACTGGCTGGCTTATCGGGGGGTTACCGACTTGACCCGCGTCCATGGACCGGCCGGGTTGGACATCGGTGCAGGGACACCCGAGGAGATCGCGGTGGCGATCGTGGCAGAGGCCATATCCGAGAGCGGGGGTGACTGACCATGGAGCATTTCTCGTCTTCCCCTTACAATGGGTATCGACCAGGCGATTCCCAGGAGGAGTCTCGATGACTGCCCCAGATGAGACCACCGCCGATGTGCTGCAATCGGTATGGATGGTCAGCCACGACCATTTCGACCTCGACGAGGATTGCAGCCCGACCAAGCCTTGTCGCAACATGCGAGGGGTCAGTTTCGACGGATATGCGGAGCCCGGTAGCGACATCGGTGCGGCCTGGCGGGCGCAGCTGGCACGTGAGGGAAAGCTCGACAAGTCCGCGGGGACCATCCGTGATCTCGTCCTCGGCGAGGATGCGTAGCTGAGCACCTCACAGGACTCGCCGGCGACGTCCAGTGTGAGCGGCCAACGAGCCACCCACTCCGGTGTCGCCGAACTAACCGAGCGGCTCCAAACAATCGGCTATCTCGCAGATCGTGGCCTGGCCACCGCGGTCCACTTGGCCATGACGCTGGGCCGTCCTCTGCTCCTCGAAGGTGAGGTCGGGGTCGGCAAGACCGAGCTGGCCAAGGCGTTGGCCGAAGTCTTCGACAAACAGCTGATCCGTCTCCAGTGCTACGAGGGCATCGATACCAATCAGGCTCTATACGAGTGGGACTACGCCCGTCAGATGCTTCAGATCCGGGCGCTCTCCGAACAACAGCTCGCCGACGAGGATCAAGTCGACCAGCTGTTCGGTCCCAAGTTCCTCCTCGAGCGCCCGCTTCTCACCGCGGTGCGCGCCGGTGACCGGGCCGTGCTGCTCATCGACGAGATCGACCGGGCCGACGACGAGTTCGAGGCGTTCCTCCTCGAGCTGCTCTCTGACTTCCAGATCACCATCCCCGAGATCGGGACCATCACTGCGGACGCTCCGCCCTTGGTGGTCCTGACCTCCAACCGGACCCGCGAGCTGCACGACGCCTTGAAACGCCGCTGTCTCTACCACTGGGTTGGCTATCCGGATGCGGACCGTGAGGTCGACATAGTCCTCGCCAGAAGCCCGGATGCCACCGAGACCATCGCCCGCAAGGTGGTGACGGCGGTGAACCGGCTGCGTGGCCTCGACCTGGCCAAGCCTCCCGGGGTTGCCGAGACTCTCGACTGGGTGGCGACCCTCAAAGTCCTGGGGGAGCCTGACCTCGACGCGGATACCGTTCGCGACACCCTGGGTGCGGTGGTCAAGGAGCGGGACGATCTCGAAGCCGTGCTCGACCATCTAGAAGAGCTCGTTCGCGATGGCTGACGGCACGGTGATCGCCGAGGAGGTTCCGGTGGCAGGGCCCTTCGCCGAGATGGTCGTCGACTTCGGACGGGAGCTCCGTTCCGAAGGTGTCCCCATTGGCTCGGGGGAATTGCTCACGTATTGCGCGGCGGTGGCCGTGTTGGATCCCGGTGAGCTCCTGGACCTTTACTGGGCAGGACGGGCCACCCTCCTCACCAGGCACGACCAGATCCCCATCTATGACCGAGTGTTTCGGAGGTTCTTCCTCGGATCCGACCCCGGCATCCCCGAGCCGATGCGCCGGGTCCTGCAGCGCTCAGAGATCGAGAACGAGGCAGTCATCGAGGTGCCGGCCACCGAGCCTGGTACCCCAGGCAACGACGAGGAAGCCACGCTCGGCCTCAATGCGTCGGACATCGAGATCTGGAGGAACAAGTCGTTCCCGGCCTGCACCGAAGAGGAGCTCGCCGCGCTGCGGCGGATCATGAACCGGATGAAGCTGATCCCGCCGCAGCGCCGCACCCGTCGCACCCGACCGTCGCGCTTGGCGGGCCGTCCCGACCTGCGCCGCACCCTCCGGGCCACGATGCGGCAGCACGGCGAGCCCTCCGAGCTGTTCTGGCGACGCCGGAAGCCGAAGCTGCGGCCGCTGGTGCTGATCCTCGATGTCTCGGGCTCGATGGCCGAGTATTCGCGCAGCCTCCTCCAGTTCGCCTACTCGGCCCGTCGCGCGAGCGCCAAGGTCGAGGTGTTCTGCTTCGGAACCCGCCTCACCCGCATTACCCCCGCTCTCGAGCGGCGCAGCCCCGATGAGGCGCTCGACCGGGCCGCCAAGTCGGTGTTCGATTGGGAGGGAGGCACCCGCATCGGTCACGCCATTGAGACGTTCGTCAAGCAGTGGGGCCGTCGCGGGATGAGCCGCGGTGCCGTCATAGTTGTCTGCTCCGATGGGCTGGATCGAGACGACCCGGCGGTTCTCGAAGCGGCAATGGAGAGGCTCTCGCTGCTGTCACACAAGGTGGTCTGGGTGAATCCGCACGTGGGCGACGAGCGTCATTACCGACCCACCTCATTGGGGATGATCGTGGCCGATCCGTATATCGACCTGCTGATGTCGGGTCGGGACCTGGCCGGTCTCGAAGAGCTGGCAGAGAGGCTCCCGGCGCTGCGATGAGGATGGAGGGGGAAACCACGTGAGGTGGAGCGTCTCCCTGCAGGCAGAAGGCGATCGAGAGATCGAGCTGGAAGAGGTCGTCGAGCTCGCCGACGCGGTCGCCATCCACGAGGGCGTTGCCACGGGGATGGGAACGCAGTCCTACGGCGCGCAAGTGGTGGTCGAGGCAGACTCCAGCGATGAGGCGTTAGAGCGGGCCATGGCCATATTCGCCAGGGCGGCGGTGCGGGTCGGGCTTCCCGACTGGCCGGTTGTCAACGTGGAGACCACAGCCGACGAAGTGGAGACGGAGTGGTATCAGGAGATCCCCGAAGGCCGGGGCTTCAGCGGCGGGGGAGTGGGTTGATCCGTCTCGGGTCCCTGGCCGGCTACGCCTTCGAAGGTCCCCGGATGCTGGCCGGATTCACCCCGCCGGAGCGCCCCGCCGTCTACGCCATCCTCTACAAACCCGAGCCCGATACGAAACCCGAGCGGTACGGCGTGCTCTATGTAGGGCACTCCGACGACCTGTCACGGGAGCGTCTGCCGTTCAGGCATCCACTCGCCCCGTGCTGGCTGAAGCGAGTCGACGACGACAAGTTCAAGCTCCACATCTGCTTCCTCGAGGCCCCGGGCGCCGTGGAGGCCCATCGGGAGCAGATCACCCGCGAACTGGTTTCGATCTACGAGCCCGGGTGCAACCCCGAGCGATACGACCAGACGTGGCGGGAACAGTGGATCGGGGATTATCGGGCGCCCACCACGGGACCGCTGACCACCGAACGCAGTCCCTCTGAGGGCAAGCGGCGCTAGGACCTTCCGGTCACTCGGGGTGGTAACCGACGGCGTCGAGCAGCCGCGACCGCCGGCGGCCCGAGGCGGGCGAGGCCGGGCCTCGCCCGGGGACCTTCTCCGGGTCGTAGGTCGCCCCGGTCACGATGCCCTCGGCCATGTCGTACAGCAGGGGAAGGGCGCCGGCGACGACTCCCCCCGTCCGGTTGACGTGCTCGAGGTTGCCCACGATGGTCTCCGCATTGGCGTTGATCTGCCGTACGAGGTCATCGCACTCCTCCAGGTTGGTGGCGATACGGGTGAGCTGTGACCCGACGATCCACAGATAGATCGCCAACCCGGCGATGAGGAGGACGATGTCGACGATGGTGAACACGATGAGACCGTTCATGAGCGCACCTTTCCGAGGACCCGTCCCAGAAAGAGGTGGTGCTCCAGCCCTTCGGCCAGGACGAGGTCGACCCCGGCCGCGGTGGTGTCGAGGAGGGCGGCGTCGGCGGTGTTCGATTCGGCCTGGGTGAGGGTCGACTTGATGGCAACCACGCGCCGGTCGATGGCGCGAACCAGGAGCACGAGGATCGTGAGGAGCACGGCCACGGCCACGACTACGGCCAGGCCCGCCCAATTGGCGATCTCCCAGAGGGTCGCTTGGGGCTCGGTGAGGGCGAATGTCATCTCAACCTCCCAGTCGCTGACGGCCGCGCTTCAGGCCCTCGATGACGCTGGTCGCCATCGTGTTGGTGATGTTCAGGTCGTTGAGCGCGGCGGTGTTGTCCACCGATCGTTGCAGGCTCTCGTCGATTCGCCCTGCTTCGACGCCGATCTTGCGCGCCAGGACCAGGATGGGGACGACCAACGCCACCACCACCAGGACGATCACGACCCCGATCACGTAACCGACCAACCAGCCGGTGTTTCCGTCGAACAGTTCGCTCATCGCACTCCCCTAGATCGAATCGGCGAAGTCGCTTACCGGCTTCAGGTTGGCGTTCACCGAAGCCACCACAGCGGGGACGGTGCTGGTGCGTTCGGCCACGACCTCGACCCCCCCGGTCAGGCTTCTGAGCGTTTTCAGGATGGCCATCAGATGGCCGATCACCCGGATCAACCCGAGCGCAGCGGCGGCGATGATGAGTGTCGCCAGCACGAGGGTGACTATGGCTGCTGCAGGCATTTGGCTCCTCCTCTTCTCAACCCAGCAATTTGGCTACCGAGCCCGCGTAACGGACGGCACCCTGGGAGACGTCGGCGATTGTGTCGTCGGTGGTCTCGAGCAGCTCCGGGACCCGGTCCACCGCGCCGATGAGTTGGACCCCTCCGGCCAGGATCTCGTCGGCGGCTCCCCTGATCCGTTCCAGAGCCGCCAGCACCCGGTTGAGCAGAGCCACGAGCACGGGCACCACCACCAGGAGAAGTATCGCGTTGCCGATCCACCACCAAACCATCACGTCCTCCTCAGACTCGTCCTGGCTCGTACGGAAGGAAAAAGCGTCGTGCCACCCGTTTCAGGGCCATCCAGGCCGCCCTCAGACCGATGGCGAAGCCACTGGCGCTCCGTGTCGCTTGGAGCTGGTCCGGGGACACTCCGCGCTCGAAGGCATCGAGACGGGTCTGCATGTTGGTGGCGAAATCTCCCATGAGGACCTGGGTCACGTCGCGGATCATTCCCCGGCCGTATTGAGCTGCTGCACCGGAGAGCTGTATGTCCTGGGTGACGTCCATCCTGGTGCCGGTTCCGGAGGGCACCAGCTTCACCGTCAGACCGAGATTTGCCTGACCGCGGCCCTTCTGGTCCGACCCCGCGGCGTCGATGACGATGGTCTTGTTGGCTTCATCTCGTGTGGTGACCTCGGCGTTCCCGGCGAATTGCATGCTCACCGGGCCCATGCTGATCGCCACGCTTCCGGCGTACCGGTCGGGCCCGATCTCCTCGCTGAGATCGGCGCCGGGGAGACAAGCGGCTACCTGGGGGATGTCCTGGCAGAACTCCCATACCTCGTCGATGGGCTGCAGCACTTCTATCGAGCTCTCAATCCGCATGGGCACCCTCCTTGATGTAGGCCTCCGGATCCTTCTCGAAAGCGGTCCGGCACCCGGGAGCACAGAAGTAGTAGGTGGTGCCCTGGTAGGTGAAAGGGCGGTTGGACTCGTCGGCGGGGACCGTCATGCCACACACCAGGTCTATGGCCGTGGCGGGCTCATCGTCCGCTTCGGAGGCCATCTCCTCGGTCGGGGCGGGGATCAGCTCCCCTTTCGCCTTCAATGCCACCAGCTGGGCCAGGACGGCCACTGCGATCTCAGTGTGCGAGGTGTGGCCGAGATCGAGCCCCACAGGCACCCGAACCCGGTCGAGTTGCTCCCTTGGAACGCCGCGGTCGGCCAGATAGCCCAGGACCGCTTTGCCCCTCTTCTGAGAGGCGACGAATCCGACGAAGCCCGGTCTGGCGTCGATGGCGGTCTCCAGGCTGTCCTCATCGTCGTGTCCTTGGGTGGCGACGATGACGATGGAGCCTGAGTCGACCTGGTCGCCGGTGAAATCGCCGGCATCGATCAACTCGGTGCGCCATCCCAGGATGGAGGCGAGCTCCACGAGAGTTGTGGCCATGGGCGACCGTCCCACCACGACGAGCCGAGGGGTGGAGAGCACCGGCTCGACATAGAGCTGGAGGGCACCTTCCGATTGGCACGCCATGGGGACGGAGACCATGCCCTCGGGAACGTGGCCGAACTCTTCCGGGGACCCGAGCAGGAGCAATTGCGGCTCGCCCTCGGCAATGACCCTCTGGGCCTCTCGTATCACGACGGGCTCGGCGCAGGCGCCCCCAATCCAGCCGTGAATCTCCCCATCGGCGGTGACGATCGCACGTGCGCCCTGATGACCCGAAGACGGGCTCTGACGCCATACGACCGTGGCCAAGGCGAACTTCTCACCCTTGGCTGCGAGCTCGCTCGCCTTCTCCAGGATCCGCCATCCCTCGCCCGGCGTTGGGTTCATGCCTCGGCCTTCACCGGTGGCGCTCCGCTCACGTCCTCACCGGTTTGCAGAGCCTGGTGGATCCGGTCGGGGAGCACCGGCATGTCGATGTTGCGTACCCCGGTGCCCTTCAAGGCGTTCATCACGGCGTTGACGAAGGCGGCGGGCCCGCCCACGGCAGCGCACTCGCCGATGCCCTTGGCGCCGATGGGATGGTGCGGGCAGGGGGTCACGACCTCGTGGAGCTCGAACCCGGGGGTCTCCCACGCAGTGGGAAGCAGGTAGTCGGTGAAGTTGGCCCCGATGCAGTTGCCCTCCTCGTCGAAGGTGATGAACTGCATGTTCGACATCGCATATGCCTCGGTGAGCCCCCCCATGATCTGTCCCTGGACGATCATCGGGTTGATCCTCACGCCGCAGTCGTCCACCGCCACCACCCGGAGCACGTCCCAAACCCCGGTGTCGGGGTCGATCTCGACCGTGGCGATATAGCAGGCGAACGGCCAGGTGAGATTGGGCGGGTCGTAGTAGGCGGTGTTCTCCAACCCGGGCTCCATGCCGTCGGGCATGTTGGAGTAGGCGGCCGCCGCCGCTTCCTGGATGGTCACGCCACGATCGGGCTGGCTCCTCACGTAGAACCGGCCCAATTCCCACTCGACGTCCTCTTCGGAGATCTCGAGGAGGTGGGCAGCGATCTTGCGTGCCTTGGCCCTTATTTTGCGTGACACCATGGCGACGGCGGCGCCGGCCACCGGGGTGCTGCGCGAGGCGTAAGTGCCCATGCCGAACGGGGCGGTGTCGGTGTCGCCCTCCTCGACGAGCACGTCCTCTGCCGGTATGCCGAGCTCGTGGGCCACGATCTGGGCCCAGGTCGTCTCATGCCCCTGACCTTGGGTCTTGGCACCTGTCCGGAGCAGGGCCTTACCGGTCATGTGGATCTTCAGCTCCGCGGAGTCGAACATCTTGATGCCCAGGATGTCGTACTCCCGGCTGTTGCCGGCGCCGAGCGGCTCGGTCATGGTCGATATGCCGATCCCGAGCAGGCGCCCTCGCTTGGCGGCCTCCTCCTTTTCCTTCAGGAACTCCTGGTAGCCGATCGCCTCGAGACCGACGTCGAGGCACTTGGCGTACTGCCCGGAGTCGGTGAGGAACCCGAACGGTGTTCGGTGGGGGAAGTCGTCATCACGTACGAAGTTCATGCGGCGGAACGCGGCTTGATCCATACCCAGGTCGTCAGCCGCTGCTTGCACCATCCTCTCCTGGAAGAACATCGCCTCGGTCACCCGGAACGAACAGCGATAGGCGACACCGCCCGGCGCCTTGTTGGTGTATACGCCACGCGCCTCGAGATAGGCGTTGGGGATGTCGTAACAGGCGAAGGCGGAGTGCATGAGCCCGATCTTGAACTTCGACGGCTGGGCGTCGGAGAAGAACGCGCCGTGATCGGCGAGAGTCTTCATCCGCACCCCGAGGATCTTCCCGTCGCGGCGTAAGGCGAGCTGGCCCTTCAGGTAGATGTCGCGGGCGAAGCCTGTGGAGATCAGGTTCCCGGTTCGGTCCTCGATCCACTTCACGGGGCGCTCGAGGAGTATCGAAGCCAGGATCGAAGCCACGTATCCCGGATAGACGGGCACCTTGTTGCCGAAGCCTCCGCCGATGTCGGGCGAGACGATCCGGATCATGTGTTCGGGGAGCTCCGCCACGAGTGCCACCGCGGCCCTGATGATGTGAGG
>DATKCE010000029.1:0-74349 GCA_035513335.1 Acidimicrobiia bacterium
AGCAGATGGGAACGATTTCAGGAGAGAACAGGCATCCGAACCTGGTTGGAGTTGGCTTTGACGCTGGCAGGGGCTCTCCTGATCGTCGGAATCCTCGGATGGGGTATCAAGGGCTGGGTGGAGATGCAGCTCCAGGCTGCCGCCGTGATCGCCGACAATGTCTCTCCGCTCGAGTCGCTCAGCGGACATGTCCCTGGTGGATCGCTCGCGACTCATGGGTTCGGGTGACGAGAGTGGGCAACGACAGTCTCCTGGCTTCGTTGATGGCGGCGGTCGAGGCGCGCCCCGACGATGTAGCCCTGCGAGTCCACCTCGCCCGCATGCTGCTGCTGAAAGGGCGTACCACCGAGGCGGCGGAACACGCTCGAGCCGCTCTATCGGCCGGCCCCTCGGACGCGGACGCCAAGGAGTTGCTGAGAGATGTCGAGGAGGCGCTCGTCGACGAAACTCCGGTCTCCGAGCCTATCGCAGGGAGAGGAGAGCACGAACGAGACTCGACCGGTCCCCAGGGATCCGACACGATCGCTTCTCGCCGTGGACCGGTGACCTTGGCGGACGTGGCTGGTCTGGAAGTGGTCAAGGCTCGTCTCGAGACTGAGTTCCTCGCTCCGGCTCGCAATCCGGAGCTGGCGGCCCGATATGGGAAGGCGGCGACGGGAGGCTTGCTCCTCTACGGGCCGCCCGGATGCGGCAAGACCTACATCGCTCGCGCCTTGGCCGGAGAACTGGGAGCGGGATTCTTTCCTGTCAGCTCTGCCACCGTCGTGTCAGCGTTCCCCGGGGAGTCGGCCCGTTATCTGGCGGAGATCTTCGACGAGGCACGCCGCAACACTCCGGTCATGTTGTTCTTCGACGAAGTGGACGCCATCGCATTCAAGCGAGAGCAGATGTCGAGTGCCGCTTGGCTGCGCTCCCTCGTCAACCAGTTCTTGTCGGAGTTGGACGGCTTCTCATCCAACTCGGGGGTCTTCGTGGTCGGGGCCACCAACGCACCGTGGGACGTCGACCCCGCGATGCTGCGACCCGGCAGATTCGATCGCACCGTGGCGGTGTTGCCCCCCGACGAGCCGGCGCGCATCGCCATATTCGGGAGCCACGTCAGAGGCCGTCCAGTGGCCGACCTGGACATGCGTCGTCTCGCCAAACTCACCGACGGTTTCAGCGGCGCTGACATCGCCCATGTCGTGGAGGAGGCGTCCTCGCAGGCGTTCACCCGAGCAATGAAATCCGGGAGGGAGGAGCCAGCGGACATGTCGATGATGGAGGGCGCCATCAAGGATGTTCGACCCTCGGTGAAGTCGTGGTTGGAACAGGCGAAGAACCATGTCTTGTTCTCCAACCGCGACGGGATGCTCGACGACCTCGCCACCTACATGCGAACCCGCAGGATGCTCTAGCGATGGAATCGAACGACGATGTCGCCGCCGAGATCGACCGCGCCTCTGCACTGCTCGACATCGACCGGCCGGAGGACGCAGAGCGGGTCGTGCTCGAAGGGCTGAACCGCGAGCCTCAGAACCCGGATCTGCTGGAGCTATTGGTCCGTGCTCTCTACGACCAGAACCAGATGGATGCCGCCCGAAGCGCGGCGGAGCGGCTATTGGCAGCAGCCCCGAACCAGTCCCGGGCTCACCTCCGGCTCGCCGTCGTCCTTCACGCCACCAGCTCGTCGTTCCTCGGGGTTCGTAGACGGGTCCTCCCTCTCGCGCGTCAGGCAGCGGTGTTGGCGCCGCGGGATCCAGAGGTGCTGGCCGTGCTGGGCTATGCGCTCTTGGATGCCGCCGTCGTGCCCTTCATCGATCGCCATCTGAAGGAGGCGGAAGAGGTGGCACGACAGTGTGTGGAGCTCGCGCCGGCATGGGATGCCGCCCATCTCCTCACGGCAGAGGTGGCGAGCCGTCGTGGTCGCCGATCGAAGGCGGTGAGCCACGTCGACCGGGCGTTGGAATTGTCTCCTTCGCAATCGCGCAACATCCAGACGGCCTTCGATTTGGGTCGACGGCACCAACGTGCCCTGATGGCGCGGCGGCTGGCCGCCACCAACCCCACCGACCTGGCGATGTGGGAGGTGGTGCTCACCCACCAGATCACCCCCAACGCACCATTCATGTGGATGACACTGGTCGTTGCCGGGACGCTGGTGGGTGCAACGGCACGTGACGGAAACCTCGGGTTGGAGGACGCGTCGGCACTGTGGGTGATAGGCCCGGTCCTCGGCGTCGTGATCGCCTGGTCGCTGATCTGGTTTCGCCGTCGCCGGCTGGCCGGGCTCGACCCCGAGATCCGGGGGGTCGTCCTCTACTGGGAGCGGATGTGGCGCTGGGCGAGAGTTGGCGGTGCCATTGTTCTCGGGGTCCTTCCCATCCTGTGGATCCCCGCCTCCATAGCCGGGGGCCACCCGTCCGCCTGGGCGATCGCCTGGTTGTACGCCGGGGGACTCGCCGGCATGACCGTGCGGCCCCGACACCGATGAGATGAACCCCCGCTTCTCTGGTCGGGGATCACGTTCTGCGGGGAGAACGATGGGAGCGCGCTGCCGGCCACTACGCGGTTTCCTTTGCTTGCATGAGTCTGTCAGATGCCGCGGCCAGGTCCTTCTGCCTCACTGTGCCGTCGTCGGCGTCCAGGATCGCCGAGCGGACCACCTCACGCAGGTCGGCGCCGCTGAGGCCGTCACTCTGGCTTGCGAGGCTGGCCAGGTCCGCGACATGGTCGACCTTCATCAGATACAGCTCGAGGATCGCACGACGCGCCTCCTCGGAGGGCAGACCGAGATGCACCATCTGGTCGAATCGGGCTGCGCGTTGTGCCGCGGCGTCGACGGCACGAGCGTCGTTGGTCGTGGCCACGGTCACCACACCCGTGTGACGGGTCATCAAGCCGTCGAGAACGGTGAGGAACTGGATGAGGCCTGGCCCAACCCCGTCCTGGCGGTCGCCGACGATGAGATCGAGGTCCTCGACCAGCACCAGAGCTGGTGTCAGTAGGTTGAGCCGCTCATAGAGCTCGCTGAGCATGTAGCTGCCCACCGACGCGGACACGATCACCACGGTCGCACTGCCCTCATACTCCCGGGCCAGCACCCGACAGAGCGCGGTCTTCCCAGTTCCCGGTGGCCCGGCCAGCAACAGACCCCGATTCCCGCCTAGACCCGACTGAACCAATGCGTCCATCCGCTCAAACAAGCGGTCCACGTTCCGGGTCACCGCCGACCAGACGTCGTCCTCGAATATCAGACCCGACCGCGTCTCTAGGGGTGTGGGAACCACTCTCAGCTTGAGATTCCCATGGACTAGTTGAGCTTCGACCACCCGGCGCAGATACGGGCTCATCTCCGACCGGGCCGTCGCGATGAGGTCGGGTAGGAATCCCTCGATCTCGTCCGCGTCGCTGGCGCGCGCGTAGACATGCAGGTACTGGGAGTACCCGGGGCTCGAGGACCAGGTGCGGAACCAGATGGGTACGTCGAGGTTCTCACCGATGTGAAGGAGTAGGGAGACGCTGGTAGGCACCCTGACCGAACCATCTCCCAGTTCGATCGTCTCCCAAGTGGTGGGCCGGGTCGGATTCGCCCCCCGAACGGTTTCCTCGACAGCCCTGTCGAGTAGATCGGCAACCACCAGGAGCACGGACTCGATGTCAGAGGGCGTTAGCGTCTCGTCGAAACTGATCAGGTCCTCGGCCGACCGGAGGTCGAGCAGGCGGAGAGCGATCGTCTGAGGGTCCTCCTCCTGTTTCGCCCTGCGCTCGATGAGCATTTCCGTATAGAGGTCGTATTCGACCTGGATCAGGTCCTCTCGGGTCTTCCTCTTGCCTGAGCTCATGCCTCGTGTTCGGTCGGCACAGCCTCGGACTTGAGGCCGCTGCAGCCGCTGGGCACCCTAGGCGACCGCCGACCGCGATGGCCCCACCGAGGACCGGTCTCTCTCCCCAATCGACCGGCCGTCGGCGGGCGTCGACACCGTTACACGCGTTCCGGCCGAGCCGCCGTCCGGGCGGGCGGTGCGCTGTCGACTTGTCTCGTCCGGCTCGGCTTGCGAGCCAGCGGGATCCAGTCGTCCCACTCTCCATCCCGAAGGATGTGTTCCCGGCAGCGGAGCCCGTGAGGGGTGAGATAGCTCGGCTCGCTCCCGCACTGGTGGCAGCCGAGGTCTGACGAGAACGGCGGGCGGTCTGGATCCATATGTCCATACTTCGGCAGGAGAGAGTCGCATCACGAGAATCATCCTCGATAGTGCCGGATGGACTAGCGCGAGAGGCGTGACCCTCAGGGCTCGTGAGGCGCGTCGTCCCCGTTGACCTCGTCAGCCAACACCTCATCCCCCTGTGTCTGTGAGAGACCGGGTGGCGTTTCCTTCTCGGGATCCCGCGCCTGGTGCCTGCCCTTCCGATACTCGGGGCCGTAGGTGTCGGTCCAGATGACCGTGGTGAACAGCCACAGGGCGCAGCCGATGGCGATCAGCGGGAACAGGCGGGCGATCCAGGGGTAGGTGGCCTCGGTGTTGCCGAGCCAGCCGCCGACCAGAGCACCGAGGGGGAGGGTGGCCCAGCCGATGGCGCGGGCGGCAGCAATCACCCGTCCCAGCATCTCCTCGCCGGCGTAGATCTGGCGGATCGTGGCCAGAGGGATGTTGATCACCGAGATCCCGAACATGAACAAGGCCAGGAACAGCATCGCGCCGATGCCGTAGGTGGTGAACATCACGATCAGGAGACTCACCCCGGCGAAGGCGAGGCCGCCGGTCATGGTGCGTCCCAGGCCCAGGGCCCGGGTCACCGTCGGGGCGAACAGTGCGCCGACGAGACCGCCGAAACCCATGAAGAAGAACAGGATCCCGATCTGGGCCTCGGTTTCGGTTTGGAGGACGACTGTGGCGAGGACGACGAAAGTGGCCTCCATGAAGCCCATGACGAAGTTGGGGACCGCCGCCGAGATGGTCGAAATCCGCAGACGCGGCTCGCTCCATATCTGACGGAGGCCGGCGACGAACTCGGTGAACATCGAGGGCCGGTCGCGGGTGGTGGCCGCTTTGTTCGCCACTCTGCCGACGTATTTGAGCATCCAGGCCGAGGCGACAAAGGTGAGGCCGTTCACGAAGAGCCCGACGGCGGGGGTGGCGAACATGTAGGTCAGCAGCCCGCCGATGAGCGGTCCCAGGGCGAAGGTGGCCTGGATCGACGCGGTGACGAACGAGTTGGCGTCCGACAGCCGCTCCTTGGGGACGAGGGCCGGGATCATCGCATAGAGAGCGGCGTCGAAGAGCGTCGTCATCGAACCGACGATGAAGGCCATGGCGAAGACGGTGCCGACGCCGTAGGAGCCGACCCCGGCGGCGAGATAGAAGAATGCGCAGGCGCGTAGGAGATCGGTGGCGATCATCACCGGCCTCAGGTGGATCCGGTCGAGGAGAACCCCTCCGATCAGGCCGACGAACAGGGTTGGAGCGGTGTCCGCCGCGTAGGCGAGGGCGAAGTCGAGGGTGTTGAGGTCTCCCGACGCCTCCTGGATGTGCAAGATCAGCAGCGGGACGGTGATGATGGCGATGTAATTGCCGAACTGGCTGATCGTCTGACCGACCCACAAGGCCAGGTATCGGGGACCCAGGGATCGCATCGACTTCACGAAGTGCACCGGCCCGCACGATAACTCCAGGTAGCGGAGTGTCCAGCAGTTGTTAGATTCTGTGGCTCATGTCCAATCCACAGGAGATCCCTCAGATCGTCACCGAACTGGTGGAGATGTCGCGCGAGTACCTCCGCCAGGAGACGCTGGAGCCGGCCAAGAAGCTCGGGAAGCACGCCGGGATGGGGATCGGCGGAGCGCTGGTCATGGGTATCGGATCGGTATGTCTCGCCTGGGGGCTCTACTACGGCCTCACCATGCTGTTGCCCGAAGGGGAGTGGTGGGTGGTCCTGGCCCGTGGGCTGACCGCCATCGCCGCCGCCGGGGCGGCGGGAATCGTCGTCTGGAGGATCTCAGTTGACAGTCAGTAGGGAAGACATCGAGGCGAAAGCCCGCCAACTCGTCGACGCCGTAGACGAAACCAAGGAGTCCGTCCGAAACAAGGCCGTCCTGACTGCCGCCGCAGTGGGGGTGGTCGTGGTGGGCGCGTTCATCATCGGCCGCCGGCGCGGCTCCCGAAACAAGACCATGGTCGAGGTCTACCGGGTCTGACCACCGTTCTGTGAGGGTTTGTGGCGCGTCACGCGCTACGAACCCGCACGGAATGGTTGTCGATTGACAAAACGGACGATCTCGCCCCGCACCTCCTCGGGTCTGTCCCTGATCTGGCCGGGTGTGAACCTGCGGATCTCCCATCCCAACTCCATGAGTTGATTCTGCCTCCACAGATCGTGCTCGAGCTGCGCCGGGGTGCTGTGGGCCTCGAACCCGTCGACCTCCACGATCCTCATTCGGTCCTCCCAGGCGAAGTCCGGATAGGCGTTCTCGCCATTTGGGAGCTCGATTCTCAGTTGCTGGATTGGATCGGGGACAGGGGCGTCGATCACTATGTGTCTCAGGTCGAGTTCCGGAACGCTTCCCGATCTGTCGTCCGCGACCCAACGCAATACACGCCGCATGGCCCGCGTGCCAGCCACGCCCCGACCACCGTAGACACCGATGCCCTCGTCGAGCCTGTCGACAGTGCTGAGGCCTTTGCTCACCACCGACCTGGCGGCCTTGTGGAGGGTCCGCTCCGGTAGGAAGGCGGCGATCTGCATCAGTGTTCTCTCCGGCGATGTGATCGGTATGCCTTCCAGCACCACTCCGGGGTTGGGGCGCCGTGTTCGGTGCAAGATCACACCCTCGGGCTCCGGCTCGCCGTTCCAGTGGACAGTCACTTCGATCATTCGGCCGTAGACCGCGTCGAAGTCCCAAAGTACCGCGGCGGTGCGATGTGAGGCCAGTGCTCCCGGACCTGCGGCTAAGACACCAGCGAGAACCTCCGTCTTCCAGGTGGGTGCCACACAATCGAGGTAGTAGACCCCCGGATGTCGTTGCTGAATCCTTTCCGACGCCAGACGTCGCCGGATCTCGTGGTCGGTGACGCCGAGAGCCATCGCCTGGGGTCGATGCACCAACCCGTGCTGGGTGGCGGCGATCGCCCGCACCCTCCCCTCATTCCACATATCCCGAAAATGGCGGGTAGTCGGGGCGGTTTCAACCCCCTTCGAACCCCTTCTGTGCGGGTTTACCGCGCGTAACGCGCGGTAAACCCTCACAGAACGGTTCAGGGCTTTCGGATCTCTAGCTTGGGGCGGCCGCGTTTGCGGTGGTGGATGACGAGGGCGGAGCCTTTGGGGACGGTCTTGCGGTAGAGGAGCTCCTTGCGGGGGCCGGTGGAGCGGAGATAGGCGAAGGCGGCCAGGGCGAGGCCGATGGTCAGCTGCCGGCGGTCGCCCTCGCGGAGACCCTGCAGCGAGCGTCGATAGGCCTCGCTGGTCGGGTCACCCAAGAGTCGTTTGATCAGTCGCTTCGTGAGCCATGCCATCTTGTCTACCGTGGTCGTCGAGTCATCTCATTAAAACACCATGCAGAACAAGAAACTCGTGCAGGTCGTCATCTGGGTCGTGGTGATCGCCATGATCCTCTCGCTTGCCGTCGCCGCCATATCACTCTTCTGATGCCCTTCAGCGAGGGAGAGCCCGCCCTACTCATCGACGGCAAGGGACGTCACTTCCTTCTCAGACTCGAACCGGGTCGAACCTTCCAGTTCCACAACGGGTCGGTGCCCCACGACGACCTCATCGGAGCCGAGGACGGCACCTGGGTGGAATCCAGCGGCAACGCCCGACTCCTTCTCCTCCGGCCCCGTCTCGCCGACTTCATCCTGAAGATGAAGAGAGGCGCCCAAGTGGTCTATCCCAAGGATCTGGGCCCGATCCTCGTTTACGCCGACATCGCCCCCGGCATGACCGTCCTCGAGGCCGGCACCGGCTCCGGGGCCCTCACAATGGGGCTGGCTCGCGCAGTGGGTGCCTCAGGCCGGGTGGTCACCGTCGAGCAGAGAGACGACCACGCCGACCACGCCCGCAAGACCCTCGAGCGCTGGTTCGGCGAAGTGCCGGCGAACGTCGAGATGCGGGTGGGAGGAGACGTGTCCGACGTCGTCGAGGAGGTGGAGCCCGAGCGCATCGTCCTCGACCTGCCCGAGCCATGGCACACCGTCGAGGCGGCGGCCGAATTCCAACCGCACGGCGGGGTGCTCTGCTCGTATCTTCCCACGGTGCCTCAAGTGCAGACCCTGGTCGAGACCGCCCGCGAGACGGGAAGGTTCGCGGAGGTGGAAGTCAAAGAGTTCCTGATGCGCGATTGGAACGTCAAGGGTCGTTCCGTGCGGCCCGACCACTCCATGGTGGGGCACACCGGGTTCCTCATCTTCATGCGAAAAACTGCCGATGAACATGCGTAGTCGAACCCCGAGAACTAAACCTCGTCGTTCGTATACTGATCGAAGGCGACCGAACGCCAGGAGGTAGCCGTGGACGAAGGACGCAAGCACGAAGACGCCGCACAGCTGCGCAAAGTCGTGTCTGCGCTCGAGGAGGAGATCTCCTTCCTTCGCCGTCGTCTGCGCGAAGCCCCCGGCCGGACCGACGAGCTAGAGGCCGAGCTGGCCCGCGCTCAGGAGCGACTCGATCGGGTGGTGGGCCAGAACGACAAGCTGTCGGCTCTGCTCGAAGAGTCCCGGGAGCAGCTCGGGGTTCTGCGCGAGGAAGTCGAAAAACTGACCCAGCCACCCAACAACTTCGGGACGGTCCTCAATGTCAGCGACGACGGGACCGTCGACATCCTCACCGGGAACCGAAAACTGCGGGTGGCGGCGCAGCCGTCGGTCGAGGTCAAGAAGCTCCAGGTCGGCCAGGAAGTCCTGCTCAACGAGGCGTTCAACATTATCGACATCCGTTACTTCGAGCCTGCCGGTGAGGTTCTCAGGGTCAGAGAGACCATGGACGACGGGCGCGTCCTGGTCATCGCCCATGCCGACGAGGAGCGGGTCCTCAACCGTTCCGAGGTGATGGCCGACGTGAAGCTGCGCGCCGGCGACTACGTCCGCATCGACCCCAAGACGTCTCTCATCCTCGAGAAACTGGAACGCCCCGAGGTGGAGGAGCTGGTCCTCGAGGAAGTGCCGGACATCACCTACCACGACGTCGGCGGTCTCGCCGACCAGATCGAGATGATCCGGGACACCGTCGAGCTGCCCTACCTACACCGGGATCTCTTCCGCGAGTACGAGTTGGAGCCGCCGAAGGGCATCCTCCTCTACGGCCCTCCCGGCTGTGGCAAGACCTTGATCGCCAAGGCGGTGGCGAACAGCCTGGCCAAGAAGGTGTCCGAGCGAACCGGGAATCCCGACGTCCGCTCCTACTTCCTCAACATCAAAGGCCCGGAGCTGCTCAACAAGTGGGTCGGCGAGACCGAGCGCCAGATCCGCCTCATCTTCCAGCGGGCCAAGGAGAAGTCGGATGAGGGCGTACCCGTCATCGTGTTCTTCGACGAGATGGACTCGCTGTTCCGCACCAGGGGGACCGGCATCAGCTCCGACGTCGAGTCGACGATCGTGCCCCAACTCCTCTCCGAGCTCGACGGCGTGGAATCGCTGAAGAACGTGGTGGTCATCGGTGCCTCGAACCGGGAAGACCTCATCGACCCTGCCATCCTCCGGCCGGGCCGTCTCGACGTGAAAATCAAGATCAACCGACCCGACCCCACCGCGGCCCGGGAGATCTTCCGCATCTACCTGAGCGATGAGACCCCCCTCGACCCCGACGAGACCAACGGCGTCGACGCCGGCACGGCCATCGAGGAGATGATCGACGTCACGGTCGCCGACATGTACGCCGAGTCCAAGGACAACGAGTTCCTCGAGGTCACCTATGCCAACGGCGACCGGGAGACCCTCTACTTCAAGGATTTCGCCAGCGGCGCCATGATCGAGAACATCGTTCGCCGCGCCAAGAAGGACGCCATCAAGCGCCAGATCGCCGGAGGCACCGGCGGGGTGCGCAAAGACGACCTCACGGCAGCGATCAAACAGGAATTCCGCGAGCACGAAGACCTGCCCAACACCACCAATCCCGACGACTGGGCCAAGATCTCGGGCAAGAAGGGTGAGCGGATCGTCTATGTGCGCACGCTCGTTGGAGGCGACGAAGAGAGTCGTCTCATCGAGAAGGTCGCGGGCGGCCAGTACCTCTGATGGCCCTACACAAGGTGCTCGGGACGGAGACCGAGTACGGCATCGTGGTCCGGGGAGACCCTGGCTTCAACCCAGCAGTCGCCTCCTCGCTGGTCGTCAACTCCTACCCGGGTTCACGGGTCAAGGTGCAGTGGTCCTACGAAGAGGAGTCGCCGGGACGGGATGCGCGCGGATTCGGGCACGACACCTACGGCCTCATCGACCCTGAGGGCGCCGTGGTCAATTCGGTGCTCTCCAACGGAGCCCGGCTCTACGTCGACCACGCCCACCCCGAGTACAGCTCACCGGAGACTTACGACCCGCTCGAGGCCGCCCTCTACGACAAGGCCGGAGAGATGGTCATGCATCGTGCCGCTCGATCTGCCAGCGAGACCGCCGGTCGCCAGGTTTCGCTGTACAAGAACAACTCGGACGGGAAGGGAAACTCCTACGGCGCCCACGAGAACTACCTGCTCAGCAGGGAGACTCCCTTCGGCGACGTCATCCGCTACGCCATGACCTTCATGGTCACCAGACAGATATTCACCGGGGCGGGAAAGGTCGGCAAGGAGAACGACCGGGCCGACATCGACTACCAGATCACCCAGAGGGCCGACTTCTTCGAGGAGGAGGTCGGTCTCGAGACCACGCTGAAACGCCCGATCATCAACACTCGCGACGAGCCCCACGGCGACCCCTCCCGATATCGCCGTCTCCATGTGATCATCGGCGACGCCAACCTCTCCGAATATCAGAACTTCCTCAAGCTGGGCTCCACCGCCCTGATGCTCGCCGCACTCGAGGACGGGGGAATCCCCGATTCGCTCGATCTCTTCGACCCGGTGGAGGCCTGCTGGCAGGTGAGCCACGACCTCAGCCTGGGCCGCCCGCTGGAGCTCGACGGGGGAGGCACGGCCACCGCGCTCGAGCTGCAGGGCCGATACCTCGAGTGGCTGGCCAAATACGTGGAGAAGGAGCTCGACGACCCGGTGTGGGGGCGGGTCATCGAGGAGTGGGAGCGCACGCTGAACCTGCTCTCCACCGACCCCTCCCAGCTCAGTGACACTCTCGACTGGGTGGCGAAGCAGCGACTGCTCGAAGGGTATGTGTCCCGCGACGGGCTGCAGTGGGGCAACAACAAGCTGCGCGCCCTCGATCTGCAGTATCACGACGTCGACCCCGAGCGAGGGCTCTACAACCGTCTGGCGGCCCGAGGGTCGATGCGGCGGCTTTTCACCGACGACGAGATACTCGAGGCGGTCTCCGCGCCACCGACCCGGACCCGGGCCTACTTCCGTGGCAGATGTGTCAGCGAGTTCTCCGACTCTCTGGTGGCCGCCAACTGGGACTCGCTGGTATTTGACATCGGCGAATCGCACCTCAAACGTGTTCCTATGATGGAGCCGTTGCGCGGGGATATCAGCCTGGTGGGCGAGCTCCTCGACAACGCCGAAGACGCCGCAGACCTGCTGCAGCGATTGGAAGGATGAGCAACTAGATGTCAGATAGAGAACGCAGCCAGGCGGAGGGCCGCCGCAAGGAAGAGACCGAAGACCAGGTCACCGAGTCCGTCGAATCGGAGGCCGATCTGGACGCCCTGGACGATCTCCTCGACGAGATCGACGAGGTCCTCGAGGAGAACGCCGAGGAGTTCGTCAAGAACTACGTCCAGAAGGGCGGCCAGTGACAGAGAAGCCCAAGGGCCCTCTGCCACTCGACGCCCCGGTACCAGGCTCCAGCTTCACCGATCTGCTGCAGTGGATGGGCGCTGCGCCCGAGGTCACCATCCCACCGGGAGCCAGCTCGGTGTCGGTGCCTGAGGGCACCACGGTCCTCGCACTCCGCCATAGGGGTGGTGTGGTGATGGCCGGCGATCGGCGTGCCACGGAAGGTCATCTGGTGGCTCATCGCCGCATCCGTAAGGTGTTCCCGGCGGACGGCTATTCCGCAGTCGCCATCGCCGGAGTCGCCGGCCTGGCGATGGACATGGTCAAGCTGTTCCAGGTCGAGCTGGAGCACTACGAGAAGATCGAGGGAATCAGGCTCTCATTGGAAGGAAAGGCCTCCTTCCTCGCCAGGCTGGTGCGTGGCCAGCTTCCGATGGCGTTCCAGGGCCTCGTAGTCGTGCCCATCTTCGCCGGCTATGACGACAAGGAGGGGCGCGGGCGGGTGTACACCTTCGATGTCGTGGGCGGGCGCTACGAGGAGACCGACTTCGGCAGCACGGGGTCGGGCGCGCGCCTCGCCAAGTCCTACCTGCGCACGGCCTACGAAGACGATATGACCCCCGAGGCCGCGATGGCGCTCGCCGTGAACGCACTCGTGGCGGCATCGTCGGAGGACACCGGCACGGGTGCGCCCGACCTCATGCGGGGGATCCTCCCCAATGTGGTGCGCATCGAGGCACACGGTGTGGTGGAGGTGCCGGACGAGACCATCTTCCCGCTGGCCGCGGATGCCGTGGAGAACGTGCGATGAGCATTCCCTTCTACGTTGCACCCGAGCAACTCGTACGCGACAAGGCCGAGTTCGCCAAGAAGGGGATCGCCCGGGGACGTTCGATCGTGGCCGTCGACTACGCCGACGGGGTGTTGATCTTGGCCGAGAACCCTTCGACCGCACTCCACAAGATCTCGGAGGTCTACGACCGCATCGCCTTCGCCGGCGTCGGTCGGTACAACGAGTTCGAGACCCTGCGCAAGGCCGGGATACGTCAGGCCGACCTGATGGGCTATCTGTACGCCCGTGACGACGTCACCGCGATGGGTCTCGCCACCGCGTTCTCGCAGACACTCGGTGTCATCTTCATTCGTGACCCGAAGCCATATGAGGTCGAGATCCTGCTTGCCGAGATCTCCGAAGACGGCAGCGAGCATCGTCTCTTTCGGATCACTTATGACGGGACTCTCTACGACGAACGGAAGTATGTGGCCATCGGAGGCAAGGCAGAGCAGTTGGCCGAAGCCCTCGGAGAGCTCTGGAATGAGGACATGAGCCTTCAGCAGGCTTTCTCGGTGTGCATGGAGGCTTTCAACCGGGCCGAAGGCAGAGAGTCGGAAGGCTGGGAGGTAGCGGTGCTCGAGAGCGGAAATGGGCGACGCGCCTTCCGGCGGCTGGCACCGGGAGAGCTCGAGACCGAGTAGAGCCGCCGGTCCGGTTTAGCCTGAGCCCATGGACCGCAGGATCTTCGGGTTGGAAAACGAATACGGTGTCACTTGCACCCTGCGCGGTCAGCGTCGGTTGAGCCCCGACGAAGTCGCCCGATACCTGTTTCGCCGAGTCGTTTCATGGGGCCGCTCGTCGAACGTGTTCCTCGAGAACGGAGCCCGTCTCTATCTGGACGTCGGCTCCCACCCCGAGTACGCCACACCCGAATGTGACAGCATCGAGGACGTGGTCGCCCACGACAAGGCAGGGGAGCGCATCCTCGAGGGTCTGGTGTCCGGGGCGGAGGAGCGGCTCGAGGAGGAGGGGATCCGCGGCGTGATCTACGTGTTCAAGAACAACACCGACAGCGCCGGCAACTCCTATGGCTGCCACGAGAACTACCTGGTCAGCCGGCACAAGGACTTCCACCGCACCGTCGACGTCCTCATCCCGTTCCTGGTCACCCGTCAGATCTACGTCGGGGCGGGAAAGCTGACCCAGACCCCGCGCGGTACCGGATACACCGTGGCCCAGCGCGCCGATCACATCTGGGAAGGAGTGTCCTCGGCCACCACCCGATCCCGGCCCATCATCAACACCCGCGACGAGCCTCACGCCGACGCCGAGCGATATCGGCGTCTCCATGTCATCGCCGGCGACTCCAACATGAGCGAGTACGCCACCTACGTGAAGGTGGGGACGATGGTGGCGCTGCTCCAGATGATCGAGCGGGACGTGGTGTTCAGGGACCTCACGCTGGAAAACCCGATCCGGGCAATCAGGGAGGTGTCCCACGACACGACCTGCACCCGCAAGCTCCGTCTCGCCAACGGACGCGAATTGAGCGCCCTCGATATCCAGTGGGAGTACCTCGACCGAGCCATGCGCTTTGCTCGCAGCCCCGGCTTCCCTCCGCAGGTGCAGGCGGCGGTGGATCGCTGGGAGCACCTGCTCACCGGTTTGGAGAAAGACCCGATGACACTGGATCGTGAGGTCGACTGGGTGATGAAGTACAAGCTCCTAGACCGCTATTCGGAAAAACGTGGCATACCTCTCTCCGACCCGAGGATGTCGATGATGGACCTCGCCTATCACGACGTCGACCGGACCAGGGGGCTCTACTACATGATGGAGAACGCCGGGCTGACCGACCGGGTGGTCACCGACGAGAAGGTGGCCGACGCGGTGGTGCGGCCGCCGCAGACGACGCGGGCCCGGCTACGCGGGGCCTTTATCAAGGCGGCGAAGGCGCGCAAGCGCGACTTCACCGTCGACTGGGTCCATCTCAAGCTCAACGACCAGGCCCAGCGCACCGTGATGTGCAAGGACCCCTTCAAATCCGAAGACGAACGAGTAGACAAACTGATAGCCAGCCTCTGAGACGAGGCGCTTCGCGGTAGTCGGGGCAATAACGTGGGGTCGATCATGCAGAATGTGGTGGAGCGGGTGCTCAACCTGCTCATCTATCTCCTCGAGTCGCCGACACCGGTCACGTCCAACGACGTCCGCAACACGGTCCACGGCTACGCCGACCAGAACGACGAGGCGTTCCATCGCATGTTCGAACGTGACAAGCAGGTGCTGCGCCGGCTCGGGGTGCCCCTCAAACTCGAGGCCATGGACGTCTGGGAGATCGACGAGGGTTACACGGTCGATCCCGACGAGTACGCGGTACCCGACCCGAAGCTGACCCAAGAGGAACGTCTCGCCCTCTCCGTCGCCGGCCGTCTGGTTCGTCTCGGAGGCACCGAGGCCGGCGTCGGTGCGATCATCAAGCTCGGCGGCATGGAGCGAGGCGACGGGATCGAGCCGCTGGGCGCCGATCTCGGCGAGGACGTCGAAGTGCTCGGCGAGTTGTTCGCCGCCGTCACCGAGCGTCGGAAGATCCGGTTCACCTACCGCGGCCACCAACGACCGGTGGAGCCTTACGGCATCGCCCATCGACGCGGCCACTGGTATCTGGTGGGCAACACGCCCGACGGAGAGAGAATGTATCGGGTCGACCGGATCGAGGACCTCGAGGTCGGGATGGAGCCGGACGCCTTCGACAAACCGAAGGACTTCGACATCCGCGCGGTCGTCGACAGCCAGCCCTGGGAGGCAGGGACCGACCCCGAGATCCAGGCCACTGTGAAGTTCGATGGCGAGGTGGCCTGGTGGGCGGCCCGCAGCCTCGGGTTGGCAGAGCCGAAGGACGAGGACCTGGTCGCCACGGTCCCGGTCGCCAACCGGGACGCCTTCGTCGGGTGGGTGCTCAGCTTCGGAGCCTCCGCCGAGGTGCTGGAGCCACCCGAGATGCGGGAAGCCCTGGCCTCCCGCGTGACAGAGGCGATGGAGCAGTTGGAGTGACCAGCTCGCGCACCGTCTCCCGACTCTCGAGGATCCTGGCGCTGATCCCGTACGTGCTCGATCGCCAGGCCGTCGACGTCGGCGAGGTCATGGAACGTTTCGGGTACACCCAGGAACAACTGACCAAGGACCTGAACACGATCTTCGTCTGCGGCCTCCCCGGTTACGGGCCCGGGGACCTGATGGAGGCCTACCTCGACGAGGACGAGGTCATCATCGACGCCGCCGAATTCTTCGCCAAGGCGCCGCGGCTCACTCCCAGCGAGGCCCTCGGTCTCCTCGCTGCCGGGATGACCGTCATCGGCTCCGGAGAGGGGAGCCCTGCCCTCGAGTCGGCCGTCGAGAAGCTGAGCAAGGTGGTGATGCCCGACGCCGATTCCTCCCTCGCCGTCGACGTCCTCGACCAATCGCGACACGTGGGGGTCCTGCGCGATGCCGCCGCCGAGCGCAGGGTGGTGCGGATGGTCTACCGCTCGGTGGGCAAGGAGGAGACCACAGAACGCGAAGTGGAGCCGTGGTCGGTGTTCACGACGCTGGGCCGCTGGTATCTGTTCGGCCATTGCCGGCTCGTCGAAGGACAGCGGACGTTCCGCGTCGATCGCATCAAAGAGCTCGAAGTCCTGGACGAGGTGTTCGAGCGGCCCGAGTCTGTGCCGGAGCCCCGCGTCGGCTACTCCCCGTCCAGGGACGACATCACCTGCATCATCGACTTGAAGCAGTCGGCACGTTGGGTGCTCGAGTACTACCCGGTGGAGGTGGTGAGGGAGTCTTCCCGGACGACGAGGATCCGTTTCCACTCGCCAGATGCCGAGGTGCCGGCGCGGCTGTTGCTCCGGCTCGGTGCCGAGGGAAAGCTCGTCGAAGGGCCCGCGGTCGCCGCTCGACTGGCCGAGATCGGGCGGATGGTCTTGGCCAGATATCGATAGGGTCGAAAGACCTACGGGTCAGCACTTCAGTTTCGAGCGTCACCTGCCGATCTCCTGACTACCGAATGCGGAGACCGGAGACCAAGAGATGACCACCATCAAGACAACGTGCAATCGTTGTGGCGATATTCACCTGACACCCCGCGATGTAGCCCTCGAGCTTCGTCCGGGTGGTAGGGAGGGTGACTACTGCTTCAAATGTCCGAGTTGCACGTCGGAGCAGAGACGACCCGCCAACTCCCGAGTCGTCAGTGTCCTGCTCGCTACGGGTGTCCATTTCGAGGTCATCAACCCCGATCCGATCACCGAAGAGGAGATCGACGCTTTCATGGCCGCCCTGGAGACCGAGCCGGATCCGCTCCGACTCCTGGCCGGCTGACGAAACGAGACAAGGGTTGAGCGCCTGGGGGACGGTGCTCCGCTGAGAAGGTGGCGATCCGGGCGGTCGCCACCTTCTTTATTGCGGCCGCGATGGCGAGCCGCCTTCGACCGAGTTGCCTCCCTTCGTTTGTAGGCCTTCGCGCTGCCGGGGTCATACGTCGATCTGGCGCTCTTGATCTGCTGAAGTCGGTCGGACAGACGCCGGTCGCCCCGCTGCTGCCGCGCCCGCTCTATGGCGAGCCGACTTCGACCGTGCCCCGGCGGGCCGGCTTGTGAAGTCAGGCGAACCGAACTCCTGCTCCTTATCAAAGGGCGAGCATTTAGCATCGCCTCATGCTGCAGACCGGTGAGATCATCGTGATCCTCCTCCTCGCACTCGTCGTGCTGGGGCCCAAGCGTCTTCCCGACATGGCCCGCAGGATGGGGCGTTGGACGACGGAGCTGCGCGCCGCGGCCAGAGAGATCACCAGGGGGCTCCAGGCGGAGGTCGACGACATCAAGGAAATGGGCAGAGAGCTCAAGGCTCCGATGGACGAGGTGAAGAAGCCGTTCACAGAGATCCGTGACGAGATGAGCGGATTCGGGCCCAAGGGTCGGGAGTGGAAAGGGCCCAAGCCGGTGTCGGGCCCGACACCCGAAGACGCGATGCGCGACCTCGAGGAGATGAATCAGACGGCCGAGGAGGAGACGAGCGAGGGCGATGACCCCCTCCCCGGCTCCGCCGATCGGCCTTCGGCCTCACCCCCTCCGTCGCCCGGCGGCGACACCTCCCCCAACGCTTCGCTGGAGGAGGAGACTGGGCCTTCGGCCTCACCCCCTCCGTCGCCCGGCGGCGACACGGGCGACACCTCCGACGACGCCTCTCCGGATGAGCGCCAAGAGTGACTGACAACCCCCAGTCCGTCCTCTCGCATCTCAACGAGTTGAGGTGGCGAATCGTCAAGGCCGCCCTGGGAGTGTTCGCCGGGGCGGCGGTCGCGTTCTTCTTCACCGACGTCCTCCGCGATGTCCTCGAGGCGCCGTTCTACGCCGCCGCCCCGGACAACCAGTTCCAGGCTCTGCGCGTGGGCGAGGAGTGGGGGGTGCTGATGAGGATCATCCTCTTCGGCGGTTTGGTGGTGGCCAGCCCGGTGGTCCTCTATCAGGTCTGGGCATTCGTGACCCCGGCGCTGACCGGGCGCGAGAAGAAATGGGCCATTCCCATCGTCGCCGCTCTCGCGGTCCTCTTCGTCGCTGGGGTCACCTTCGGTTATTTCGTCCTCCCCCGGGGCCTCGAGTTCCTCCTCTCGATCTTCCCCAACGTCGAGAACAACCTCCAGATCGGCGAGTACTACTCGTTTGTCATCAGGTTCCTGCTGGGCTTTGGACTCGCCTTTCTCTACCCGGTGTTCCTGTTCGCCGCCGCCGCTGCCGGGCTGGTCTCATCCGAGCAACTCGCCCGCGGGAGGCAATGGGCGGTGCTCCTCGTCGTCATCGGAGCGGCCGTGATCACGCCTACCGGCGACATCCTGACTCTCGCCGTCCTGTCTGTTCCCCTCTATCTCATGTATGAGGTGACCTACTGGCTGGTGAGACTGGTCCTCAGGAAATGAGCCTCGAGGACTTCTGGCGCCGCTACGACTTCGACCCCGACGACTTCCAGCGTGAGGCAGCAGAGGCCATCGCCGCCGGGAAGTCCGTCGTGGTCACGGTCCCGACCGGTGCCGGCAAGACACTGGTGGCTGAGGCGGCGACGTACCTCGCCCGCGCCGGGGGACACAGGGTGTTCTATACCACCCCGATCAAGGCACTCTCCAATCAGAAGTTCGCGGATCTCTCGGCGGCCTACCGTTCCGACCAGGTGGGGCTGCTCACCGGTGACAACGTGGTCAACCCGGGGGCACCGGTGATCGTGGCCACGCTCGAGGTGCTGAGGAACATGATCTATGCCGACGCCGATCGTCTCGACGACGTATCGACCGTCATCCTCGACGAGGCCCACTACCTGCAAGACCGATCCCGAGGGGCGGCCTGGGAGGAGGTCATAATCCACTGCCCGCCCCATGTCCGGTTCGTGTGCCTGTCGGCGACGATCTCGAACAACCGCCAGTTCGCCGACTGGATCGAGGAGAGGCGGGGCCCGACCGAGCTCATCGCCAGCGACGTGAGACCGGTGCCGTTGGAGTCGATGTACATGATCAAGGAGCGGTCGGGGGAGCGCAACGTCCACCTCCTCCCCACGTTCGTGGAACGGGAGGGGCGCCGACGCCCCAACCCGCGCCTGGAGCACATGCTGGGTCTGGAGCGGGGTCGACGGAAGCGTTACCAGACCCCGAACCGCTTCGTGGCCGTGGAAGAGTTGGAGCGCTCCAAGATGCTGCCCGCCATCTATTTCATCTTCTCCCGGGCAGGGTGTGATGCCGCCTCCCACCGGCTGGCTGACGCCGGAGTGCGGCTCACCGACTCCGAAGACCGGCGGGTGATTCGCCAGATCGTCGAGGAGCGGACGGCCCATCTCGGCGATGACGACCTGACCGTGCTGGGATACGACAGGTGGCTCTCCTCCCTCGAAGCCGGGGTGGCCGCCCACCATGCCGGGTTGGTCCCTGCGTTCAAAGAGACGGTCGAGGAGCTGTTCAAGCGGGGGCTGATCAGAGTGGTGTTCGCCACCGAGACTCTGGCATTGGGCATCAACATGCCGGCGCGGTCGGTGGTGATCGAGAACTTGAGCAAGTTCAACGGAGAATCCCACGAGCTGCTCCAGCCCGGGGACTACACCCAGCTCACCGGGAGGGCGGGTCGCCGGGGGATCGACGTCGAGGGGTTCGGGATCGTCCTCCACTCACCGTTCATCAAGTTCCGACAGGTCACCGAGATCGCCTCGGTGGGCGCTCACGAGCTCCGCTCCAGCTTCCGCCCCACCTACAACATGACCGCCAACCTGGTAGCCAATTACGACGAGGAGAAGGCGATGCAACTGCTCAGGTCGTCGTTCGCCGCCTTTCAGCGCGACGACCACCAAGCAGAGGCGGGTGAGCGTATCGAGGCACTCGAGCATCAGTTGGAGAAGGAGGAGAGCCAGGCACTTTGCGAGCGGGGCGACGTCGAGCAGTATCTCGCCATGGTCGAGGCCGCCCCCGAGACCCACCGCAGGGATGGAATCGCCTCCTTGCTGGGACCGGGCGTGGTCGTCGATGTCAAGGGTGGAGCCCGCGACGGTCGCTACGTGGTCCTGAAACGTCTCTCCTCGAAGAACGGCGGGGCTCGCTACCTGGTGTTGTCCACGTCGGGCCGGGTGTCGACGCTGGGATATCGCCAGATCCCCGACGAGAGCGAGAAGGTGGGGCACCTGGAGTTGCCGAGGCCGTTTCGCCCCCGCGACCGCAGGTTCATCCAGGAGACGCTGCGCATGCTGCGGAAGGTGCCCCCTGGCCGGAGCGACCGCAAGCCCCGAGCGCACCTCACCGTCGACCATCCGGTAGCGGAGTGCCCCGACGCCGCGCATCACGTCTCGGCCCTGCGCCGAGCGCGACGTCTCCGTGCCCGGCTCGAACAGCATCGGACGATGAGGCGGGCCACAGGTTTCGGGCTGGTGGAAGAGTTCGTCGCCATCAAGCAACTCCTCGACCATCTCGACTATCTCGATGGATGGAGCCTCACCCCACGCGGGACGCGGCTCCGCCGGGTGTACAACGAAGTCGACCTGCTGGTCACCGAAGCGTTGGAGAGAGGCCTTCTGTACGGTCTCGAAATGCCCGAACTGGTGGCCCTGATCTCGGTCTTCGTGTATGAGCCGCGGTCGGACAACGTGTCCACACCAGACTGGCCGACTGAGAACCTCGAGGAGCGATGGGAGCAAGTGGAAGAGCTCTGGAAGACCCTGAACCGGATGGAGACCGAACATCGCCTGTCACCGATGCGACGACCGGACCCCGGGTTCGGCCGGGTGGCGCACGAGTGGGCCGAAGGTGCCTCGTTCGACGACTTGACCGCTCGGGCCATGGCACCGGGGGATTTCGTCAGGGTGAGCAGGCAGCTCGCCGACCTTCTCCGTCAGCTCCGCGAGGCGGCACCGGAGATGCGTGAGGACACCGACGCCGCGTTGCGTGCCGTCGACCGTGGGGTGGTGGCTGCACAGGGAGTCGGGTAGTGGTCTCTCACATGGCGAGCCTGTGATGGCCAAGTGGACGGTCGTGGTCAATCGGGCGGCCGGTCGAATTCCAATACGGCTCGAGGCCATGCGCTCTGCCCTGAGCGCGGCAGGAGTGGAGGCCGTCATTGAGGTGCCCACCACGCGGACAGAGGCAGAAGACGTGATCAGGGCGGCAGCGCTCGACGGAGTCACCCACCTCGCCGTGGCCGGTGGAGACGGCACCATGAACCTCGCCGCCAACGCGCTGCTCGGCACCGGCCACACGGAACTGCCGGTGGTAGCTCTGCTCCCCACGGGGACCGGGTGCGATCTGTTACGCACCTTCGGGATCCCTCAGGACCTGGCCGGAGCCGCACGGCATCTGGCCACGGACGATGTCTACCCCATCGATGTGGCGGTCCTCGAGGGGAGTTGGGGGAGCAGGTACTTCGTGAACGTCGCCCAGGTGGGAGTGGGCGCCGCCGCGGCGGAGACCGCCGCCCGGTTCGGCAGGAGCCTCGGATCGTCGCGCTATCCGGTCGCCTTTGCCGCCCGGCTGCCCAGGTTCCCCAGGACCCGCGTCAGCGTCGAGACCGAACGTCGCACCTACGAGTCGGATGCCCTCGCCGTGATCATGGCCAACGCCCAGTTCTTCGCCGGTGGCTGGAACGTGGCTCCCCGAGCGACTCTGGTGGACGGGGTGCTCGACATGCAGGTGATCAACTGCTCCAAGCCACGTGCTCCCGCTCTCGTGCCCAAGATCATCAGGGGAAACCACCTCACCGATCGGGCGGTGCGCAGGTTCTCCGCGGCCACCTTCACCATCACGACCGACGTTCCCTGGCCCCTGGAGGCCGACGGGGACTATGTCGGGAATACGCCGGTGTCGGGGCGCGTTCTGCCCGCGGCACTACGCCTCAAAATCTGAGGAATGTGCCATACTCCCGCGCCGCGCGGGGCAGGAAAGCTTGGAGATGGCGGAAAAAGACGCACCAACAGCTGAAGAAGAGCTCGAAGAGATCGAGGATCTCGAAGATGTCGATGACATCGACGAAGAGACGCTAGACGAGGACCTGGACGAGGACGATCTGACCAGCGGGCTCGACGACGACGAGTTCGAGGAAGAGGACGACCTGGTCGCAGAGGACGTCGAGCTCGAAGACGAAAAAGTCGAGGACGAAGACGAAGAAGACGACCACGACGACGAGACCGCCGAGGCCCTCGAAGAGCTGGAGAACCAGGAACTCCAGCTGCTCGACGAGGAGGCGAACGAGGCCATGCTCGTAGACGAGGTTGCCGAGCTACGCGCGATGAGACGCGAGGAGCTGACCCTCAACGTCGACGCTCAGAGCCAGAAGGACGACGAATTCGTCTGCCAGTCGTGCTTCATGGTGAAGCGGACGAGCCAGCTCGCCAACAAGCGCAAGATGATCTGCTTCGACTGTGTCGATTGACAAGGTCGTCGTCACTCTCCCGACCTACAACGAGCTGGAGAACCTCCCCCTCATCGCCCCCGAGATAGTGGCCCATGGCTATCGGCTGCTGATCATCGATGACAACTCACCCGATGGGACCGGGCGTCTCGCCGAGAGTCTCGCCGCCGACGTGCCGGAGATCACTGTGCTGCATCGGGAGGCCAAGACTGGACTTGGCCCGGCCTACGCCGCAGGATTCGACCGAGCCCTCGCGGAAGGGGCGGACATCGTCATCGAGATGGACGCCGACTTCTCTCACGACCCCGCCGACCTGCCCCGTCTGGTGGCGGCGCTCGACGACGGGGCCGACGTGGCAATAGGTTCGCGCTATGTGCCCGGAGGGGCCACTCCCGATTGGCCTTTTCACCGTCGGATGATCTCCCGGGGCGGCAATCTCTACGCACGGACGATGCTCGGCATCCCGACCCGAGACGCCACCGCCGGCTTCCGTGCGTTCACCGCCGAGGCGTTACGTAAGCTCCCATACCGGGAGGCGGAAGCCTCCGGCTACGGATTCCAGGTCGAGATGGCTTGGAGGGCCCATCGGGGTGGGCTGAACGTCGTCGAGGTGCCCATCAGCTTCAGAGACCGCACCAGGGGAACGTCCAAGATGGGTCTTCCGATCGTCCTCGAGGCGATGAGGCTGGTCACCATCTGGGGGTTGGGGCGCAAGTTCGGATCGAGGCGTTGATGAAGGTCTCGGCTCGTTCCGCCGGGGAGGCGGACATCGCCGCCCTGGAGACGATGTACCGCTCCCTCGAACGCGAGATGGAGTCCCTCCACACCATGTGGCCGGTCGCCGACGGGCTCGACGAGCCGGTCACCGAATCGTTTCGTGACGCGCTGGACGCGCCGGGCACGATCGTCGTCATCGGAGAGATAGAGGGCTATCCGTTCGGATTCCTGATGGCACGCGTGGAGCGCCTCCTCGCCCAGGCCGATGGCGAGTTGGTGGGCTCGATCAAGCTCATCTACGTCGACCAGGAAGCGCGTGAAGTGGCTCTAGGCGAGGAGATGCGGGAGTTGGCGCTTCGGGTCCTCAGGGAACGTGGAATCACCAAGTTCGACGCCCATGTCCTTCCGGGGCACCGTCTCGCCAAGAACTTCTTCGAAGCCGGGGGATTCTCGGCGCGATCGATCATCATGCACCACGACGATGAACGTCAATGAACCCCCTCCGTCGCCTGACGGCGACACCTCCCCCAACGCTTCGCTGGGGGAGGAAACCGGGCCCCCGGCCCCCCCTCCGTCGCCTGACGGCGGGACAGGCGGGCCCGTGGTGGGAGTCGGGGTGGTGGTCATCGAGAACGGGAACATCCTCCTGATCAGGAGGGGACGCCAACCGGGGCGAGGGCTGTGGGCGGTCCCCGGGGGCAAGGTCATGGCTGGCGAGACCCTGCGGGACGCCGCCCGCCGCGAGGCCTATGAGGAGACCGGGCTGGACGTCGAGATCGACGATGTGGTCTGGGTCGGGGAACACATCGACCCAGACCATCATCTGGTCCTCATCGACTTCTCCGGGCGCCCGGTTGGGGGTGACCTGCGTGCTGCCGACGATGCCGACGAGGTCCTATGGGTGCCCCTCGATGATCTGGATAACTATCAACTGACGCCAACCATGTACGAGCTCCTGGATACCCTGCGCTCATGAACAGCGAGTTGGTGCTGCTCCTCCAGCAGCTGATCCGTAACCAGTGCGTGAACGACGGGACTCCCGAGAGCGGCCACGAGTACCGCTCGGTGGAGACCCTTCGCGAGTTCTTCGGTGTCCCCGGCGAGGTCTTCGAGCCGTATCCGGGCCGCCAGTCCCTCTACTACCGGATCTCCGGTTCGGACCCGGAAGCGCCGTCTCTCGGGCTCTCCCCGCACATCGACGTGGTCCCGGTCGAAGCCGCCGGCTGGACCCAGGATCCGTTCGGAGCCGAGATCGTCGACGGGTTCATCTACGGCAGGGGAGCGGTGGACATGCTGAACGTCACCGCAGCGATGGCTGTCGCCGCCCGCCCCTACATCACCGGAGAGATCCAACCCAGGGGAGACCTGCTCTTCATCGCCCTCGCCGACGAGGAAGCAGGCGGCCGCTTCGGGGCTCATCCGTTCACCGAGGAGCGCTGGGACCAGGCGCATGTCGACTACATGCTGACAGAGGTCGCCTATCCGCCGGTCTCCTATGCGGGCGAGCCGGCCGTCCCGGTCGCCACCGGTGAGAAGGGTGCGTTTTGGTCGATGCTGCGTTCCGTGGGCACTCCGGGTCACGGTTCGGCGCCCTTCGGTGCGGACAACGCCATGCGCAAGATGGTGGAGGCGGTGCACGGGGTGTTCAACGAGCCCATGCCGGTGGTGATCACCCACGAGTGGCGGGACTTCGTCGCCTCGCTCGACTTGCCCGACGAGCTCAAGGACGCACTGGTCGACCCCGACCGGATCGACGATGCTCTCGACTCGTTCGCGGTCGAGGACCCTCTCTTCGCCCGCTACGCCCACGCCGTCACTCATCTCACCGTCTCACCGAACATGATGAGAGCCGGGGTGAAAGCCAATGTCATCGCCAGCCAGGCGAACAGCCAGATCGATGTGCGGGCCCTTCCCGGGATCGATCGGTCGTTCATCGACTCATTCCTGTTCAAGGCGATGGGGAACGCCCGCGACGACATCGACATCGAGCCGATCCAGGACTTCGAAGCGACACTGAGCCCGACGGGAAACCCATTCTGGGAGACGATCGCCGACTGTGTCGAGGATCTGGAGGGTCATCGCCGTCTCCTGCCGATGATGATGAACGTGGCCACCGACGCCCGGTTCTGGAGAAAGCAGGGGACGGTCGCCTACGGAGTGGGTCTCTACGACGACCGGATGGACTTCTCCGAGATGCTCGCCCTCTTCCACGGCCACGACGAGCGGGTCTCGGTCGACTCCCTGGAGCGGACCACGACGCTCTATCAGGAGATCTTTCGTCGATTCGTCGGCCCTTGAACGTCCTCTGCGATCTCGACGGCGTGATCTACAGGGGCGGGACTGCCCTCCCCGGCGTCCCCGACGCCCTGAGGCGTCTGCTCGACTCCGATTTCAGGGTGTTCTTCATCACCAACAACTCGACGCGGACCCCCGAAGCTACCGCGGCCAAGGTCACCGAGGTGACCGGAGTCGAGGTGTCAGGCGACCAGATCCTCACCTCGTCCCAAGCTGCGATGACCATGCTCGGGCCCGCCGACGGCCCGGTGTTCGTGGTGGGAGAGGTCGGATTGCGTGATTCGATCACCGCACACGGCCTCGAGCTCACCGACGACCCCACCGCGGCCCACTCCGTGGTGGTCGGGCTCACAAGGTCCCTGACCTACCAACTGCTCACCGAGGCCATGCAGGCCATCCTGAACGGTGCCCGTTTCATCGCCACCAACGACGACACCAGCTTTCCCACCGAGGACGGGCTGGCCCCGGGCTGCGGTGCGATCGTGGCCGCGATCGCGGCGTCGTCGGCGACCGAGCCGGAGGTAGCGGGCAAGCCCAACCCGGCGATGAGAGAGCTGATCAGGTCGAAGCTCGACGGCCCGACATGGATCATCGGGGATCGCGCCGACACCGACATCGCCCTGGCCGCCGGGGAGGGCGATTGGCGATCGATACTCGTGCTCACCGGCATCACCGGACGGGAATCCGCCAGAGAGGCCGGGGCCGATCACGTGGTCGAAGATTTCCCCGCTGCCGTAGATCTGGTTCTCCGGCCCTCTCAGCAGTCATAATCGGGACGACATGGATCTCTCTCCTCAACAGATCGACGACATCGAGAAGGCTCTGGAGAAGCTCGAAACCCTCGACCCGGCCGAACTGCCCCAGCCCGCCGCCGACCTGGTGGCGCTCCTGAGCGAGATCCTGGACGAAACGGAGAATCGGTGAAGTTCGCCCTCCACGTCCGGTTCGGCCGTCCCGCCATGGAGCAGTTCGCAGATCGTCTCGATCGAGAGATCGCGGAGAACGGCGGCGAAGTCGTCAAAGACCCGAAGGTACCTCCCGACATGGTGCTGGCCGTCGGTGGAGACGGCACCATGCTGGCCGCGGTCAAGAGCGGGATTGCCTGGGATGTGCCCGTCCTCGGGTTCAATCTGGGCACGCTCGGCTTCCTGACCGAGGCCGATCCCGACGACCTCGCCACCGTGGTGAAACGGCTCACGTCGGGTGACTACGAGGTCGAGGAGCGGCTCACCGTCGCAGCATCCGTCGGTGGAGTGTCAGCCAGCGGAATCAACGACGTAGTCGTCGAGAAGGTGGACAGCACCCGTCTGGTCAGCCTCAGCGTCGTCATCGACGACACCGAGTTCGCCACCTACCGGGCCGACGGGCTCATCGTCGCCACTCCCACCGGCTCCACCGCTTACTCCTTCTCCGCGGGCGGTCCTGTCGTCGACCCGAGAGTCGATGCTCTCGTCCTCACCCCGGTCGCCAGCCATTCGCTCTTCGACCGTCCCATCGTCCTCCCCGCCGACTCCAAGGTCGACGTGACCGTGCGAAGGGACCGCCTGGTCCGGGTCAACGTCGACAAGACCGATCTGGGGCAGATGGGCGAAGGAGAGACGGTCGGGATAATGAGGGGTGAACGCCCGGCACGATTCGTCACCTTCAGGTCCACCACCTTTCCGGGGCTCGTGCGCGACAAGTTCGGCCTCAGCTAATGCTCGCCCATCTCCGTGTCGCCAATCTCGGTGTCCTCGAAGACTCTGCCATCGATCCGTCACCCGGCTTCACCGTGATCACCGGCGAGACCGGTGCCGGAAAGACGCTCCTGCTGGGGGGGTTACGTCTGATCCTGGGTGGGAGACCCGACCCGGGTGCGGTGGGTCCCGTGGGCGAGCAGGCACAGGTGGACGGCCTCTTCGTGGTCGAAGACGAGGAGTTGGGTGCCAGCAGGGTGGTTCCGCGCGAAGGGCGCAGTCGCGCCCACCTCGAGGGGACGATCGTGTCGGCCGCCACTCTCGGAGAACGGCTCGGGTCCGTGGTCGAGGTCGTCGGCCAGCACGATCAGTTGTCGATCACCAAGGCGTCCCACCTCCTCGGGATGATCGACGGGATGCTCGGAGAAGAAGGATCTGAGGTGAGAGACTCATACCGGCGGGCATGGGCTGGGCTCCATGAAGTCTCGAGACGTCAGCAGCAACTCGGGGGGACCAGATAGCCCTCGCCCGTGAGCTGGATCTCGTCCGCTACCAGGCGTCGGAGATAGCTGCTGCCTCCCTCGAGCCCGGACTCGACGAGAGGATCGAAGCCGACGTGTCGAGGCTGAGGAACGTCGAAGAGATCCGTGAGCACCTCGCCGAGACGGTTCAGCTCACCGAAGGGCTGTCCGAGACGGCCGGGGAACTGGTCTCCCGCCTCCGGAAGGCCTCCGGCCTCGACCCGTCGCTGGGCGAGCTCGCCGGGACGGCAGACGGCCTGGTCGAAGCGGTGTCCGACCTGGGGAGGCGGTCACGTTCGTCCGCCGAGAGCCTGGACGTCGACCCGTCACGGCTCGAAGAGCTCGAAGACAGACTGACCGCGATCGGCGACTTGAAGCGCAAGTACGGGCGCACCCTCGACGAGGTGATCGCCTATGGCGAAGAGGCCGCTCGGCGCGCCGACGAGCTGGAGCGTCTCGTCGCCGACGCCGATCGGATAGATGAGCTGATCGGCTCCGCATGGGCAGAGGTGCGCGAGCGCGCCGCCGACCTGCGGAAGGTGCGGCTGGCAGCGGTGCAGACGATCGTCACCAGGATGCTGGAGCATCTCGCCGACCTGGGTCTGGCCACGGCCAGGGTCGAGATCGACCTGAGCGACGTGGAGCCCGGTCCTTCCGGGGCCGATCGTGTGGTGATGAGGTTCGCCTCGGACGCTCGGCTCGACACAGGCGACGTGGCAACGGTGGCCTCGGGAGGCGAGCTCTCCCGTCTGGTCCTCGCCCTGAGACTCGCCACCAGGAGCCACACGACCAACACGCTGGTCTTCGACGAGGTCGACAGTGGAATCGGGGGGAAAACGGCTTTGGCCATGGGCGCCAAGCTCGCCGAGCTGGCCACCGCCAGCCAGGTGCTCTGCGTGACCCACCTGCCTCAGGTGGCCGCCCACGCCGACACGCACTACGTCGTCGAGCGCAGCGTCGAAGGAGCCGGCTCCGTGCGAGCCGTCGCGGGGGACGCCCGGGTCGAGGAGATCACCCGCATGTTGGCCGGGCTCCCCGAGAGCGAGGCGGGCCGGACCGCGGCAGCCGAACTGCTCGCAGGGGCCCGCCAGGGGTCCTGAAACCCGTTCTGTGCGGGTTTACCGCGCGCCACGCGCCATAAACCCGCACAGAACGGTTGAAAACTCGGGTAGGTCCGGCGGCGGTGCTACTGTGGCATCCCGTCATGGACGGGCCACTCTTCACGCCAGAACCGCAGCAAGAGAGCAGGCCCTCCCCACCTCACTCCACCAAGTTCGTCTTCGTCACCGGTGGTGTCGTCTCCAGCCTGGGCAAGGGGATCGCCTCGGCATCGTTGGGAAGACTGCTCAAGGCGAGAGGTCTTCGCGTCGTCAACCAGAAGCTCGACCCCTACATCAACGTCGACCCCGGGACGATGAACCCCTTCCAGCATGGTGAGGTCTTCGTCACCGACGACGGGGGCGAAACCGACCTCGACCTGGGTCACTACGAGCGTTTCACCGGTGAGAACCTGAGGCGAATCTCCAACGTCACCGCCGGCTCGGTCTACCTATCGGTGATACAGAAAGAGCGTCGCGGTGACTACCTCGGAGACACCGTCCAAGTGATCCCTCACATCACCAACGAAATCAAAGACCGCATTCGTCGCGTCGGCGAACAGGACGTCGACGTCGTCATCACAGAGGTCGGCGGAACCGTAGGTGACATCGAGAGCCTCCCCTTTCTCGAGGCGATCCGGCAGTTCGGCAACGACATCGGCCGGACCAACGTCATGTTCGTGCATGTCACGCTGGTTCCATTCATCGCCACCTCGGACGAGCTGAAGACCAAGCCGACCCAACACTCGGTGGCCGAACTGAGGTCGAAAGGCATCCACCCCGACGTGATCATCGTGCGCTCCGATCGCGACATAGACGAAGCGGTCCGCAAGAAGATCAGCCTGTTTTGCGACGTCGAGCCCCGCGCCGTCATCGCAGCCCCTGACGCCTCCGACATCTATTCGGTTCCCCTCACCCTCAGCCGGGGTGGGCTCGACGATGTGGTGTGCAGCCGTCTCGGCCTGGTCACCGGCCCGCCCAACCTGGAGTCGTGGAAGGCCATGGTCGAGAAGGCTGTATCGGCGACCGACGAGGTCACCGTCGGCATCGTGGGCAAGTACGTCGACCTGCCCGATGCCTACCTGTCGGTGGCCGAGTCGCTCCGACATGGAACGGCGGCCCAGGGTCTCGTGCTCGACCTGCGCTGGATCCCCTCCGACGAGCTGACCGGTCTGCTCGCCGACAGCTACCTGGAGGACCTGGACGGGATCGTCATCCCGGGCGGTTTCGGATATCGCGGGGTCGAGGGGAAGATCCAGGCGATTCGCCACGCTCGCGAGAACGAAGTGCCTCTCCTCGGGTTGTGCCTCGGCCTGCAATGCGCGGTCATCGAGTTCGCCCGGTCCGTCTTGGGTATGTCCCAGGCCAACAGCACCGAGTTCGACCCCTCGACTCCGGATCCGGTGATCGACCTCATGGCGACCCAGGAGAATGTCGAGGAGATGGGCGGCACCATGCGGCTTGGCCTATATGCGGCGAAGCTGGCGGAGGGCTCGAAGGTTCGAGCCTTGTACGACAAAGAGCTCGTGTACGAGCGACACCGGCACCGCTGGGAGGTCAACAATCGATACCGCAAAGACCTGGAGGCCGCGGGAATGCGTCTCTCGGGCTTCTCACCAGATGACAATCTGGTGGAATACATCGAGTTGATCGACCATCCGTTCTTCGTGGCCACTCAGGCGCATCCCGAGTTTCGTTCCCGCCCGGACGAGCCGCATCCCCTCTTCGTGGGTCTAATCGAGGCGGCGGCGGCTCATCGGAGGAACGTGGTGGTGCACGATCCATCCGAAAGCAGGGTGGGACCTTGATCGTCGGCGTCCCCCGCGAGATCAAGACAGAGGAGTATCGGGTCGCCATCACCCCGATCGGAGTGCGCGAGCTCACCGACCGCGGCCACATGGTGCTGATCGAAGCCGGTGCCGGGGAGGGCTCGACCATTCACGACGAGGAGTACCAGGCCCAAGGGGCGACCATCGTCCCCACCGCCGCCGACGTCTTCGAGGGCGCCGAGATGATCCTCAAGGTGAAAGAGCCCCAACCCACCGAGGTGGAGATGTTGCACGAGGGCCAGATCCTGTTCACGTACCTCCACCTCGCCGCTTATCCGGACCTCGCCGCCGGGCTCGCCAAGAGGGGGATCGTGGCCATCGCCTACGAGACGGTGCAGAACCCCGACGGTTCCCTTCCGCTGCTCGCCCCGATGTCGGAGATCGCCGGGCGAATGGCCACCCAGGCAGGCGCCTACTTCCTAGAGAAGTCCCAGGGCGGTCGGGGCATCCTCCTCGGCGGGGTCACCGGAGTCAGTCCGGCCAAGGTCGTCATCGTCGGCGGTGGGATGGCCGGCTCGAACGCGGCGGTCATCGCGATGGGAATGCAGGGCGACGTGGTGGTGCTGGACACCGACGCCCGCAAGCTACGGGCCCTCGACTCGCTCTATCAGGGACGCATCGTCACCCTCCACTCCAACAAGCTGACCATCGAGGAACGGGTCACCGACGCCGACCTGGTGATCGGGACGGTGCTGGTTCCCGGAGCCTCGGCGCCGAAGCTGGTGACCGAGGACATGGTGAAGGCGATGAGGAGGGGAGCGGTCCTGGTCGACGTCGCCATCGACCAAGGAGGGTGTTTCCAGACGTCCCGGGAGACGACTCACTCGGACCCGGTATATGCGATGCACGACGTCCTCCACTATGCGGTGGGCAACATCCCCGGAGCCGTGCCCCACACGTCGACCTATGCCCTCACCAACGCCACCCTCCGCTATGCGGTGAGGATGGCCCACGACGGCGTGGAAGGGGCCATGGCCGCGTATCCCGAGCTGGAGGCAGGTATCAACGTGGTGAGAGACCAGGTGTGCCATCCGGCCGTCGCAGAGAGCCTCGGCGTGGACCACGTTCCGGTGATGGAGGCGATGGCGGAGAGGTGAGCCGGGTCTCACTGGAGACCGGGATCGAGGAGTATCTGGTCTCCTTGAGGGTCGAGCGTGGTCTCTCACCGAACACCATCGTCGCCTACACCCGTGACCTGGGGCAATACGTCGCATTTCTCGGCGATCGCGAGCCTGACGAAGAGCTGATCGGGCAGTTCATCGGCGAGATGAGACGACAGGGCCTGGCCAACTCCACCGTGAGCCGCAAGATCGCCTCGATCAGGGGGCTCCATCGGTTTCTCGTCATCGAGGGCATGAAGGACACCGACCCCACGGCGATGATCGACAGCCCGCGTCGGCCCGACCCGTTTCCGAAGGCTCTCAGCGTCGACGAGGCCATCGCCCTCGTTGAAGCCCCCGGGAGCGAGGACGAATCGGCCCGTCGCGACCGTGCCTTGCTAGAGTTCCTCTACGGCACCGGCGCTCGGGTCTCGGAGACGGTGGGAGTGGACCTGGGAGACGTCGACCTCGAGGACCGGCTGGCCAAGGTCACCGGCAAGGGATCGAAGCAGCGTCTGGTGCCGTTGGGGAGCAAAGCGGTCGAAGCGATCGTCACCTGGCTACCCGATCGACTGAGTCTGGTGAGCCGGAAGGTTGCCGGCGATCCGCTGTTCATCAACCTCAGAGGGGGACGTCTCAGCCGTCAGGCGATGTTCGATATCGTCAAGAAACACGCGGTGAGAGCCGGAATCGAGCCGGCCCGAGTGTCGCCCCACGTGCTCCGTCACTCGGCTGCGACTCACATGGTCGAGGCGGGCGCCGACCTCAGAACCGTACAAGAAATGCTGGGTCACGCTACGATCAGTACCACCCAGGTCTACACACGAGTCAGTCCTGCACACGTGATGGAGATCTACGTCCAGGCGCACCCGAGGAGTAGGTAATGGCTCTCGACATCGCCAAAGCCGAAGCAGCTCTCGAGAAAGAGCGAGAACAACTGATACACCAGCTCGACGAGCTGGGCGCCGCCGAGTCGGGCGATCTCAGATCGGACATCGACTTCGGCGGTAGCTTCGCCGATGCCGCTTCGGTAACGGCCGAACGCACCGAAGTGCTCGGTCTCGTGGAGTCGTTGAAGAGCCAATTGGACGATGTGGACACCGCATTGGCCCACATCGAAGCCGGCACTTACGGGACATGTGACAGCTGCGGTGGGGATATCAGCGAGGATCGACTCGAATTTCGCCCCGCGTCCGTCCTCTGCGTCGACTGCAAGACTAAGGCTTCATCCTGAATTGCCGGGCTCTCCGGCACATCTGGTCAGGCGCTTCTTCGGTGTTGCCGTCGCCCGCCCCCTGAGCCGGTCAGAACGAGCCGCGGTGGATGGGTGGCTGGGCCCCGAGACCAACACGGTGTTCTTCGCCCAGGGTGACGCTGATCAGCGTCACGGTTACCAGGCCGCTCTCACGGTCGTCGCCGCCGGTGTCGATGACAGAGACGTCATCGCTGCGGCCCTGCTCCACGACATCGGCAAGCGTCACGCCCGTCTCGGGATCCTGGGACGGACACTGGCGTCGCTGATGATCCTCCTCCGGATGCCCCTGGGGGAGAGGATGGCCGCCTATCGCGACCACGGCCTCCTAGGGGCGCGGGAGCTGGTCCGGCTGGGTGGGCCACCGCTGGCCATCGACTTCGCCATGCACCACCACGGCCCCCGGCCCCCCAGCATCCCCTCCGAGATCTGGGACCTCCTGGAGCGAGCCGACCAGCCGCCAAAGGCAACGTCAACGCTGGTGTCGCGGATAACCTCGAACGGCAGATGAGCTTTCATGTCCGCACCACGGTCTTCGAGGGCCCTCTCGACCTGCTATTGCAGCTAATCACCAAGCACCAGGTCGAGATCACCGCGGTTGGCTTGACCGGAGTGGTGGGGGAGTACCTCGCGTTCCTCGAGGACATGCGCGAGCTCGACATCGACGTCACTTCGGAGTTCCTCCTCATCGCCGCCACCCTCGTCCAACTGAAAGCTCAATCGCTACTCCCCACCCGGGCTGACCTGGAACTCGACGACGAGCTCGCCCTCGCCGAGGAGAGGGATCGCCTGCTCTCCAGGCTGCTGGCGTCAGTGACCTTCAAGGACGTCGCTGCGGTGCTCCGCCGGCGAATGCAGGAAGGGAACCGCCTCGTGCCCCGGATCTCGGGGCTCGACCAGAAGGTCGCAACGCTGCCTCCCGACACTTCCCTGCCCGTGGACGCCGCCGGTCTGGCGGCGATAGCGGAGCGGGTCTTCGCCCGGGCCACCCTGGAGCCCGACCTCGACCATCTCGATCTCGACCTCCCGTCGGTCGAGATGGCCATCGAGGACCTGAGGGACAGGCTGCGCCAGGAGACGTTCTCGTCGTTCGAGGACCTGACCGATCACTGTCGACGTCCCGTCGAAGTCGCCGCCTACTTCCTCGCTCTCTTGGAGATGGCTCGTTGGGGGCTGATCGAGGTGTCCCAGGCCGATTGGGCATCGGTCATCGAGGTGCGCCATGTAGACGAGGGCTCGGTCGACCTCACCTCGGAGTGGGGTTAGCGGTGAACGAGCTCGCCGCACTCGAAGCCGTCCTGTTCGTGACCGAGCATCCGGTGCCGGCGGTGGAGCTGGCCGAGGTGCTCGAGCTCCCCAAGTCACGCGTCGAGGAGCTCCTGGCCGAGCTCGGCGAGCAACTCAGCACACGCCAGGCCGGAGTGGTGCTCAAGTCGGCGGCCGGCGGCTGGCGTCTCTACAGCCATCCCGACACCTATCCGTATCTGGAGCGGTTCTCGAAATCGGCTACCGCCCGCAAGGTCTCGGCTGCCGCGATGGAGACGCTGGCCGTGATCGCCTACCACCAACCGGTCTCCAGGAGCCAGGTCTCCGAGATCCGCGGGGTCGACTCCGACTCGGCGGTTCGCACCCTCGAGCGACTCGGGTTCATCGAGGAGAAGGAGCGTCTCAACGTCCCCGGGAATCCAGCCGTCTACGAGACCACCGGACTCTTCTTGGAGAAGATGGGGCTCAACGCCCTCGACGACCTGCCCCCTCTCGCCGATCACGTGCCTCCGGCCCAGATCGTCGACACCCTCGAGGAGTCGCTTCGTCCCGGTGGCCAGGCCCCCGACTAGACATGGCGGAGAGGATCCGCATACAAAAGGCGATAGCCAACGCCGGGCTCATGTCTCGACGCGCTGCAGAGGAGGCGATGCAGGACGGTCGGGTGATGCTGAATGGCGAGCCGGTCGTGCTGGGAGACCGGGTCGACCCGGAACACGACGTCCTCACCCTCGACGGCAACCCGGTGCCCGTGTCGGAGCGTCTCGAGACACATCTCCTGAACAAGCCGGTGGGTGTGATCAGCACCGCCACTGACCCCCGCGGCCGCCGGACAGTGGTCGACCTGATCGACTCCGAGCGACGTCTCTACCCGGTGGGCCGGCTCGATGCCGACTCAGAGGGCTTGATCCTGGTCTCAAACGACGGAGAGCTGACCAACCGGGTGACTCATCCCAGTTTCGGGATAACCAAGACCTATCTGGCCGAAGTCGAGGGCACGGTGATTGCCGGCACCATTCGACGTCTCACGACGGGGATCGAGCTCGAAGACGGTCCGGCGAGATCGGAGTCGGCGAGGCTCGTCGACTCCCGTCCCGGGAAGTCGCTCGTCGAGTTGGTGATGGTCGAGGGACGCAACCGGGAGGTGAGACGGATGCTCGATGCCGTCGGCCATCCGGTGACCCGGCTGGTCCGCACCGCCATCGGAGGGCTCGCCGACCGCGATCTCGAGCCCGGAGAATCGCGACGGCTCACAGCCTCCGACATCCAACGAGTCCTGTCGGGACGATGACCTATCGAGTGCCAACTCTCCCGGGGCCGGTCGATGCCGTGATACGCCCTCCGGGGTCGAAGTCGGAGACGATTCGAGCATTGACGGCAGCAGCGCTCGCCGAGGGCCGCTCCCATCTCTATTCGCCCCTCGAAGCCGACGACCCGTGGGCCATGGCGGGAGCGCTGCATGCCCTTGGTGTGGATGTGGCCACCGATTCCGATCCGTGGGCGGTTGACGGCCGGGGCGGCCGTCTCGAGCCGCCACAGGTCGATCTCGATGCCAACGAGTCGGGTCTCTCGGCCCGTATTCTCGTAGCCCTGGCGGGGTCGCTCGACGGGGCGTCCCGCATCGTGGGGCGGGGACGGCTTCCCGAGCGTCCGATGGGAGGCATCGCTGCAGCACTCCGAGGCCAGGGGGTGGAAGTGGATGGCGAGCGTCTCCCCATCGTCGTGTCCGGGCGGGGTCATCTGTGGGGAGGCCGTATCGAGGTCGATTGCTCGCACAGCTCCCAGTTCGCCACTGCGGTGATGCTGGTGGCGCCGACGATGCACGAGCCCTGCATCCTCGACCTCAAAGGGCTCTCCGGCTCGGCGGCGTATCTCGAAGGAACGGCTTCGATCATGCGACGTTTCGGTGTCACCGTCGAACGGACGGTCACCGGCTTCGAGATCTCCAACCAGGGGTATCTGGCATCGGACGTGGTCATCGAACCGGACGCCTCGGCCGCGGTCTACCCGATGGCGGTCGCCGCAATCACCGGGGGCATAGTGAAGGTGGAAGGTGTGGGGCAGGACACCTGGCAGCCCGACATGAAGGTGGCAGACGTTCTCAACGCCATGGGATGCGAGGTGTCCTGGGAGCAGGACGTCCTGGAGGTCGACGCCCGCCACACCCGCCTTCTCGGGATCGAGACCGACATGTCAGACGCCCCCGACGGGTCGCTGGCGCTGGCCGTCGTGTGTCTTTTTGCCGACGGTCCCAGCCGGATCAGCGGTCTGGGATCCTTACGTCACAAGGAGTCCGATCGTCTCGAGGCGATCAGCTCGGAGCTAAGGAGGATCGGAGGCGGGGTAGCGGTCGACGGTGATGCCCTGGTGATCACCCCGGGGGATCTCCATGGGGCCGAGATCGATCCCCATGGAGACCACCGCATCGCCATGGCCATGGCCACCGCCGGCACGAGATTGACCGGTCTGTCGGTGTCCGCGCCGGCAGTTGTCAACAAGACCTGGCCGGGATATTGGGAGATGCTGGAGACCTTGGATACCGCATAAGTCGCCAATCCGGGTGACTCGCAACTATGTTTCGTGACGCGGGAGGGCCCCGGTCTCCGACTTCGCCCCCATTGTCCGAATTCCCCCCAAGTCGGACAACCCCTCCGGAGCCGGGGGTCCTCCTGCGTAGAAGCCCCCCTAAGCTGCCGCTCGGTGTCGTCGATCGTTGCCGTTGATGGGCCCGGAGGCACGGGCAAGAGCACTGTCAGCCGGGCCGTGGCCCGTGCGGCCGGCCTTCCCCATCTCGACACCGGAGCCTTCTACCGCGCGGCCACGCTGGCGGTGCTCCGGGGCGGGGTCGACCCTTTCGACGGTCAGGCAGTAGCAGAGATCGTGGGGCGGCTCGTGATGGATCAGATCGACGGGCGCATGGTTCTCGACGGTGAGGACGTCTCGACCGAGATCCGCAGTGAACCGGTGACCGCTGCGGTTTCCGCCGTGTCAGCCCACCCGGAAGTGCGCCGCATGCTGGTGGAGTTGCAGCGGAGCTGGGTGGCGGAGCACGGAGGCGGGGTGGTCGAAGGACGCGACATCGGCTCGGTGGTGTTCCCGGAGGCAACCGTCAAGGTGTTTCTCGACGCTTCGCCGGAAGTGAGGGCGAGACGGAGGGCAATGGAGACCGGGGAGAGCTTCGCGGAGGTCCTGGTAGACTTGAGCCGGCGTGACCGCTTCGACTCCACCCGGGCCATATCACCGCTGACCGTGCCCGAGGACGCGGTGGTAGTCGACACCTCGGAGTTGAGCTTCGAGCAGGTGGTCGACCAACTCGTGGCGCTGGTCCGGTCGAAGTCCTAGATTCGTCTCTGGAGCCCTACCATGAGTGGCGATGACGGTCGAACGCGTCCTCCTCGCCGAGCCACGCGGCTTCTGCGCCGGTGTTGAAATGGCGATCAAGGCCCTCACCTGGATGACCAGGATCTTCGACGGGCCCGTTTACTGCTACCACGAGATCGTCCACAACGAGTGGGTGGTCCAGGCCTTCGAGCGCGTGGGGGTGGTCTTCGTCGACGACATCTCAGAGGTCCCCGAGGGAGCGCCTCTGATGCTCTCCGCCCACGGATCGGCCCCCGAGGTCGTGGAGGCGGCGGGAAACCGAGCCGCGGTGGTCATAGACGCGGTCTGCCCGTTGGTGACCAAGGTGCATCACGAGGTGAAGATGATGTCCCGCAAGGGCTACGACATCATCTACATCGGCCACGAGGGCCACGACGAGGCGGTGGGGACGGTGGCCGAGGCCCCCGATGAGATCACGCTCGTCGAGCCGGAGCGAGGCCTTGGTGAATTCGACCCGAAAGACACAGACAAGGTCGCCCTCGTCGCACAGACAACACTCGGGCTGTACGAATGGCAAGAGGTCCTCGAGGACGCCTCCGGTCGTTTCCCCGAGCTGAAGACGGCCCGTAAGTCTGATCTCTGCTACGCCACCACCAACCGCCAGGAGGTCGTCAACCAGCTCTCCGCCGAATGCGATCTCATCCTGGTCGTGGGCTCGCACAACTCCTCCAACACCCAGGCCTTGGTTCGGGTGTCCCACGAGAACGGCGTCGCGGCGTATCGCATCGACTCGGCCGCCGACATAGCGGAGGAGTGGTTGCAGGACGTGCGCACCGTGGGGGTCACAGCGGGGGCTTCGGCCCCAGACCACCTGGTGCAGGAGGTGATCGACCGGCTCGACCCGTCCCGGGGATTCGAGTTGTGGTCGTCGACGCAGGAAGAGGAGTACTTCCCGCTTCCCCCACAGCTCAGATCGTTCGTCACCACCCTGCAGACTCTCGTGGAGGCGGGAGTGACCGCAAGACCGGGTGGGGAGTCGTGGCTCGAACGCGACCGGGAGTGGACTGCCACCGAGGCCCTCGATCTGATCAGCGCCTGAGGCGTGCCCTGGTGAGCACTCTCCCCGTCGTGGCAGTCGTGGGACGCCCCAACGTCGGGAAGTCCACTCTGGTCAATCGGATCATCGGCTCGAGGTCCGCAGTCGTGGAGGAGATGTCGGGTGTGACCCGGGATCGGCGCCAGTTCGATGCCGACTGGGCGGGTCGGGACTTCATCCTGGTCGACACCGGGGGTTGGGAGATCAAGCCCGAGGGTGACCTCAACATGTCGATTCGCCACCAGGCGGAGGGGGCGGTCTCCGGCGCGGACGTGGTGATCCTCGTGGTCGACGGCACGACAGAGCTGAGTGACGACGACACCGGGGTCATCTCGATCCTGCGCGCCGCCGAGGTCCCGGTGATCCTGGCGGTCAACAAGGTGGACGACGCCCAACAGGAGTGGGAGGTGGACCGGTTCTGGAAGCTGGGTCTCGGCGAGCCAGAGGCGGTGAGCGCCTACCACGGAAGGGGGGTGGGAGATCTCTTGGACCGGGTGGTCGCCTCGCTACCCGAGCGACAGCTCGACGAAGAAAGCCCCGACGTCCCCAGAGTTGCGATCGTCGGCCGCCCCAACACGGGCAAGTCGACCCTGCTCAATCTCCTCGCCGGCGAGCAACGGGTGATCGTCTCGGACCGGCCCGGCACCACGCGCGATCCGATCGATGTCGACGTGGAGATCGACGGCATCGTATACCTCCTGGTCGACACCGCCGGGATCCGCCGCAAACCCCAAATCCAGGAGGATGCCGACTTCTACGCGGTGATCCGGGCACGCGATGCCCTGGAGCGGGCCGACGTGGCGATCGTCATGATCGACTCCACCGAGGGCATCACCCACCAGGATCAGAGGATCGCCCGCGAGATCGTGGAAGCCGGTGTGGGCTTGGTAGTCGCCCTCAACAAGTGGGACGCAATCGACGAGGAGCAGCGTGAGATCACGGAGCGGTCCCTTCCCGACCGTTTCTCCTTCATCGGCTGGGCACCGGTGCTACGGATGTCGGCCAAGACCGGAGCCCGAACCCAACGGCTGGGAGCGGCACTCGAGGCGGTCCTCGAAACCAGGCTCAACCGGGTTCCGACGGGGGTGCTCAACCGGCAGATCAGGGAGTGGGTTGCGGCTCACCCTCCTCCGGTGCGCAAAGGGCGACGACCCAAGCTCCACTACGCGGTGCAGGCCGGCACGGCACCACCGACTTTCGTTCTGTTCGTGTCCGGCGGAGAGCTCGGTGACGATTACCTTCGCTTCCTGGAGAACCGGTTGCGCAGCGCTCACGACTTCACCGGAAATCCCATTCACTTCGTCACCAGGAAACGAGGCGAGCGATGACCGAGCCGCGACCACACGACGACCTCAAGACACCGTGGTCGTTCAGAGTGATGGTCGTGCTGGTGGTGCTCTACCTGGGCTGGCGGCTGGTCGAGGGGATCGTATGGGTGTGGCGGGCCGTCTCCTGATCGGTCAGTCGGTCTTGTCGGCGAGCAAGCTGGAGACGTCCCCCACCTTGTAGACCTCGTACGCGCTCAAGTAGATGCCGGTCAGTCCGGCAACGACCTGTATGGGAATCAGATAGAGGTCGCCGACCGCATTGATGACGGCGAACAGATCGATCGATTCCGGATCGTAGGGAGCCCTCGCTCCTGTCCTGCCCAATGAATGGGGTCGCTGTCCTATTTCGACTTGCCACTTGCCGTTCGACGTCAGAGAAGTCGTGCTCTTTACCTGCACCCGTATCACCTGGCGCGGGCCGGTCACCAGGAGATCGTATTCCTGCGGTTCGATCGGAAACGTCACCGCGAAGCCTCGCAACGTGAACCAAGCGGCCGCCATGGATGGAGCGGCCCTCCGCAACTCGGAGAGCCGCGGGGGCACCCTGTAGTGGTCGTCCCGCTGTTGTGGGTGAACGTCTTCGAGGTGCGAGACATCGAATCCGAGCCGAAAGGCATCTCTCTTGAGTCGAAGACCGGTGCGCCGCTCCCGGATCAGACCCAGGCGCTCGGCCACCTCGGGCCAGGATGAAGAGAGCTGGATCGCCTGCTCCAATTGGGCTCGCGACCACCGTCGATTGCCGCTGAAGTGTGAGGTGTCGAGGTCGAGCTCCCCGGCACGCCTTCTCACCACACCGACAGAGCCTCCTGAAGTCGCCTTCAGTCCCAGTTGACGCAGCACACCACGCCAGGACGTCTGTCGTGACACCGCATCACGGAGTTGATCGTCAGTCCATGTTCGCCTGCCCACGACGACGAACCTGAGCCGCACTCGGGACAGAAATGCCGACAGGCACGTAACGTCGGGCCGGCGGGACTTGAACCCGCGACCTCTGGTCCCCCAGACCAGCACTCTACCAAGCTGAGCTACGGCCCGTGAGGCACCGATGGTAGACGTATCGTCGCCTCAAGCCGTATTGTCCCGACGATGTCAGTCTCCGACCGACTCGCTCCTTTCGGGGTCACCATCTTCACGGAGATGACCCACCTCGCCGTGGAGCACGACGCCATCAACCTCGGCCAGGGTTTCCCCAACTGGGACGGTGCCGACTTCGTCAAGGACGCGGCGGCACGCTCGATGGCCGAAGGGGGAAACGACCAGTACCCACCGAGTCCCGGGATCCCTGAGCTCCGGGCCGCGATCGCCAATAGATACGGGAAACTGTTCCACCGGAACCTCGACCCCAGCACCGAGATCACCGTCACCTGTGGCTGCACCGAAGCTCTGGCGGCGAGCTTCCTCGGTCTCATCGACCCCGGTGACGAGGTGGTGATAATCGAGCCGTACTACGACGCCTACCCGGTCAACGTTGCCCTGGCGCAGGCCACCCCGAGGTATGTGGCCCTGCGCCCTCCCGACTTCGCGCCCGATCCCCAGGAGCTGCGGTCCGCTTTCGGGCCCCGGACCCGTGCGATCTTGGTCAACAACCCCCACAACCCGACCGGGAGGGTGTTCACCACCGAGGAGTTGCAGACGATCGCCGACCTCTGCCTCGAACACGACGCCATCGCCATCTGCGATGAGGTGTACGAGGAGATGACCTTCGAGAGTGCCCACCGGCGCCTGGCCACCTTCGATGGGATGTGGGAGCGGACCCTGACCCTGTCCTCTTTGGGTAAGACCTTTTCGCTGACCGGCTGGAAGTTGGGGTGGGGGATCGGCCCGGGAGAGCTCAGCGCGGGTCTCCGGGCGGCACACCAGTTCCTCACCTTCACCACCCCCACCCCGGTTCAGCATGGTGCCGTCGCCGCCATGGAGGCTCCAGACACGTTCTATCAGACGATGAGAGAGTCATACCGGGACAAGCGTGACCTGCTCACCAAAGGGCTGGAGTCGGCCGGGTTCTGGCCCTACCGACCGGAGGGGACCTATTTCCTCATGGCCGGCCACCCCGACGCCATCGACGATCGCGAGTTCTGCCGACGATTGGTCTCCGAGGCTGGGGTGGCCGCCATTCCACTCAGTGTCTTCTACCACCGGGCGGAATTGGGGTCCGGTTTGGTCCGATTCGCCTTCTGCAAGGACTCCGCAACCCTCGAAGAGGCGGTGACGCGACTGCGGCAATCGGTCTAGAACCCGTCAAGACCGCGCTTCAAGTGCCGATCTTCCATGTGGAGGATGGGCTTGGAAAGCAGAACTCTTCGAACAATCTTGGCATCGACCGTTCTTGCCTCGCTCGTGGTCTTGGGAGTCGCCCAGGTCGGAGCCGGTCAAGACGACGGGCGGGTCGAGATCGGCGCGCCGGACAGCACCACCACCCTCGGCACCGGGGCCGATCCAACTACGACCACCGTACCGCCCGAGCCTTTCATCTATCGGATCGGGGTGCTGGCCGGAGTGAGCACCGACAACTTCTGGGCGTTCTATGGTGAGCAGCCCTCGGTGTGGAACTCGTATGTCCTGGGCCCGACCAAGCCGGCACTGTTCACTTCGAGCACGAATCTCGGCACACTCCATCCCGAGCTCGCCGCCGACCACGGCGAACCCGTCGAGGGCGAAACCGGTTGGGTGGTCGAAGTGGACCTCGATGCCGGGTTCAAGTGGAGTGATGGGACACCGATCACGTCGGGTGACATCGTTTTCACCTTCGAAACCGTCCGCCTTCTGGAACTGGGCGGGAGCTGGGCCGAGGCGTTCCCGGAGACAGTGGAGGCGATGGAAGCCGATGGAGCCCACGGGCTCCGGATCCATTTCACCGAGCAGCCTCGGCTGGCGGTCTGGCCCCATGCCGTCGGAACCGCGCCGATCATGGCTGCCCATGTCTGGGAGACCGTCATCGGCGGCATCTCTGCCCAGGATCTCTATGAACTCCCCGGTGATGGGGACGTCGCAGGGGGGCCACTGGTCATCTCGTCGATCGGCGAGGATCACATCGTCAGCATCAGGAACGACGGCTACCCCAACGCCGACACTCCCGACGTGGTGCGTTACCAGGTGTTTGTCGACGAGACATCCGCACTGACGGCGTTGGCTGACGATGAGATCGACTACCTGCTCAGCCCGAAAGGGCTCACCGAAGGCCAGGTCGAAGAACTGGAGGGAGTCCCGGGTGTCGAGTTGCTCCGTAGCCCGGGCAACAACATCCGCTACCTCGGCTTCAACCTGACCCGGGCACCGATGTCAGATCCGGCATTCCGAACCGCTCTGGCCCTGCTCGTGGATCGGGGGCAGCTCGCGGAGGCCATCACTCACGCCGGCTCCGCTGCCCATGCGATGATCCCTGCCGCCAACAGCCAGTGGTTCGACACCGAGTCGGCCAGTGTCAATGACCAGAGATACCACGGAGAGCTGGAGGCGCGTCTGGCCCGTGCCGTGGAGGTGCTCGAGGGCGCCGGCTACACGTGGGAGAGAGTTCCGACCGTCGGCGATAACGGTGAGGCGGTTCCGGGAGCGGGTCTCACCGCCGAACGGGCACCCATCGCCCCGTTGACGATCCTCACCCCGGGAGACGCCTACGACCCTGCCCGCGCCGAGTATGCCCGTGCCATCATCGACACGCTTGCCGTCCTGGGCTTCGAGACGCGAGCGGTGGAGACCGACTTCGACACCGTCGTCGACCTGGCGTTCACTCCCGACGACGAGGGAGCCCTCCACTACGACATGTATCTCCTCGGCTGGACCCTGGGCAACCCGGCCCTCCCCAGCTACTACGGGACTCTCTTCTCGACAGCTGGGCCAATGAACAACACCGGGTATGCCAGTGAGGAGTTCGACACCGCCCATACCGCCTATTTGCAGGCCCCCGATGTCGAAACGGCTCGGGGAGCGTTGTGGGAGATGGAGTCGGTCTTGAGCGTCGACCTTCCCTATCTGCCTCTGTACAGCAGTGACATCGTCGAGGTCTACCGCGCGGACCGGGTGACCTTCGACGTCGGGACCGGGCTGGGCGGGCTCCAGGCACGTCTCGGCGCCATCCGGGACGTGAAGCCGGCGAACTGAGGGCTACTCTCGCCCGGTGCCCGAAGAGCAGGTCTCCAACCGGGTCTTCACGATCCCCAACGTCATATCGTTCCTCCGCCTGGCGCTCATCCCCGTCTTCTGGTGGCTGGTCCTCGGAGCGGAGGAGATAGCCGCGGCCACAATCCTGTACGCCGTGGTGGCCACCACCGACTGGATAGACGGCTATCTGGCACGACGATTGAACCAGGTGACCAAGCTGGGCAAGACCCTCGACCCGGTCGCCGACCGGCTGATGATCGCCTCGGCAGTCATAGTCGGCCTCATCGGGGGGATCGTCCCGCCGGTGATCGGCATCACCCTGATCGTCAGGGAGGTGTACATGGCGGTGGTGACGATCATCCTGGTGGCGCGGCGGGGCGGGGCCCTCGAGGTGCGATGGCTCGGAAAGGTGGCCACCTTTGTCATCTACTCCTCGATCGGATGGTTCTACATGGCCGCAATCCCGTTCCTCGCTTTGGTCACCCGCCCCCTCGCCTGGGCCGGGGGGATCGCCGGACTGATCCTGTACTGGGCCACCGCCATCCAGTACACCGGTGACGCCCTTCGCATCGTGTCAGAATTAGAGTCGGCCGCCAGCCCCGAGGAGAGTTGATGAACACACCAGAAGATCTTCACTACACCGACGAGCACGAGTGGATTCGGCAGGTAGGTGACGGGACCGTGCGCATCGGCATCACGGACTACGCCCAGGACCAGCTCGGCGACGTCGTGTACGTCGAACTACCAGAGTCGGGCGGGGAAGTCGCCAAAGACGACCTTCTGGTCGAGATCGAGAGCACCAAGTCCGTCGGGGAGGTGTATGCACCGTTCGCGGGAACGATCGCCGCAGTGAACGAGAAGGTGGCGGAGAGCCCCGAACTGGTGAACGCCAGCCCCTACGACGAGGGCTGGCTGGTTGAGATCGAGGTCAGCGGTGAGATCGACACCTCAGAGCTGCTCGATGCAGCGGCCTACAAGGATCTCACCGAGTAGGCGTCGCGGGAGCAGCGTCGAACTACCTAAGATCGCACTTGTGACGGAACCCGAGGGCAGAGAAGCCAACGAGCCCAGACTTGAGGTAGAGCCCGAACCTGAGGTTGAGGTCGAGACCGACCCCACCGTGGTCTACGTGCCCATCGCCGACCGGGCGGAGCACCCGCTCAGCCCGGATGAGGCCGCCCACATCGAGGGTCTCTCGGGATACGCCCTCGTGGTCGAGAAAGGGCCGCGCACGGGGTTGACCTTCATCCTGCGGGAAGGGAACACGACCGTCGGTCGGCATCCCGAGAGCGACATCTTCCTCAACGATGTAACGGTCTCCCGGCAGCACTGCCGGTTCGTCACCAACGGCGAAACCCTCACCGTCGAGGACAGTGGCTCCACCAACGGGACATACGTGAACGACGAGAGGGTCGACAGCGCCCAGCTCGAGGCGGGGGACGAGGTTCTCGTGGGACGGTTCCATTTCGTGGTAGCCCACGGTGATGCCTGAGGGCGATCTCCTCAGCATCGGGGAGGTGATCAATCTCCTCCGCGACGACTTCCCGGACGTCTCGGTATCCAAGATCCGGTTCCTCGAAAGTCAGGGCCTCATCGACCCGGACCGGTCGGGAAGCGGGTACCGCCAGTTCGACGGCACAGACGTGGCTCGTCTCCGCTTCATCCTCCAGCAGCAACGTGACCACTTTCTTCCCCTCAAGGTGATCAAGTCGAAGCTGACACTGTGGGAGCGAGGGGAGGACGTGTCGGGAGCCTCGACGTCATCCACCCAGAGCCTCGACCAACAAGGAGAGCCCCTGGACCGCTCGGAGCTGTTGAAGCGGTCCAAGCTGGAAGAAGACGAGTTAGACGCGTTGATCGACATAGGGTTGATCCGCCCAATCCGCGACTCGGTGGTGTTCCCGCCGGAGGCAGGGATCGTGGCCGTGGAGGCCAAACGCCTCATGGAACAGGGTCTGGAGGCGCGCCACCTGCGCACCGTCAGACTCTCATCAGAGCGAGAAGCCGACCTGCTGATGCAACTCGTTGCACCACTGCTCAAGGCATCAAACCCGGAGGCGAAAGCGAGAGCCAAGGACCTGCTGGAGTCGACGTCGGACTCGGTGCAGGCAATGCACCGGGCCCTACTCGCCGCGGAGCTCAGACAGCATCTGAAATCATGAGACGAGCGGTTCGCCTGGCCGTCCTGGCGGCCCTGTCGACGGTCTTGTTCGCATTACCGGCGAGCGCGACAGGGTTCGTGTTTCCAATCCACAACCAGGACGGCTTCCCCCATGAGGGCCCGCCACCGGTGACGGCGTCGGCGTGGATCGTCTACGACGAGCTCACCGACTCGGTGCTCGCCGATCGGAGCGCCGACACACCTCGTCCCATGGCCTCGATCACCAAGATCATGACTGTCGTGGTGGCCCTGGAAAACGGGAGCCTCGAAGAAGGAGTCCTGATCTCTGAGGATGCCGCCGCCACCGGCGGGCAAGAGATCGGCCTGGTCGCGGGGGAGACGGTGAGTCTCGGGTCACTGGTTAGAGCCGCCCTGATCCGGTCGGGGAACGACGCGGCCGCGGCGATCGCCGAGCACATCGGGGGATCGATCGACGGCTTCGCGAGGATGATGAACGAGCGGGCCGCGGAGCTGGGCATGGACAACACCCACTTCGTCAATCCCCATGGGCTCGACGCCACCGGCCACTACTCGTCACCCCGTGACATGCTCATCGTGGGAAGACACGCCATGTCACTGCCTGCGTTCGCCGAGATCGCCAGGGCGCGGATGATGGTCTTCCCCGACTCCCCGACCGGGGCTCCGCGCTCAGCGAGCAACACCAACCGGATCCTCAACACGTACGACGGCGTTATCGGGGTCAAGACCGGTGAGACCCCGCGGGCCGGCCTCACCTATGTCGGAGCAGCCGAGCGTCACGGCAGACGGGTCTTCGCGGTGGTCTTCAACTCGATAGGCCAAAGGGCGCATCTCTCCGACGCGGTGGCGCTGTTCGACTGGGCATTCCTCGACCTCAGCATCAACGGGACCCTGTACGCGGGAATCCCATTCCAACCTTCGTCGCCCCGGGTGGAGCCGCCACCGTTGCTGGTGGAGGCAGCCGCCGAGACATTCGTGCACACCACCGCCCAAGGGTTGTCGGGCGATCCACCTTCGCCTCCCGGCGACGAGCCGATCCCCGCCCCACCTCCCGTGATCGACATCACGCGTCACCCCGATCTGGCGCCACGGTCGCTGACAAGCACCTTCACCTATTGGCTGGGATTGATGACGGGTGCCGACGATGGTTGACCCCAGAGTCGCCTCGGAGGTCCTTCCCGAGGCCGAGATCAGATCCCGGGTGTCGGAGTTGGGCGAGGCGATCGCAAGGGACTACACGAAACGGGACCCGCTGTTCCTGATCATCCTGGTCGGGTCGATCCCTTTCGGGGCGGACCTCGTGCGAGCGGTCCCGTTCAACGCCGAGGTCGACTTTCTCGGACTGAATCGATACGGGGAGAGCGGGAGGATCGGGGTCACCCTGGACACTTCGACTCCGCTCTTCGACCGGAATGTGATCATCGTCGAGGACATCATCGACACCGGCCTCACCCACACCACCTTGCGCAGGATGATCCAAGACCGTGGTGCCGCCTCGGTGGCGACCGCCGCCCTCCTCGACAAGACCCGGCGACGCCTCACCGACGTGCCCATCGAGTATCGCGGGTTCGAAGTGGGTGATGAGTTCCTGGTCGGCTACGGCCTCGACTGGCAGGGGCTCTACCGGAATCTCCGCTCGATCTGGGCGCTGCTGGACATGGAGAGTTTCGTCGATGATCCCAGGATCCTCGCCGGCGAGCTCGGCCAGCGGTGACCCGGGCTCATGGAGTGTCCTTGCGGCGGTGATAACCTCGCGTCATGGCCGACGACGGAGCTGCAATCCCTCTCGAGATCGTTGGGGTGAGGCTCGAGCTGCCCTCCAACCAGCCGATCGTGCTGCTCAAGGAGCAGGAAGGCACCCGCTACCTGCCGATATGGATTGGGGCCAGCGAGGCGACTGCTATCGCCACGGCGATGGAGGGAGTCGAGCCACCACGCCCGTTGACCCACGATCTGATGCGAACGGTGTTAGACGCGGTGGGAGCACTGGCAGTGCGCGTCGTGATCACCGAGATGCGTGACTCCATCTTTTTCGCCGATCTCGCGCTGGACGTGTCCGGTGAGGAGGTGAAGGTCTCCGCCCGGCCTTCGGATGCGATCGCTCTGGCGGTCCGCACCGGAACCCCGGTCCTAGCGGCGCCCGAGGTCCTCGAAGAAGCCGGAGTGCACTTCGAGGACGAGGACGAAGAGCAAGAGGTGGCTCGTTTCCGCGAGTTCCTCGAGGAGGTGACCGTAGAGGACTTCCTCGGGGGAGAGCAGGCCTGAGCCAACCCATCTCTTCGAGTTTTCCACAGGAAAGCATTGACACCGGCTCCCGTATCGCAGTAGCTTGCCTGCGGCGGAGTTACACTAATGTAACCCGGAGGAGTCATGAACAACGAGCGGGAAGTGGCGGGGTATCGCGCCCCACAGGTGTGCAAGCTGGTCGGTATCACATACCGACAGCTCGACTATTGGGCGCGCACGGGACTCATCGTCCCCAGCATGCAGCAAGCCCATGGCTCCGGATCACAACGGATCTACTCGTTCACCGATGTGGTCCAGCTGAAGGTGATCAAGAATCTCCTGGATGCCGGTATGAGCCTCAAGAAGATCCGGTCTGCGGTCGAGATCCTGAGGTCTGAGCTCGACTCCCGGCAGCCGTTGGCCGACGTGACACTCCTCAGTGACGGTCAGACCATCTACGCCGCCCACTCCGACGAGGAAGTGGTGGACGTGCTCCGCAAGGGACAAGGTGTGTTCAGCATCGCCATCGGCCCGGTCCAGGACCAGGTCGAAGGTGCGATCCATCAGTTGTTTCCGGACGATGAAGAAGAGCTAGCCGGGGTGGCGGAATTAGGAGCCCCCTGAACACCGAACACCCAACTGCCCACGAGGTCGAGTTCGCTCACAACAGCGAGCGGCAGTTCGCACTTCTCCTCGACTTCTACGGAGTGCCATGGGAGTACGAGCCCCGGAGCTTTCCCATCGAGTTCGAGGACGGTGAGCCGACCAAGTTCTTCCGACCCGACTTCTATCTGCCGGATGACGACATGTTCATCGAGATCACCACGATGAACCAGAAGCTGGTCACCAAGAAAAACAAGAAGATCAAGCTGCTCAAGAAGTACCACCCCGACATCAAGTGCAAGATCTTCTATCAGCGTGACTATCTGCACCTGGTGGTGAAGTACGGGCTGGAAGAGCCCGACCATCTCGAGGAGGTGGTGGCTCCAACCCGCATGCCCGGCCAACCTGAGATCGTCCGTCTGGAGGACCGGGGAGAACGCCTCATCGGATGAGGCGTTCTCCACTCCACGACCTGAACGAGAGCCTCGGAGCCCGATTCGTGGGATTCGGCGGTTGGAGCATGCCGGTCCAGTACGAGTCGGTCCTGGCGGAGCATCGTGCGGTCAGGTCTGCCGCCGGGGTGTTCGACGTGTCCCATCTGGGACGGTTTGCCCTCCACGGAGCGGGAGCCCACGCCGCCATCAGGAGGCTCATGTGCAACGGCATCGACCGGATCGGACCGGGCCGGTGCCAGTACACGATGGTCTTGAACGAGACCGGTGGGATCGTGGACGACCTCATCGTCTGGTGGCGCGGAGAGGCCGACTATTGGGTGATGCCCAACGCCGCCAACCACGAGCGAGTGATGGCGCTCTTCTCCTCCGAGCCCGACTGTGACGTCGACGACCTCCAGGGCACCAGCGTTTTTCTGGCGGTCCAGGGCCCCGATGCTCTCCGCCTGATCGAGGAGGTGCTCGGGAGCCGGCCCGGTCGTTTCCGGAACCTCGTGACCGACTCCCCACATGGTCCCGTGTCGATGGCCGGGACCGGTTACACGGGTGAGCCGGGAGCCGAGTTGTGCACCGATGCCGACACCGGCGCACGTCTCTTGGAAGCGTTGGTCGACGCCGGAGCGAGACCGTGCGGTCTCGGGGCGCGTGACACCCTGCGTCTGGAGGCGGGTCTGGCACTCTGGGGTGAGGACATCGACGAGACGACCACCCCGCTCGAGGCCGGACTCGGGTTTGCCGTGTCGATGGATCACGAGTTCGTCGGCAGAGAGCGGCTCGCCGAACAGCAGGAGAACGGACTCGAGCGGAGATTGGCGGGCTTCGTGCTCGACGGAAGGGGGATTCCCCGGCACGGCTACGAGATTCGAATCTCCGGGGGAGGTGGCGGAGAGGTGACATCGGGCAACATCAGCCCGATCCTCGACACCGGAATCGGGCTGGCCTACCTCAGCCCGCCTCAGGAGCAAGGGGAGACGATCGACGTGAAGATCCGTGACCGCTGGGTAACCGGGCAGGTGACCACACCACCGTTTCATGTGACTTCATGAGCCAGCCGAGGCCAGACCGCCCCGAGATGCCTGAGGGCTACGGCGTTGAGCGGGCAGAGGAGTTCGTGTCATGGGAGACGATTGAGACCAAGCTGCGTGACAGCCACCACTACTGGATGTCGACCACCCGTCGCGACGGGCGCCCCCACGTGGTCCCGAGATGGGGCGTGTGGCTCGACGGTCGCTTCTGGTACGACGGCTCACCGGAGACGCTGCACGTGCGAAACCTGGAACGTGACCCGCGCTGTGTCCTCCATCTCGAGAGCGGGGAGCAGGCGACGATCATCGAGGGCGAGTCGCTCCGGGCGGACCCGATCAAGGGTGAGCTCGGGGATCGTCTCGCCGCCGAGTTCGCCCGCAAGTACGCACCCGAGTACGCCCCCGAGCCCAGCGCGTGGGCGGATGAGCTCGCCGGTGGCATGCGAACACTCACCCCGGCGAAGGCGCTGGCCTGGACCCGATTCCCCAAGGACGTGACCCGGTATATCTTCTAGACATGGCTACCAGCACCCGCGCCATCCCCCATCCCGAGATCGGTACCGAATTGGTGCGCGACTGGGCGCCCGAAGGAGACCCGGACGCCTTCATAGTCCTCGTCCACGGGCTGGCGGAACACTCCGGCCGATACGAGCGGACCGCAGTGCTGCTCGCCGAGGCGGGGTTCCACGTGCGAGGGTTTGACCTCATCGGCGCCGGCGGCAGTGGCGGGCAGCGCTGGCACATCGATGATTGGGATCGTTATCACGATCAAATCCGCACCCATGTGACGTGGGCTCAGGAGCACGGCAAGCCCGTGGTCCTCATGGGCCACTCGTTGGGTGGGGCGATCTGCCTCGGGTACCTGCTGAGCGATCGGCCCGCCCCCGATCTCGCCGTCCTTTCCTCACCTGCACTCGCCGGAGGTGACGGATGGCAGAAGAAGGTGGTCCCAGTTCTGGGGAAGCTGCTTCCGGGGCTTTCCTTGCCCAATCCGGTGAAAGGGGAGCATCTCTCCCGGGACCCGGCGGTTGCGGAGGCCTATTTCGCAGATCCCCTGGTGACACCCAAGGCAACCCTGGGATTCGGGGCGGAGGCCCTTGCCGAGATCGAACGGCTGAACCGCGAGCTGGACCGGCTCGACACCCCGTGTCTGGTCATCCATGGGGGTGACGACAAGCTGGTGCCCACCTGGTGTAGCGAGCCGCTCGGCGAGCTCTCGTGTGTCGATCGCAAGGTCTACGAGGGCCTTCGGCACGAAACCATGAACGAGCCGGAGGGACCCGAGGTGATCGCCGACATCGTCTCCTGGATCAAATCCAACCTGGAGCGTCCTCCCGGCTCAGTCGGCCCAGCGGAGGAGGACCTTGCCTGATTCCGCGCTGGTGATGGCGGCGAAGGCGTCGTCATAGTCGGCGGCGGGGAAACGATGGGTTATCACCGGGGAGATGTCCAGACCCGACTCGATCAGGACGTTCATCTTGTACCAGGTGTCGTACATCTCCCTGCCATAGATCCCCTTGATGTTCAACATGTTGAAGATCACCGTGGTCCAGTCGATGGCGTAGTCCTGGGTGGGTATCCCGAGTAGGGCGATGTTGGCTCCGTGGATGGTGTTGGCGAGTATGTCGTGCATCGCCGCCGGGGTGCCCGACATCTCCAGGGCGACGTCGAACCCCTCCAACATCCCCAGCTCTTTCTGGACCTGTGCGAGATCTTCGGTCTCGATATTCACGGCCCGGCTCGCTCCCATCTCAACGGCGAGATCGAGGCGAAACGGGTTCACGTCCGTGATCACCGTGTTGCGGGCCCCGGCGTGGCGGACCACGGCCACCGCCATCAGCCCGATGGGGCCGGCGCCGGTGATCAACACGTCCTCTCCGAACACCGGGAACTTGAGAGCCGTGTGAACTGCATTGCCAAAGGGGTCGAAAATGGCGGCGATCTCGGGATCGATGTCGTCGAGGTGACGCCAGACGTTGGTCTTGGGCACCACGACGAAATCAGCGAACGCTCCGGGGATGTTCACCCCGAAGCCCCGCGGCTGCTGGCAGAGGTGACGTCTCCCGGCCAAGCAGTTGCGGCAGTGTCCGCAGACGACATGGCCCTCGGCACCGACCAGCTCCCCTTCGGCGAATCCCGAGACGTTCGAGCCCAACTCCTCGATGTGCCCGGAGAACTCGTGCCCGACGGTCATGGGAGCCGGGATCGTTGCCTGCGCCCACTCGTCCCAGTCGTAGATGTGCAGGTCGGTGCCGCAGATCCCCGTGGTGTGCACCCGGATGAGCACCTCATCCGGCCCCGGTTCGGGGACCGGCACGTCCTCGAGACGGAGTCCTAGCTCATCGGGATGCTTGACCAGTGCTCTCATTCGTCGAGCCAGCGGGGCATGCTCACACGGTAACCGGTCAGCCGATCCCGAAGATGAGTGCCGGGGAGGGGGTCCCCATGTTTTCCGCGCATCGGATGGCGCCTTATCAGCGCACCTGATGCGCGAAAACGGGCGGGCGTCATGCCCAACGAAACCTACCGAAGCGATACTGGCGCATCCGGCGCTCGGTGTGCCACGATTGACCCCATGGATTCGCTCGCCGGACAGCTGCTGGTGGCCACACCGAGGCTGATCGACCCGAACTTCTATCGTACAATCGTGCTCCTCCTCCAGCACGACGAGGAGGGGAGTGTCGGTGTTGTGCTCAACCGGCCCACCGAGGAGCCGGTGGTCACCCATCTCCCCGATTGGAGTGAGCACGTGCCCGAGCCGGGGACCGTCTACTACGGGGGTCCCGTCGACCCCACCATCGCCATCGGCCTCTCGCTCGCCTCCGACGGCATGCCCACAGGAGTGCCGGGTTTGAGCGTGGTGGACCTGACCATGCCGGCCGACGGGACCAGACACCCGGTGCAGATCTACTCGGGTTACGCGGGATGGGGTAGCGAGCAGCTCGAGGCGGAGATCGCCGAGGGATCGTGGTACGTCGTCCAGGCCTCGCCCGACGACCCTTTCGACAGCGACGACGGGATGTGGCGACGAATCCTGCGCCGCCAGCCCGGCTTCCTCGCAGCGGTGTCAACCTTCCCCGACGATCCCACCCTCAACTGACCGCGGCTATCCCGGGTTGGCTCAAACTGGTGTCACCCAAAACCGGGTTCTGGTAGGTCTCAGGGGCATGATCACGGCCACAGGCGTGATGGACAACGAGACGGTCTACCGGAACTACAGCGAGGAGCTGACGAGGTACGCCACCGGTCTGGTGGGGCCCTTCGACGCGCCCGATGTCGTCACCGACGCCTGTCTCCGGGCGTTCGAGTCCCGTACCTGGCCGGATGTGGTCGATCGTCGGGCCTACCTGTACCGCACGGTGCTGAACGTCGCCAACGACCATCACCGTCGGACGTTGTCCCGGCGTCTTCGCGAGATGCGCACGGCCGGTCGGGACGAAACTCCCGACCCCTCCGCGTCGATCGACATCGAGGTGCTCGACGCCGTGGCCCGCCTCTCGGTGCAGCAGAGAGCCGCGGTGTTCCTCACCTATTGGGAGGATCTGCACCCCGACGCGGTGGCGGAGCGGATGGGGGTCTCCACGGGCACCGTGAAACGACATCTCGACCGCGCCCGGAAACGACTTGGGGAACTGTTGTCATGAGCTACGAGAAGAAGATCAGAGATTTGATGAACCGGTTGGCGGCGATGTCACCCGAACCGCCGCCCTACCCCGAGGAGATGACGATGGCCCGTCCCGAGGCCCGAAAGAGCCTCCGCCCTGCCCTGGTCTTTGCCACCGCGGCAGCGCTGGTGGCAGTGCTCGCGATCCCGTTGCTGCTGTTCACCGGGGGAGGAGACCCGATCGGGGCTGACACCACGACGACCACCTCGACGGCCACCACGATGCCGGCGACCTCCACCACCACAGTCCCGGCGACGACGACCTCCACCGAGCCGGGGGTGACGACGACACAGGCGTTGGAGGGAACCTCGTGGACGGGTGTGGTCTTCGTCTACCAGAGCCCGGATAACAGCTTCAGCGGCAACCCGGGGCTGATTCCGCTGAACCTCGAGGTCACCGCACCACCGGGCACGTTCAGTGACCACACCGACTTCACCCAGATCCTGGGTCTGCTCGCAGACAGCGGCCCGGGACTGCCCGAGCCATTCGAGAATGCCATACCCTCCGACGTCCGGTTGGTGTGGTGGGGGGAGGAGGACGGGACCGTGAGGCCCGACATGAACGAGGCGTTCCGCGCCGGAGCCGGCGGGCTCCTGGCCGACATGACGATGTTGAACCAGCTCATCTACGGCCTGACGTGGATGAACGAGGAGGCGAGGGTGTTGTTCACGGTCGACGACGAGCCGGTCGAGGCATACGGGTCCGAAGGCCTCGTCCTGACCGACCCGGTCGGACGGGACAGCTTCCTGGACCACCTGCACATCATCAATCTCACCAGCCCGATCGTCAGACAGGCCGATGGCAGTTACCTCGTGGAAGGAATCGCCAACGTGTTCGAGGCCACGGTCATCGTAGCGGTCGTCGATGGTGCTGGTGACGTCGTCCACGAGGAGTTCGTATCTGCGACGTGCGGAACGGGATGCTGGGGAGAGTTCTCGACCACGATCGATGGCGAGTCGATCGTACCCGGCGAGTCCTCGGTGAGGATCTTCACGTACTCGGCCCAGGACGGGTCGGTTGTGGACGCGATCACCGTTCCCATTCCCGAGAACGGCGTCTGGGAGTACGCGGTCGGAGGCTGAACCACCGAGAATCGCTCGGGCGTGCCTACTCTGTCGATCCATGACGGCCGATACCGTCCCCCGTCTCCGTCCCAGTCTGAAGCGACAGTCGCCGGGGCTCAGTGTCGAGCGGGAGCTGTGGCTCGAGGACACGACCATCGTGGTGGGGGTGGATGAGGTGGGTCGGGGCGCGTGGGCAGGTCCGATCTCCGTCGGCGCCGCCGTGGTGCCCCGTGACCGCCGTGTCTACAAGATCCGGGACTCGAAGCTGCTCATCGAGGAGGAGCGTGAGGCCCTCTTCGACCGGGTCGCCGGTTGGGTGGAGGCCTGGGCCGTGGGTCACGCCAGTCACACCGAGTGTGACGAGTTGGGGATGTCAGATGCCCAGCGTCTGGCGGCCCAGCGGGCGATGCAGGGCCTGGGAGTGACACCCGACCACATCCTGGTCGATGGGAATTGGGACTTCGTCGGTGGAGCGAGGAGGATCGTGCGCGGCGACCGCACCTCCTTGTCGATCGCCGTCGCCTCGATCCTGGCCAAGGTCACCAGGGACCGTCTGATGAGAGACCTCGCCCATCACTATCCGGGTTACAACTTCGAGGGGAACAAGGGGTATCCCTGCCCGACACACAAGGCGAATCTCCAGGCGCTGGGGCCAAGCGCCATCCATCGCCGCTCCTGGGTCTTCATGGACCATCTCGCTTGGAATGGGCTCCAGCGGTTCCACCGCCCCGTGCCCCAGCTCGAACTGCCTTTCGAGGGTTGACCGGCCAGAGTCATCTCGGCCCCGCGGCCGAATGGCATCGGCCGCCGACCAGCGGCGGCCACGTCCCTGATTCACCTGGACAAGCCGACTCCAGAGTCTTCCCAGCCGTCGAAGTCCGATGGTCGCCCCCGGATGTAGAGCATGGGGTTCATCGAGCTCGAGCCACCCAGCATCCGGCCGATCCGGCCCCGACGAGGACCTAATCGGCCACCAGGCCGGACAAGTTAGTGCCCCTGTCGCTAGCTTTGCTTGTTGAGCGCACGTGTGGAGCGTCCAGGGAAGCTGGAGATTGAGGCGGGTTTGGCCGATAACAATGAGGTGACTTCGACTCTTGGGGGGATCGAGGAGCTGTTTCGGCGGCTCCCCGTTGCTCTATACCGTTCGGCGCCGGATGGCGCTCTCCTCGCCGCCAACCCGGCGTTCCTGGACTTGCTGGGGTACGACAGCTTCGAACAGCTTTCCGACGAGAACGCGTCGGTGGAGAGCTTCTACGTCGACGGTTCCCAGAGAGAGGAGTGGCTAGAGCGCATCGTGGAGGCCGGAGAGGTCCTCGACTTCGATCTCGAGCTACGACGACGCGACGGTTCCACGGTTTGGGTCCAGGACACGGCCAGGGCGGTGTTCGGCGAGGACGGCGACCTCGTCTACTGCGAGGGCGGACTCATCGACATGAACGAGAAGGTGAAGGCGCGCCAGGCCCGTGACGAGTTCGTCGCAACGGTATCTCACGAGTTGCGAAACCCGTTGTCGGTCCTCCTGGGCCTCGCCCATGAGCTGGCCAACGACTACGAGAGCTTCAGTGACGCGGAGCGCAAGGAGATCGCCGACGTCATGGCCCGTCAGGCCGAAGACGCCTCCTGGCTCATCGAAGACCTGCTGGTCGCCTACCGAGAGGACGTGAGCCGGGTCACCGTGCTCCCCGAGCCGTTCGACGTCGGCGACGAGGTGCGCCGGGTGCTGGAGACGGTGGAGCACCCGGTGGGGTACGAACCGGAGCATGGGGCGACCCATGTATATGCCGATCCGCGCCGCACCCGTCAGATCTTGCGCAATCTGATCAGTAATGCGGTCCGTTACGGAGGGGATGAGGTCAAAGTGGCCACCCGACGAAGCGGCGACCGCGCCATCGACATCCTGGTCTGTGACGACGGAGACCCTCTCGACCCCGAGGACGCCCAGAGGATCTTCGAGTCATATGTGCGGGGCCGGGGGCGCCTCGACCCCCGATCCGTGGGCTTGGGGCTGTCCGTGGCACGCAAGCTCGCCGGGTTGATGGGCGGTGAGATCGTCTACGCCCACGACGGGGGCTACTCGTCGTTCATAGTCACTCTCCCGTCCGCCTAGCCTGAATCCGATGCGTGTCCTGGTCACAGGGGGAGCCGGCTTCATCGGCAGCCACACCGTCGTCGCCCTCGTGGAGGCCGGGCACGAGGCTGTGGTCGTCGACAACCTGTCCAACGCCCGGGGCTCTGTGATCCGGCGCATCGGTGAGATCACCGGCACGGCACCCGAGTTCCACGAGACCGACATTCGCGACCAGGAGAGCATGGCGAAGATCGCCAGCGACGGGTTCGACGCCTGCATCCATTTCGCCGCGTTGAAAGCGGTGGGGGAGTCGGTCGCGAATCCGATCCTCTACTACGAGAACAACGTCGGGGGGACGATCGCTCTCGTCGATGTGCTTCTCGACGCCGGAGTCGACGATTTCGTCTTCAGCTCGTCGGCGACCGTCTACGGCGATGCTCCCGCGCCGATGCGGGAGGACATGCCCATCGGCAAAGCGACCAACCCCTACGGCTGGACCAAGATCATGATGGAGCAGGCCCTGCGTGACGTGGCGGTGGCCCGACCGGAGTGGAGCGTCACGCTCCTCCGGTACTTCAACCCGGTCGGAGCCCACTCTTCAGCGCTGATCGGAGAAGATCCGAGAGGGATTCCCAACAACCTGATGCCATACGTGGCGAATGTGGCCGCGGGTCAGCTCCCCAAGCTCAGGGTCTTCGGCGGCGACTATCCGACACCGGATGGAACCGGCGTACGCGACTACATCCATGTGGTCGACCTGGCAGAGGGTCACGTCGCCGCCCTCGACCGCAAGGCCGGCGAGCCGGGAGTGCACACCTACAACCTCGGCACCGGTCACGGCCACACCGTGCTCGAGGTGGTCAACACCTTCGAGGAACAGTCCGAGCGCCCCGTGCCCTACGAGATCGTCGAACGTCGCCCGGGCGACGTGGCCGAGAGCTGGGCCGACGTGACCAAGGCAGCTGCCGAGTTGGGCTGGCGAACCACTCGAGACCTGGCCGACATGTGCACCGACTCCTGGAACTGGCAGCAGAACGTCCGGTGAACGCACCCGGTTGGCTCGACCGACGATGACCGACCTGTTCGCACGTGCCCGCTCGTGGATCGATGCCGACCCCGATCCCGTCACGCGAAGCGAGCTACAGCGGATCGTCGACGAGGGAGAGACCGACGAGCTCGGGGCGCGGATGGGGCCCGCTCTCGAGTTCGGCACGGCCGGGATGCGGGGTGAGGTCGGCGCAGGGCCCGGGCGGATGAACCGGGCGGTCGTCATCCGCACCACCCATGGTCTCGCTCGATACCTGAAGACATCGGTCACCGAAGGGGCGGGGTCGGTGGTGGTGGGGTTCGACGCTCGGCCCACCAGCCGTCGCTTCGCCGACGACGTCGCAGGGGTGCTGGCTGCCGCCGACATACCGGTGCTCTTCTTCCCCGACTACACACCTACTCCTCTGGTGGCTTACGCGGCGAAACACCTGTCTGCCCTGGCCGCGGTGGTGATCACCGCCTCACACAACCCACCCGCCGACAACGGCTACAAGGTGTACGGGCCCGACGCGGCTCAGATCGTGTCACCCGTGGACGTGGCCATCCAAGAAGAGATCGCTTCTGCACCGGGAGCCTCCGACATACCCCGCATCGAGGATGCACTCTCCTCCGGGTCACGACTGGTGAGCGAAGTCCCTGCAGACATATTCGATCGTTATTGGGAGGAGGTGGCATCGACCCGGGCTCGGTCTGGCGGATCGGATCTGAAGATCGTGTACACACCCTTGCATGGAGTCGGTGGCCACACCGTTCTCGAGATCATGGGACGGGCAGGTCACACCGGGATCAGGGCGGTGCCGGAGCAGGCGGAGCCGGACGGAACCTTCCCCACCGTCGAGTTCCCCAACCCCGAAGAGCCGGGGGCCCTCGATCTGGCGCTGGACATGGCTCGCTCCGAGGGTGCCGATCTCATCGTGGCCAACGACCCCGATGCCGACCGACTCGCCGTGGTGGTCCCGGAGGCTGGGGAGTGGCGGCCACTCTCTGGCAACGAGATCGGGTGTCTGCTCGGCGACTACATGCTTCGTAACGACGTCGACCCCGGTTCTGCCATCGTGGTCAGCTCGATCGTCTCCAGCCCGATGCTCGCTCAGATCGCCTCCCGATACGACGCCCGCCACGAGAAGACCCTCACCGGGTTCAAGTGGATCGTGCGCGCCGGGCTCACCGTGGAGGAGGAGACGGGAGGCCGCTTCATCTTCGGCTATGAGGAGGCTCTGGGCTACACGGTGGGATCGACGGTACGTGACAAGGACGGAATCTCGGCGGCGCTCCTGTTCACCGACATGGTGGCCGATCTCCGAGATGGCGGAGAGTCGACGCTGGATCGTCTGGGAGAGTTGTGGAGGCGCCACGGGATGTGGGTGAGTGCTCAGACCTCGATCACCCGGCGGGGGCCGGGCGGGGTGGACGAGTTGCGCAGGGCCATCGAGCGTCTCGGCGACGATCCGCCGGCTGATGTCGACGGGGTGGCGGTGACCTCGGTCACCGACTACCGGGGAGAAGGCGAGGACCGGCCGGAGTGGCTGGGAGAGCAGGAGCTCATCGAGCTCGGACTCGGCGATCGGGGCCGGATGCTGGCCAGACCGAGCGGGACCGAGCCCAAGCTCAAGGTCTATGTCGATCTCCGCGACGATCCGGGACCAGACCCATCGGAGCGGCACGCCGAGCTGTCGGTACGGGCGGCGCGAATGGGAGCAGCCTTGGCCTCGAGCCTCGGCCTGTGAGGGGAATCACTCGGGCCCGGTGCGACTCCGTCTCGTATACAGGTAGAGCCAGCCGAGACCGTGGAGCGCCACACCGAACAGCAACACCAGCGCCGCCTCCGAGTAGCCCGCGACGAAAGAGACGATCGCAGCGAGAACCGCGGCGATAACCAGCGCGGTGCGTACTCCGTTCAGCGGGCCGAACACAGTGAGAGGTTACGTCACCTAGACCAAGAGCCGTGCCAGAGTTGAGACCCGAATGAGACGACTACCAGGGTTGGCGGCCGTGATTCTCCTCGCCACCGCCTGCAACGGGTTGGCGGTTCGACCGACCCCGACATCCACATCGGCGCCGCACGCCGCAGTTACCACACCAGCTCCGTCAGCGACCACCACCACTACCGGTGCCGTCACTTCCACGACTGCACCTCCCGGAACTCCGGTGGCCTGGATAGCCCCGAGCGGGGTAACGATGGCGGTGACGTCTGTCAACGGGGAGACGGTCGAGGTCCTCACCCCTTGCGGCAATCCGGAGCTCATGAGCGAAGGCACCCCGGTCTATGAGGTGGATGTGGTCATCGATCCCGGCCATGGCGGCCCCATCGACACCGGGGCCGTGGGAGCCGACGGCCTCACCGAGAAGGAGATCAACCTCAGGGTGAGCCTTGCGATCAGCGAGCTCCTCTCCGAGCGTGGGATCCGATCGATGCTCACCCGCACAGGTGACTACCCGGTTCCGATCCGCATCCGTTCCGCCTTCTCCGACCTGGTGGGTGCAGATGCCGTGGTCTCCATCCACCACAACGCCCCGCAGGCGCCGGCTTCGGACATTCCCGGTGTCGAGATCTTCGTCCAGGATCAGGCGCCCGAGTCGGCGCGTCTCGGGGGACTGATCTACCAACGCTCGATGGCCGCGCTGAGCGAGTTCGATGTCGCCTGGCAACGATCGCCGGACGCCGGGGTGATGACCGTGCTCAACAGCGAGGGGAGAGACGCCTACGGCATGGTGAGACTGCCCGACGCGCCGAGCGCTCTCGTCGAGCTGGGATACATCGCCAATCCCGCCGAGGCCAGGCTCTACACGGACCCAGCCTATGTGTCGAGCGTCGCCACCGCAATCGCTGACGCCATCGAGTCGTACCTCACCACCGACGAGACCGGATCAACGCTGGTAGAGGGTCGCAACTTCAATCCGGCGCGGGGTGTGGGGCGCGATCAGTGCGTGGAACCGGAGCTCCACAGCCCCCTCTACCCGCAGGTCTTGGAAGCCTCGGTGACCGGAGCCGACGGGGTCTACGACTTCGCGGTGACGATGAGCTCTCCCTACGACAGTCCCGATCGTTACGCCGACGCCTGGCGTGTGGTGGGCGACGACGGTGTGGTCTACGGAGTCCGCGAGCTGGCCCACGACCACGCCAACGAGCAGCCATTCACACGGTCGTTGACTGGTGTCGAGATTCCCGATGGTGTCGAGTTGGTTAGCATCGAGGGGCGCGACCTGATCTACGGATGGGGTGGGGAGACGGTAGAGGTCACTCTGCCCTGAGCGGTCCCGGGTCGGGGCGGCTCCACGCCATCACCACCACGCGGGTCAGCCATAGTGAGAGGATCACCACCAGTATCTGGAGCACTCCCGCCAGGACGCCTCCACGATCGAAGAAAGACGACACCCTGAGACCGACGACGACGGCGAGGAATACCGCAGGCATTGCGAGTATCGCCGTGATCAGCGGACGTCGGTGGCCCGACAAGCGCAAGGTGAGCCCAACACCGAGGGCGCTCCCGAGACAGAGCGATATCAGCATGAACAGCAGGGCCCGCCCCAAGCCTTGCAGACCCGAGGAAGGGTTGGCGTTGGCGACCTGGGCTCCGACTGCCAACCCGGTCGCGGTTCCGCCGAGACCGCCCAGTGTTGTGGCCATCATGCCTGCGGGCTGCAACAACTGTGCTCGTGCCGGCATCATCGGCACAGTCTGACAGGGTGGGGGTCAGGTGGTGGAAGTCCCGCGCTGCCACGACTCATAGAGAGTGCCGTAGACGCCACCCTCGGCGACGAGCTCTTCATGGGGTCCGTCCTGGATGAGACGCCCGTCGTCGAAGACCAGGACACGGTCGGCGGTTTCGGCCGTGGAGAGCCGATGGGCGATGGTCACCACCGTGCGCCCCCGGGTTAGCTGGTTGAGAGCCCGGTTGATCCTGACCTCGGTGGCCGGGTCGACCGCGGATGTCGCCTCGTCGAGAACGAGGAGGTCGGGATCGGCGATGGCGGCGCGCACCAACGTCACCAGCTGGCGCTCGCCGACCGATAGCGAGGCCCCTCGCTCACCTACCGGGGTGTCCAGACCCTGAGACATCTCCGCGAGCCAATCGGCGAGACCGAGACGCTGGAAGGCGGCCAGCAACTCGTCGGTCCCGGCCTCGGGCGATCCCATGCGCACGTTGTCGGCGATGGTGCCCCGGAAGAGGATGCCTTCTTGGGGGACCATCACCACACGGTCACGCAGGGAGTCGAACCGAACCTCCCGCAGATCGGTGTCGCCGATCTCGATCTTGCCCCTGGTGGGGTCCATGAGGCGGGTGAGGAGCTTGGCGAAAGTGGTCTTGCCGGACCCGGTCTCCCCGACGATGGCCACCTTCTGGCGGGGCGGGATCTCCACGTCGATGTCTCGCAGTGCCGGCTCCGCATCGGCCCCCTCGGCGGTCTCACCGGGTCGCGGATAGCGGAACTCGACGTTGGTGAATCGGGCGCCGAGGGGACGGTGGGGGAGGAGGATCCCATCGGGCCCGGGGTCGGCTACGTCAGGGGCTATGTCGAGGATGTCGAGAACCCGGCTCCACCCCGCCACCGCGGTCTGCGCTTCGTTGACAGCCTCTCCCATGAACTGGACCGGCTGGACGAACAGTTGTACGAGGAAGAAGAAGGCGACGACCGTTCCCTCGGTCGTGACACCGTTGACGGCGAGAATCGTTCCGACGACGACGACGGCGGCCACGACCAGCGCCGATGACAGCTCACCGAAGCCGGAAAAGAGCGAGGAGATGCGCCCCGCCCGCGTTCCGGCCACTCGATGGTCTTCGATGGCCTGCTCCAGTCGCTCTCGGGTCCGCTTCTCGATCCCGTAGGCTCGGATGACGGGCGCTCCGACCACCGTCTCGGCGATCAAGGCCAGCATTTGGCCCACCTTCTCCCTGACGGTCAGGTAGGCGACCTCGAGGCGGCTCTGGAAGAACTTGACCATGTAGACGATGAGCGGGATGAGGGTCACGACGACGAGCCCGAGATGGATCGACATGACCAGCATCACCACCAAGGCGAGCAGCGCTTGGAGCCCGTTCACCAACAGCATCAGGCCCGCCCACTGCATGAACCTGCTGATCTGGTCCACGTCAGAGGTGACCCGGGTCACCAGCACGCCTCGCTGCTCCGAGGCCTGATGCAGCATCGAGAGATCGTGGATGTGACGGAAGGCGCGGATCCTCAGCCCCGAGAGCGCGGTCTCGGCGACGCGCGCCAGACGGAGGTGCATCCAGCCGGTGGCGGCTGCGGTCACGACGACGGCGACGAACGCCAGCATGATCATCGAGAGGACGAAGCTCATGTCGACACCGTCCGGACTGAGGCCCCCGTCGACGATCTGCTGGATGGCGATGGGGACCACGACGCGGCCGGCCGTGGCGACCACGGCGATTGCGATGGTGCCTGCCAGGCCCTTTCTCAGCTCGGGTGAGAGACTGAGACCGCGTCTAATCGTCCTCATGGCGCCACGTCGCGCCTGGATCTCCTCGGCCGGGGGAGCCGTGGTGGTCGTCACGCCGGCTCTTTCTCGTAGGCGTCGATCAGCCCGCGATATTCGGGCAGAGCTCGATACAGCTGCTGGTGAGTCCCGCGGTCGATGACCCGGCCGTCTTCGACGTAGATCACCTCGTCGGCGAGAACGATCGATGAGCGCCGGTAGGCCACGATCACGACTGTGGTGTCGAGCTGTCGTAGCCCTTCGAGGATGGCGCTCTCGACTGCAGGGTCGACGGCCGAGGTGGCGTCGTCGAGGACGAGGAGACGGGGTTGGCGTATCAGCGCCCTGGCGATGGCCACTCTCTGGCGCTGGCCACCTGACAACGAGGCACCGCGCTCTCCGACCACGCTGGCATAGCTCTTCTCGAGCCTGGTGATGAATTCGTGTGCCTGTGCCAGCTTTGCGGCGGCGAGCACCTGCTCGTCGTCGAACTTCTCGTCGAGCGTGATGTTGTTGTAGATCGTGTCGTTGAACAGGAACGTCTCCTGAAAGACGATCGAGACGGACCTGGCCAGACTTTCCCGCTCCAGGTCGACCAACGTGTGCCCATCGAGGCTGATCTGGCCGGTGTCGGGGTCGAAGAGACGCACCAGAAGGTGGGCGATGGTGGACTTTCCCGAGCCTGTGGGCCCGACCAGGGCGACGGTCTTGCCCGGCTCCACCTGGAGAGTCACCGACTCGATCCCCCGGTTGTCATCGGGCTCTTCGTCGATCGGGCCGGCGGAGTACGCGCCCAGGTCCCGAAAAGAGGACTCGGGATAGGTGTAGGCGATGGATTCCACGTCGGCGCCGGCGCCGCCGTCGGAGTCGGGGTGTCGGTCGCCGTAGACCACCTGCTCCCGCTCGTCGAGGACGGCCTGCACCCGATGGAGCCCGACCACAGCCCGGGGAAGCTCTCCGAGCAGCCATCCGAAGACCCGCATGGGGAGGGCGACCAGCCGGAAGAGATAGGCGAAGGTGATGAGGGTGCCCGGGGTGAGCAGACCCTGGTCGACCCGCCAGGCACCGACGAGGAGGACGGCGAGGATGCCGATGTTCGGCAGTGCCTCGATGATCGGGTCGAAGGCGGCGCGCAGCCGACCCACGTCGACCATGCGGTCTCTCAGTTCGTCGGAGCGCTCCCCGAAACGCCCGACCTCGTCGTTCTCCCTGCCGAGGGTCTTGACGACCAGGGCGGCGTCGAACGACTCGTGGGCAATGTCAGCCACTTCAGCCCGAAGACTCTGCGCTTCCGCGGCCACAGCCCTCATCTTGCGTTGAAAGGTGACGTTGACGAAGAACAGGGCGGGGCCCACCAGGAAGCCGATCAACGCCAGGAACGGGTCGGTGACGATGAGGATGATCCCGGTGCCCAGGAGCATGAGGACGACCCCGAATGCCATCGGAAGGGGAGCGGCGATGAACGAAGCCGCTTCCACGTCCTCGTTGGCGTTGGCGAGCAACTGGCCGGTGGGATGGCGGCGATGCCACTCGACGGGCAGCTCGAGATAGCGGTCGGTCACCTCGACACGGTCGCGATACTGGATGCGGTGTTGGGCGTAATAGGCGCCAACACGCCGCATAGTGATTCCGACACCACGGAGAGTGGCAACGGCGATTATGGCGGCGGCAGATCCGACCAGAGCGGCAGTGGTGACGTCACCGGTGTCGATCGCCGGAAGGAGTACATCGTCGATGATCCAGCCGAGAACGAACGACGACAGGATGGTCATCCCGGCGAACAGCGTGGTGCCGATGCCACCGAAGACGAACTCCTTGGGGGCTCTGCGCAGGGTTCGGGCGATCAGCTGGCGCCCGCTGCCGAGAAGCGCCACATCCCGGGTTGTCGTCTGTTCGCTCGCCATGAAGCCTCGAGGGTATGAATGCGAACACGGTTAACCGAATCCACGTCTGACCAGGTTCGAGCACGGTAGAACTTCAACCGCACTCGAAGTCAAACCCGGGTGTCAGTGGTGCTGTCGCTCGAATGCCGCCAGTACCGCGAGGAAAGAAGCCGTCGTGATGTTGGAATCCACGCCGATACCCCATTTGAGCGAGCCCTGGTCCCCGGAGCTCTCCACGTAGGCAACCGCCTTGGCATCGGCTCCGCTCCCTATGGCATGCTCGCTGTAGTCGACCACGTCGAAGACGACCCCGAAACGGTCACGGAGAGCGGTCACGAAGGCCTCGACCGGCCCTTCACCCTCACCGACGACCGTTACGTCCTCACCTTCGACCACGAGATGTGCGGTGATTGTGGTGTGCCCCGACCCTTCGGTCGAGGTGGTGTGCAGCTCCTGGCCGTAGAGCCGAAAGCGCGCCCTTTCCGGAAAGTAGACCCCTTGAAAAGAATCCCACATCGACGTCGGGGTGATCTCGGTGCCGCTGTCCTCGGTGATGTGTTGAATCGTCTTGGAGAACTCGATCTGGAGCCTACGGGGCAAGTCGAAGCCATGCTCCTCCTTCATCACGTAGGCCACGCCTCCCTTGCCCGACTGCGAGTTGACGCGGATGACGGCCTCGTAGCTGCGGCCGACATGCTTGGGGTCGATGGGAAGGTAGGGGACACCCCAGGTGTCGTAGCCGGATGGCAATGCTTCGAACCCCTTCTTGATGGCATCCTGATGCGATCCCGAGAAGGCGGTGTAGACCAGGTCGCCGACATAGGGGTGTCGAGGGTGGACCGGAAGGCGATTGCAGTACTCGGCGGTGCGACGCAGGGAGTCGATATCGGTGATGTCGAGCTCGGGGTCCACTCCGTTGGCGAAGATGTTCATGGCCAGCGTCACGATGTCGACGTTCCCCGTCCTCTCGCCGTTGCCGAACAACGTGCCCTCGACCCGATCGGCTCCGGCCATGACCCCGAATTCGGCGGCGGCCACGGCGCATCCGCGGTCGTTGTGGGGGTGGAGACTGAGCACGATCGACTCACGGCGGCCGATCGAACGATGGAACCACTCGATGACGTCGCCGTAGACGTTGGGGGAGTAGCACTCGACGGTGGCCGGCAGGTTGAGGATGATCGGGTCGGCGGGGGAGGGGTCCAGCTCGTCCATCACCGCCTCACACACTTCGAGGGCGAAGTCGGGCTCGGTCAGCGTGAAGCTCTCCGGGGAGTACTCGTAGCGGATCGCGGTGTCACCCATCGACTCCTCGAGCTTGCGGCAGAGCTTGGCGGCATCGACCGGAATGTTCTTGATGCCCTCTTGGTCCATGCCGAACACCACATCGCGCTGCAGAGGGTTGGTGGAGTTGTAGAAATGGACGATCGCCTGGGGGGCACCCAGGATCGAGTCGTAGGTGCGCTCGATGAGCCCCTGGCGACACTGCACCAGCACCTGGATGGTGACATCGTCGGGAATGTGGTCGTCTTCGATGAGCTGGCGGACGAAGTCGAAATCGGGTTGGCTGGCGGCGGGAAAACCGACCTCGATCTCCTTGAAGCCCATCGACACCAGTTCCTGGAACATCCGCAGCTTGCGTGGCGGGTCCATGGGATCGATCAGTGCCTGATTGCCGTCTCGGAGGTCGACCGAGCACCAGCGCGGCGCCTTCTCGATGGTGACATTGGGCCAGGTGCGATCTTCGAGCACGATCGGCACGAAGGGCCGGTACTTCTCGAATGGCATCTTCTTGGGTCTTGCGATCGGGGGTGGCATGGGACTCCTTGGTTTCCGGGTTGTGGTTGTGGACCGGGGCAAAAGAAAAGCCCCCGGTGTTCGGGGGCGGGCAAACACGGATATGTGCGCGTCTGCCCTACATGAGGAGAAGCAGAGCGCGGGCCGCGTTTTCGATCATCGGGGACACTGTAAGCGCACCTGGTGCGACATTCAATGCAGATCCAGGGTCATGAACGTGCTGTTGCGGCTCCCCGAGTATTCAGCGAAAGGCCCGCACTCGACGAACCCGGCTCTGGCATAGAGAGCTCGGGATGGGGCGAACTCTGGCATCGACCCGGTTTCGAGGCTGACCCGGGTGGCGCCCTTCGATCTCGCTACCGACACGAGATGGTCGACGATCGTCCGGCCGACTCCGCGGCCGCGCGCCTCGGCAGCGGTGTGAATCGACTTCAGTTCCATGTGGGATCCGTCCAGTGTCTTCATGGCACCGATGCCCAGCAGGGCTCCCTTTTCCCTGAGGCTGAAAAGCGTGACCGACTCGTCGAGCAGACCGTCGAGATCAAGGGCATGGACGTCCTCCGGTGGTGTGACCGTGCGGGCGAAGTCGAGATGGCGCTCCAGGAGAGTCAGGACATCGGTCCTACGGGGGTCGTCCTGCGCCAGGATCCAGTCGTCCATCCGGGAATTCTATGGAGAGAAGCGGGGGTGTCGATATATTGACAGTAATCGATGTATCGACTTACATGAGTGCATGGACTTTGGGCTCTTCCTGCAACCCTTTCATCATCCATCCGAGGATCCGACCGCGGCCCTGGAGCGAGATCTCGATCTAATCGTGGCTCTCGACGATCTCGGGTACTCGGAGGCCTGGCTGGGTGAGCATCACAGCACCGGCTGGGAGAACATCGGCTCACCGGAGGTGGTGATCGCCGCGGCCGCCGAGCGGACGGAACAGATCCGGTTCGGAACGGGTGTGGTCCAGGCGGGGCTGCATCATCCGCTGGTGGTCCTGGATCGAATGATCCTCCTCGACCATCTGACTCGGGGCCGGGTCAGTTTCGGTCTCGGCGTCGGTGGTGGCATTCCCTCGGATCTGTCGGTGTTCGGGCTCACCCCCGAGGAGGCAGGAGAACGCATGCAGGAGAGCCTCGAGGTGATGCTGCGTCTCCTGGCGGGGGAGGAGCCAGTCAGTGCCCGCACCGACTGGTTCGAGCTCCACGAGGCGGTGCTGCAGCTGCGCCCTTACACCGAACCCCACATGCGCTTCGCCGTGGCGTCGGGTGTTCCTCGCAACGTGGAGCTGATGGGCCGTCTGGGGGGCAAGGTGTTGCTTGGCGGAATGCCGGAGCGGGTCGAACAGGTGTACGAGCATCTGGGGCGTGGGGCGGAAGCGGCAGGCCGCGAAGCCTCGAGGGACCAGATATCGCTCAGTTACGTGCTGCACCTCGATGAGGACCACGACAAGGCGATCGCCGATTTCAAGGACGGCGCCATCCGGGAGTTCTACGAGTTCCAGGTGGGCGTCAACGGACTTGCCGAACCCGACGGCACACCGGCCGACTGGTATCAGGGGTACGTCGACAAGCACATCATCGGCAGCCCGGACCATGCGGTCGAGAGGATCGGCGAGATGCAGGACCTCTCCGGCGGCTTCGGTGGGATCATCTTCATGTCCCGTGAATGGGCCGGTGTCGAGTCCTCACGTCGGAGTTGGGAGCTGTTCGCCGAGAAGGTCGCCCCCAAGTTCACCTGAGAGAACCAAGGGGACTAATCAGATAACTTGACATAAGCCCCCAGGTTCACCTGAGGCAATCCAATAACTTGACATAACGTGAATTATGGGCGCTTCGCCAAGACCCTCGATGCACCCGGGAAACCTCGAGGTCCTAGCGCAGGAACCAGCGGGCTCTGATCCAGGAGGTCTCGATCTCGTTCCGCTGTTGTTTCAACGAGGCGTGCTCGCAGGTCGAGGAGCACCAATTCACCTTGTAGCCGTGATTGGCGGCCTCATACCGGTTGCCGCACTGGAGACAGACCCTCCAGATCGTCGGTGCGGCCCTCTGCTGGCGTCTCAATCGGTTCATTGCGTCTCGACTGAGCCACACTCTAGACGTCCGGTGCCAGACCGGGCCGGGTCGGTGGGAATACACCACACCGAAGTCGACGTTGGTTTCATTGTCCCCGAATCACCCGCGTGAAAGGCTGTAGCAAATGGCGACCGTCGCCCTGACCAAAGACAACTTCGATCAGACCATCCAGGACAACGACACCGTGATCGTCGATTTCTGGGCCGAGTGGTGTGGCCCGTGCCGCTCGTTCGCCCCCACCTACGAGTCTGCCTCCGAACAGCACGATGACATCGTTTTCGCCAAGGTCGACACCGAGGATCAGCAGGAGCTGGCCCAGGCATTCGGCATTCGGTCGATCCCCACGCTGATGGTCTTCCGCGACCAGATCGTCCTCTATGCCCAGCCCGGCGCCCTCCCCGTCAATCTCCTCGAAGATCTCATCGGTCAGGTGAAGGCACTCGACATGGACGAGGTGCGGGACCAGATAGAGGCCCAGGACAGCGAAGCCGCAGAACAGAACGCTTGAGGAGGCGCATCAGTCACTCGGGTTTGCGGTAGATCGACATGTGATGTGTCGAGCGCTCGTTGAACGGCCGCAGGTCGTACCAGCCGAACCGGTCTTCGAGCTCGAGACCCGCCAGCCGGGCCATCAGGTCGAGCTCCGAGGGCCAGGCGAAGCGGATCTCCACCGGTAGGACGACCGATTCCCCGTCCACCGAACGCTTGACGATGTGAGTCGAGAGTCGCTGTTCGACCGGGTCGTAGATCGTCATCTCATAGGTGTGCTCGTCGACCGAGTCGATGCTGGAGACGCCTATCCGGCTGTTGTGGTGGTCGAACCGCTTGACGTCGGGCACGAAGCAGTCGATTATGAAGCGCCCCCCTGCATCCAGGTGCGCAGCCACGTTCTCGAAGAGCTCCACTTGTCGATCCTGGGTGAGCAGGGCGAAGATGGTGTTGAAGGACAGAAAGATCAGGGGAAAGGTCTCTTCCACGTCGACATCGGCGAAGTCTCCGATCGTGACCGGCACACACTCTCCCCCGGGTTTCTCCCGCAGCTTGGAGACCATCTCCTCGGAAACGTCGATCCCCGAGACGGCCACCCCCCTATCTGCGAGTGGGAGGGCGATGCGCCCGGTCCCGATGGCCAGTTCGAGGGCCCGTGGCGGACTGCCGGCATGCCGGGCCAGCAACTCGACCACCGAGTCGTCGACTTCGGCGTAGAGCTCGTCGTAGTAGGGGCCCCAGCGTCGTCCGTAGGTCTGCTCGTCGTATCCCTTCACGAACCCGATTCTCACATGTGACGGCGCCCTTCCGCACCGAATTCCTAACCTGGTGTCATGACTGCCGCCACAGGAGTGATCGCAGACCTCGACCGACTGGGCCTGAACTACGAGGTGATGGCATGCGATCCAGAGCTGGCTGACACCGCCGACTTCTGTGAGGCATACGGAATCCCCCTGGAGAACTCGGCGAACGCCATCCTGGTCGCCTCGCGCAAGCCGGAAGGCCACAACGCGGTATGTGTCGTCCTCGCCAACACCCGTCTCGACGTCAACGGGACGGTGAGGAAGAAGCTAGGAGTCCGCAAGGTCAGTTTCGCCCCTGCCGAGCTCACCATGGAGCTCACGGGTCAGGAGATCGGCGGCGTCACCATCTTCGGTCTTCCCGACGACCTCCCCGTCTGGCTGGACACTCGAGTGGGTGAGCGTGACTGGGTGATCGTGGGGGCCGGGTCCCGGTCGGCCAAGATCAAGCTCGACCCAACCCAGCTGCAAGGGCGGGACGGCTATGAGTTCGTCGATGAGCTCGCCAAGGCGGAATGACCCGTACGAAGTTCAGCCGGTGAAGATGCCTCGACTCCGGTCGGAGGTGCGGCTCGGCCCCTTGCGGCGTATGAGGAAGAAGAAGCCCACCAGGACCACCGCCGCAAAGCCGAACCATTGAATGGCGTAGGAGAGATGGGGCCCGCCGTCAGCGAAGTCCGGCGGAGACACCAGGATGGGAAGATCGTTGCCCCTCTCCCCCACTTGCACGACGAACACCGGTGCCAGGTCGTAGGACATGGTCTCGGCGATTCGTGCGATGTCGACCCGGTTGAACACGCGTTCCTCTCCCGGTTGAGCATCGGGGCCGAACGCCGGGCGGGTCTGGGTGAGCTGCACCCAGCCTTCCACCACCTCCTCTCCGGAAGGCGGTCTCGGCCCCACCGGCGGGGTGTCCATCGTCAGCGGCACCCATCCCCTGTTGACGAGGACGGCCCGCCCATCATCCGCGACGAGGGGTGTTATCACGTGGAAACCGGCCTGACCCAGTTCCACCTGGGAGCGAATCAGCACCTCCGATTCCGGGTCGAAATGACCCGTTACGAGAACCCGTCGAAACTCGAGTGGCTCGAAGTCCCCGTCTGCCTCTGCAAGCAGTTGGGGGAGATGGATCGGATCTTGGCTGATGCGCTCCTCCCCCTCCGCGTTGATCACTCGACGCTCCTCCATGCGCTCCAGCTGCCAGAACCCGAGTCGGATGAAGATCGTGGTCAGGGTCAGTACGACCAGCATGGCCACGATCCATTTCGGTTGACGGAGGGCCCGAAGCATTCAGGCAGCTAACGGAATCTCGTCGTCGTCCATCAGTTCTCGGGCCGCGTTGTCGATCTCGTCGTGCTCACTGCGATAGGCCACCGGTAGAGCGATCATCGCGGCGGCCACTTCGGCGTCGATACGGCCGTCGGCGACGAGAAGCGGGGCGACCTCATCGGTCCAATACCAGGGCATGCGACACCTCCAGGTGAGACGGCGGGACAGGGACTGGGTCCCACGATACCCCCGCCGTCAAACCCGAAAATAGCCCATGAAAGCGGGCTATTCGGCGCCCGCCGGTGCCAGATCTTCGACGTTCTTGAAGTTGACCTGCTCGGCCACCACCTCGACGCGGCTCCGCCTCCCGTCCGGGCTCTCCCAGTAGCGCCGCTGCACAGAGCCACACACCCAGATGCGTTCGCCCTTGTCTCCGGGGCGGTCGACGAGGTCATCGGGCGGGTCCCACAAGGTGACCGGGATGACATCGACCCGTCGCCTCGGGTAGTCCACCCTTACCGTGACCAGGTAGCGAACCAGACGCGCCCCCGAGTCGAAGACTCGCAGCTCCCCGTCTACCGCCAGACGCCCACAGAGGACGATGAGATTGAGATCCATGGCATTTCTCCCCTCTAACACGTTCGGGGAAATGCGGCTCGATCTCCATCGTGTCAGCGACTTAGGACAGAATCTGGCCGCATGCCGGGATACCGTTGCGGGATGATCGACTCGTATCCCGATGCGCCATCCCGGCTCGCTCCCTTCCTCGCCCAGTGGGACTATGTCACCCAGCAGCTGTTCGGTCGTCTCGAGGGGTTGACCGATGACGAGTTGCTCTGGGAACCCGCTCCCGGCTCGTGGACCGTCCGGCGCTCCGAAGACACCGTGACGAGGCCGACTTCGGAGAGCTCGTGGTGGAACCCGACACCCGATGGCGAGCCACCGAGGACGATGGCGTGGTCGATGGGTCACCTGGGGAGCGGAACGATGATCCGCGCCGATTGGCTGGTGGGTGAACAAGGAGCTGCTGTGGCATGCCGCCGAGATCTGGTATGTCAGGGATCTCTACGCCGCCCGCGCTTAGTTCAGCGTCTTGCGGAGCTCGTCGACCCCTTCGAAGTCAGGGTCTTGCTCGTCGAGGGCGGCCACGATGCGCCGCGCCGCCTCTTTGTCGCCGGCCTCCAAGGCGACCCTTGCGGCCACATACCACCGCCTCAGCTCCCCTGGAGTGGGTGACGCCACCAACCGACCCGGCTTGATCACCGGCCAGGCGTCACGTGCGCGGTCTTGGTCGAGCAGGAAAGAGGCGTAAACCACTCGGGCCTCGTGGTTGACAGTCGGGGAGAGGTCGTAGTCCTGGAGCTTCTCCCACGCCTTGATAACGTCGTCGGAGCGATCGAGGGCTCGCAGACAATCCATCTCGACCGGGTAGTGGATCAGGTCGCCGGTGAGTCGGCGGAAGGTGCGCAATTCCCGGAGAGACTCCTCCCAATTGCCCGACCTGTAGGCGGAGAGACCCATGAGCTCTCTGATCGTGGCCGATCGTGGCGACAGCTTCTTCGCCATCCTCAACTCGCCCAAGGCGGCGGGATAGCGTTCATCGGCGAAGAACTCGAGAGCCTTGGAGAGGTGCATGATCGCAGGCTCACGGCGGTCCTTGGGAGTGGATCTGATGATCTCGTCACGAACCCATTTCGGCAGCTGTCCCCCCTTGACCGAGGTGATGCTCTTGTGCTGGGGCTTGTTGCCTCCATGTGGAGCGCGCCGCTTCTCGGATCTATTGGACTTGTGGTTCTTGCCCCGTTCCAACGAATACTCCTGAAATGAGTGAAGGGCCGCCAACGCTAGTCGGCGACCCTTCGACGTTTGATGTCCGGCGGTGACCTACTCTCCCAGGGGACTGCTCCCCAAGTACCATCGGCGCTGGCAGGTTTCACTTCCGTGTTCGGAATGGGAACGGGTGGGACCCTACCGCTAGAGCCACCGGACAAATCTTCGAGTCTCGGGCAACCCGAGGACTCCATAGCGAGCACAAGTTCTTGTCGAAGGATTCTATATCCAAGCCCTCGGCCTATTAGTACCGGTCCGCTGAACACATTGACTGTGCTTACACGTCCGGCCTATCAACCTGGTCTTCTACCAGGGGCCTTAACCCTTACGGGTGGGAAGTCTCATCTCAAGGTGGGCT
>DATKCE010000030.1:0-27824 GCA_035513335.1 Acidimicrobiia bacterium
AAGACCACGAGGAAATCATGAATCACCTAGATCAGAGGCTCAGCAAAGTGCTGAGCGAGATCCGAATCGAACAAGCTAGATCGCAACGACGAAAACGTCTCGACCGCCGAGCGCGGCCGGATTCCGCGCGACCCGTGCGGACCCCCGATCACGCCCCATCCAAACGCAAGGCCGCCTGAGAAGTCGGGCGGCCTTGTGCCGTAATGCCTTTACCCCGCGGCCCAACGACCCTGCTGATCGGGACTTTCGCCCGTCACGTCTGATCACGGCGATCCCGTAGTGTCTGAGCCAGTTCAAACAGAAAGGAACCCAATGCGTAAGACCGCCTACATCGCGTCAGTCATCCTCGGTGTGATATTGATCCTCGGGGGTCTCGGAACCTGGATCATGGTGAGCAGCACACTCGACGACCAAAACATCACCGTCGCCGAAGACGGCTGTCTTGAAGGAAGCCAGGTCAACGGCCCGTTCAGCGCCTACTGCCAGGCCAAGGTCATAGAGCTCCACACCCTCGAGACCACCGGTGGGATGACCTATGCCGAGCTCGACCGGGAGGACCCGCTCCGGCAGGTGGCGATGAACTCGGCGTTCCTGCAGTCTTCGTTGTTCACATCGGTGGTCGCCTTCGGTGTGGCCGGGATGGCCATACTCATGGGGATCGTCTTCGTCCTGCTGGGACTGGGCATGAAAGACGTCGGTGAGAAGGTCGGCGAGATCTAGACCGGCCTGAACCTGATGAAAGGCGAGCCCTCCACCCACTCGTGGAGGCTGGCCTCGACCCGGTCGGGAGGTGAGTCCCAGCTCTCGACCAGGGCACGACGGAGCACTCGAGCCCTTTCCTCCGGATCGGGCTCGGGTTCTCCCACCACCGGGACGTCGGCGGTGACACCTCGTTTCAAATGGAGGGTGAATTCGGGGTTGGCGATGATGTTCGCCTGCCAGTCCCTCTTTCGCCCGTGACGCCCGGTCAGGAAGTACTCCCCGTCGAACTGATGGAAGTAGATCTCGATCCGACGAGGTTTGCCCGTCTTGCGGCCCATGGTCGTGATGTCGGCGATCCCACCCCGGTCCATTGCCTCTTTGACTTCAGGCTCCATGTCTGACCCAACCGCAGCCGCCACACCGGTGTTCCCGGGCGCGGACACGTCGCCCGAGCACATGGACCGACTCCGCGCTCGCCACTACAACGCCACCATCACCCGGATCCGGGATCAGCACCACGGCCTATGGGTGATGCACGTCGAGCCCGACGAGCCGGTCTCGCCATACGAGCCGGGCCAGTATGCAACCCTGGCGTTGGGATACTGGGAGCCTCGAGTCGACGATGCTTCAGAGGACTTCGTCTCCGATCCCTCGCTTTTCGTGAAACTCGCACGCCGTTCCTATTCGCTCTCGAGCTCCATCCTCGGTGACGATGGAGAGTTGGTGCCGCGCCACCCCGACGAGCTCGAGTTCTACATCGTCCTGGTCGAGCCTGACGGCTCGAGGATCCCCGCCCTCACACCCAGGATCTTCGCCAAGCAAGTCGGCGACCGGATCTATCTGGGCCGCAAGCTCGCCGGCCGCTACACCCTAGAGGGGGTCCAGCCAACGCAGCATGTCGTCTTCCTCAGCACGGGTACCGGAGAGGCACCCCAGAACCAGATGACCGCGGAGCTGCTCCGACAGGGGCACGATGGACGCATTCTCAACGTGGTATGCGTCCGCTATCGAAGAGACCTGGCATACCTGGATCGGCACGAACTGCTCGAAGAGACCTACCCCAACTACCGGTACGTGGCTTTGACCACTCGCGAGCCGGGCACCGGGGAGGCCAAGGTCTACATCCAGGACCTTCTGGAGAGCGGCGGCGTCGACCGTGAGCTCGGCGAGCGGATGGACCCGGACACGACCCACGTGTTCTTGTGCGGCAACCCGCAGATGATCGGCCTGCCTCGCTGGGACGACGACGGGACGATGCACTTCCCCGAGAGCCGTGGGGCGTGTGAGGTCCTCCACGAGCGAGGCTTCACGCTCGATCATCGCCGTCAACGCGGCAACGTCCACTACGAGGAGTACTGGTAACCCCATTCCGGCTACCTGGGCAAACGCCGCATTTCAGTGTAGTGACCTGGGCTAACGCTCTCCCGCAGGTTCTATCCGTTTCGACACGGTTCTACCGGATTCAACGGGTTCTTGTTGAACGGTTGTTGAACGAGAGCGCCCGACGCCGGGCCAAATAGGTGTGACCCGGGAGCTAACGAAACCCGCTCGCCGTCTCGTGTTCGGGGGGGTGCCCTTCGAGAGAAATCCTTAGTTGACCTGAGCAAAGATGAGGGCACCAGTCACCAGTACAAGTGCAATCGTGGCCCAAACCAACGCCCACGTGGCACGCCGAAGTGCCCGAGCCTGCAGGACCGTAAGAAGCATGGTTGCGTAATCTCGTTCGAGTCCGGGCTCAGCGGACCTACCGGCCCGAGCAATCACTGTCCGCGAGGAGTGGAGAAGGACCTGGGCCGCTTCTGGCAGGTTACGGAGCTTGGCTCGCCAAGGGTCTTCGGCCACCTCTCTCGCGGCCTCGTAGTCCATATAGAACAAACGCTAACGGCCCAACAGCGAGACGCCCCGATTATCAACCTTTATGAGGAGGGTGATCTCGGGGGCTTTTCTCGCGGGGTTGATTGGTGCCGAATGTGACCTCGTCACCTTCAACCGGTGGTGAACCTACACCACCCGACGAGAGCCGTGATGTTCGCCCGAGAGCCGAGTTTTCGCGTTCTTGTCGCTCCGGTGCCTCACACTTTGATGACCACGTTGCCGATCTTCTGACCGGTCTCGACGTAGCGGTACGCCTCGACGATCTGCTCGAGGAGATAGGTACAGTCGATCACCGGCTGAAAGGCCCCCGACTCGATCTGTTCCTTGAGCCATTGGAGCCCCTCTGGATCGCTGTGGGGGACGGCGACCATTTGCCGTCTGCCCCCGAGGAGCCTGGTGACCCCTGAGACGAATAGCCACCCAACGAAGACCGGGATGAACAGTCCGGGCTTCTGAGCCCAGGGCCGGTCAGATGCGGTGTAGATCCCCTTGGGCTTGAGAAGGTGCCGGCATTTCCAGAAGGATGATTTGCCGACGGCGTCGATGATCAGGTCGTATCGCCGGGGGTCCCTGGTGAAGTCCTCGGTCATATAGTCGATCGCCCGTTCGGCGCCGAGGTCCTTTACAAGGTCCACGTACCCGGTCCCACAGACCGCGGTCACCGTGAGACCAAGCCTCGTGGCGAGCTGCACGGCGGCGGAGCCGATGGCACCAGTGGCCCCGTAAATCATGACGTCCTGGCCTGCCTTGACACCGGCCCGCCGCAAGAAGGAAAGGGCGTAGTGGGATCCCTCGGTGCTGGGGGCGGCCTGCTCGAATGCCATCCCCTCAGGAATCATGCAATTCAGAGCGCGGTCGGCGCGGATCGTCATGTACTCGGCGTGGGCGCCGAAGCTCCCCTCGCACCATCCGCAGATCCGATCCCCTACCCCAAACGAAGTGACCTTGGTGCCGATGGCGTCGACCACCCCGGCGAACTCGGTACCGAGGACGGGAACCTTGGGCCGGCGCCACCCGCTGAAGAACCGGACGAGGAACGGCTTGCCGCCTCGGTAACCGCAGTCGGTGCGGTTCAGGGTGGTGGCGTGGACGTTAATCAACAGCTCGTCGTCCGCCGGGGTTGGCGGCTCGACATCGCGGATACGCACGACCTCTGGGGGACCGTACTCGGTGGTTACCGCCGCCCTCATTATCCAAGTGTATATAGGGTGGCAGGTCGACGACCGGCCTCTCTTGGAGTGCCTCAGTCTGCTACGCCTAGGAGTGTGTTCCGGTGCTGGATTTTCTCTGTCTCCGTGTCACACACCGCCGATACCTTCACCTGACATGTCCTGTACGCCCATCACTCCCGCCATGCGCGAGCTCCTCGAGACTCTCACCGCCTGGCCCAACGTCGAACATCGAAGACCTACGTCGCCCGGCCGGATTGGGAGTAGGCGATCCGCTGGGGTTGGGTTATGGAGAGTGGAGAGTTGACCGGGACCGGGCTCGGCCATGCTCGCGACCTGCCGGGCGGCATTGTTGTCGAGTAGACGCCGTCCAACGCCGATCGCTTGAGCTCCCGAACGCAATCCCCCGGAAGTCGGGAGATGCTTCAATGATCGGGAGCCGACCCTTTCCCCCAGCCGCCGAACTTTTCGCCCACCAATCGGCGGCCGCCTCCCGAGGGGGTCGGCTCACCTTTGTAAACGACAAGAAGGGTTTGCGGGTTACGATCCCGGTTTCGGTGGAATCGGGAGTTGTGACCGGGACCGGTTTCGGCCATGCTCGAGAGCGGCCGCGTGGGCTCGTTTCTGAGTAGACCCGGAGGACTAGTCCGATCGGATGCACTTGTTTTGGTTCTCAAGCCGTTGGTCCTACGGCGTAGCTTGAGCGGTCACAGAGCAAGCGTGGGAGAACTCACGCCGCTAGATGAGCCCCGGTTTGGAGTCCCCTTCCCGGGGCTCATTGCTTTCTCAGGGTCGCCAGGCAGGGCGGCAGGGCCGGGGAGCCAGGGAGAACTCCTGCCCCGCCACGATCTATCCGACCCTCCACCCGCGCCCGGTGTAGGGCTTGGCCAACTTGGGCTCGGCAAGCGACGCCAGCAACTGATCGCAAGCCGAGCCCTTCTCGATCAGATAACGGGTCTTCGATCCGGTCTTCTTGATCGAGAAGCCAACCGGAGCCGGCCGATACCTAGGCTCTCCCGCGTAGTACAGCTCCGAGGTTTTCGCTCCCATTGGCCCATCAACCTCGACGATCCGCGTCTTCGAGGAGACCAATCTGGCGACACCGACGACGCTCATTGCAGATCCTCTCGCAGCTTCTCGGCGGCACGCTGCTTCGCTCGCGCCTGGCGCTCGGCGAGGTCCCGCTGACCGGCAGCGAGCATGTCGTCGAGGAAGTTTGGCTTCTCCCGCCCGCCGAACTCCTCGTGCGGCGTCTTGTAGTTCGGATCGGCGGCGCGCATTGCCTCAGCGGCACTCATTCCCTCTTACGCGGGCGCGCCGACCAGGACCGTATCCCTCTTCGCCGCCTCCTCGGTGCGGCGACGGGCGTCCTCGACCTGGCGGGCCTGCCACGCGGCCCGCTCGGCGAAGAACTCCCGGGCGACGGACGCCGAGACGGCTCTCATGCCGACATCGTCGAGCATGACGGCCTCGCCGAATCGGTGCGCGATCCTGTCGACGGATTCGCCGGTTTCGACGGCGATCAATCCGAGCGGCACCAGGTCCGACTCGATCGGTGTCTCTTGCTCATTTCTCAATTGTGAACCTCCTTAGTGGTTCTGTCAGGGCGCCACCACGGACGCCTCTTCACTTCGAGCAGCTCGGGCGAGAGCATCAGCCCCAGCCCGGCAGCCCGCAGGTTCTCTGCCGCGGCCCTGATCCGCTCGGCTCCTACCTCAGGGTCGACGGTCATCTCGAGCCCGACGACCACGCCGACGATTCCGGCGTCCTTTGGCGGGCGGGCCACGATGACGTCGATCGAAGTCGTAGCTGCGTCTCTCACGGCATAGCCTTGGGACGCCAAGAGTGGACTCGCCAAGAGTCAGGCGACCCAAAAAACTCTGGCCAGCGTCGAGCAGGTTTGGGCCTTGAGAGCCTTGGGTATGTCCGCCTCTCCCATGAGGCAACTCCTCTCGGGAAGCGACAACAACGGGGGCGCAGGCTTGCGCCGGTAGGGACACTGTCGGCGCAAGCCCCTCTCGTCGCCGGTGCCTCAGCCATGGACTCGCCGCCTCTGAAGCGCCTAGAAACGCGGTTCATCGTTTCGTCCTCCGACGTCGGTTGTCCACGCCCGTCTTCACCTTGTGGCACGGGTGGCACAGGGCCTGCAGGTTCTCCCGGTCAAAGAACCCGCCGCCGTCCGCCAGCGGCACGATGTGGTCGACGTCGCTCGACGGGGCACCGCATCGGCGGCAATTCGGCTCCTCCCGCAACACCCGGTCGCGGAGACGCCGCCATCCTTCTGACTGGTAGTTCGCCGCCCGATCCGGGTGCTTGGCCTTGTACTTCCCCCAGTTGGACTTATACCCGCCGTGGGCCGGGCATCGACTGCCTCCCGGCACGGCGAACCCGCCGTTGTCGCACTTCGGCCCGCGGAGGAGACAGGCTCGTTTAGGCACCGTGGGCCTCCTCCCGGAGTCGCTGCCATCGGGCGACCCGCCGCTCGGCCACCTCGCGGTCACCCAAGACCTCAGACACCTTGAGGTAGGCCGTGTCCCTCTCGACCGGCCGCGGGTTCTCACGCTCCTGGCGCACTTCGTAGCGCCAACGGTTCTTGCACTCGGCGGAGCAGAATCGTCTCGGCCGGCCGCCCTTGGGCGAAGGTGTCGGGGCCGTGGGCGGCCGAATACCCGACCTCCGAGGATCTACTCGGCCGGTTCGCCGCGACCAACTACCCCCTTGAGGAGTTAGGCCCCCTCAGCCCCTTGGCGCTAGACCCTGATGTCTGGCCGTCGCGCACCGTCCCGCAATGGGCACATCTATTAGACGGGGAAGTCTTCGACGACGATTACGGCCGTAGTGCATCACCGCGACCACGGCTAAGGCTGTCGCCGACGAGTACCGCGCACAACGAGAGGCCAGAGCCGCGGACGCGGCACGACGCGCCGAGGCTCGCAAGCCGGCTCCGGTTCCGGCCGGAGTGCCCGCGCCCGAAGGCGCCGAGAGAGCGGCGTCGAGGCGCTGATGTCCCAGCCCGGCTATCAGAGACCCAGTGACAGTTCAGCCTTCCCCGGCCCAACTTCCTCGATGAGGAGCTCACCGCGGGCCAACGGGAACAGGCCCGGCGTCGTCGAGAGTCTGAGGCGAAAAAGCAGGCCGTCGACAAGGATGACTTGTCGTGAGCCAGTGGATATCAGGGCACTTAGCCGAGCGGGCCAAGCGCACCGGCTCGGCAAGTATGGTCAGCCGGCCACAGCGCATCGTCAAGGTGAAAGCAGGCTCTAGTTCGGGCGTGAAACCCAAGGCGCTCACGGTGACGGTCGACATCAAGTCTGATCCGGTCGAGGCCGGTAGAGCCATCGGCGGCGCTGGCAAGGTGACCATGTTCAAATTGAACCATTCGCCTGCCGCCGCCCAGCTCGAGGATGTCCTTGCTCAGAGCGCCCTCCAGACCGACATTCCGACGGCCCGCTCGGTGAACGTGCACGTCGGGTGAGTTAGCCCCGAGAAGCTGTGAACGAGGAGTACTCCCGGGCGGGGGTTCCGCTCCACCGAGCGCCCTCTTGGAGACTCACTCCACGAGTGTCTGGAGTTCAATCCAGATCGCTCGGAGCCACGATGTGGTGGGAACGATATGAGGCCACCCCACACCCCCGTCGGGTTGGAGTAGGCTCGGCAGCGACGCGGCATCAGCGTCATCCTTGACCAACGAGAGGGGATCTCGATGCGCAAGAGAATCGCTATCTTGTTCACCGCCCTGGCGATGCTGGTGGCTAGCGCCGCCCCCGCCGGGGCCATACAGTTCGGCAACGTCGACGGTGACGACCATCCCTATGTAGGGATGGTGCTCTTCTTCGACGCCCGGGCAGAAGGCTGGTTCCGCTGTTCGGGGTCGATGATCGACACCACGGTGTTCATCACCGCCGGACACTGCGTTTTCGCCGTGGGTGACGACGGGGAGTTGACCCCCACGTTGCGTGACGGCAACGACGCCTGGGTCAACCTCGATACCGAGATCGTCCTAGTGGAGGCGGGGTTCCCGCCGTTCGACCCCGAAGACCCGTACCAGCCGAGAGCCGACTTCCTCAACGCCAATCCTGATTGGACCCGGGCGGAGAAGGTGTCGGCGCACCCCGCCTACGCCGACTTTGCCGGCTTCCCGAATACCAGCGACATCGGGGTAGTCATTCTCAGCGAGGGTCTGACCGTGAACCGCTACAGCTCGCTGCCCAGTGTCGGCGACGCCAACGCCCTGGTGGTGGGGGCGGTGGCGCTGCGTGCCCGGCCCACGATCGTCGGCTACGGACTCCAGGGGGTGTTTCCCAACGTCATCGCCGACCTGACACGGCACAACGGCGATCCGTTCGTCAAGGAGCTGAACAGCGCCAACACCGACGGGTGGAACATCCATCTCTCCGGTGACCCGGGGAAAGGCAACGGTACGGGCAGCGCCTGCTTCGGTGACTCCGGGGGCCCGGTCTTGGCACCAGGAAGCGACACCATCCTCGGGGTGGGGAGCTTCGTCCTCAACCCGGGCTGCACCGGCGCGAGCTTCTACTACCGGGCCGACACCAACCACGCCCTCGACTGGATTCGAAAGTACGCCGGACTCTGATCGCGGAGGCAACATGGAGGGGGCCCTCTTCAGGCCCCCTCCAACGGGCGTAGCGATCAGGATCGCCCAGGCAAAATGACGATGAAGCTAATGGGCCGAGTCTGACGGTCAGTCGGTCAAGATCCCCCCGGCAGCTCGTGAACATGCCCTAGCCCGGTCCCGGTCAGCTCGCCCGACTCCAAACCCCGCCGCGAGGTCGCCTATTCACCTCGTCGAAACGTTCGCACCGCAGGTTCACAGCCCACGATCGCTCCCCATCGATTGACTCGCACTCTTGGCTTCTCATTCCGCGAGCATTCCGCGGGAGGTGACAGAACCGCGTAGAAACGCCTAGAAACCGATAGGGACATCGGGAACGCCTTTTCCCTGGTCAGAACGCACGAATGGTCCAGATCACCAGGTCAGGCGGCTACACGGTTCCGATACGAGCTAGCCGGCTGAGCGGCGTTGCGCCTCGGCCACCGCGATGGCGGTCATGTTGACCACGTCGGTCACCGAGGCGTCGCGCTGGAGAACATGCACTGCCTTCGATAGCCCGCTGAGGATGGGACCGATGACCTCCGCTCCTCCGAGGCGGTTGAGCAGCTTGTAGGAAGCGTTGGCCGCTGTCAGGTTGGGGAACACCAGCACATTCGCCGCTCGACCGAGGGAGCCGTCGGGGCTGCGCGAGACCATCAACTCGGGCACGACCGCTGAGTCGGCCTGCATCTCCCCATCGGCGGCGATGTCGGGACGGGCGGCCCGGAAGATCTCCAGGCCTCGTCTGACCCGGGCCGGCTCCTCGCCTCCCGCCGAGCCGAAGTCGGAGTAACTGATGAAAGCCACCCGGGGCTCCCGGTCGAACTCCTCCTCGGCCGTCTTGGCCGCGGCCAGGGCGATCTCGGCGAGCTGTTCGGCAGTGGGCTGGATGTTGACCGCGCAGTCCGTGAGGAAGTAGGAGCGACCTCCCACCACGACGATGTAGAGCGAAGACACGATCGAACGTCCCTCCTCCACCTTCAGCACCTGGAGGGCGGGTCTGATCGTCTCGGGGTAGAAGGTGTTCAACCCTCCCAGGACAGCATCCGCAGCTCCCTCCCGGACCATGAGACAGGCGTACATGTTTGGGTCGCGCACCTGCCGTTCGGCGTCGTGGAGCGACAGGCCACGATCGCGACGCAGCTCCTCGAGCACCCTGGCGTAGCGGTTGCGGTCGGAGCCCTCGTCGGCGGGGTCGACGACCTCCATGCTGTCGAGGGAGATCCCCGCACCATCGGCAAGGGAGGCGATCTCACCGGCAGGGCCGATGAGGACCGGGCTGCCGATCCCTTCGTCCTTGACGCGCCGCGCTGCCCGGATGATACGAAGGTCGTTGGCGTGTGGGTAGGCCACCCGCTTGGGCTGTTCCATCGCCCGGGTGGTGATGGCATTGATCAGCCCGTAGGAGGCGTTGAACCGCGATCGAAGCTCGTCTTTGTAAGCCGTCATGTCCTCGATGTGGGCGCGTGCCAGCCCCTCGTCCATCGCCGCTTCCGCCACCGCCGGTGCGACGGTCCACAAGACCCGCGGGTCGAATGGCTTGGGAATGAGGTAATCGGCGCCGAAGGCGAGATGCTCGAGGTCGTAAGCCCGCAGCACAGAGTCGGGGACCGGCTCACGCGCCAGCTCGGCGAGAGCACGCGCCGCAGCCACTTTCATCTTCTCCGACACGCCTCGCGAGCGCACGTCCAAAGCCCCACGGAAGATGAACGGGAACCCCAGGACGTTGTTGACCTGGTTCGGATAGTCGGAACGGCCGGTGGCGATGATCACGTCTTCGCGGGCCGCCTTCGCGTCGGGATAGGTGATCTCGGGGTCCGGATTGGCCAGGGCGAAGACGATCGGGGTGTCGGCCATCGACTGGACCATCTCCTTGGTGACGATCCCGGCAACCGAGACGCCTATGACGGCGTCAGCTCCTTCCATTGCGTCTTCCAGGGTCCGGGCGTCGGTGTCGACCGCGAACTCCTGCTTGACTTCGGTCAGGTCGTCGCGTCCCGAGTGGATCACGCCCCGCTGGTCGGTCATCAGGAGGTTGGCCGGGTCGACTCCCAGCTCGATGAAGAACCGGGCACAGGCCACACCGGCAGCGCCGGCCCCAGAGACGACGACTCTGGTCTTCGAGATGTCACGACCGGTGATCTCGAGAGCATTGATGAAAGCAGCACCGCCGATGATCGCCGTCCCGTGCTGGTCGTCGTGGAACACCGGGATGTCGAGGCGATCCCGGAGCGTCGATTCGATGTAGAAGCACTCGGGCGCCTTGATGTCCTCGAGGTTGATGCCGCCCACCGTCGGAGCCAGCATCTCGCAGAACCTGATGATGTCGTCGGGATCGGAGGCGTCGATCTCCAGATCGAAGACGTCGATGTCAGCAAACCGCTTGAAGAGCACCGCCTTGCCCTCCATGACCGGTTTTCCTGCCAAGGCGCCGATGTTGCCGAGGCCGAGGACTGCACTCCCGTTGGAGACCACCGCCACCAGGTTGCCCCGGTTGGTGTAGCGGAACGCGGCGTCCGGGTCGTCGGCGATCGCCAAACAGGGGTCGGCCACCCCCGGGGTGTAGGCCAGGCTCAGATCGGACTGGGTGGCAGTCGGCTTGGTGGCCCGGATCTCGAGCTTTCCCGGACGGGGCTTCTCGTGATATTCGAGCGCTTCTGAGAACTTCGGCTTGGCGGACATGGCCTAGAACCTTATCCCCTCATCGCCTCCCCATCGTTTTCGCGCATCGAATCGCGCCCTTCCAGCCACATCCGATGCGCGAAAACCGAGGCAGGGTTTCGGTTTCAGGGGGTTCCTGCGACAATTGAAGGTGTGATCGAGACGGATCTTCCGATAATCTCCGACAACGGATACAAGGTGATGAGCGGGTGGCGCGTGGGGCAGGCGCCCGAGGACACGACCACCAAGTCGGGTCTGCTCGTGCCCATCGGCACCAAGGACGGCAACGACGCCCTCGCCCTCCTCGACGTGCTGACTGGACAGCGCTTCTGGGCGGTTCCCACCGGCGCCTGGCGGTTCATCTGGCCACCCACCGGCAAGCCGGTCATAGCAGTCCGCGAGTCGCAGATCATCGCGGAGGAGGAGGTCGATCACGTCGGTGACGAGGGTCAGTACCTCTGAGCCGCATTAATCCCGCCGCATCTCCTTTTCCCCTCCGCCATCATTGCTCGCCCCGAGCCGACCGAACCCCATGACCTCCGAGCGCCAGACACGCGCCCAACGCCGCCTCACGGCCACGATCACCGACCTCGAGGTCGCAGTCCAGCGCGCCTTCCTCATCGGCGTCCAACTCCCGGAGTCGGCGACGGAGATCGAGGAGCGATCGCTCGACGAGCTCGCCCTCCTCACCGACACCGCGGGTGCCGATCCGATAGACCGTGAGCTGGTCAAGCGGGACCGGCTCGATGCGGGGACGTTCATCGGGTCTGGGAAGGCCCAGGAGTTGGCCGCCCTAACCACCGCCCTCGACATCGACGTGGTCATCTTCGACCAGGGTCTGACGCCGGCCCAGCAGCGCAACCTGCAGGGGATCTTCCACTGCGACGTCGTCGACCGGGAGGCGCTGATCCTCGACATCTTCGCCCAGCACGCCACCTCCAAGGTGGGTGCCATCCAGGTCGAGTTGGCGCTGCTCAGATACAACCTGCCCCGTCTCCGCGGCAAGGGCACCGAACTCGCCCAGCAGAGGGCCGGCGTGGGGACGACGATGCGTGGTCCGGGTGAGACGAAGCTCGAAACCGACCGCCGACGGGTCCTGCAGCGCATCTCCAAGCTGGAGAGACAGCTCACGGAGACCGCCGGCCACCGGGAGACCCAGCGCAAGCAACGGCAACGCACGCAGATCCCGCAGGTCTCGATCGTCGGCTACACCAACGCCGGCAAGTCCACCCTGCTCAACGCGCTCACCGATGCTGACGCTTTGGTCCAAGACCAGCTGTTCGCCACCCTCGACTCGACGGTGCGTCGTCTCGAGCTGCCGGATAGCCGGGCCATCGTGATCGCCGATACGGTCGGGTTCGTGCGCCGGCTCCCCCACCATCTCGTCGAAGCTTTTCGCTCCACCCTCACCGAGGTGAACCAGTCGGATCTCCTGGTTCATGTCGTGGACGGTACCGACGAGGACCCGGCGGGCCAGATCGAGGCCGTGGAGGAGGTCCTCCTCGAGATCGCAGCGTCCGACGTCCCTCAACTTCTGGTGGTGAACAAGATCGACGCTCTCGATCGCCGCAACATCACTCGTCTACGGAATCTATGGCCCAGCGCCGTGCTCATCTCCGCGCGCACTGGCGAAAGGCTCGACGAGCTCCAGGCGAAGATCGCCGAGGAATTGTCACGCGACCTGGTGACGCTCTCACTGAGCGTCCCCTACGACCGCGGTGACGTGGTCGCCGCAGCGCACCGTATCGGCGAGGTCATCGAGGAGAAACACGACGAGGCGGGGACGATCCTCGATGTCCGGGTGCCGGAGAGGGCTATGGCAGGGTTCAACGACTTCGTGATCGGTTGATCGCGAGGGCGGCACCGACGATCCCGGCGTTGTTCCCCATCTGCGCCGGTACTACCGGCAAACGCTCGGCTAAGGCGTCGGCGTATTTGTCCCAGTGCTTGGTGAGGCCGCCTCCGACCACGATCAGGTCCGGGTTGAACACCGCGTCGATGTGTTCGAGGTATCGGTTGGCCCGCACCCCCCACTCGTCCCAGTCGAGGTCGTCCCTGCGTCTCACCTTCGCCGAGAAGTAGGACTCGGCGGGGACGTGGCCATCGAGCTCGATCTGTCCCAGCTCCAGGTTCGGTACCAGCTCCCCGTCGACGAGCAGCCCCGAGCCGATCCCGGTGCCGAAAGTGATCGTGAGCACGAGACCGTCGACCCCGGCGGCCGCGCCGAAGGCGGCTTCTGCCATTGCGGCGGCGTCGGCATCGTTGATCACCGTAACCTCGTGGCCGGTGGCGGCGCCGAAGAACTCCACGACCCGTTGGCCGATCCAGGACTCGTGGATGTTGTTGGCGGTCTCCACGGTCCCGTCCCGGATCACCGCGGGGAACCCGATGCCCAACGGGCCGTCGTAGTCGTATTCGGCCACCTGGGCGCTGAGTGCCGTGGCGCAGGCGTCGGGGGTGGCCGGCCGGGGGGTGTCGACACGGAGACGATCGGTGACCAGTGAGCCGTCGACCGGGTCGACCAGGGCCGACTTGATCCCCGATCCTCCGATGTCGATTCCCAGATATCTCGTACTCAAACCGGGCGCAGGTTAGGTGCTCGGCCCCGGAAGTAATAGCCTCGACCTACGTGAGCAATCGATCCGACGTCGCAGTAGTGGGCTTGGCGGTGATGGGGGCCAACCTGGCCCTCAACCTGGCCGATTCGGGCAACCGGGTGACGGTCTACAACCGCACGACCTCGGTGACCGACGAGTTCATGGCGGGCGAGGCGTCGAGCAGGGACCTGATCCCCGCGGAGACCCTCGCGGAGATGGTGGCGACACTCGAGACGCCGCGGGTGGTCCTGCTCATGGTGAAGGCCGGGCCGCCGGTCGACTATGTGATCGAGGATCTCGTCCCTCTCCTCGGCGAAGGAGACATCATCATCGACGGGGGGAACTCCCTGTTCACCGACACCGCGAGACGATATGAGACGCTGGCCGAACGGGGCATCAGGTTCGTCGGCGCCGGTGTCTCCGGCGGCGAGGAGGGAGCCCGGTACGGGCCCTCGATCATGCCGGGGGGAGATCCGGAAGCGTGGCCGTTCATCGAAGACATGCTCAAGGGGATCGCCGCCCGGGCCGACGACGGCGCGCCGTGCTGTGAGTGGCTGGGCGAGGGCGGTGCCGGCCATTACGTCAAGATGATCCACAACGGAATCGAATACGGCGACATGCAGGTGATCGCCGAGGCCTACGACCTGATGCGACGTGGTCTCGACATGCCCCCCGCGGAGATCGCCGAGGTCTTCGCGCGATGGAACCAGGGACGGCTGCGGTCCTATCTCATCGAGATCACCTCCCGGATCCTGGGTACGGTCGTCGACGACGAGCCGATAGTCGACCGGATCCTCGATGCCGCCGGCCAGAAGGGCACCGGGAAGTGGACGGTGATCGCCTCCATGGAGACCGCCGAGCCGACCACGCTGGTGGCGGAGGCGGTCTACGCCCGCATCGTCAGCTCCGACCCGGTCCGTCGGCAGCGTTCCGCGGATGCATACGACGAGCCGGTGGGGACTGTCGGCATCGCCATCGACGACATCGAGGCGGCGTTGTACGCCTCGAAGATCATCTCCTATGCCCAGGGTTTCCGTCTCATGCAGACTGCGTCTGAAGAAAACGACTGGGGCCTGGACATGGGGACGATTTCCTCGATCTGGAGGGCCGGGTGCATCATCAGGGCAGCTTTCCTCGACGACATCACCGCGGCCTATGCCTCGACTCCCGATCTGGCGGATCTCACCGACGCCCCGTTCTTCATCAATGCCTTGAAGGATGCCCTACCGGCTTGGCGGCGTGTGGTCGCAGCCGCAGTTTCGGCGGGCATCCCGGCCCCCGCCTACTCCAGTGCCCTGGGCTACTTCGACGGGATGCGGTCGAGGCGACTCCCCGCCAACCTGATACAAGCGCAACGCGACTACTTCGGCGCCCACACCTTCGAACGGGTCGACCACCCTCGGGGCGATTTCTTCCACCACCAGTGGGCCGACTGACCGCCAGATAGCAGCGAACCCAGGGTTGCCGGCCCCGCTCAGCGAAGTCTGGCGCCCCGAGTTCGCGGGAACGGTGTCAGACCGGTGGTGTCCCCGGCACCTCCAACAGCGGCTGCTGGTCGAACCCGGGGTCGGCGGCGTCGGCCGCGTCGACATGGTCGCGACGAACCCCCATCAGGAACAGGATCGCGTCCAGGTAAGGAACGGACACCGAGGTGTCGGCATGCTCTCTGACCACCTGCTTGGCGTTGAAGGCGATCCCGAGCCCGGCCACCGACAACATGTCCAGGTCGTTGGCGCCGTCGCCTACGGCCACCACCTGTGCGGGCGAAAACCCTTCCCGGGCTGCGATCTCCTCGAGGAACGATGCCTTGCGCGGCCCGTCGACGAACTCGCCTGCCAACCGACCGGTGAGGACGCCGTCCTTCACGTCGAGCGTATTGGACAGCGAGTAGTCGATGCCGAGGTCGGCGGCGAGCGCATTGGCGAACCGGGTGAACCCCGCCGAGACGATCGCCGTCTTCATGCCCATCCGCTTCAGGGTGCGGATGAACGTACGCGCCCCCGGCGTCACCGTGATGCGCTGCGCCACCCGATGCAGGGCGTCCTCACCGATACCCTCGAGCAAGGCCACCCGCTCCCGCAACGACTCCTCGAAGTCGATCTCGCCCCCCAATGCCGCTGCGGTGATCGCAGCGACCTCATCTCCGACTCCAGCCTCCTCGGCGAGGAGGTTGATCACCTCGTTCTCGATCAGAGTCGAGTCGACGTCCATGATCACCATGCGCTTTGCGCGACGCTCCAGACCCTCCGGCTGGATGGCGATGTCGATGGGACGCTGGGCGGCGGCGGCGATGAGCTGTTCTCTGATCTTGTAGATGTCCCCGCCCGAAACCGCCAACTCATAGGAGATCACGGGATAGCGCGACAGCCTGAAGATTCGCTCGATGTTCCCGTCGCCGTCGGCGATCGCTCGGGCGACGGCTCCGAAGTCGTCGGGCCCGATGCGCTCACCCAGCACCGTCACCACCATCATCGACTCGATCGGGGTCGGAATCGGATCGACAACCTCGAATTCGACCTGGAGTCGCTGTTCCCAGCCGAAGAGGAGCAGATCGCGAATGGTCGCCTTCTGTCCATCGACACCGATCAGCACATTGAGGGTCAGCCGTCCCCGGACCACGATCTGCTCGATGTCGTAGACCTCGGCATTGGTGGCGGTGAGCACGTCCATCAAGCCGGCGGAGATCCCGGGATGATCGGGCCCGTGGACATTGACGAGGATCGTCGATCGATCGGACATACCGCGCCACACGATAGGTCTCGGCCTGCCGAAGTCCACTTCTGCCTAGCCGGAGACACCGGTAGCATCTGAGCGCTCGATACGTGAGGAACTCTTTGTCTGACAACCCCTTTCGGCTGCCGCGCCACGTGACCCCCATCCACTACGACATCCGGCTCGAACTCGACCTGGAGACGTTCACCTTCGTCGGATCGGTGGGCGTCGACCTCGAGGTGAACGAATCGACCGACACCCTGGCCCTCAACGCGGCCGAGGTGGAGATCAAATCGGCATCTCTTTCCAACCAGGCGACGATCACCGAGATCACATACGACGAGGAGATGGAGCGCGTCCTGCTGTCGCTGGACTCCCCACTGGACCCGGGCTCCTACCGGCTCGACATGGACCACTCCGGGATCATCAACGACCAGCTACGCGGGCTATACCGCTCGGCCTGCCGTGATGCCGCAGGCCAAGAGCTGCCGCTGGCCACATCACAGTGCCAGTCGACCGATGCCCGTCGCATCTTCCCCTGTTGGGACGAGCCCGACTTCAAAGCGACCTACCAGACCACGATGGTGGTGAGCGAAGGGCTGGAGGCCTACTCGAACACGGCCGAGCTGGACAGGGCCCCCGTCGGCGACGGTCGTGTCGAGTTCCGCTTCGACAAGACCATGAAGATGTCGACCTACCTGCTCGCCTTCATCGCAGGGCCCTTCGAAGCCACCGAGCCAAGGATCGTACGGGGCACGCCGATGCGGATCATCGTCCCCAAAGGGAACCTTCACCTCACCGACATCGCCATGGAGAACGCGGTCTTCTGCTTCGACTACCTCTCCGACTACTACGGGATCGACTATCCCGGAGACAAGCTCGATCACATTGCCATCCCCGACTTCGCCGCCGGGGCGATGGAGAACGTCGGGCTGATCACCTACCGCGACGCCTATCTGGTGATCGACCCCGACAAGGCGAGCCAGAGCGAGCTCCAGAACAGCCTCGACGTCATCGGCCACGAGATCGCCCACCAGTGGTTCGGGAACTTGGTGACCATGGCCTGGTGGGAGGGGGCGTGGCTCAACGAGGCCTTCGCCAGCTTCATGGAACTCAAGGCCACGGAAGCCATGCGCCCGGAGTGGAAGCGTTGGTTGACCTTCGCCAACCTGGAGGTGCCCTGGGCGATGGGGACCGACCAGCTCAAGTCGACCCGTCCCATCGAGTTCGAGGTGACCGCCCCCGAGGAGGTCGACCAGATGTTCGACGCCATCACCTACGGCAAGGGTTCGGCGGTGCTCCACATGATCGACGAGTTCATCGGCGTGGAGAACTTCCGTCAGGGCGTCGGCAACTACCTGCGCAAGCACGAGTACGGGAACACCGTCACAGCTGATCTCTGGGAGGGTCTCGACGGAGCTTCCGAATACCCGGTCTCGGACATCATGGAGAGCTGGGTCTACCAGCGTGGCTTCCCTCAACTCGACGTACAGGCGGGCGAACGTGCGGTTCGACTGTCACAACGGCGCTTTCTGGTGATCCCCGACGAGACCGACACCACGATCTGGAAGATTCCGGTGCAGTTGAGGGGGGTCGCCGACGGTGAACCGTTCGAGATCAAGTACCTTCTCGAGGAAGACGAAGGCGTCGTCGACATCTCCGGATCGATCGACTGGGTCGTCGCCAACGCCGGCGGCCATGGCTTCTACCGCACCAGCTACTCGGACGACCTGTTCGACTCGCTCCTCGACAACGTCGACGCCCTCGGGGATATCGAGCGCTACGCGCTGGTCTCCGACACGCTCGGTTTCGTGCGCAACGGCCAGTTGTCGACCACCAACTTCCTCGACCTGGTGGCCCGGTTCGTCGACGAGGAGGAGCAGGCGATCTGGTCGGTGATCACCGGCGGCTTGGGGCTCATCGAGCACCATGCACTCGAGGAGGAGGCCCGGGCCCCCTTCGAGGAATTCGTGTCTGTCCTGGTCAGCCCGGCCCTGCGGCGTCTCGACTGGGAGGTCAGCGAGTCGGACACCGACCTCCAGCGGAAGCTGCGCGGCGATCTCATCGCCACGATGGGCAACCTGGCCCGCGACGAGGACACCATCGAGCGGTGCCGCTCGCTGGTGGCCGACCTCCTTTCCGGGGAGACTGTCGACCCGGAGGTGGCGACCGCCGCCTTGGCGGTGTACGCCCGCAACGGCGGGGCGGAGGAATACGAGACCCTTTGGAGGGTCTACGAGGAGTCCACCACTCCCCTCGACCAGGTTCGTTATCTGCGCTCGGCCGCCACGGTCGCCACCGAGCCCGAAGCCTTGACGACGCTCGACCGCGTCGTGGAGGGAGGCTGTCGCACCCAGGATGGCTTTTGGGTCTTCGCCCGCCTGCTCGCGGGCGACGCCGGCCCCGCAGTCTGGGAACGGGCCCGGGAACGATGGGAGAACGTGCTGGCTGCCATGCCCGGCATGACCCGTACCAGGTTGGCCGAGGGGATCTCCGCACTCTCCCAGCCAGAAGTCGCCGCCAGTGTCCGCAGCCACTTCGCCGAGCATCCCGTGCCGGAAGCAGCGCGCTCGATAGAGCAGAACCTGGAGAAGCTCGACGCCAACATCACCCTCCGCGAGCGGGAGACCTCGGTGGTCACGGACTACTTCTCCTAACGCCTTCTTAGTGCTGTAGGGCCGGATATCCGGCCCTACAGCACACAGAAAGCCCCCGGATTCTCCCGGGGGCTCTCTACATCAGCCAGAGCCGGTATACCGGCTCGTGGTGCATTAGGAAGTCGATTCGGATCGGCGCTACTTGAGCTCGACGGTGGCGCCGGCGCCCTCGAGCGCTTCCTTCGCCTTGTTGGCCGTCGCCTCATCGACACCCTCCAGCACCGGGGCCGGGGCACCGTCGACCAGGTCCTTGGCCTCCTTGAGGCCGAGGCTGGTGAGCCCGCGCACTTCCTTGATCACCTGGATCTTCGCCGATCCGGCTTCGGTGATCACGACGTCGAACTCGTCCTTCTCGTCGGCGGCAGCATCGGCACCGTCGCCTCCGGCAGCGGCCGGGGCTGCGGCCATGGCCATCGGGGCGGCGGCCGTTACGTCGAACTTCTCCTCGAACGCGTCGAGGAACTCCTTCAGCTCGAGGACGGTCATCTCCTCGAAGGCGCTGAGAAGCTCGTCGGTGGTCATCTTCGTCTTTGCCATTTCATTCCTCCTCGGCCTGGTCGGCCGCGGTCTCGGTGGGCTCGTCCGCGGGAAGCGACGCCTCTTCGGCCTCTGCTCCACTCACGAACTCTCCCGACGCTTTCTTGTCCACGAGCTGAGAGAACATCGATGCCGCGTCCCGGGTGAAGGAACCGAACATCCCCGCTGCCGAGAACAGCGGCGCCTTGGCGGCCCCTGCGATCATGGCGAGCAATACCTCGCGCGGCTCGATCTCGGCGAGCCTGGAGATCTCCTCCGGGGACAGGACGTTCCCGGATAGATAGCCGGCCTTGAGAACGAACACGTCGTGGTCTTTCGAGAAGTCCTTTAGAGCCTTGGCCGTGGCGACGGGGTCGCTGTTGGCGAATGCCAGCGCGGTGGGCCCAGCGAGGTACTCGTCGAGGCCTTCGATCCCGGCGTCGCCGGCAGCCAACTTGGCCAGGGTCATCTTCACGACCTTGTACTCGGCCCCGCTGTCACGGAGCGCGTTGCGCAGATCCTGAACGGCCTGCACGGAGAGCCCTCGGTATTCGGTGAGGAACACCGCCTCGGCACCTTCGAGTCCTTCTCGGATGTCTTTTACAGCCTGGACCTTTTCTGGTCTTGCCATTGCGTCTCCCTAGAAATCAATCAAGCCCCTCGGCAGAAGAACAAGGGGCTTCGAGAAGCGAACCTGCGCAGGCGGGTTGTCACCCATTGCGTCTCCACGATGTGGGGACACCGGCGGTCTTCGGCCGAGGAATTGGAGTTGCGAGCCGAATTGTAACCGGGTGTTGGCCGTGGGCAATTCGGCTACCTTGACCGCTGGTGCATGGGGTAATCGAGTCATCCGATGCCACTCTCCACTACGAGACGGCGGGATCGGGGCAGCCGGTCCTGTTCCTCCACGCCGGAGTGGCCGATTCGCGGATGTGGGACACCCAGTTCACGGCCAGGGCAGGGTGGCAACTGATCAGGTTCGACATGCGTGGATACGGAACGAGTCGGCTGGGGTCGGAGAGATTCACCAACCGCGACGATGCACTCGCCGTTCTCGATCATCTCGGCATCGACAGCGCGGTCATAGTCGGTTGCTCCATCGGTGGAAACACCGCACTGCAGATCGCCGAGACCGCTCCGGAGCGAATCGAAGGTTTGGTCCTGGTCGGCGCCGACGCTCCGGGCTACGACCCGGGGATCGACTACGAGTCTCCCGAGTGGCCCGCGGCAATCGAGGCATTCGAATCTGGGAACCTTCGCCGCGTCGCCGAGCTCGAAGCCGAGATGTGGCTGGCCGGAGTCGGGCGCTCCACCTCGGATCTCGATCGACGACTGGTCGAGCTCTTCATCGATATGGACCTGACCGCGCTGGGAACCGAGGCAGATCGTCAACAGCTCGACGTTGGTCAACCCCTCGAGCACCTACCGGAAGTCGAAGGACCCGTGCTGGTGGTGGTCGGGGAACGGGACATCCCCCAAATCATCGCCTCGGCCGAGCACCTCGCCGCCGGCTTCGATGCAAACCCGGTCTTCATACCCAACACGGCCCATCTTCCCCCGATGGACGCTTCCAGGCGTTTCAGCGAAACTTTGGGAAGGTTTCTGACCACCTGACCGGCTGATTTCCAGATTTTCCCTGGACAGGGGCCAGCTGACGCGCGACACTCGACCTTGTTGAAAACAGGGGGTCTCCGTGTGCCGGGCGGGTTCCCTGACCGCCCCCGCCCGAATCCCGGAACCCGAATGAGTGAGGGCCGCGTTCCGCCGACTGATGACGACCAGCCCCTACCCTGGTCCACAGACGAAGTCGTCGGCGACGTGCGGACGGTGGACCTGGCAGCCGAAGCCCTCCCAGCCCACGGAAGTATCGGGCGCGGAGATCCCCCTAGTTTCAACCAAGTGAAAAGCCCCCGGTCAGCGGGGGCTTTTCCACGTCTCAGATGTCTGAACGCAATCAGACCAAATCTTCGACCATCTCCTCGAGACGGGCAGGGTCGACCTTGACTCCCGGGCCCATGGTCGAGGACACGGTCATGGCCCTCATGTAACGGCCCTTGGCGCCGGCGGGACGAGCCCGCTGGATCTCGGCGGTGAGCTCATTCAGGTTGCCGAAGAGCTGTTCGATCTCGAACGAGACCTTTCCGATCGGCACGTGGACGTTCCCGTAGCGGTCGTTGCGGTATTCGATCTTGCCGGCCTTGAACTCGGCGACGGTCTTGGCGAGGTCGTCGGTGACAGTGCCCGACTTCGGGTTGGGCATCAGGCCCCTTGGGCCGAGGACCCGCCCCAGCTTGCCCACCTCGGACATCATGTCAGGGGTGGCGATGGCGACGTCGGCGTTGAGCTCCTGGCCCCCTTGGAGCTTCTCGATCAGCTCCGCACCGCCGACGATGTCGGCGCCGGCCTCCTTGGCCTCTGCCTCCTTGTCGGGGGAGCAGAAGACGGCGACCTTGACGTCTTTGCCGGTCCCATGCGGCAAGGAGACGGTGCCACGAACCAACTGGTCCGCCTTCTTGGCGTCGATGCCGAGGGTGTAGACCACCTCGATGGTCTCGTCGAACTTGGCCGGCGCCAGCGTCTTCACCAGGTCGAACGCCTCACGGGCGCTGTAGCGGTGCTCCTTGTCGTAGCTGGAGGCCGCCTCCCGGTACTTCCTTCCATGTGCCATGTGTCTCTCCTCGTGGTCCAGTCGGCCTCACGGCCTCCCACCGTTGGTTTCTTCCGTTCTGTGCGGGTCTGTTGCGCGTGACGCGCCGTGAACCCGCACAGAACGGTCTCAATGTCAGCCGTCGACGACGATGCCCATCGATCGGGCGGTTCCCTCGACCACCTTCATGGCGCCCTCGATGTCGATGGCGTTGAGGTCGGGCATCTTGATCTCGGCGATCTCCTTGATCTGATTCCGGGTGACCCGGCCCACCTTTTCCTTGTTGGGCTCACCGGAGCCCTTGTCGACCCGGGCCGCCTGACGAAGCAGCGCCGCCGCCGGCGGGGTCTTGGTGACGAAGGTGAAGGAGCGGTCCTCATAGATCGAGATCTCAACCGGGATGATCTGACCCCTGTTGTTCGACGTGGCGTCGTTGTACGCCTTGACGAACTCCATGAGATTCACGCCATGGGGCCCGAGCACGGTGCCCACCGGCGGGGCGGGCGTGGCCTGCCCGGCGGGCAGCTGCATCTTCAGTGTGGTGACGAGTTTCTTTCTACCCATTGGATGTCCTGAGTCTTGGCCTAGTTCTTCTGGATGTCTTCGAAGCCGAGCTCGACCGGGGTGTCGCGGCCGAAGATGTTGACCAAGACGACGACCTTCTGCTGGTCGACGTTGAGCTCCTCGATCACACCGTTGAAGTCCGCGAACGGCCCGGTGACGACGCGAACCTGCTCGCCGACGTCCCATTCCGGCTTGAAGCGTGGCTTGCCCTTCTCCTCTTCCTCCTGGACGCCGAGGAAACGCTCGACCTCACGTCGCGACAGCGGAGTCGGCTTCTGGGCGTTGCCGGCCACGAACCCGGTGACACCGGGCGTGTTCCGAACCGCGTACCAGGAGTCGTCGTCGAGGGTCATGCGGACGAGAATGTAGCCAGGGAAGACCTTCTTGGGGACGGTGACCTTCTTGCCGCCCTTGAACTCCACGACGTCCTCCATGGGTATGTGAACCTCGAAGATGCGGTCTTCCATGTGCATCGACTGGATACGGGTCTCGAGGTTGGCTTTCACCTTGTTCTCATAGCCCGAGTAGGAGTGGATGACGTACCAGTCGCCGGGCAGGTCGTAGGGGCTGGTGGGCCGGGGAACCTCGACGACCTCGTCGGCGGCATCTTCCACGGTCTCCTCGACGACGTCCTCCACCGTCTCCGCGGCGGCATCCTCCACCGTCTCCGCGGCGACGTCCTCCACCGTCTCCTCGGCGGCATCTTCCACCGTCTCCTCCGTCGAGTCATCGACCTGACCTTCGACGGTGTCGGTGGACTCGTCGGCAGCAGGCTCGACAGTCTCTTCGACTTCCACGGTCTCGGTCTCGGCTATCTCAGCCATCAGGCTCTCTGCTCCACCATCCAGAGGATGAACTCCTTGGCCACCACGTCGAATCCGAAGATCACCCCGGTGAGGACCACCGACGTGATCACGGTGACCGTCGTGAACGCGATCATCTGCTCCCTGGTGGGCCAGGTCACCTTGCGCATCTCAACCCGGACCTCGTGGAGATAGTCCCTCACCCGGGCGGGCAGCGACCTGCGCTCGGCCGTCTCCGGGGCGCGGCTCTGTATGGCCGCAGCCTTGCGCTGCGTCCTGCTCTGACCGTCTTGCTCTTTTTCTCTCTTGCGGCGCCTCTCCTCCGCTTCCTGGAGGCGGCGTATCTGCCTGTTGCTCATGACTCAATCAATCCTGTACCAATCGTGGCAGGGGTGGAGGGACTCGAACCCCCAACCTCCGGTTTTGGAGACCGGCGCTCTAGCCAATTAGAGCTACACCCCTAGGGGGTTCGCGGGTCGCCCAAGTATAAGGCGGCTCGTCTCGCTGTGGAAAGTCCGCCGGGCTGGGCGGCCGACGGTATCCCCTTGCCATGTTGGTTTGTCATGGGGATGGAAGGGGTATCGACCCCCGGTCCCGGCCCGGCGAAACGATCCGTTTCGATGTCGGAGGTGACAATGTGAACAGTGAAGAAGCAAGTCGAGAAATCCTCAGAATCAGGAACCGCCTTGCAGGGATCGAATCGGAGCGGGAGGTTCTTCCCGAAGACGCCTTCTCCGAGAGAACAGACCTGTTGGACGAGGAGCATGAGCTGCAATCGCTTCTGGCACAACTCCAAGACTCCCTCATGCAGAACGCGAGGACAGAACAGATTGCAGTTGACAAGAGGACGCCACCCGTTCTCTGACGTCGGCTCGACCCTGGCTGACTGATCCAAGTCCGGTCGAGTCGAAGCTCAACCAGTATACGATCTGATGTCCTTGAAGGGTGTATCCAGGTTGGCCTGGATCATTGCCGGTAAATGCGCTGTTCCGCTTCTAACCGGCCCTCCTCGTCCTCCACGGGCTCCGCTGTCTGAGTTGGGGAAGCCAGACTGGCCGTGTGGCCAGCATCCAGAGGGGGTCTCGACGGATCTACGCATCCGAACGGCCCGTCGTCTCCGAATAGCAGCGGTAAGCCCGGAGAAGTCCGGTGATCGAAGCAACAAGGAGGCTTCCAATGAGAAAAGTGATCGTGGCTGCACTTGCAGCCACCTTGGCCCTGGCGTTGGCCATCCCGGCTTTCGCCCGCGCCCCGCAGGCCGAAGGGGCCAAGCCTGGCAATACGACCGTCGCCGAGATCGTGGACTCGAACCCTGGTGACAACTTCGACGTCCTGCTGGCCGCGGTGCTCGCCGCCGATCCGGCTGTCGTCAGCGCTGGCTGACCAAGAGCAATACACGGTGTTCGCCCCGACCGATCAGGCGTTCATCAACACGCGCGGTGTCGCATCTGAGGCTGAGGCGATCGCAGCCGTTCAGAGCCTCCCCAAAGGCGCTCTGACCGACATCCTGCTGTACCACGTCATCGACGGGCGTCGCACCGGCACTTCGGTGCTCGCCGCTCCCAGGTACGACACGCTGCTCGGTGAGACCCTGACCAGGGCGGAGCTCGGCGCAGCCGGTGTGCAGGCGGCCAACATTTCCGCCAGCAACGGGGTCGTCCACGTCCTAACCACAGGCGTGCTCCTTCCCTGACCCAACGACTGCGTCCGCTACAAGAGGGGCCCGCTCCTGGGAGGCGGGCCCCCTCTTCATGCCCTGAGCTCCATCTCTTGGATTCGATGGTCGACTTGATGATGGATGTGCTGCTCAACAGCGGCCCGACAATTCCCCCTACCCGACGGCGGATCAGGACGTCTTGGGACGGAGCCTCCAGATGACTATCGCCGCCGCCATCGACAAGCCGGCGGCCACCCAGGCGAGCGGTCTGCTCCACGATCGGGCCACGGCGAGGTCGCCCTCGAGCGACGCCATCACCCGCCACTCCAGGTCGGCCGGCGCCGCGATCTTGTGCTGCTCCAGGGCGGCCAGCTCCCGGGCGATCCTGGCCATGGCAGCGTGCCGCGCCTGACACTTGAGGCAGCTGCCGGCGTGAGAACGAAACGGGCTCAACACCTGCGTCCCCTCCACGGCAGCGTTGGCGATGAACGGAGCCGCCAGCTCGCAGACGAGGCTCACGCGCTCTCCTCGAGATCTCGGGCCAGACGGGCGCGCGCCCGATGGAGACGTACCTTCGCCGCGGCCACCGATATGTCCATCGATTCGGCGATCTCGGCATGTGACCACCCGTAGATGTCTTTGAGGACGACCACGTCCCGGTGGGCGTCGGGGAGACGGTCGAGAGCGAGCCGAAGACGGCCGCGCAACTCCAGGATCTCCCCCGCGGTCTCGGGGTGCTCGGCGTCGGCTGGTGCGGCGAGGTCGTGGTGATCGTCGATCGAGGCTCCCTGGTGCCGCCCGGCCCTCTTCTTGTGAGTCCACGCCGTGTTGACGGTGATGCGGTAGAGCCACGTCGACAGGCGGGCATCGCCGCGGAACTTCGGGAGGGCCCGCCAGGCGCGGATGAGGGCTTCTTGTGCCACATCCGACGCCAAGTGCGGATCTCCTACGAGTCTTCGGGCCAACGTGTAGACCTCGTCCTGATGCTCGCGCACCAGGGCGGCGAAAGCGGCACGGTCTCCGCTCTGTGCCCGGGCGACGAGCTCCTTCTCTCTGTCTCTTTCGACCTGATTCGGATCGGTCGGGTTACTCATCGGTCAACTGAATGCTCGCTACCAGGTACTCGGCGTCGTCGTCGGCAATCACCACCTCCAGGGAACGGTCGGCGGGTGTGACGGTGTAGCCGACCGGACGAGCTGGAAGTAGCGGATTCCGGAATCGGAACCGAGCGGACCTGAAAGGGCGAGCCGATGTGGTGCTGGCCGTGGCGACTCGCAGCGCCCAACCGGCCTGGAGCAAGCCGTGCACGACCACACCCGGGAACCCGGCGGCGACACCGGCGTGGTGATCCCAGTGGACAGGGTTCCAGTCCCTGGTGGCCGAGGCGTATCGCACCAGATCCGCTCGGGATGCGGAAAGCTGATCCACCTCGGGCTCGCCGGCATAGGAGTGATGAGGCTCGGGACGCTCGAAGTCCGACTGGCCTCCCGGGATCGACTCACCGGAGACCAGAAAGAGAGATCTTCCCGTCAGGGCTACGTCGGAGTGGTCTCTGGCCACCATCTCGAAGGTGATGAAGTTGACTCCGCCTCGCTCCCTGACCCGGGATACGGTGCCGGTGACATCGAGGAGACTGCCGATGGGAAGACGACGCTTCCATTCGAAGGTCTGCTCTCCATGGATCACCGAGCTGTCGAAGAGCTCGTCGAGCAACTCGGGAGCAACGGAGAAGAGAGCAGAGGCGGCGAATCCGGGAGGAGCCGAGTCGGACCAACGCTTCGAGTCGTCGCCGGTGATGGCGACGAAGTCGGAGACGGAGTCGACGGCAACGCTCCACGGCCTCGGACCGTACGTGCTGCCTTCCAGATCGACAGGATTCATCACCAACACGGTAACCCTACGGGTCCGAGTCGATCCATGTCCGTGGGGCGTAACGCGAGGAAAGGGCCCCGAAGGCCCTTTCGGCAAGCAGCTCGAACTACCTGGTCTCTCGGTGCACCGTATGACTGCGACAGAATCGGCAATACTTCTTCAGCTCGAGCCGATCCTGGGTGTTCGACTTGTTTTTGGTTGTGACGTAGTTCCGCCGCTTGCACTCCGTGCAGGCGAGCGTCAACGGCGGTCTCTTGTCAGAGGGCATGACTTACTCGTTTCGGTCGGGTTCGGGTTGAGCCCTACTTGTTGATCTTGGTTACTCGGCCGGCGCCTACGGTGCGTCCGCCTTCGCGGATGGCGAACCGCAAACCTTCGTCCATGGCGATGGGTGCGATCAGCTCGACAGACATTTCGGTGTTGTCACCCGGCATCACCATCTGAGTGCCCTCGGGCAGTTCGATCGACCCGGTCACGTCGGTAGTCCGGAAATAGAATTGAGGCCGATACCCGGGGAAAAACGGGTTATGCCGTCCCCCCTCCTCCTTGGTCAACACATACACCTGGGCTTCGAAATCGGTGTGAGGAGTAATCGACCCCGGCTTAGCCAACACCTGGCCCCGCTCCACATCCTCCTTACCGATCCCCCGGAGAAGAACACCCACATTGTCACCAGCCACACCCTGATCGAGGAGCTTGCGGAACATTTCAATCCCAGTAGCCACCGTCTTCTGAGTGTCCCGGATCCCAACAATCTCCACCTCCTCATTCACATTGAGC
>DATKCE010000031.1:0-111677 GCA_035513335.1 Acidimicrobiia bacterium
GGCGTCTAGAGAATCCCACCGAACAGGAGGAAAGGGTGTGCCCGAGTGAAACACCAGCGCCGCCCCATGGTCGGCACCACCTACCCATCCATTCACCACGCGATCAGTCGCATGAGCCGAGATCGGCATCCACTCGGTCACCACTGATCATTCTAAGGGAGCACCCAAACTCCGCGAGGTCCTGCCCAACCTCCTTCAACGCCGCTGTGATGCGACGAGCGAGTTGCGGTTGGGCGCCACCGAAGCACACGCCGACGTGCCGATACCGGACGGTCTGAGATTTGTGCGATACCGCTGCAGAACTGTTGTTAAGGGAGAGAAGGTCTCGGCCTCGTTCCTCTACAACGGCACCCGAAGCCTCTTCGAGCAGGCCGGCTTCACCTACGAGCGGCCCAAGGGCAAGAACCACTGCGTGATGCGGGCGACGATCGCCCCCTCGAGAGAGGACGGTTGAGGCCATGACGGTCATGGAGTGGCTCCCGGATTCCGATCCGGCGATTCGTTGGCAGGTGATGCGCGACCTGACCGGCGAACCGAGTGACGTCGTGAGCTCTGAGCGTGCCCGTGTCGCCGCAGAAGGCTGGGGCGCGCAGCTACTGGCGCTGCAGGACACCGACGGCCGATGGGACGGTGGTACCTATCGCCCGGGCTGGGTCGATGAGTCGAAACCGTTTTTCGACGCCTGGACGGCGACACATTTCTCTCTTCAAACCCTGCGGGACCTCGGTCTCGACCCTGATAGCCCCGAGGCACGACACGCCATCTCGCTCGTGAGCGACAACGTCCGATGGGACGTGAACGGTGCCCTGTATTTCGACGGCGAGACAGAGCCGTGCATCAATGGCATCGCGCTCGCGATCGGTGCCTACTTCGGCGAGTCCGTCGACAGAATCGTCGACCGCCTCTTGAGCGATCAGCTCGACGATGGGGGCTGGAATTGCTGGGCCGAGTACGGGGCGGAAGTGTCGTCGTTCCACACGACGATCTGTGTGCTCGAGGGGCTGTGGGCATGGCAACGAGCCGGGGGATCATCGGAGGCGGTGGTGGCCGCTCGTTCGAGCGGCGACGAGTACCTCCTCGAGCGAGGTCTGTTCCGTGCTCGCTCGACCAAGCAGATCATCGACCCCAGATTCACCATGTTCTCGTTCCCCACCCGCTGGTACTACGACGTGCTCCGCGGCCTCGACTATCTCCGGTCGACTGGTGCGGCCCTCGACCAGCGGTGTGATGAGGCCATCGACCTGGTCGTAGGCAAGCGCGATGGCGCCGGCCGATGGCCGCTGGAGAACACGCACCAAGGTCCGACGCATTTCGAGATGGAAGGGCCCGACGGCTTCCCCAGCCGCTGGAACACACTGCGAGCCCTGCGTGTCTTGGACTGGGCGGGCATTGGCTGAAGCCCGGAGACCGGCAACTCGCCTTTGCCCTACGGCAGCCGCACCGAGCCGTCCTCGCCCATCTGCCAATCGGGGTTGTGGGCGATCTCCCAGGGATGGCCGTCGGGGTCGATGAACACGCCCGAGTACCCGCCCCAGAAGGTGTCGGCGGGCTCTCTGCCGATGGTGGCGCCGGCTGAGCGAGCCTCCTCGATCACTTCGTCGACCGCGTCACGAGTGCGCGTGTTGTAGGCGAGGGTGATCCCGCCCCATCCGCCGGAGTCGGCGACGGTGCTGTCCTCGGCGAGGCTCTCCCGGTCCCACAATCCCACGACGATGTCTCCCGCCTGGAAGAAGACCACGTCTTCGGTCGACTGACCACTCTCCTCCCAACCAATCGCCCGGTAGAAGCGGCGTGAGAGCTCGAGGTCGGTGACGCCGAGGGTCACCAGGCTGAGCCGTTGCTCCATGGAAGCGAGACTATCCGGCGAAACAACCCCAGAACCCGTTCGCCACTTCGAAGTCTCCGAGAGTCAACGTCTCCCCATCCTCGCCCTGCGCTTCCAGAGACATGAGTCGTGCCGCCGCCGGCCCGCAGTCACCGGCGGGCGGAAGCTCCGTGATCTCGATGGTTCCTGTCACGGTCCAGGTCTCGTCGATTTCCGGGATGGGCTCGCCCGGTTCGAGGACGTCGTCACACCAGGTGGCGAACGGGTCGGAGCCGAACTGAAGCTCGGCTCGCCAGACGTCATCCTCGAGCGACGATTCCGGGACGTCTCCGCTCTGGGCCGCCTCGAAGTCGTTGAATGTGATGAACAATCCTGCCGTCTGGTCTCGGTTGCCGAGGTAGAAACCGATACCGCAGCCGTGCTCCTCGGTGAGCTCGGGCGTCTGGGTGGGGGCGGAGGTGTCCTGACTGCATCCGACCGTCACCAGGAAGAGCCCGAGGCAGACGAGTGTTGCTTTCATCCTGCTTGGACGATCGGAGATGCCGTGGGGTTCCACCGAAGTCTTCTACGGTCGGGAGCGGTGGAAGTCGAGAGTGTCGTGCGCGCAGTGTTCGAGGAGGGCTGCAGCGACGGGCTCGAAGACGACCGGATCGTCGAGCTCTGGGAGCTCCTGGAACGTGATGAGATGCGCCGACAGCTCAGCGAAGGGTGACTCGCCGGGCGAGTCTGGTTCTATCTCCACGGAGCCCGCCCATTAGCCTCGACAGGGAACATGACCAGGAACATCCCCGACAAGCGAGGCCTGGAAGGGCTCGAGACGAAGTGGGACGAGCGCTGGGAGAGCGACGGCACCTACCGCTTCGACGTCACCAAGACCCGCGACGAGATCTTCGCCATCGACACGCCGCCCCCCACGGTGTCGGGCTCGCTGCACATGGGGTCGGTGTTCGGCTACGTCCAGACCGACGCCCACGCCCGATACCGCCGAATGTCGGGCAAGGAGGTCTTCTACCCGATGGGGTGGGACGACAATGGTCTCCCCACGGAGCGTCGGGTGCAGAACTACTACGGGGTCCGCTGCGATCCGTCGCTGCCCTACGACCGGGACTTCAGCCCTCCCGAACAACCCCACGACCCCCCGATCTCGATCGGCCGTCGCAACTTCATCGAGCTGTGTCACATCCTCACCGCCGAGGACGAGAAGGTCTTCGAGAACCTGTGGCGGACGTTGGGGCTCTCGGTCGACTGGCACCAGACCTACGCCACCATCGACGAGCTGAGTCAACGCACCAGCCAGAAGGCGTTCCTCAACAACCTGGCTCGGGGTGAGGCGTATTCCCAGGACGCCCCGGTCCTGTGGGACATCGACTTCCAGACCGCAGTCGCCCAGGCTGAGCTCGAGGACCGGGAGAAGGGCGGGGCTCACCACGACATCGCGTTCCGCAAGCCCGATGGCTCCGCGGTCTACATCGAAACCACGAGGCCCGAGCTGATCTGCTCCTGTGTGGCCCTGGTCGCTCATCCCGAAGACGAGAGGTACCAGGAACTGTTTGGCACCACGGTCACCACACCACTGTTCGGCGTCGAGGTGCCGGTCGTCTCCCACGAGCTGGCCGACCCGGACAAAGGCACCGGTGTCGCCATGATCTGCACGTTCGGAGACACCACCGATGTCACCTGGTGGCGTGAGCTCGACCTCCCGACCCGGGCGGTCATCCAACTGGACGGCCGTCTCCAGGAAGAGACTCCCGAGTGGCTCACCGGTGCGGGAGCCGGCGCCTACTCGGAGATCGCCGGGCTCTTCGCCAATCAGGCTCGGCGCAAGATGGCCGAGATGCTCGCCGCGTCAGGCGACCTCGACGGGGAGCCACGTCAGATCATGCATCCAGTGAAGTTCTACGAGAAGGGCGACCGCCCCCTCGAGATAGTCACCAGCCGCCAGTGGTATATCCGGAACGGAGGCCGTGAGGAGAAGCTGCGCAAGGAGCTACTGGTCAGGGGTGAGGAACTGGACTGGGTTCCCGAGTTCATGGGGGTTCGCTACCGGCACTGGGTGGAGGGCTTGACCGGCGACTGGCTCATCTCGCGCCAGCGCTATTTCGGTGTGGCGATCCCACTCTGGTACCCCGTGACCGAGGACGGTGACATCGACTACGCCAACCCCATCGTCCCCCCGGACGATCGGTTGCCCGTCGACCCCCGCTCGGACACGCCGGATGGTTTCGAGGAGTCCCAGCGGGAGCAACCGGGAGGGTTCTCCGGCGACCCCGACATCATGGACACCTGGGCCACGTCGTCGCTGACGCCACAGATCGCCGGGCACTGGGTCGACGACCCGGAGTTCTTCACCCGGGTGTTCCCTATGGACATCCGTCCCCAGGGTCCCGAGATCATCCGGACCTGGCTGTTCTCATCGACCGTCCGGTCACACTTCGAGCACGGGACCATTCCCTGGCACACCGCCACGATCAACGGCTGGATCCTCGACCCCGACCGCAAGAAGATGTCCAAGTCGATCGGAAACGTGGTCACGCCGATGCCGCTCATCGAGGAGTACGGGCCCGAGGCGGTCCGCTACTGGGCGTGCAACGGCCGGCCCGGAGTCGACACCGCCGTCGACTTCGGGGTCATGAAGATCGGACGTCGTCTCGCCATCAAGATCCTCAATGCCTCACGATTCGCTCTGAGCTTCTCCGACAGCGCCGTCGATCCCACCGAGATCACCGAGCCACTCGATCGTTCGATGCTGGCGAGCCTCGCCGCCGCGGTCGAGGGCGCTACCGCTGCCTTCGACGAGTACGACTACGCCCGGGCAATCGAGATCGCTGAGAAGTCGTTCTGGAACTGGACTGACGACTACGTCGAACTGGTCAAGAGTCGCGCCTACGACGACGGGCCCGGGGCGCCCTCTGCCCACGCTGCATTGCAGTTCGCCCTGGGCGTCTACCTTCGTCTCTTCGCCCCGTTCCTGCCTTTCGTCACCGAGGAGGTGTGGAGCTGGTGGAAGGAAGGATCGGTCCATCGCTCGGCGTGGCCCTCGACCGAGGAGTTCGAGGGTCTCACAGGCGAACCCGATGTCCTCGAAGCCGTCTCGAGAATCCTCGGTGAGATCAGGCGGGCCAAGTCTGACGCCAAGGCGTCGATGCGGGCCGAGGTCGAGCAAGTCGGGGTGGTCGCCGATCGAGAGCTCATCGACGCCGCTCGCAAGGCAGAGATCGACCTACTGGCCGCGGGCCGAGTCGAGGAGATCACCTACTCGGAGGGAGAGTTCACGGTCGAGAGCCGGTTGGCCTGATCCAAGGGGGCGTTTCTCGACTGGGCTGCATTCCTTCCTCGAGCGAAAGACAGGTTTGACCAGCCTCACTCTGGGTATTTGTCTCCGGTGCCGAGAGAACCGACGGGTGGGGGATGAGCCAGGCTCCCGAGCCCTTCGAGCCGGAGCCCGAGCGATGGCGTGAGAACTGGCCTCCACCGTCCTACTGGATCAAGGTGGGTGTTGCCCTCATCGGAGCGGTCGTTGTCCTCTTCCTGCTGGGCATCCTCCAGGGGATCCTCCTCCTGATCCTCGCCTCCTTCGTGCTCGCCATCGGATTCCAGCCGGCCATCTCGTGGTTCGAGCGCCGTGGATTGCGCCGTGGAGTCGGGCTGGGGCTCGTGCTCATGTCGTTTCTCGTGCATGTCGATGCCCGCCATCAAGCGGTGGCTGGTCCGTCTGCTTCGCCCCCGCCATCGGGAGGACTTCATCGGTCTGCTCGGGCAATCGACAGACCTGATGGCCAACTTCATCATCGGGAATCTGGTGGTGAGTGTCATCGCCGGTCTGGTCACCTGGATCGGGCTCACTCTGATCGGGGTTCCCTATGCCCTCGCCCTCGCCGCCTGGGTGGCCATCACCGATCTGGTCCCCATCCTCGGAGCGCTCCTCGGAGCGGCAGGGGTGGCGGCGGTCGCCTTCGTGGAGGCTCCCGAGACTCTCGTCTGGGCGATGCTGCTCCTGTTGGTCTACCAGCAGGTCGAGAACTTCTTGATCGCCCCCAAGGTCATGAACCGGGCGGTGGATCTGAGCCCGGCCACGGTGATCATCGCATTGATGGTGGGAGGGAGTCTCGCCGGGCTGATAGGAGCCTTGTTGGCTCTGCCACTGGCTGCGCTGGTCAAGATCATCGTCGAGGACTTCATCGTGCAGGAGCGGATCGACAAGGTCAGTACAGAAGTGACCGACGGGGCGCGACCAGCGGGGCGAAGCCGGCGGCGCAGGGGGTCGCGCCCGCTCCCGTAGGCCGGAAGGGGCTCATCGCTTCCGCCCCAGTACCCGATCGATGGCGGCGAGTCGCTCGGCGATGGAGGCTTCCTCACCGAGCTCTCCCGGCCTGAACAGCGCCGTGGGCTCGACTCCGTCGGGGAAGTACTGCTGTCTCACCACCCCACCTGGCTGCTCGTGGGAGTACTCGTAGCCTTCACCATGCCCGAGCTCGGCGGCGCCGCGATATCCGCTGCCGCGAAGATGGAGTGGCACCGACGGGGTCGGCCCGCTCTCGACGAGCTGTCTCGCCGCACCGATCGCCCGTCCTACGGAGTTCGATTTGGGTGCGGTCGCCAGATAGAGGGTGGCGTGGGCGAGGTGGTAGGTCGCCTCGGGGAGACCGACATAGGCGAGGGCGTCGGCAGCGGCGACCGTCACCCGAAGCCCGTCGGAGTCGGCGAGCCCGATGTCCTCAGAGGCGAGGATCACCAGCCTTCTGGCGATGAACTCGGGGTCCTCTCCGCCTTCGAGCATGAGCATCAGCCAGTACATGGCGGCGTCGGGGTCCGATCCCCTGACCGACTTGATGAAGGCCGAGATCACGTCGTAGTGGGAGTCTCCGGTCTTGTCGTAGCGGACCAGTCTCCTCTGCAGCGCCTCGGCGATGTCGTCGACTCCGATGGTCGAGCGGCCTTCGGCGGTTGCCATACGCGCCGCCACCTCGAGGGCGTTGAGAGACTGCCGGGCATCACCACCGGTGCGTGTGGCGAGCTCTCGGGCCGCCTCCGACGGCAGTTCGACATCCAGCCGACCGAGTCCCCGGTCGACGTCTGTCACCGCGGCCTGGAGAAGTGATTCGATGTCCTCGGCCGCCAGTGGCTCGAGCCGAAACAAGGTCATCCGGCTCATCAGCGGGCTGTTGACCTCGAAGTAGGGGTTCTCGGTGGTGGCCCCTACCAGGATCAGGGTGCCGTCCTCGACCCCGGGAAGGAGAGCGTCCTGTTGATTCTTGGCGAAGCGGTGGATCTCGTCGAGGAAGAGCACGGTCCTTCGCTCTTCGGTAGCCAGGAGGTGGCGCGCCCCGGCGAGCACCTCTCTGATGTCCTTGACCCCCGCCGAGGTGGCGGACAGGGTCCGAAAGGCGGCGTGGGCGTGAGACGCCACCAGCCTCGCCAACGTGGTCTTGCCGGTGCCGGGTGGGCCCCAGAGCAGCATCGAGATCGGCTCTCCGGATTCGACGATGTGACGGAAGGCAGCGCCCGCGGCGAGGAGCTTCTGTTGCCCGGCGACCTCCCCGATCGTCCTGGGTCGCATGCGAGTGGCCAGCGGCGCCGAGCGGGCGGCGAGGTCCTCGGCCCTGGCTTCGAACAGGTCGGTCATTGCCTCCGACAGTACCGCCCATCGCCGCCCTCGCGAGCACAGGGAGGGGCCGTCGGTACGATTCGGACGTGAGTGCCGGAGAGATAGGGCAGGTGGCCCTCTGGGCCGCGATCGCCTTCTCGACGATCGCAACCGTCTCCGGGCGACGCTGGGCTCTCGTGGGCGCAGCCTCCGCGGGCGCCGGGGCCACGATCCTGTTGACCGCGGCCCTGCTCACCGGGGACTTCTCCCTTGCCTATGTGGCCGAGACCACCAGCCGGGCAACGCCGTGGCCCTACCGACTGTCCGCGCTGTGGGGCGGGATGGATGGGTCGTTGCTCTTCTACACCGCGATGATCCTGGTCATCGGGGCGTTCTCACTCCGCGGTGCGGTCGCCGTCAGGACCGCATCGGTCGTCGGCCTCGGACTGCTCCTCATCACCGCCCTCCTCGCCAATCCGTTCGCGGTCACCGACATCCCCGCGGTCGACGGCGTCGGTCTGCTGGCGATCCTGCAGCACCCGGCCATGATCTACCACCCACCCATCCTGTATCTCGGTCTGACCGTCCTGGTGGTGCCATTCGCCCTCACCGCGGCGCAGCTCCTCCGCCCCACGGATCGCGCCCGCTGGCTGGGACGGGTGCGTCGCTGGTTCTACGTCTCCTGGGCGCTGCTCACGTTCGGCATGGCCGCCGGCGCCAACTGGGCCTATGTGGAACTGGGTTGGGGTGGCTATTGGGCGTGGGACCCGGTGGAGAACACGGCACTCATGCCCTGGCTGGCGGCCACGGTCTTCCTCCACACCTCCCGGGTGGAGGAGTCGAGTGGTCGGTTGCGTCGCTGGAACGGGCTCTTCGCCGCCCTGCCCTTCGCGCTCACCGTCCTGGGTGTGTATCTGACCAGGTCTGGCGCCACCGGGTCGATCCACTCCTTCGCCGAGGACCCGGTGGTGGGACGGGTCCTCCTCGTCGCGGCGGGGATTGCGATCACCCTGGCCGCAGTGGGCGCGTTTCGCTCCCCACCCGGGGAACGGTGGAAGCGGTTTCGGCTCGACCGGAACGGATGGATGGCGCTCAACGCCGCCCTGCTCAGCTTGGTGCTGGTGTTCGTCTCCGCCGGCTCCGCGTATCCCGCCTTCGCGTCGGTGTTCCTGAACAGGACGGTGAGCGTGGACAGCAGGTATTTCGTCCTCACGGCGCTTCCCATCGCCGTGGTGGTGGCCTGCAGCGTATATCTGGCGTTGGGGCGGAGTCCCATGTGGTTTCTCGGGCTCACGGTGGTGACACTGGCCGGGGCGACGCTCATCTCGGGGCCGCAGCCGGGGGTGCTCCTGCTCGCACCGGCGCTGGCCTCGACGCTGCTGCTCAGCCGCTTGTTGTCGCGGAGGGGGTTGGCCCCCCGGGTGCTCGTATCCCGGCTCGCCCATCTCGGGATGGCCCTGTTCTTGGTAGGGGTGGGCGGCAGCGCTCTTGGCGATGACTTCACCGGGTCGATGAGACCTGGCGACACCGTGAACGTCGCCGGCAAGGAGGTGCGCCTGGAGTTTGTGGAGCTCGGCGAGGCCGATCGTTACGTCTTCGTGAGGGGTGGTGTCGACGTCGACGGGCGAAACGCGACTCCGGAGATACGCGCCTACGAGGATCAGGCTCTCCCCGTCGCCGAGCCTGCCCTCCTCGCCGGCCTCTTCGAGGATGTGATCGTGGCGATCTCTCTCTTGTTCCCGGACGGTGAGACGGTCGAGGTCAGCGTGTTCGTGAGGCCTCTGGTGACGTGGGTCTGGGCCGGGGCCTTAGTGATGGGTCTGGCGGGTCTGGTTGCTCTCTTCGGGAGAGACGGAGTCGTCGCAGCGCGACGTCCAAGGGCCACAGCAGCGCTGCAGCCAGGAGCAACCACCAGCGGAGATGGCTCTCTGTGACCCCGGAGGTGAGCCCTTCGGCGTCGAAGGCCTGGGATGCCTCGATCTCGCCCCGGCCGCCGGTACGGGTCGAGATGGCGGCCATCAGGTCGGCGTCGGCGTCTCCAGGCAGGAACTCGGCGGCGAAGGAGCGTGTCGCGAGGGTGGAGAGGACTATCGACTCGCCGTCGGGGGTATCGACCCGCACCCCGACCGCATAGGTCCCGCCCTGGCGTGCGGACGCCACCGCTCCGAACTCGTGGCTGGAGATACGATCGAGACGCATCTCCTGGGAGGTGCCGTCGGGAAAGCTGATCCGGGCGAGGGGCTCGGTGCCGGCGGGCCACTCTTCGGCTCCCTCGAGGGTGACGCTCATCACCTCGTCGGTGATCTTGGCGTCGATCCGCTGTCCCTCCGACCCACTGAGCGGGAACGTGTCACGGACCACGGTGGACCAGAAATCACCGAAGCCCTCCCACCCGGCCCAACCCGAAGCCCAGCGATCTCCTCCGTCGGAGGTCCAGGCGGTCACCCGACCAAGGCCGATCCGCCAGGCGGCGAGAAGGGGGTCGCTCATCTCTCCGATCTGAAGCTGGATTTCGGCGGTCGGCTTCGGGGTGGTCGCCACGTAGCCGAGGATCGCCGGCGAGGCCGCCAGCTCACGCACCGCCTCAGCCGTCGAAGTGACCACCGGGAAGAACTGACCTTCGTTGATGAACGAACGGGAGGCGAGACGGGCCTCTTGCACGAAGATCTCCGGGATCTCGTTGAGGTCCCGGCCCGGGTAGAAGCGCCCGTTCCCGGCAGCGGCCACCTCCTCTAGGGCGGGGATGGCGCCCTCCCCGGTGCCCACCACCGAGACGGTGATCCCCAGATCAGCGATCTCCTCCACCGTCTCCAACAGGTTGGCGGTGAACGGGCCTCCACCGAAGTCCTCACCCAGATCGAGTTCGGTGGTAAAGCCATCGGTGAACAGGATGATGTGCTTCAACTCCTTGTCGGAGGCGAGGAGCTCCTCGGCGGCGGCGTCGATGGCGGGGACGATCCGGGTCTCGCCTGACGGGCGCAAAGAGCCGATGCCGCTCTCGATGGTGGCCCGGTCGGGGAACTCCTGGAGGGGGATCACCCACTCCGCGGTTCCACTGAAAGCGAGCACCCCCACCTCGTCGCCGCTGCCGAGGGCCTCGATCGCCCGAATGGCGGCCGTCTTGGAGATGTCGGTCTTGTTGACCCCTCCTTCCTCGGCGAACATCCCGCGGTCGGTGCAGTGACACGCTCCCATCGATTCGCTGGTGTCGATGAGGAGGACCTCGGCCACCTCGGCCTCGCGTTGGGTGTCCGGGGCGTCGGAGTCGACCGGGAGCAGGCCCTCTAACGGAGTGTCGCGGTATCCACCCAGACCGAACGAGTGGGTGCCACCCACCACGACCATCCCTCTCCCCAGGTCGCGCACGAACGTCTCCAGGGTCGAGAACCTCTCATCGCTCAGGTCGCGTGCGCTCACGTCCACCAGCACGACCGACCGGTGGATCGACAGTTCTTGAAGTCCCGGCATCTCATCGACGGAGGTTCGCTCGACTTCGAGGCCCCGCGCGGTCAGGGCCTCCTCGAGGATCTGGCCCCCGTCGTCCTCACCTTCGACGATCATCACACTGGTGGCTCCTCGCACCTCGACACCGGCACGATGACTGTCGTTCTGGGGCACCGTATCACCGGTCATCCGCACCCGGGCGGTGTACTGGTGCAGGCCAGACTCTCCGGCCTCCACATTGAACACCGCATAGTTCGGGCCGAGCGTGAGGGAGATCTCCTGGGTGCCCACGATCCGGTCTTCGTGAGCCAGCTCCACGATGGCCTCTGCCGAGATGGTCGAGAGGACCTCGACAGACACATCGAAGGCCTCGCCGGCGTTGACCGACGAAGGCATGTCGACAGCCGAGATCGCGGCGTCCGTCACCATGCTCCCCGAGATGGTGCGGACGTCGACGACGACACCGAGAGCCCCCAGCCGTTCCAGCTCGGCCTGGAGATCTCCGGCGTTGGCTCTTCCATCGGAGACCAGAACGATTCGCTGGCGGGTGTCGCCGACCAGGATCGACTCGGCGAGTCGCAGGCCCCGTGCCGGATTGGTCGCCTCCGTCTCCACCCCGCGGGCACGGCGATAGGGCTCGCTGCCCAAAGGGGTCCCCACCCGCGCGTCGGACCCGAACTCCACTATCGCCCACTCGGCTCCATCGGCGTCTGTCAGCGCCGACTCGACCCAACCCCGCGCCGATTGCCGCCCTCCGTCCGCCATCGACTCAGAGACGTCGACGACGAACACCGTCGTCACGTCGTCGGAGGTCCTCACGAACGGCGGGTCGACGATGGCCAGCAGGAGGAGCGCGGCTATGAGCCCGCGCACGGCCAGGCCGATGCGCCATTGCCGTGATGACACTCCTCTCGCCCGGGAGCTGACGTACAGCTCCAATGCCAGGACCACGAAGAGGGCAGCCAGCACCCAGGGGAGGAGAGATCGGGCGATCGTGGTCGTGGCGTCGACCAGGGGCTGGTCGTCGGGTGCGGGACGCAGCCCGGGGAGCGACTCCCTGGGAGCGAGATCCGACTCGGCCGGATCGGTGTTCACCGGGATCTCGACGGGATCTGACCCGTCACGGAGCACCGTCCAGAAGCCGGCCATCGTGGCCACCGGGGCCGAATCGCTCACCGAGAGCGCCGTGGTGTTGCCGCGCGGGTCCGTCACGGTGGCTCCGCTGGCGCCGACCGGGAGTGGCTCACCGACGATCAGCGGCTCGGAGACGCCTTCGGAAGCTGCGAGCGCGCCGACCATCCGGGCGCCGAGGATCGGGTAGGCGATGTCTATCGGCAGATTCGACTGCTCGAGCGTGAAGGCGAAATAGTAGAAAGGCACCCCTGAGGCATCCCCCTCGACGATCAGAGGGGCGCCCGGTGCCCCCAACACCACCTCTCCGTTGGTGACCTCGAGTGCTTGGGCCTCGGCGATGGCGATACGACTGATATCGATGTCCTGTAGCAGCGGATGGTTGGCGCGCAGGGTGGGGACGGGGTTCTCGATCCGTCCCACCGGAGTGACGCCGGGGGCACCTCCGGGGACGTCGATGGCGATGAAGGGGAGGGTGGGGTCGGGGGGAACCGGGACGCCTGCGTAGATCTCGAAATCCACCTCCTGGCCGGGGGCGACGTCGAAGTCGACGTCGGGGAGCGAGCCCAGCAGACGGTCGATGAAGAAACGGCCCTCCCCGTGTACCCGCGCCCGCAGCGCACCGAGCACGGGTGCGCTCACGTAGCGCTGGTTGTCAAAAGCCATCAGGTCTTCGCCGTCGAGGTAGGCGGCGACGCGCGTGCCAGTGGGCAGTTCGAAGGCCTCCTCCACCACGCCGCCACCGGGGATCTCGATCTGCCGGGTGAGCACCGTGATCCCGTCTACGTCGAGTCGGACCACCTGGATCGCGTCGGGGCCGCCGGTCGACTCGATGGTGACCCGGGCCTGCATTCCTCCCGGCCCCGAGGTGACGGAGAGGTCCGTGATGGCGCGGTTGGTGTCGGTCTGGCCGATCGGAACGAAGCGGGTCCCCAAAGGGGCCAGTCGCTGTTCCTGCTCTGTGAGCTGACCGTCGGAGATGAGGACGAAATCGGTCTCCCTTTCGGGAAGCACCAGGGACTCGGCCAGGGAGAACGCAGATTCGTAGTCGGCGCCGCCGCCGCTGCTGCGGATGGTGTCCGCAGCTCTGGAGAACTCGTCGAGATCGTCACTGTGCGACACCAGGACCGTGGATCGGGGTGAGGCCACCACGAGACTGGCGACTCCTTCGTCGGGAAGCTCATCCCGCAATCGTTTCGCCTCCGCCACAGCCGAGCCGAGCCGGTCGGGGTCACCGTCGATGGCGGACATTGAGGCGGAGGCATCGAGGATGAAGACGGTGTGCTCGGCCAAATCGGCCTGTTCGAGCAGGGCGGGGCGGGCGAGAGCCAGCGCGAACAACGACACCGCGGCGAGCTGGAGGATCAGCAGCAGGCTCCAGCGCAGCTTCTGCCAGGGCTCCGCCGCGGTTATGGCGTGCTTCAACCCATCCCAGTGGAGCAGCGAGGACACCGATGTGGGCGGCCGGCGCGGAGTGAGGATGTGGAGAACGACGATCGGCGCGGCGAGGAGGAGCGCGGCGAGGCCGACCGGCAGCAGCAAGCTCATCTCAGCACGCCGGCGGTCCGCCAGGTCGCCATGAGCAGAGCCTCCACGTCGTCGTTGGCGTCGACTGCCTGGTAGCTGGCTCCGGCCCCGCGCGCGGCCCTGGCCACCTGATCGCGCCAGGCTCTCACCCTCTCCCGGTAGGAGGCAGCAACCTCGTCGGTGACACTGACGGTGAGCCGGTCGCCCAGCTCACGATCGACCAGTTCGAGATCCCCCGAGAATTCCGGCTCTAGATCGTCCTCACAGAGGACGTGGAGGATGGTGACGTCGGAGCCGGAGCCACGGAGGTGGACCAGGGATCGCCATTCCGTAGTCAGCAGATCTGAGAGGACGATGGTGAGCCCAGGCAGGCCGCTCTGGCTGAGCAGATGTCCGGCCGCCTCGGAGAAAGGAGTCAGTCCCGTGGCTTCGAGATTCTCGACGTAGTCCAGGAACGAGGGCACCGCGGCGCGGCCGGCGAAACGCGGAGCCGGGGCCTGAGCGGGGAAGGTGTGTACCGACACCGAATCGTGGGCGGACAGGGCGATGAAGCCGAGGGCGGCGGCGAGCCGTTGCGCCTGAATCATCTTTCCACCCACCGCCATCGACCCGGAGGTGTCGATCAGGAGGCGAACGGTGATCTCGTCGTCCGCCTCGAAGAGCTTGATAAGCACCTGGTCGAGTCGTGCCATCACGTGGTAGTCGATGCGGCGGAAGTCGTCACCCGGGTGGTATTCGCGGAAGTCGGCGAAGTCGACGGTGTTCCCATAGCGCTTCGACTTGTGGTCACCGCCGAATCGACCCATGAGACGATGCCGGCTGGCGAGTTGGAGGCTCTCGAGCCTGGCCATCAGTGCCGGGCTGAGAAGCGTGGTCACGGAGCTCCCCGGATCTCCGGTCTCGGCTCTGGCACCGAATGGATCACCTCGTCGATGATCGCGTCGGTGCCGACACCCTCGGCCGTGGCCTCGTATCCGAGGATCAGGCGGTGGCGTAGAGCGGCCGGGGCGGCCCACCGAATGTCCTCCGCCGTCACGTGGGGGCGGCCGTCGATCATCGCAGCCGCTTTGGCGGCGAGGACGATGGACTGGGCTCCGCGGGGGGAGGAGCCCCATCTGACGTAGCGCTTGACCGGGGGAGTGGCGTTGTAACCGTCAGGATGGGTTGCTTCGATGACCTGCGACACGTAGCTGAGGAGATGCGAGGCGACAGGGAGCCGGGGGGTCATCGCGATCATCGACTCGATGGTCTCCATGTCGGCCGCGAGGGGCACGTCCGGCACCGCTCCGGTGGTGGTGCGCCGGAGGATCTCCTCGAGCACTTCCGCCGTCGGCGGGTTGACCGTTGCCTTGAACATGAAGCGGTCGAGCTGAGCCTCCGGTAGGGGGTAGGTGCCTTCGAGCTCGATCGGGTTCTGCGTGGCCAAGACCAGGAACGGGCGCGGGAGCGAGCGGGTCTCACCGGCCACGGTGACGTGACGCTCCTGCATCGCCTCGAGCAGAGCGGCCTGGGTTTTCGGGGTGGCGCGATTGATCTCGTCCGCCAGAAGGAGGTTGGTGAACACCGGCCCGGCCCGGTACTCGAAGCGGCGATGACCGCTCTCGGTTTCCTCCAACACCTGGGTCCCGACGATGTCGGCGGGCATCAGGTCGGGGGTGAACTGAACACGGGAGAAATGGACGCCGAGGGCTGCGGAGAACGCCTTGACCAGCTCGGTCTTGCCGAGACCGGGGACACCTTCGAGGAGCACGTGTCCTTCGGCGAGCAGTCCGACGAGGGTTTGGCGGATCAGATCGGGTTGTCCTGCGATTCGCCGACCCACCGCCGATTCGATCGCCGCGGCGACCTCGGCGTATCGGTCCAGGTCGGTTTGCTCGAGATTGGTCAATGTCCCTCCTTGTGCCCCGACCACTAACGAGCCTCGGCGGCGAGTAGTTCGAAGTAGGTCTGGACGATGGAGCGCATCGAGGGGGGAAGCTGGAGCTCTCCGAGCGCGTCGGCTGCCTGATTCAGGTATTCGGGAAGCACCTGTGCGTAGGGCACGACCGCCTCCCCTCGTGCGGTGGGGCCATCGGCGCGCCCCAGGATGTCACCGTCGCCGCTGCCCCCCTCGATGTCGACTTGGAGCAAGTCGGCGAGGGCGTCGCTTTCGGTCGGGCTGTACACGTTGGCGGTCTCGACCTCGGAGCCGTGGCCGTCGAAGCCGCCGGCTCCGACGTTGCCCTGGCCACCCTGGCCGGAAGCATTGCCGTCTCCCGGGGCCACGTTCGAGATCTCACCACTGCCGCCGTCGGCCTGCTGGCCTCCCCCGCCTCCCTGGCCTCCCTGGCCTCCCTGCCCGTCGCCTTCCCCCTGACCCAGACCCTCTCCTTCTCCGATGGCCTGGCCTTCGCCATCGTCCTGGCCCTGACCGTCTTCCTCGGACTGGCCGGAGGTCCCGGCTCCGCCGAGGCGGGTTCGGGCACCCTCCAGGGCTCGCCGGGTCTCGCTGAGGGCCTGCTGTCCTCGGGCCCCATCGATGCCCGACTCCTGTTCTCCGGCTGCGCGCTGCAAAGCCCTCGCCGCCGCCTCCAGGTCACCGGAGTCGATGGCGCGGGCCGCGTCGGAGAGCTCGCTGGAGAGCTCGGGATTGCCCGAGGCCTGGGACTCGGCGAGGGCGGATAGGCGATCGGCTAGTGCCGCCAGCTCGGGCTCGGAGAGAGCTCCCAACTCGTTGGCTGTCTGCTCGAGCTGAGAGACGGCGTCGAGCGGAGCGCTGTCGGACAACGGTCGCAGCGCCAGGTCGCGTGCCAGACCCTGTACCGCGGCCTTCTGGGTGAGGAAATCGGGATCGAGCTGGCTGGCAAGCCGCGTCTCGGCGTCCTCGAGAGATTGCAGTGCCTGCTCCAGGGACTCCGTCTGACGGAGCTCTTGTGCGAGCCTCTCCAGCTCGGCCGCGATCTCGGTAGCCGTCTCCAAGTCGGACTCTTCGATCGCCGCGGCGATTTGCTCGAGCTGTTCCGCCTCGGCCTCGATGGCCGTTGCCAGATCTGAGGAGAGGGCAGGTGTCGAACCGAGGGGAGGGAGCAGTCCGATCACCACGGCCAAGGCAGCAGCCAGCCCGAACTGACGTAGCTTGGAGCGGTCAGCACCTATTGGAATCGCATCGGAGGGCTTGGAGCCGATGGCCAGGGAGTCGGCACGTTGCTGGATGGCGAGATGGACCCCATTGCCCGGCTCACCGAACTCGAGGGCGGTGGTGAAGGCGTCGCGCGCTCCGAGGCCACGTTCTGCGGCCCGAGCCGTGTCCCAGTGCGTGATGCGAAGTGTCGCCGCCCTGATGAAAAGGGCGATGACGAAGCCGGCTGCCAGCACACTGGCGACGAGCAGCCCGCGGTCGAAGGGAGTCAAGCGGTCGGCGCCCAGGGCGAGGACGATCGCGATCCCGAGATAGGGTGAATACTGCTGAGCCGTGGCTGACAGCCAGGCCAGACGCATACGCGCGCGGATGCGTCTGAGGAATCCCTGTCGACTTTCACTCAAACTGACATCTCCTCGGGATGTGAGACGCTCCGAGACCGGAGCACGGTTCCCTCATGGACGCCCTCACAGAGTAAAGCAGGGTCCGCGACATGTCTGATTGACGCCGATTGCCGGTACCTTTTTCCAGGTCGTGGGAAACACGCCCTCCAGCGCGATGTGGCGACGCCTCGCTGTCATCAGCGGGTTGAGCGCGATTGCCTTCGTCGCCCCGGTCCTCGACCTCTACGGGGACAACCCGGAAGTGTTTATCGCCAACAGGTCGAGCACAGCCGAGATCTTCCTCTTCGGCATTGGCGTCGCGCTCCTCCTCCCCCTGCTGGCCTGGGCCGTCCTGGCGGCGGCCGATGCCCTCGGAGGTCGGGCTCCCCATGTCGCCTACCGGAGTCTCGTCGCCCTCTTGGCGATCGGGGCGGGCCTGGTCGTCAGCCGGCAGATGCAGCCCGACCACACACTTCTCGCCATTGTGGTGGCCGTAATCGCCGCCGCGTTGATGTACTGGGCGGTTGCCAACATCGACGCTCTCTTTCTCCTGGCCGCCGTGGCGATCCCCGTGTCAGCGGTGATGTTCTGCGGCACCTCTGCTACCGCCCGCCTCGTATGGGAGGCGCCTGAGATCGTCGAGGGTGCGGTGGAAGTGGGGAACCCAGCACACCTGGTGATGATTCAACTCGACGAGATGCCGCTGGCATCCATCATGGACACCGACGGCACGGTGAACGAGGCGTTGTTCCCCAACTTCGCCCGGCTCGCCGACGAGGGCACGTGGTATCGCAACGCGCTCTCCGACTCGATCGCCACCACCCAGAGTGTTCCCGCCATCCTGACGGGGGTCCGGGGAGGAGAGGATGCCGGCCCGTCGTACGTGGACCACCCCGACAACCTCTTCACCCTGCTGGGCGACTCGTACGAGATGCACGTGATCGAGTGGGTGGCCGAGCTCTGCCCTGAACACGTATGCCCCGACTACGCCGGGCGAACCCCGGCGAGGTTCATCAACCTCGTCAAAGACCTCGGAGTGGTTTACGGCCACCTCACCCTCCCCGGTGAGACCAGGCAGAGACTGCCCAGCATCGGCAACGCGTGGACCGGCTTCCTCGGCCAGGAGGAGGTTCCGGAAGGGACCGACGTCGCAGTGGATGGCATCCCGGTGCCGCCGAGCAACGAACGCCAGGAGTGGGTCGACTGGGTGCAGCGGCTGATCAACGGAATCGACCGCGACACCCCACCCACGCTCAGCTACGCCCACTTGCGCGCCCCACATGTGCCCTGGGAGACGAATCCGTCGGGCACCCACTACGAGCGTCCCGAGCAATACACCGAGGTCCAGGGGGTCGAAGGCGACGGGCGATGGGGTCCCAACCCGGGGCCGGCCCTCCTCGGCTTCCAGAGGCACCTCTATCAGGTGGGGTTCCTCGACACGATGCTGGGCCGGCTTCTCGATCAAGTCGAGCGTTCTGGCAACTGGGACGACACGATGATCGTGGTCGTCTCCGATCATGGCTCATCGTTCGAGCCAGGCGAGCATCGTCGGTGGCCATTCGAGGACAATCGCGACGATCTCTACCGGATCCCCTTCTTCGTCAAGTATCCCGGTCAGACCGCCGGGGAGACGGTGGATCTGCCGGCGTTCGGCATCGACCTCGTTCCCACCATCGTCGATGCCCTAGACATCGAGACCGACTGGCAGTTCGACGGGATCTCGCTGCTCCAATTGGACTTCGAGCGGCTCCATGAGCCGATCCACTGGTGCTGCAACGTCGAGGGAGCCAGCACCGACATGGATGTCCTCTATTCACAAGTGCAGCGGAACCACCAGTGGATCCCGGACCAGACCAGATGGAGGGGGGTGGCCGGGATCGGGCCGATGGCCCATTTGGTGGGCACCCCGGTCACCGAGATCGAGCGGAGCTCCGACGCCGGCTTCCGTTGGTCGATCGAGATGGGAGCGGACCTCGACTCGGTCGACAGGTCGTCGGGCAGGGTGCAGACCCTGATCACCGGACGTGTCGAGGCCGAGAGCCTCCCGGACTCCGATCAGCTTCTAATCGTCCTCAACGACGTGGTGGCCGGGGTCGCCCACCTCACCCGCGACAGCGTGTCCGGGGGCGCCGTCATCGGCCTGGTCGCCGAGGAGCTGGTCCGGGACGGCGCCAACGACGTCGAGCTCCTGAAGCCGGGCCGGTCCGGGGAGTGGGTGGCGGGAGTTCGGGACGACATCACTCTCGAGCTGGTCACGGCGGACGGGCGCGTGCTCGATCTCGGAACCGAGGGCTCGCGTCGGATCCAAGTCGACTCCGTCGAGGAGACCGAGAATGGATGGGAGGTCGTCGGATGGGCTGCCGATGTGAGCGCCAAGACCACGCCCGACATGGTCTACGTCTACGCGGGAGACCAGCTCTTGGTCTGGGGCGAGCCGAACGAGGACAATGCCAACGTGGTCCGCTGGTTCGCCAGTGAAGACCTGCTCCGCTCCGGTTTCGTGTTCGAGGTGGGTGCCGACGAGGTCCCTCACGAGATCACCCAGCTGCTGGTCATTGCCGAGTTCGGTGACATAGCGGTGGCCGACCCGGCCCCTCTCACCCGCTGACGGCCGGGTTCAGCCGGTAGAGCACCCTCGTCCCTTCGCCGAGGGTCAGCGACGCGATGGTCTCGAAATGGCGAGAGAGCAAACCTTCGAAGTCGGTTCGTGAACGGTCCGGGTGTAGCTCCGACTCCAGCTTGTTGGCGGTCAGCTTGGCCACCATCTCGTCTTCGGGTGCGACGAACTCGACCACCACCGGACAGCCGAATCCGGCCAACCAGGCTACTACCTCCGCTGGTGGGATGCTGGCGGTGTAGATGAGATGATGGATCAGCCCATAGGCGATCACCAGGTCCGGGTTGGCGCGTTCCATCAGGGCGGGGCGCTCCTTTCCGGCCCAACCCTGTGACGGGGATGGGTTGGTCAGGTCGCTGAGGACGATGGACACCTTCGAGCCTCTCCGGTAGAGCGCATCGAGCACGGGCTCGTCTCCGTCCACGGCTATGGCGAGGGCTCCTGACGCCGCGGCGAGCTCGGAGAAGTGCCCGTCGTTGGCTCCCAGGTCGACGACACGTCGCGGGCGGTGGGTTGCGAGGGCGTCGGCCAGAAAGTCGGTCTTCTGGTCCCTGTCGCGGCCCACGTGGTCACACGACTCGTACTCGACCCACCCCACTGCGCCGGCATCCCACTTCAGGCCCTCCACCAGCTTGCGCAGTTTTCGCACATTCGCCAGGATCATCTCGGCGCCGAATCCGGCGGTCTTCAGCTGGTTGCGCACCGCAGTGCCTGACATGCGCCGTTCCATCCTCGCCTGCAGGGAGATGTGGAGGATGGTGGAAGGGCGGAGACGCTGCCAGAAGCCGAGAACGCTGCGCATCTCGGCGGCGGTGGGGCCGTCCGGGTTCCCGCGCAGCCAGGGCTGAAACGGGATCCCGGCATCGGTTCTGAGCATGAGGGGAAAGAGGAACTGCCGGGTGAACTGGCGGTATCCGATCCACGGTTCCCCGGGTGAGTACTCCTCGAACGAGCCTATGTCGAGGAACATCGGGCTGCCGTCCACGAACTGGACGTTGAACGGGGTGGCGTCTTTGATCGTGATTCCGTCGGCGAGGGCATCCGCCAACAAGTCGAGTTGGAGAAGAGCTGCGTCCTTGAGCATGGAGAATGTCCATTCGTGGGGATAGGAAACGAACGGGATGCGGGGGTGCTCCAGGGCTCCGGCTACTCCCTCGGCAGCGTATTCGACCGGTGTGGCCCCGATCAGCCTGCCCTCGGAGGTGGCGCGGGCGAAGAAGTCGGTGGTGGAGAGGGCGTCCCAGGAGCGAAGACCTCGTTCGTCGAGCAGCCGGAGGACCCGATCACCGCTGAAGACGATGCGCGATGCGGGATCGCGGAAAGACCCCGGATCGGCCCGATGCATGCGGGAGGTCAGGACTCGGTCGGGACTGCGGGCTCGTCGACCTCGGAGTCGGCCTCGGAGTCGGCCTCGGCGACGGCGCCCTTGCCCATGAGACGGGCCTTCCACGCCTTGAAGGCGACGAGTACTCCTGCCGCTCCACCGAGAAGCGCCTGCAGGATGAGGCTTCCCGATCCGGCATCGAGGTATGCAAACAACATCTTGTTCCTTCCCAGGGACGAGCGGACTTGACGCTAGCCACCATGATCGTCCTACACGAGTGACATGCCAACCCCTCAGACCCGATAGTGAGTCGTCCCCTCGTGCTCGGAGGCGCGTATCCGCCCGATGAGGCGGAGATGCTCGAGATGGGACACCGTCTCCAGGAAGGCGAGGCGCGCCCCTACCGGGTCGAGGTTGGGGCGAAACGACTGGGTCATCACGTTCCAGGCCGTCGTCTCGGAAGTGCGGACCAGGTCGGTCATGTCCCGTAGACGGCGATCGTGGTGGAGGAGGATCTGTCTCGCCCTCTCGTCGCCTTGGTCGATGAGGGTGCCGTGGGCCGGGTAGGTCCGGCCGATCTCCAGCGCTATCAGCCTACGGAGGGAGTCGAGGTACTCACCCAGGGGGTCACCGATGTCAGTGTCATACATGATCACCGGGGAGATCCGGGGGAGCACGTGGTCTCCCGAGAAGAAGACTCCCGTGCGGGTGTCGCGCAGGCAGATGTGGGCCGGCTCGTGGCCGGGCGTGTGTAACACCACCAGAGACCGACCCGTGCCCAGCGGGATCTCGTCGGCATCGGCCACGAGATGGTCAGGCGGATCGATCAGCGGCATGTAGTCGGGTCGTCGGGTCCGGGTCGTGGCTTCGATCACCTGGTCGGGGACGCCGTGGGAACGGGCGATACCGGTCAGTCTCCTGGCATACCCCGGGGTGTCGTTGTAGCGATCGACGAGTTTGGCGGCTCGTTCGTGCATGACGAAGCGGCATCCCAGCTCCCGCACCAGACGCGAGGCCATGCCGACATGGTCGGGATGGAGGTGGGAGACGACAAGTGTGTGCACGGCAGACTCGTCGAGACCCAGGGACGTCAATCCCTCCCGCAGCGCGGACCGGCCCGGTTCCCAATCGGTGCCACAGTCGATTAGGAGCAGCCCGGTGTCGTCTTCGATCGCATAGGCATTGACCCAAGCCGGAGATTGGAAGGGAAGGGGCGCTGGGATCAGGTGGATCCCATCACCGAGTGACTGTGGCGATGGGATGGTCACGCGGTCTTCGTCCCCGCCGTGCGTTTCTGCGCCCACCAGCTGCAGCCGAGAGCGACGATGAGGGTGGCGCCCACGACAGCCCCGGACCAGATCGCCATCCGGCCATATCCACCGACCTCTGCATGATCGAGGAACGGGTACGGGTAGGAGTCGCTGATTGCTCCGCGCACCAGGGCGTAGCCGAGGTAGAGCACGGGCGGGACCGTCCAGGACACGGCGCTTCTCACGCCTAGGAGAGCGGTGGGCGGGTGGGCCAGCCAATCGGCGAGGACCGCCGCCGGGCCCACCACGCGCAGGCTCCAATCGATCCATGGCTCGGTGGCCCCGGGGACGATTCCGGGAGAGGCCTGGAGCCAGACGAAGAGTATGACGGTCATTGTCATGGACACGGTGACGAGTCCCCGGAAGATGGCGAATCGCATCGACCCGCCGAGAGCGGGGCGGATGGCGTACATGAACAGCATCGCCATCGCCAGGATGTTGCTCAGGACGGTGAAGGAGCCGAGGAACTCGGTCGGCGGTGCCTGGCTGCGGCTCATGCCGACCGCCAGCCGACCGACCAAGGCCACACCGAGCAGGGAAGCCAGGGCGAGGCGAAGGGAACGAAGGGACGTCTCGCTCATGGGGCGGGGATGGTAAACGCGGATGGCGGCCCCAAACGGGGCCGCCATCCAATGGATAGGGGGTTTGGGGTCAGGCTGAGGGCGACTTCTTGGCGCCGCCGTAGATCAGGACCGCCACCGCCGCCACGGCCACCTGGACGATGAGCCTGATCCAGTCGATGCCTGGGGTGTCGCTCCCTCCAAGGGCCTCGTAGGCGAATCCACCGACGATGGCGCCGACGGCACCCAGCACGATCGTCATCACGATCGAGACGTTCTGTTTCCCTGGCAGTACGAGACGTGCCAGAGGCCCGATGATGATCCCGGCCAAGAGACCCCAAATCAGAGTGCCCAATACATCTCCCACTTCCACCTCCTTACCGGCCGACAGGATTGGGTGACCCTACCGCGACGTGGACGTCGGGTGCCGGTCTCTTCGCGATATGCGGATGAGACGCGCTCGACTCTCCGTTATGCTTTGTCGTGGCGTCGGGAGATCCGGTGCCACGCCTGGCTTGTGCGCTCCCACCCGTCGGAGACTGCACATGGCGATCGGCGGCTTTGGCCGACGATCGCGCAGACAGTCGGTGCAGTGAGTGTGACGGGATCCAAAGGAGCGAAAATGGCAACCAATCTCTTCGTAGGGAACCTTCCCTTCTCGACGAGCTCCTCGGAGCTGGAGGAGCTCTTCGGTCGATTCGGCGCAGTGTCCCGCGCCCAGGTGATCACCGATCGCGACACGGGGCGTTCCCGTGGCTTCGGTTTCGTCGAGATGGACTCCGACGACGAGGCGCAGCAGGCGATCGAGGCTCTGGACGGCTCCGATATCGACGGGCGCCAGATCAAGGTCAACGTGGCCCGGGAGCGCTCGCGCTGAGCCTCTGACGGGCCTAACCGTGCTCGACGGGGTCCTTGATCCCGAAGGTGATGTCGAGTGTCACCGAGAACACGGTGGGGGCTCCCGAAGAGTCGACCTCCCCGCCGACTTCGACGATCTCGAAGCGGTGGATGTCGGAGATGGTGCTGGCGGCGCGCGCCAGGACGGTACGGACGGCATCCTCGATCGAGCCTCCGGCTGTGCCCGACAGTCTGATCGTCTTGGTTATCGATGACATGTGGAGCGAGAAGCTAGCGGGTCGGAGCTATCGCTGAGGCGACGGAGGCGGCACCACCGCCGAGCAGCAGCGTGTAGTGGTTGACCCCGGGGAGGTACTCCATGCTCACATTGGGGTTCGAGGCGACCAGGTCCTCGGCGGCTTTGCGGGGGATCATCCCCCCGGGCTGGTCGAGGGTCCCTCGCTCCACCACGATGACGTGGGTGGGAACTTCGAGGGCGGCTGCCGCTCGGTTCGCCTCGGTCCCCACGGTGATCTCCCGGGCCCCGACCTCGATGGCGGTGGCGTTCGCCGTCACCTCGAAGCGGTCTTCTTTGGGTACGAGCTCGTGGCCGAGGGCTTGTCTCATCGAGTCGTCCCAGTGGCTCTCGAAGGCAGGGTGGCTCTTCCAGTGGTCGAAGAACGCGTCTTCGCTGTCGAAGCCCATCTCGAGTCGTCGTAGCGAGGGGCCGACGATCGAGTCGATGATCTCCTCGGGATCGGCGTCGGGATCGCGCGGGATGGGCAGCCCGCCGTCGACCAGGACCATCCGCTCCACGCGGTCGGCATGGTTGGCCCCAAACAGGGCAGCGACCCAGCCGCCCATCGAGTAACCGGCGACGATGCCGCGAGCGGTGTCGAGGTGGTCGAGCGCTCGGGCGATGTCGTCGGCCACGGTGGTCAGATCGTATGGCGGCGGGGCGTCGGCGCTGCCGGCGCGGCCCCTCACGTCGAGGGCGATTATCCCCAACCCGGGAGGCAGGTGCTCGATCACCGCCCCCCACCAGCGGGAGTTGCCGGAGAGCCCGTGAAGCAGCACCACAGTGCCGGCGTCCTGCGTCGATGGCCGGTACCACGCATTGATGTGGCCCCCCGGGATCGGGATCGAGACGTCGCGCATCCATCGGAATGTAGCCGTCAACCGTGGAGCTGCTCGCCTCCGACGTAGGTGGCGACAACGTCGAGATCCTCGTTCAGGACGACCACGTCGGCCCGGCCACCAACCTCGAGGCTTCCCCTCCGTCCCAGTCCCAGGGCCCGGGCCGGATTGCGAGTGGCACAGAGCAAAGCCTCGTCGAGGCCGGCCGAGGTGGACGCGACCAGATGGGCCATCGCCCGGGTCAGTGTGACGACACTCCCGGCCAGGCGCCCATCGCTGGTGCGGGGCCCGTCATCACCCACCGTGATCGGCCCGTCCCCCAGCGGATATGTGCCCGGCCCCAACCCGAGCGCCGCCATGGCGTCGGTGGCCAGGATGGTGCGCTCGGGCCCGAGCACCCGCCAGGCGACCTCCAGGATCGCCGCGGCCACGTGGATTCCGTCGGCTATGAGGAGACAGTGTGATGACGAGGTCAGTGCGGCGCCGACGACTCCCGGCTCGCGGTGTCCCATTGGGCTCATCTGGTTGAACAGATGAGTGACCGTCGAGGCGTAGCCGGCGAGGGCTTCCCTGGCAATGTCGTGGTCGGCAGCGGTGTGCCCGAGGGAAACGACGACACCGGATTCCGCCAGAGCCATGCCCACCTCGGTGGCGCCGGGCAGTTCCGGGGCGAGAGTGACCATGCGGACCAACCCGGAGCTCGCCCAGCGCTGCGCCGTGAGCAGGTCAGGTTCGACTATGTGCTCCGGGTTGTGGGCGCCGTGCATGCGTGGCGATATCCACGGCCCCTCGAAATGCAGCCCGAGGACCTCCGCTCCCCGGTAGTCGGATGGTCGTCGGTTGGCGACCACGTCCATGGCGAGATCGGTGACTTCGTTCGGTGAGGTGACGATCGTGGGAGTGAACCCGGTGACTCCGAGCTCGGGGAGTAGCCGACCGACCTCCCAGATCGTGGTGGGATCCTGGGTGAAGTCGTGGCCGAAAGCGCCGTTGATCTGGAGGTCGATTAGACCCGGTGCGACGATGTGCCCGCCGGCGTCGACCGTCGGCCCTCCCAGGCGGTCAGCGACGAGAACTCCATCTGCCATGTGCAGGTCTCGCCGTGAGCCCGAGGCGAGCCGTCCGCCCTGGATGGTGGTCACGGTGCCGAGTGTGGGCCCGGGGCGGAGGGGGCGCAACTAGACCTGAACCTGTCCTATCTTCTGGGCATGCGGATCGTGGCGGTCCTCGTTGCGACAGTGGCCCTGGCGGCGTGCACAGCCGGCTCCGATGCGGGACCGGTGACTTCGACGGTGACAGGCGAGACGACGATGGCTCCCACCACCACGACCACCACCGCCCCGGCGACCACCACCACTATCATTCCCACTACCACGACCACGAACCGGTTCGCCCGCCCCGAATGGTTGGGCACACGTCCCCTTCCGCTACGTCCCGATGGCCACGGCGAGACCGAGCCCACACCGGACGAGCTGGTGGACCGTCGACTGGCCACCATCGACCTGCTGGATCCGCCCGCGTCGTCGCGGTTCGAGAGCACCATCGAGCTGCTACCCCCCGATGTCCTGGTCCGCTCCAGCTGGCGGGACGATTGTCCCGTGGGGGTGGATGACCTGCGCTACCTGACCGTGAGCCACTATGGCTTCGACGGGGAGTTCCACACCGGAGAGATGATCGTCAACGTCGCCGTGGCTGAAGACGTGGTCGACGTCTTCGCCAGACTCCACGAGGCGCGATTTCCCATCGAGCAGATGCGGGTGATCCGTGCGGACGAGATCGACGATCATCCCACCGGAGACTGGAACGAGACCACGTCGTTCGTCTGTCGACCCGCGGTGGGCTCGTCGAATTGGTCACAGCATGCCTTTGGCCTGGCCATCGACGTCAATCCCTTCCACAATCCCTATCTCAAGGGAGATCTGGTGATCCCGGAACTGGCCTCGGCCTACACCGACAGGGACCACGTGAGACCGGGCATGCTCGTCGATGGTGACGTCGTGGTGGAGGCCTTCGCCGAGATCGGCTGGACCTGGGGCGGCGACTGGAACAGCCTCAAGGACTGGATGCACTTCTCCCTGACCGGCCGGTAGGAAAACGATGGGGGGGGGGCAGCTGTCGCCCGACCGGCGTCTGTTTGAGCGAGCCATCGAGCTGGTGGCGCTGGTACTGAACTGAGCGGTGTTCCCGCGGCGCGGGCACGAGGTGTCTTGGGACCATGCTCAAAGTCGGGCGACACTATACCGAACATATGTTCGATATAGTGGGGTGGGTGGCCCGATACGCCGAGCTCCACTGTCATACCAACTTCTCCTTCCTCGACGGGGCATCGCACCCGGAGGACCTGGTGCAGCGGGCGATGGACCTGGGCTATGAGGCGCTGGCGGTGACCGACCACAACGGTTTCTACGGAACCTCGCGGTTGTGGCAGGCGGCCAAGGAGACGGGGCTGGCGGTCATCTACGGGGTGGAGATCTCATTGGAGGCCGACCCCGGCGGTGACCCCAACCCCGTCTCTGGTGCCGAGGAGTGGGACCGGAAGCGTCATGCCCGGAGCAAAGGTGGCCAGGGCCGGTTGCGGCGGGGTCGATCGATTCGCTCCCACGGTGTCAAGCCGACCCGTCTACCCGAATCGGATCACCTGGTGCTGCTGGCGGGGTCCCCCGACGGCTACCGGACTCTCTCTCATCTCGTCACCAAGGCGCAGATGCGGGGAGAGAAGGACCATCCGGTCTACACCTGGGACGACCTCGCCGTGGCCGCCACCAACCGGGACGTCCACGCCCTCACGGGCTGCCGTCATGGTGCGGTACCCAAGGCGACCTCCGAAGGCCTGGTCGCGGTGGTGAGGGAGACCTCCCGGCTGCGTGAGATGTTCGGTCCCCGGCTCCACATGGAGTTGTGGCATCACGGCATGCCCGAGGACGACTCCCGCAACGACATGATCTGGGAGGTGGGTCGGAAGCTGGGTGTCTCGACGGTGGCCACCAACCAGGTGCACTATCACGACCGCTCCGACGCCGACCTGTCCGAGGTGCTGGCCGCGATCGGCGGCCGGAGGACACTGGCCGAGGCCGATGGGTTCCGGCCGGCCACAGACGAGCGCTACCTGAAGCATCCCAAGGAGATGGAATGGCGATTCTCCCGCTATCCGGGGGCGGTGGAGCGCAGCGCAGAGCTGGGCCGACGGCTCGCCTTCGACCTGGCCCTGGTGGCCCCCCGGCTTCCGGACTTCCCCATGCCGGGGCATTTCCGCGACGAGATGGGCTATCTCCGCCATCTCACCTGGGAGGGGGCGAGAGAGATCTATCCAGGATCGGGCCACGGCGTCGCCCCGGCCGCTCGCCGCCGTCTCGAGTACGAGCTCGACATCATCGAGAGGCTGGGGTTCCCCGGTTACTTTCTGGTGGTCAAGGATCTCGTCGACTTCTCCAGGGAGCAGGGGATCTATTGCCAGATCAGAGGGTCGGGGGCCGATTCGGCGGTGTGTCATTGCATCGGGCTGACCCGGGTCGATCCGATCAGGCTCCAACTCCCGTTCGAGCGGTTCCTCTCGGAGGAGAGGGGAAAACCACCCGACATCGACGTCGACTTCGAGGCAGACCGTCGCGAGGAGGTGATCCAGTATTGCTACCGGCGTTACGGAAGAGAACGGGCGGCGATGGTGGCCAATGTCATCACCTACCGAGCCCGGTCGGTGCTCCGTGACGTGGCCAAGACGTTCGGCTTCACCCAGGCTCAGGTCGACGGCTTGTCGAAGTACGTCGACAGCCACGATCCGGCCCAATTGCGTGACATGGACATCTCGTTGCCCGAAGGGATCACCTCCGAGATGATCTACGACATCTGCTGGCGGCTCGACGGCTTTCCCCGACACCTCGGCATCCACTCCGGGGGAATGGTGATAGCCGACCGGCCCCTCTGGCAGGTGGTGCCACTCGAGTGGGGGCGGATGGAAGGTCGCACGGTCATCCAGTGGGACAAGGACGACTCGGCCGCGGTGGGCATCGTCAAGTTCGACCTGCTCGGCCTGGGGATGCTCAACGCCCTCCACCTGGCCACCGACCTGGTCGAGGAGACCCATGGTGTCGAAATCGACCTGGCCCGGATCGCCCAAGAGCCGGCGATATACGAGTCGATGACTCGAGCCGACACCGTTGGCCTGTTCCAGATCGAGTCGCGTGCCCAGATGGCCACCTTGCCCAAGATGAAGCCGAAGACCTTCTACGACCTGGCCGTCGAGGTGGCACTGATCCGGCCGGGCCCGATCCAGGGTCAGTCGGTCCACCCTTACCTGCGGCGACGCAATGGTGAGGAGCCGGTTCGCTACCCGCATCCGACCACTGAGCCGATCCTGGAGAAGACCCTCGGCGTGCCCATCTTCCAGGAGCAACTCATGGAACTGGCCCGGGTCTGCGCCGGTTTCGACGGCTCCCAGGCCGACCGGCTCCGCCAGGCCATGACTCACAAGCGATCAGCCGAGGCGATGAGCAGACTGCGCGACGAGGTGTATGCCGGGATGGCGTCGAACGGGATCACCGGTCCCGCGGCCGACGAGATCTGGGAGAAACTGCAGGGTTTCTCGAGCTTTGGCTTCCCGGAGAGCCACTCGGTGAGCTTCGCCTACATCGTGTACATGTCGGCTTGGCTCCGCTTCCACTATCCGGCCGAGTACCTGGCAGGTCTGCTCAACGCCCAGCCCATGGGCTTCTACAGTCCGAATTCCCTGGTCCAGGATGCGCAACGGCACGGAGTGGTAGTGCTCGCGCCATGCGTCAACCTCTCTTGGCACGATTGCACGATCGAACCGGTGGACACCGATCCCGACGACGTGGTCTCTCATCTCGGCCAGGAGTGGCGGCGGGGGAGGGGCCACGTCGCCGACCCGCTTCGCCCTGCGGTGGCGGTACGCATGGGTCTCCGCTACGTCCGCAACCTGGGGGAGAGGGAGATCACCCGGATCGAGGCGGCCAGAATCCTGGGCGGCGAGTTCAGCTCACCGGAGGACCTGGCCTCTCGCTCCGGTCTCGATGTGGCGGCGCTGGAGGGTCTGGCCGCGTCGGGAGCGCTCGGATCGGTGGGTCTGGGCCGACGCGAGGGTCTGTGGGCCGCTGGTGCGCTGGCCGAGATCGACCCTGAGCGGCTCGCACTGTCTCCGGGGGTGGATGCGCCCACCCTGCCGGGGATGACCGATGAGGAGAGCCATCGGGCCGATCTCTGGTCGACATCGGTGTCCACACGGCATCCGATGAGTTTCGTTCGGGATCGGCTCGATGGCTGTCTCACCGCGGCGGAGGCTCTCGAGGTGCGTCACAACCGGGCCCGGGTCAAGGTGGCCGGAGTGGTCACCCACCGACAGCGGCCCGGGACGGCGCGCGGTGTCTATTTCCTCAATCTGGAGGATGAGACCGGTCTTCTCAACATCGTGGTGCTCCCCGACGTGTGGGCCCGGCACCGTCGCGTCGTGCGCAAGAGCCCCGCCCTGGTGATCCATGGCCGTCTCGAGTACCACGACGGGGTCACCAACATCGTCGCCCGTGCCTTCGAACCGATCGGGGTGCAAACGGTCCGGTCACGGGATTTCAGGTGATATGGCCGGCCAGTCGTACACCTACAGCGGGCGCGGCAGCTGCGGGCCGACCGGCGTCTGTTCTGGGGGGTGATCTCAGATTGCTATGACGCTGTCTCGGTGTGAATGCCCGGCAGCATCCAGGCTGAGGGTCTGGCAGGCAAGCGCCAGAAGTCGGCCCGCCATCTAACGACAGTTGAAGATGTCCCAACCGCCCCCGTGGTAGACCTCCCACGCCGCGGCGGCGGTCGATGCCTCCGGGTCGATGGCATCGATGCCCCCGAACCCGGCCTTGGCGGCCCTCTCGTCCCAATAGCGTGGGAGATGGTTGTACAAGCCCACCCCGCCGGTGCGGGCATCGACGGCGTCGGGGTCGAAGCGTGACTCGCACCAGGCGATGCGCACGGCGCGGTTCACGTCCTGGGGCTCGAAGTAGAGACTGGCCAGGGCCCGGACCTCGACCTCCGACAGCCAACCGACGGTTGGTGACGTGATGGGGGTGGAGGACGACTCCGCTTCCTCGTCCACGACGACGCTCTCGGCTTGGGAGTCGGCCGTGTCAGCGGACTCTGCGGTGATGGCCACCGCGGCAGTGGTTCCGTCATCGCCGAGCAATGCGAAGTTGAGCCCTGCATAGGCACCGGCGGTGTGTCCGATGGCGGCGGCCACAGCATCGGCCTGCACCTCGTCGGGATCGGCTCCAGAGGTACCGAACGCGGCAAAGCCGGCGATGGCCAGCAGTGCGACGGCTGCCCACCCAGCGACAAATGAGAGACGTTTAGAGCGCATCCAGTTTCTTGACTCCATGTGGGTCGGGGACCCACATCCAGGGGGTTAGACCCTACCGAACTGTGGATAACTATGCATCCGCGATCCGGTTCAGACGGTTTTCAGCGCCGAGCCCATGCGCTCCACGATATCGACCAAGATCCCGGTCTCGGTGGCGAAGTTGAGCCGGACGTGCTGGTCGCCGCCACCGCGAAAATGGGCCCCGGCGCTCGTGGCGACCCGAGCCCTGTCGACCAGGAAGCGGTAGGGATCGTCGAGCCCATATTCCTCCATGTCGAGCCAGGCGAGATAGGTCCCCTCCGGCGGGGTGAAGCCGGCTCGGGGGAGATGTTCGGCCACCAGCGCGCTGAGCAGGTCCCGGTTGGCCGCAAGCCGTTTCCTGACCTCCTCAAACCACTCCCGTCCCTTCGAGTAGGCCGCTTCGGTGGCGATGAGCCCGAATGTCCCTACCCCGACCATGTGGGGGGCGAAGTAGTCCTTCCATGCCTCGCGGTCGGCTTCGTTGGTGAGCACCACCTGGGCGCACTTGAGTCCCGGCAGGTTCCATGCCTTCGATGCGGCCGTGACCGTGACGGTGTTGGCTGCGTCGAGCAAGGCGACGGGGACGTGGGTCCGGTCATAGGTGATGGCGCCGTGGATCTCGTCGGCGATGAACCGGGCGTCGTGTTTCGCCGCCAGCGAGAGCACATCCTCGAGCTCTTCCCGGGTCAGCACCCGACCCGTCGGATTCCAAGGATTGCATATGACGACCGACCCGGCACCGGCTTCGAAACCTCGCTCGATCGCACCCAGATCGATGGTGTAGCGCCCGTTCTCGTCGACCCGGCTCGGGGCCTCGATGATCTCGCGACCGGCCCGTTCGACCATCGAGAAGAAGGGGAAGTAGACCGGTGTGTGTAAAACCACCGGCGACCCGGGCCGGGTCAGGTGGACGATCGCCCTCCTGATCCCCTCGATCACGTCGGGGGCGGGTAACACCCAGGTGGGGTCGACCGTCCAGTGGAACCAGTCGGACCAGAAGTCGACGGCTGCCTCGGCCATCGACTCCTCGGCATCCGGGTACGGATAGCCGGTGATGCCATCGTCCACCGCCCGGTGGAGTGCCTCGCTCACCGCCGGTGCCAGGCCGAAGTCCATCTCCGCTACCCAGGCGGGAAGGACGTCCTCGTCGTAGTAGGTCCACTTGAGACCTCCGATCCGACGAAGACGATCACTCATCGTGCTCATCCCGCGACCCTATGCGATCCACCACCCAAGACCACTCGGCTCTTTCCGGGTCGAGCAGCGAGAAGTGGTCACACGAGGTGTGGTGATGCTCGATCCCTTGACGTGCGGCGAAGGCCACGGACCTCGCCACCGGGACGATCTGGTCGTCGTCACCGTGGACCAGGACCGTCTCTACCCCCGCCGGGTCGGGTTCGGGGGGTGCTCCCTGCCCCAGCATCTCCTGACACTGCACGGCTCCCACGTCTCCGGCCTCCACGGCGGCGGTGAGGGAGAGAAGAGGGCCCAGGGCGATGTGGACGTCGACCGGCACCCGTGCTCGTGCCGCCGCCCACATCAGCAGGTAGGCACCAGCCGAGTGACCCACCAGGATCAGGCGGCGCAGGTCGGTCTGCAGTCGCGGCGCGGAGTCGAGGGCGGTCAGGACGTCGTGACCCGACCCTGGCCAGCCGCCGCCGTCTCCCAGTCTGCGGTACTCGATGTTCCAGGTGCTGTATCCCCGCCGGGTCAGATCCACGGCGAGACTCTCGGTGAGGTCTCTGGCGAACTCGTGCTTCCACACACCTCCGTGGGCGAGCACTACGAGATCGTCCCCTCCCCGGCGGAAATCCCCGATGTTGTCGTGATGCGGCCCGTATCGCACCGTCTCGAAGGCTCCTGCCGCCCGGTTGACCAGATGCCGGATGGCGGCCCGATAGCCGGCAAACCCCCGCCCGTAGATGCAGAGGTCGCAGACGTCGGTCACGAACGACACCGCTCGCCACGGTTCACGCCGGCGGATGTTCGAGATGTGCACCTCCACGACCGGTGCGCTCACCGCGGCGATGGCGTCGGCGATGGCGCGCGAGGTGTGGGTGAAGGCGCCGGGGTTGATGACGATGCCGTCACCGTCGAAGGAGTGGATGGCCTCGATGATGTGCTCCTCGCCGTTGGATTGCATCGTGTCGATCCGCGCTCCCATCTCCTCTCCCCACTTCGCTATCTGATCTTCCAGCTCGGCCAGAGTGGTGGACCCGTAGACCTCGGGTTGGCGGGTTCCCAACAGGTTGAGGTTGGGGCCGTTGATTGCCAGGAGACGCATCAGGCCACCTCGGAGAGATGCTCGGCGACGAGTCGCTCGGCGTGATGGGCGATCTCCGGGGGGAGCTCGGCTTCGACCACGGAGAACCTGCGCCGGAACCGGTCCTCGATGCTCTCCATGACCAGCTCAGGGGTGAGGCCGGGGGAGCGGTCGGCCAGGGAGCCCGCGGTGCGGGGATCCCAGTCGAGGCCGAGCGCCCGGTAGACGGGGATCAAAACGTCGCGGATCCTGTCACCGTCGTCGACGACCACGACACCGCCGATGTGCGCCGCTCTCCTGACCAGACGCTGACCCAAACCCATCACCTTCACCTTCCCGCCAACGTTCACCGACCACCGGCCGGGGCAGTATTCGCCGGGGAGTTCACCGATTCTGGCGTCGATCCCGAGCGACTCGAAGGCCTCGGCCATCAAGGTGGCGACCATCTCGAAGCGATCGTGGATCCTGGTCTTCGGATCGGCCTCGGGGAGAGCCAGGGAGAAGGCGATGGTCAACTCATGGAACACCGCGGCCCGTCCCCCGGCCAGGCGCTCCACGGCGGCGAAGCCATGGGCCCGGGCGGCCCTGACCGCGGTGTCGTAGCCGGGGGTGACCCGATCGGCGCGGCCGAAGGCCACCATCGCTCCGGAGACGTGGAGGCGGAGCGTGGGGCCCATCTCCCGGGCCGAGACCGCAGCCAGGATCGAATGACTCAACGCCACGTCCATGGGCCCCTGGCGGCTCTCGCGGATCAAAGCGAGCGAATTCACCGGATTCAGCATACGGAGGGGGACAATGAATCATTGGGCACGACCCCCTGGAACGGAGACTACGTGTCGAGTCGTTGTGTGTTTGTGACAGATCGGTGTGAGATTGGGCTCTGAGACGCCCTCGAGGCTCTTCCCGGTGCTCTCGATGGCGCTCGCCGCCGCCCTGGTTGCGTGTGGCGGCTCTCCGCTGGAGTCGATCGGTCTGCGCAGCTCGGAGTGGATCAACGAGCCCACGGTCCCGACGACGGTCCCGGTCGTCACCACCACGCCTACGGTGGTGGCGATCGATCGGCTGCAGTGGGCCAACGACGACATCGACACCGAGAACCTCGGAGATCACACCGCCCTGCTCGCAGAGGTTTTCTCCCGGCGTGAGGGCGATCGCTTCATCCAGGCCAGCCGCTACGAGATCGCCGTGGTGCTTCCGGAGCTGACCTTCCCCGACAGGGCTCCCAACGGGGCGGAATGGGTCTCGTCACAGCTGGTGTTCGATAACGACGGGTCCCTTGCGGACGACCCGACCGCCGCTTTCGGCATCTGGTCGGCCGAGCCCTACTCCCGTTCCCGCTCCGTGGCGCAGATGCTGGTCCTCCGGGTGGCAACCGACATCGAGGCGGCGAACCAACTCGCCAGTGGTGAGGGTGACCTGAGTTGTGAGCGGTTCGCCGACCGGACTGTGGCACAGTGCGAAGTCCTGACGATCGGCGATCGACCCAGCTGGCTGCTCTCTCAAGCGGGTGGTTCGACACTGGTCTGGTACGAGGGGCCGCATCGTTACGAGCTCTTCGGTCGCTCGTTCGTTCCCTCCGGGGTGCTCCGCGACATAAGTGCCGGCATGGTCCCCTTCGGTTCGATTGTGGGGGAGGCGTCGTAAGGTCTAGGGCTCCTCTCCAGGAGACGAGTCATCTTCCACAGTGGTGGCTGGTGGAGCTACCTCAAATACGACGAGGAACAAGACCGGCCTGACATAGACAGGGACCTGCTGAGACGGGTCTGGGCCTACGGCCGTCCCTACAAGCGCGGGCTGGCCGGGATCCTGGCCACCATCGTCGTCATCTCCACGGTCTCGGTCATCCCCGCGATCCTGATTCGGGAGCTCCTCGACGTGGCGATAGACGACCGGGACGTTAGGTACCTGACCATCCTGGGCTTGGGCATGGTGGCGGTCCCCTTGGTGAACGCCGTCGTCGGCATCGTCCAGCGGTGGCTCTCCTCGAAGGTAGGTGAGGGGATCATCTTCGACCTCCGCCGTCAGCTCTACGCCCAACTGCAGAGGATGTCGCTGCGCTTCTTCACGGCCACCAAGACGGGTGAGCTGATGAACCGGCTCAACTCCGACGTCGTGGGGGCCCAACAGGCGATCACGGGCACCTTCGTGACCATCGTCTCCAACGTGGTGTTGGTGACCGTGATCCTCATCGTCATGTTCGGCGAAGAGTGGCGTCTCACTCTCCTCGCCATCGCCGCGCTGCCCCTGTTCGTGATCCCCGCTCGACGGGTGGCCAAGGTGCTGCGGCGCATAACGCAACAGCAGATGGAGCACGAGGCGCGGATGTCGGGGATCCTTCAAGAGTCGTTCAACGTCTCCGGTGCCCAGCTGATCAGGCTGTTCGGCCGCTGGGACGAGGAGATGGCCCGATTCTCGAACGCCGCCGACAGCGTCCGCGACTACGGGATCAGGCGAGCCACGGTGGGACGAGGGTTCTTCGCCGCCCTCGGCCTGGTTTCCGCCGTTGGCACGGCCGCCGTGTTCTGGGTCGGAGGTCTGATGGTCATCGACGGTGACATCTCGAAAGGGACGATCGTGATGTTCGCCACTCTGCTGACCCAGCTCTACGGGCCTCTGTCGGCCATAACCAACTCCAGAGTCGAGTTCGCCACCTCCCTGGTGTCCTTCGAGCGGGTGTTCGAGGTCCTCGACCTCGACACCGACATCGCCGTTCCGGCCGAGCCCGAGCCACTGAGCGGCTCGGGCCGGGTGGAATTCGATCGCGTCTCCTTCCGCTATCGGGGTGACGGCCCTGAGGGCTTGGAGGCGGTGCAGAGGTTCAGCTGGCACTCCCGTGGGGAGGGCCCGGGGGTTGTTCCGCAGCGGTCGTCGCGAGATTGGGCGCTCGAGGACGTGAGCTTCGTCGCCGAGCCGGGGACCCTGACCGCGCTGGTCGGGCCTTCGGGCGCAGGCAAGACGACCATCTCGTATCTCGTGCCCCGTCTCTACGACGTGACTCAGGGAAGGGTGCTCATCGATGGGGCCGACGTGCGAGACGTGGCACTCGAGGACCTGTCCGCCACGGTAGGAGTGGTCACCCAGGAGACCTACCTCTTTCACGACACCATCGCCGCCAATCTCCGGTACGCGCGCCCCGATGCCGGCCATGCGGAACTGGTGGCGGCGGCGACTGCGGCCAATATCCATCAGATGATCGAGCGATTGCCCGAAGGCTATGAGACCGTGGTCGGGGAACGTGGGTACCGCGTGTCCGGCGGGGAGAAGCAGCGCATCTCCATCGCACGGGTGGTTCTCGCCGACCCGAAAGTCCTCATCCTCGATGAGGCGACCTCACATCTCGATTCGCGTTCGGAGTCGTTGATCCAGGAGGCTCTGGAGGCGCTCATGAGGGGACGGACTTCCATCGTGATCGCCCATCGGCTGTCCACGGTGAGGGCCGCCGACCAGATCCTGGTCATCGATGAGGGCCGGATCGTCGAGCGGGGCAATCACGAGCAACTGGTGGCGCGCAACGGTCTCTACGCCGAGTTGAGTCGAACTCAGTTCGCCGGCGGTCTCACCGCCTGATCCTGGATCTCCCCGGCGAGGGCCTCGCCCCATCGGTCGATGGAGTCCCAGTCGCGGAAATCGCCCTCGGGAGCCCGTAGGGCGATCACGATCGCCTTCTCGCCCAGGCTCCGCGACGGCCTGTCGATCTTGCCGGAGAACACCTTGTGATCGCGGGCGCCGGTCAGTTCGCGAACCTCCAAGGTGTCCACGGGGTGCTCATCCGGCTTGGGCGGATCGCCCACGGGACCGCTGGAGAAGATCCAGCACGGTGGGGGTTGCTCCATGGCCGCCCTCTCTGGGCCAGCCCCAATGCGTCCGAGGTCCAGCGTCCGGCATATACCGCGCTCCCCAGGACGATTGCGTCGAATCTGTCGAGGTCTCCCACATCGTCGGGTCTCTCCTCGATGGCCGGCAACCGCCCCGGTCCAGGGCGCGGGTGATGCGAGCGGCGATCTCGGCCGTGGCACCGTGCTTGGACCCGGCTGACACCAGCACGGTGGCCTGCGCCCCATGTGGAGAGGTCAATCGATCCCCCTCCCGGCGTCCGGCTCATTGCCAGAACGTATGGCGCCTCCTATCGAGCCGGCCACGATGACGGCTCCGAGCAGGATGACGAACACGGGCCCGACGAGGCGGAGGTCGACGGAGGAGATGTCCCACCATCCCAGACCCACTGCGGTCAGGGCTACCCCGGAGACCGCCAGGATCACGCCCCAGAGAAACGTACCCACATGAAGTCGTTCATTCATCAGTCACTACCACCTTTCCGGCAAAGACCCTCAGGTCGAGCCTCAGACCCTCGTTCTCACCGCTGAGCCCGGGTGATCGGTACGACTCGTTGATCCCGACGCCGTCGGTGAATCGTTCGAGGACCTCCACCTGCCCCGCTCCGACCTGTGTCTCCACGGATACGTCTGCTCCCGCCGGCACCCGGACGATCAGCTCGCCCATTCCGACACTTGCGCTCAGACCGGCGGGAACGTCGACATCGTCGATCTGTCGCAGGTCGAGGGTCAGCTTCCCCATGGCGAGGTTGTAGTCGGCACGGATGTCGTCCACCGAGGTGATCTCCACCGTTCGGTCTCCGATGCCGCCCTGGAACCCCTCGAACGGGGCGGCGGCGGTCAAGAGGGTGACCAGCCCGAGAATCGTTCCGAAGACGATCAACCCGCCCTGGGCCCCCTGGCGGGCGAGGAGCATCAGAGCCAGTCCCGCCACCGTGGTGGCGATTCCGAGGACCGCGGTGACGCTGAGATCGATCAGCGCAATGCGCTCCAACAGCCAGAGGACGCCGATCAGGACCAGGATCCCGCCACCCAAGATCTGTGGGAGCTGCCGGCCCGGTCTCTCAGATGACGTGGGCCCGGCTGGGGGCTTGTCAACGAGTGTCACGATTGATACCTCCCAGAACCAATGCCAGACCACCGATGACGAGGATGGCCGGCCAGAAGTACTGTCCCAGCCAAGGCGCCATGGTGTTCACGAGGGCGATGGTGCCCACGAACATCAGGACGATCCCGATCACGACGGCCCCGCTCACTTGTGCGGCCGGCGCCGGATTGACGGACTCACCGGCGGGCTGCTCGGGAACGATCAGCCACATCAGCAGATAGATCAGAACGCCCGACCCACCGCCGAATGCCAGCACCACGAATCCGATCCGAAACCAGACCGGGTCCAATGCGAAGTAGTCGCCCAACCCGCCACATACCCCGGCGATGACCTTCTGTTCTCTGCTTCGATAGAGACGTGGCTGTGACTCGGTGGCGGCTACTTCGCCGGTCTCGACCGGCTCAGACGTTGTCGGCATGAGTGGACTCCTTTCGATGTCCGGCACAGCGGAGGCCAAACCTCCAACTCACCGTCACCCCTGATTGGACCGGCTTTGCCGCGCCAGGGACAGGGCCATTGGTCATCATCGGTGGGGCCCAACGAGGGGGCTCGGCGCTGGAGGGTCATAACCGGTGCCGAGACCAGGATGAACGGCTCCGGGAGCGACGTGGCGAAGGCCAGCACCAGAGTCCCTAGGCGAGGAACCAGCTGGCTTCCCGGTAGGTGTCCAGGTCGAGGTGGCGAGGCTCGGAGACGGCCTCCGCCATGTCGACGGGGACGATGCGTTTGCCCCGGAGGGCTACCATCACCCCGCTGCTCCCCTCCATTGCCAACTCGGTCGCCTGTACCCCCATGCGCGTGCCGAGCATCCGGTCGAATGCGGTGGGAGTCCCGCCACGCTGGAGGTACCCCAGGATCGTCGGTCGGGTCTCGTACGTGGTGAGACGCTCGATCTCGGACGCCACTTCCTGGCAGACCCCCCCGATCCGGGTGAACCCGTAGGGATCGATGCCCGTCTCCGAGATGGCGCCTCCCGGGTCCGGCGTCCCCTCCGCCACCACCACCACGGAATAGTCATGTCCCGATTCGTGACGGTTGACGATCCTGCGGGCCAGGTCTTCGTAGTCGACCTCCACCTCTGGCACGAGGATCGCCTGGGCCCCTCCGGCCATTCCTGCCGCGGCGGCGATCCATCCGGTGGTGCGACCCATCACCTCGATCACCATGATCCGGTTGTGTGACTCGGCCGTGGTGGCCAGCCGATCGATGGCGTCGACGACGATCTGGACTGCGGTGTGGAACCCGATGCTTACGTCGGTACCGCCGATGTCGTTGTCGATTGTCTTCGGGACTCCGACGATGGAGAGACCCTCCTTCTCCAGGCGGATGGCCGTCCGCAGCGACCCGTCCCCTCCGATCACCACCAGGGCGTCGATCTCGTGCCGTTCCACCGTGTTGCGAATCGACTCGTGGCCGTCGCCGTGCTCGTAAGGGTCCTTGCGCGATGTTCCCAAGATGGTGCCACCCTTGCCCACCACGCCCCGCACGTCGTCTCTGGTCATCGGGCGGGTTGCCCCCTCCATGAGGCCGGCCCAGCCCTCCTCGATACCGACGACCTCCCGTCCCTCGGCCGTGGCCCTGGTCACCACGGCCCGGATGGCGGCGTTGAGGCCCGGGCAGTCACCTCCTGCGGTGAGGACTCCGATCGAGCCCATCAGTTATTCGTCTGCGTCACGGGTGAGCGATTGTAGGAGTTGTGCGGTTGCCGCTCGGATCTCGCGACACAACAGGGGCTTTTGGCCCTGGACGACTCGGGTCGGGGGTAGTATGTTCCGAGACTGAAGAGCCCGAGGTGTGAGAACGGGTACCAGGTGACTGCCTGGTTGAGACCGAGACCATAGGATTTTCGGGACCGTAGAACCTGAACCGGCTGATACCGGCGTAGGAACTCATTCATCGGGCTCTTCTTTTTTTCTCTTCTCCCCTGTGCCGGTCTCGGTCCTGTCTGATCGGGCTTCCGCCCCGAGGGGATCGGGTCCTGCGACCGTAGCCTTCACGCCGGGGGATGAGCTCAGTCGCCGGCCGGAATGTCGACGTTGAAGGCGTCGAACAAGAGCTCTGCCCCTGACTGGCGATGAAGAGTCAGCCGTACGAGGAGAGCGTTCACCCGGCGCCGAAGCATCTGCGTGGACCAGTCGGCGCTCATGCTCGTTGCTCGATGACAAGCCGACTCCAGAGACCGATGCTCGTCGCGAAGAGTCTCCACCGCGGCGTGCAGGTGTGGCGCCCGGTCGAGGATTTCGGTGAACAGGCCGTCCTCCGCCTCGACCTGGGAGGTGTGGTCACTCAGTGCCGCTTCCAGATGTGAGAGGGCGGTCTCGATCTCGATCCTCCAATCGGCGGCGCCACTGGGCCGGGCGACGGCCCGCTCCAGATCTGTCATGGCGTCGTAGAGCTCCTGGCGCCGGCTGGCCACCTGGTCATGGGTTTCGATCGACGGCCAGGTGATGTCGTCTGCTCGAAATTCGCTCATAGCCGCGATGATGCGGCACCCAGGTCGCCGGAGAAGGGCACAATGGCCCATTCTTCCAGCCGTTCGGTCAGGCTCCCCGGGTGAGGTTCTCGAAGAGCAGGGGCTCGGTGGGGGCGAGCAGGAGGACCTCGCCGTCGGTCGACATCCAAAGATGAGGGCCGGCCTTGAGCCAGGCGCGACGGGGTAGGGCATCGAGGTTGCGTCGTTTCCGAGCCGTGGGGGGGACGTAGACGAGGACTTCCGGCGCCGGAGCGCCCAGAGCCTCTATCGAACCTGCCAGGTCGTAGCTACCGAACAAGGCAGCCATGGCCTCCGCAGGGTCCACGGCTCCGCGGTCGGAGAGCCAGTCGACCGACCCGCACCCTTCGCATGCCGCGACTGCAATCCTTCCCACCCATACCGGTTTGTGCTCGCACCACTGGTTGGTGTCCATGTCCGACAACTTACGACAGGGGTGGGACAGAATTCGTGCCGACCCAAGAGTCCCCGTGGATAGGGGACTTTCGGCCGTAGTGGGACACTGCGGCTGGGCCGATGATGTGGAAACAGATGCCCATACCTGAGGAGGATGACATGGAACTCAGAGAGTTGGTCAGTGGCGAGATCGAGACCATCGCCGTGGAGGCGAAGGCCATCGATGCCGCCATCCAAATGCAGCGTGCCGGTGTCGGCTCGCTGGCTGTGATGGCCAAGGACGACTTCAGCGGGATCTTCACCGAGCGCGACGTCCTCCGTCTGGTCGCATCGGGCGAGGACGCGGCCTCGGAGACGGTCGGGGAATGGATGACGATGTACCCGGACTCCTTCCTGCCCGACATGGAGGTCAGTGAGGCCGCCGAGTGGATGCTCGCCGCCGGGTATCGGCATCTCCCGGTGATGGACGAGGGGCGTCTCCTCGGCATGGTGTCGATCAAGGACATCCTCTGGGCGCTCAGCGGAGACGCGGTCGGTTGACATGGATGAGCTGACCCGTGAAGAGGCCATGGAGGTCCTCGAGCGCGAGTATGTCGCCCATCTCGGGGTGATCGCCGACGAGGCTCCCTACGTGACCCCGATGTCCTACGTGGTCGACGAGAGTCGGATCCTGTTCCGGACGATGCCGGGAAGGAAGCTGGAAGGGATCCGCTCCAATCCGTCGGTGTGTATCGAGGTCTCGCGGTTCGACGGAGAGACCGGGGACTGGGTGAGTGTGATCGTGCGGGGCACGGCGCGTCTCGTCGAGGACCCGGACACGAGACAGCAAACGGTCGTCCGGCTCTTCGAGAAGTACGAGAAGGTAATGGGATCTCCACTATCCCGCAGTGGCGGACTGGTGCCTCTCGGGGGTGACCCGCAAGTGATCGAGGTGCCCATCGACCACATCTCAGGTATGTCATCGGGGCGCGGCATGCATGTTCGCACCAAGCCGGGAAGGCTCTGAGTTGTTCGTCGAGTACTCGACCAAAGTCGAGGCCACCCTGTCGGATGTGGAGAAGAGCCTCGATCGGCTACGTTCCAGCCTCGAGGAGTGGGCTGACATCGCCTACCGGGAGGGTGAGCAGCTGAGGGCACGAGTCGGTCCGTCGGCGAGCATCGCCCGCGAGGTGAAGCTGGAGATCGGCGGGGCCGAGATCCATCACTCCGGGCTCGTCTATCCCATTCATTGGACTGCTAACGGGGCGGGTCTCCTCTTCCCCGAGTTGAATGCGGACCTGATCCTGTCGAAGGCTGGATCCCATGTAACCCATCTGACCCTGCGCGGGACCTACCAGCCGCCTCTGGGATCCCTGGGCCGGCTCGCCGACCGGGTGGTGCTGGGCAGGGTCGCCGACGCAACGGTCGCCGACTGGATGGAGCGGCTCGCCAAGGCGCTCAGTTCCGAGGCGGCGCCTCGCTGACCGGGAAGCGCACCTCCACGGTCGTTCCCACTCCCGGTTCGCTCTCTACCTGCATGGTGCCCCCGAGACCGTACGCCCGGGTCCGGATGTTGGCCAGGCCCATCCCCATCGAGGTGTGAGCGGCGTCGAAACCGATGCCGTCGTCGACGACACTCAGGACCAGTTCCCCTCCCGCGCGCCCCAGTCGGATCTCGACGTTGTCGGCGTGCGAGTGTCGGAGGGCGTTGGACAGGGCCTCGGTGACGATGAGGAGCAGCTCGTCGTCGGAATCCCGGCTCTGGAACTCGTCGAGGGTCAGTCGCACGCTCGCCGGGTAGACCGCACCCATCCGGGCGACCAGCGTTTGGATTCGTTCGTCGAGCCCGGCGGCGGGCCGGGCCGTGTCTCGCAACTCGAACACGTATCGACGCAGCCGATTGACCGCCTCGTCGAGGGTGTCGATCGACTTGTCGAGGACCTCGGCGATCCCGAGGTCGGCCACTTGTGAGGTGAGGCCCTGCAGACCGAGACCGACGGCGAACAGGTCCTGGATGACGGAGTCGTGCAGATCGCGGGCGATGCGGTGACGATCCTCCATGACGGCGACGTGGCGGAGTCTCGTCTGGAGACGGGCGGTCTGGACGGCCGCACCGGCTATGCGCCCCAGGGCCTGGACGACCGCGACGTCCTCGTCGGTGAACCCGCCTTCCTTGTCGGCGAGATAGAGGTTTCCGAACGTCTCGCCACCCACGGACACCGGGACGCCCAAGAACGTCTCCATGGGGGGGTGGTGCTCCGGGAAGCCGACGGCGTCGGGGTGGTCCGCGATCGACTCGAGGATGATGGTCTTGTTCTCCCGGATCACCGTTCCCAGCACACCGCGTCCGGTGGGCAGGTGCCCGATCCGATCGGCTTCCTCCTTGGTTATCCCCTGGTAGACGAAGTCAGAGAGGACCTGATGGTCACCGAGCACGCCCATCGCCACGTAGGGGGCGTCCGTGGCGGCCATGACCTCTGCCACCAGGGTGCGGAGGACCCGGCCCAGATCCGCCTCACCTTCGACCGCGGCTGCCTCGGCGATGAGAGGCGCGATGCGGCTCAGTTCGCGCCTGTCGGTCATGATGCGACGATAACCCCGGCTAGCGTGATGGCCATGGCGCTGCGAGTATTGCTGGTCGACGATCACGAGGTCGTCCGCGCCGGCTTGAAAGCCCTCATCGACTCCCAGGACGACATGACGGTCGTCGGAGAGGCGGGTACCGCCGAGGATGGGGTGCGCCGAGTGGGATTCGACGAGCCCGACGTAGTGGTGCTCGACGTGAGGCTGCCCGACGGCAGCGGTGTGGAGGCATGCCGCGACATCAGGGAGCGCTTCCCTGACGTGAAGGTGCTCATGCTCACCTCAGTCGCCGATGAGGAGGCGTTGATGGCGGCGATCCTCGCCGGAGCCTCGGGATACGTGTTGAAGCGCATCAAGACCGAAGACCTCATCGGCGACATCCGCAAGGTGGGATCGGGGGAGTCGCTGCTCGACCCGGAGATGACAGACCGTCTGTTCCAGCGCTTACGGGCCGGGTCGTCCGAGGACTCTCTGCTCGGTCAACTCACCAAACAGGAGCGAACGATCGTCGAGCACATCGCCGACGGCCTGACCAACAAGCAGATCGCCGACGAGATGTTCCTGGCCGAGAAGACCGTCAAGAACTACGTCTCCAACGTCCTCGCCAAGATGGGGATGAGTCGGCGCAGCGAGGCCGCCGCCTACGTGGCTCGGGTCCAGGCCGAGAAGGAGTCCTCGGACCTGCCTGAGAGTTGGAACTGACTCACACCGGCTCCAGGACGATTACCGGGATCTCGTCCCGGATGGTCCTCTGCTCGTACTCGGCGAAGAAGGAGTAGTCCGACTTCTGGCGCTCCCAGATGGGCGTCCTCTCGTCGCCGTGCAGGACCCGTGCCCGCACCTGGATCTCGTCGGTTCCCACCTCGATGGTGGTTTCGGGATGGGCCCGCAGGTTGTGGTACCAGTCGGGGTTGGTGTCGGCGCCGCCTTTGGAGGCGAAGATGGCATAGCCTCCCTCGACTTCTTGGTACATCAGTGGCGTCACCCGCTCGATTCCCGTCCGGGCCCCGCGATGGTGGAGCAAGAGCAGGGGCCTGCCCTCGAACGAGCCGCCCATCTGGCCCCCACCGGCCCGGAACTCGTCTATGACGCGGGCATTCCTGTCACTCATGTCGAGGATGGAGTTGGCTGAGTCATAGCTCGATGATGGGCATCTCCATGGTGTCCTCGATCCGAGCGCCGGGTACCAGCAGGACAGGGAGATGTGAGTTGACCATGACCCTCGCCGAGACGCTCCGCCAAGCCTCCTCGGTGAAGAGTCGACGGGTGGCCCCCATGACCACCAACTCGGCGTTCACCCGCGACGCGGTCTGGATGATGGCCTCGGCGGGGTCGTCACCGTCGACGAAGTGGACGTCGGACTCGATCTCCTCCGCAGCCAAGGAGGCACATATCGGATCGACGGCGCGTCGGCCCCTCTCCTCCAGGTACGCAGCCGCTTTCTCCTCCTCGGTGGAGCCCTGATCAGGGGCGTCGTCCAGGAACGATCGTCTCACATCGTCGTCGAGGGACTCGAGGAACGACCGGGGCACTCTGATGACGGTCATCACCGATACCGACGTCTCGTCGCCGATCAGCTGTCGGCAGAACTCTGCGGTGGGAGCCGCGGGCAACACGCCAGTCGTGGCTATGAGGATCCGCACCGCGGGAACATTAGGGTTGGCTGACCGGATAGGCAGAGGTGAAAGTGGACCCAGATCTCATCAACAACGTCACGTTCAAGATCCCGAACGCATTGGCCCTGATCGGTTCGGCGTCGGGGGAGGAGTGGAACGGGATGACCGCCAGCTGGATCACCCAGCTCTCGATGGAGCCGGTGATCATCGGAGTCGGCATCGACAACAAGGCGGTGACCCATCGCCTGATCTCTGAAAGCGGGTCGTTCACCGTGAATCTCTGGTCGTCGGAGGACACCAGGCCTTTCGTCAAGTTCTCCAAACCCGCCGAACGTGACGGAGACACCCTCAACGGCCGTCCGGTGACCACCGCTACCACCGGTGCGCCGGTCTTCGAGGAGGCGATCGCCTGGATGGACTGTGAGGTGAGGCAGGCGATCAACCTGGGGACCCACACCCTGTTTCTCGGTGAGATCGTCGACGCCGCGATCAACGACGCCGACCAACGCGCCGCCGCCATCTCCGACACCCGCTTGAAGTACGGCGGCGTCAAACGCGGCGGTCAATAGGCAGGAGGGGACATGGACGTATCGGTAGAGGGCAAGGTCGCCCTGGTCACCGGGGCGAGCCGTGGCATCGGCCAGGAGACGGCCCGGGAGCTGGCGGCCAGCGGCGCCAGAGGCGTCGTCATCACTTCCCGCAAACAGGAGAACGTCGACCAGTCCCGCGCCGAGTTGATCGACGCCGGCGTCTACGGGGAGAAGGTCTTGGCGCTGGCGGCCCGGGCCGACGACGAGGAGGCGGCCCACGAGGCGGCCCGGGCGACGGTGGAGACCTTCGGCTCTTGCGACATCCTGGTCAACAACGCCGGCACCAACCCGGCCTTCGGCAACCTCAGGGAGGTTGACCTGGGAGCGCTCGACAAGACCTGGGCCGTCAACATGCGGGCTCCACTGCTCTGGGTCCGGGCCGCCCACGCCGCGTGGATGGGCGAGCATGGCGGTGCGGTGGTCAACGTGGCCTCGGTGGCCGGTCTTCGCCCCAGCCCGCTCATGGGCGCTTACAACGTCTCCAAGGCCGGCCTGGTGCACATGACCCGTCAGCTCGCCCTGGAGCTCGCCCCCGGGATCAGGGTGAACGCGGTGGCTCCGGCTGTGGTCAAGACCCGTCTCGCCGGACTCCTGCTGGAAGACGAGCAGACCACTGCCGCCATGCATCCCCTGGGCCGGGTGGGCGAGCCCGAGGACGTGGCCCGTCTCATCGTCTTCCTCGCCTCCGACGCCTCGAGTTGGATGACGGGGGCCGTCGTCCCCGTCGACGGGGGCGTGACCGGGGCCGGTTCGTCCGGCATCTCGTAGTGGCTCATCCCGCGCCCGATCCCGACCTGGCGTTTCGCTATCTGACCGGAGAGACCGGAGACGCGGCGCTGCTCGAGCACGCCGCCAGGTTGCGCGACGACGGTAAGGGGCGTGTCATCACCTACAGCCGCAAGGTCTTCATCCCTCTCACGACGTTGTGTGTCGACCGCTGCTCGTACTGCACCTTCGCAAAGTCTCCGGGGGCGGGGGGCGTGTACCTGGAGCCCGAGGAGGTGTTGGCCGTGGCCCGCGCCGGCGACGCCCACGGCTGTACCGAGGCGCTCCTCACGCTGGGCGATCGCCCCGAAGAGAGATGGCCTCAGGCTCGTGAGTTCCTGGACGCGAAGGGACATCAGACGACCATTCAATACGTGGCGGAGATGTCGACCCTGATCCGCACGGAGACGGGTTTGTTCCCCCACGCCAACCCGGGTCTGCTCTCGGAAGACGACTTCAAGCTCCTCCGGCCCACCAATCCCTCGATGGGGATGATGCTGGAGAACATCTCACCCCGTCTCACCGAGCCCGGGATGCCGCATCACGGGACGGTCACCAAGACGCCCTCCAAGCGGGTGGCAACCATCGAGGCGGCGGGGAGGCAGAAGGTCCCGTTCACCACCGGGATCCTGGTTGGGATCGGGGAGAACAACCGTGAGATCGTGGACTCCTTGTTCGCATTGCGTGATCTCGCCGCGGGGACAGGAACCATCCAGGAGGTGATCGTCCAGAACTTCCGGGCCAAGGCCGACACCCGGATGCGCCACAGCGCCGAGCCGGTGCCCCGTTGGTTTGCCCGGGTGGTGGCGCTGGCTCGATGGATCATGGGGGCCGGGGCCAACATCCAGGTGCCGCCCAACCTCACCGAGGCCTACGAGATCTACCTCGACGCCGGGATCAACGACTGGGGTGGGGTGTCACCGTTGACCATCGATTGGGTCAACCCGGAGGCGCCGTGGCCGCATCTCGACGAGCTGTCGGCGCGGACAGCGACCGCAGGGTTCGAGCTGCGTCCGAGGCTTCCGGTCTATCCCGAGTACATCGATGAGGAATGGATAGATCCCCGCTTGGTTGTCGATGTCAGAGCCGCGAGCGACCAAGATGGCCTCGCCGCAATCGGTTCTATGCCAGGAGTGCGATGACAGTCACGTATTTGAGGATGAGACCCGCCGATATGCTGGCCGAGCCCACCGCGGTGAGCCGCCGGCGTGAGGGGACGACCGCGATCGAGATGGCCGGCCCGACATCGACCGACGTGGCGTCAGCGAACAAGGCGGGTGTCCTGATCGCATCGAGCACCATGGGGGATGTCGACCCCGCTGGCTGGGTGCTAGCACCCGCCGGGGCCCTCCAATTGTCCCCCGAGCCCTGGCGTCTCACGGTTCTCGACGAGGGCACCAGGGAGGAAGTGCTCGATGCGCTGGCCCGGACGGGGGCCGCATTCCTCCGAACCACCCGCTCCCACGTCGCACGGGCTGCCGGGCTCACCGGTCTTCCTTCCATTCGGACTTCGGTGTCGGTGTTCGTCGACGACGTCGACCAGGCCTTGGCTGCGGTCGGCGATGGCGCAACCGATCTCCTGCTCCGTGACTGGAGTCAGGAGAGGATCGGAGAGTTGAGGGACGCCCTCGGCATCCCGCTCGCCGAGCGCACCCTGTTCCCGATCGGTGTCGAGATCGACGATGCGCGGGCGGCCCTTCCGAAGGGCGTTTTCACCGCCTGGCTGTCACAGGTCGACGGCTCTGGTGCGGCGCGACCCAGGTACGAGTGGGCACCGGGCAGGGACATGGCGCCCCCGGTGCCGGCCCGCCGTATCTCGGCGGAGTGGAGCGATGCGGTGTGGGTCGATGGTCCGGCTCCCGAGGGCCTGGCCGGCGCCGGGGACCTTCTTCCTGTTCTGGAGCGCTCGTTGGATGGGACGCCGCCGACGGTCACCGAGATCGAGCAGTTGTTCCGGGCGCGCGGTGACCAGGTGGATGCGGTGGCTCAAGTCGCCGACGTCCTCAGGGAGCGATCGGTGGGCGACACGGTCACCTATGTCGTCAACCGCAACATCAACTACACGAATCTGTGCTACTTCAAGTGTGGTTTCTGCGCCTTCTCCAAGGGCCCCAAGTCGCTGAACCTGCGTGGCGAGCCGTATCTGATGGGCCTCGATGAGATCGTCGCCCTCGCCCGCCAGGCCTGGGACCGCGGGGCTACGGAGGTGACCTTGCAGGGCGGGATCCACCCCGACTTCACCGGCAACTTCTATCGGGAGGTGGTGGAGGCGATCAAGACCGAGATGCCCGGCATGCACATCCACGGATTCACCCCGCTCGAGGTCTGGCAGGGGGCGGAGACCCTGGGGATCGGTGTGCGCCAGTTTCTCACCGAGCTGCGTGACGCCGGGCTGGGCACACTTCCCGGTACCGCCGCCGAGATCCTCGACGACGACGTCAGGGCCCATCTCTGCCCGGACAAGATCCGCACTTCGCAGTGGGCGGAGGTGATGATCACCGCCCACGAGCTGGGGCTGCGGGCCACTTCGACGATCATGTTCGGGCATATCGACCATCCCCGCTCATGGGCCAAGCATCTCGAGGTGATCCGTCAGATCCAGAGACGCACCGGCGGATTCACCGAGATGGTCCCGCTGCCTTTCGTGCACATGGGGTCGCCGATCTTCCTGCGGGGACGGTCGCGCCCCGGTCCGACCTGGGACGAGGCGGTTCTCATCCATTCGGTGTCCCGGATCGCCTTCGACGGTCTCATCGACAACATCCAGGCCTCCTGGGTGAAGCTGGGCCTCGACGGTGGCGCCCGTCTCCTCGAGGCCGGCTGCAACGACCTGGGTGGGACTTTGATGGGCGAGATCATCACCCGCTCCGCCGGGGCCGAGCACGGTCAGGAGGTCACCCCCGCCGAGTTCGTGGAGGTCATCGAGTCGGTGGGCCGCACGCCCGCCCTGCGCAACACCACCTACGAGATCCTCGACCGGGTGGTCTGAACCGTTCTGTGCGGGTCTACGGCGCGTCACGCGCCACAAACCCGCACAGAACGGTTTCAGCCCCGGTAGGTGAGCCCCCGTGGGGCGGTGGCGAAACCCCATTCGCTCAATTGTGCCGCCAGCGGCGAGGCCGAGGCCGGCTGTCCGTTGACGGTGACCAGGGTGAGACGGCGGTGACGGCCCGCCACCTCGGCCAGCGACCTCGAGATCTCGCCGAAGCGCTCCGGGGTGAAGTCGAACAAGGTGAGGCCGCGGCGTCCTTTGTCGAGGTACCCGACCAGCGCGCCGTCCAGCAGGAGCACATAAGCGCCGGCATCGCGGGCGAGACGGACGTCGTCGACCTCGGGCCAGGGGAGCACGCCGCCGTAGGGGTTGGCCGGATCGGTGGCGGCGAGTACGGCGAGACCCGCCACCGACTCGCTGCGGAGGCGATCGACAGCTCCGGGGAGGGCGAACTGAGACCCACCGAGACCCTCGACGAAGTAACCGCGTCGGATCCGACCGGTCTCTTCGAGGTGGGCGTAGACCGGGTACAGGGCGCTGAACCCACCGGGGAACCCTTCGGCGAGCACCGTACGCCGTGTCACCACGCCGTGGCGGTCCAGCAGGAGCTCCGCCCAGGCGGCGTGTCGCTCGGTCTCGGTCGCCGCCGCTCTGACCAGGGACCCGGTCAGCGACCAGCGTCCCTGGGCGTGAGCGGGGAACCGGCTCGACATCGGGCGTCTGCCCCCGGTTCGCCCTCTTCGTCGGGAGACGTAGGCGCGCACCGGGGCGAAAGTGTCGTTGGTGACATGACCGGCCCAGACCAGGTCCCACAAAGAGTCGAGGACATCCTCGGGGTCGCCGCCCCCAGCGGCGTCGTAGATGTCGTGGAAGAAGCTGGCACCACTCGACTCCAGGGCATCGAGGATGGCGACGCCGACGTCGTCGGGTTCGGTGTCGGAGTCGGGGCCCGACCACAGGGTGGCCAGTGTCTCCCGGGGGTAGAGGGCCACCCGACCGTCCTTCTGTCCGAGGCCACCGGCGCCCACCCAGACCAGGTGGCCGGCCAACACGAGGTCGTCGATTCCCGTCCCGGGGTCGGCCACTCTGGCGGCGAGCACGTCGCGCTCCAGTGTTGACGCCGGGATTGCGGCTCCGGTGAGCCGGCGAATGGCGTCGGCGAGGGCATTGCGGCCCCTCGGCGGCTCCGGGCCGACTCCCTGCCAGGCGATCTCGAACCGAGCCAGAGCACTGGCGTCGACGGGCTCGATCTCGGAGCGGAGCCGGGCCAGGGAGCGGCTCTTGAGCCGCTTCAGGACACCCTCGTCGACCCACTCCCGGCCCTGGCCGTTGGGCCGGAACGCGCCCTGGACCACCCGTCCCGACTGCTCTAACCGTCTCAGGGCGGTCCCGACGACGCCGACGGGGAGACCGAGCGCCGCCGCCGTGTCAGCGGCGAGGAAAGGGCCGTGGGTGCGGGCATATCGGCCCACCACATCGCCCAGCGGATCGTCGACCGGCTCGAGGAAGGTGTGGGGCACTCCGGGCGGTGGCTGGACCCCGAGCCCGTCGCGGAGCCGGGCCACATCCTCGATGGCGGCCCACTTGCTCTCGCCTCCCACGGTGATGACAACGACACGACGCGAGGCGGCCAGGGTCTCGAGGGCGCTGGTCACGTCGACACCGTGGCTGCGCACCTGGATGTCATCGATGGTCAGGGGACCGAGATCGCGGAGCAGGTCGTGGACCCCGTCAGCATGCCTGACCTGGCGGTTCTCGGTGAGATGTTGCAGCTCCAGCTCGACCGCTGCCACCACCTCCGGGTTGAGCAGTTCCCGAAGCTCACCCTCTCCGAGGAGGTCGCGGAGCAGGTCGCGATCGAGGATGAGGGCGGCTGCGCGCCGCTCTGCCAGGGGTGCGTCGGCCTCGTACATGTATGCGGCGATGAACGAGAACAGCAGCGACGAGGCGAACGGGCTGGGGCTGTGCGTGTCGACCGGGACCACCCGGATCTCCCGGGAGCGGATCGCCCCCAGCACTTCCTGGAGGGCGGGCAGATCGAAGTCGTCCTGGAAGATCTCCCGGTAGACCTCCAAGAGGATCGGGAAGGAGCCGAATTGCTTGGCGACACCGAGCAGGTCGGCGGAGCGTCGCCGCTGCAGCCAGAGCGGGACGCGCTCCCCGGGGCGTCGGCGAGGGAGAAGGAGGGCCCGTCCCGCTGCCTCCCGGAATCGGGCGGCGAACAGGGCGGTGTCGGCGAGATGCTCGAAGAGCAGCGGCTCGAGCTCTTCGGGCTCGAGGATCAGGTCGTCGGATGTCGGTGGCTCGTCGGAATCGGGGAAGCGGAAGGCGATGCCATCGTCGGACCAGATCACATCGACGTCTGTCCCGTAGCGGGAGCGAAATCGGTGTCGCAGCGCCATGGCCCAGGGGGCGTGGATCCGGGCGCCGAATGGGGAGAGGAGGACCACGCGCCAGTCGCCGATCTCGTCCCGGAACCGCTCGACGACCACCGTCTGGTCCGTGGGGAGCACCCCGGTGGCCTCCCGCTCCTCGTCTAGGTAGGCCACCAGGTTCGCGGCGGCGTGCTCGTTGAGGCCGAACTCCGACCGGAGCCGCTCGGTTGCCTCGTCGCCGTCGAGGCCGGCGGTCTCGCGAATGAACCGGCCCACCGCGCGTCCGGTCTCCAGCGGGCGTCCCAGCATGTCGCCATGCCAGAAAGGCATCCTCGCCGGGACCCCGGGTGCGGGGACCACCTCCACCCTGTCGTGGGTGATCTGGGTGATCCGCCAGGCGCTCGATCCGAGTAGGAAGGTGTCGCCTTCGCGGGATTCGTAGACCATCTCCTCGTCGAGCTCGCCGACCCGGCTCCCGTCGGGCAACGTCACCCGGTAGAGACCGCGATCGGGGATGGTCCCGGGGTTGGTCACCGCGAGCTGCCGCGCCCCGGGCCGGGCGGTGACCTCCCCGGTGGCCCGGTCCCAGGTTATGCGGGGCCGCAGCTCGGCGAACAGGTCGGAGGGGTAGCGGCCCGCCAGCATGTCCAGGGTCTCGTCGAAGACGGCCCGGGACACGCCGGCATAGGGTTTGGCCCTGCGGACGATCTCGTAGAGACGGTCGGCGGTGGTGTCCCCGGAGACCACCTGGGCGACGATCTGCTGGCTGAGCACGTCGATGGGATTGGCCGGGATGCGGGTCGTCTCCACCTTTCGCTCCGCCATCTGGGCGGAGATCACGGTGGCCACAAGCAGGTCGCCGCGGTACTTGGGGAAGATCTTGGCTCGGGATACCCCTCCCACCTGATGACCGGACCTGCCCACCCGTTGCAGCCCCGACGCCACCGAATTCGGGGACTCGATCTGGAGCACCAGGTCGACGGCTCCCATGTCGATGCCGAGCTCCAGCGACGATGTCGCCACCACGGCCTTGAGCTCGCCCTTCTTCAGCGCCTCTTCGATCTCCAGTCGCTGCTCCCGGGCCACCGAGCCGTGATGGGCCCGGGCGATCTCGGCGCCGGCGAGGCTGTTGATCTCCGAGCACACCCTCTCGGCGAGACGCCGGGAGTTGGCGAAGACGATGGTGGAGTTGTGAGAGTCGATCTGGCTGAGCAGTTCGGGGTAGACGGCGGGCCAGATCGAGCGGGTGGGGGTGTTGTCGGGGTCGAGGGGGTCGGGCTCACCGGGCTCGTTCATGTCCGCAACGGGCACCACGACCTCGACCTCGAGATCACGGTGCTGAGGCACGTCGATGACGGTCACCGGGCGCGGGGTCCACACCTCGTCGGTGACGGTGCCCCCACCGAGGAAGTCGGCGATGATCTCCAGCGGGCGTTGCGTGGCGGAGAGGCCGATCCGCTGCGGAGAATCGTCGGTGATCTCCTCGAGACGCTCCATGGAGAGGGCGAGGTGGGCTCCCCGTTTCGACCCGGCTACGGCGTGGACCTCGTCGACGATGACCCAGCGCACCGTGCGAAGGACCGACCGCACTGCCGAGGTCAGCATCAAGTAGAGGGACTCCGGGGTGGTGATGAGGATGTCCGGGGGGTTGCGTTCCATCCGTCGCCGCTCCTCGGCGGGGGTATCGCCGGTGCGCAGGAAAGTGGCCAGCTCGGGAAGTGGGTCGTCTCCCAGACGTTCGGCGGCATGACGGATGCCGGTGAGCGGAGCGCGCAGGTTGCGGTCCACGTCGTGGGCCAGTGCCTTGAGAGGGGATACATAGAGAACCCGGCAGCGTTCCGACCTTTCGGGGGTGGGCTCGCTGAGGAGGCGGTCGAGGGTCCACAGGAACGCCGCCAGGGTCTTGCCCGACCCCGTGGGGGCGTGGATCAGGGTGTGCTCGCCCTTCGCGATGGCGGGCCAGCCCTCGGCCTGGGCGCGAGTCGGGGCGGCAAAGGAAGCCTCGAACCAGATGCGTGTCGCCGGGGAGAAGCTGTGCAGCGCGTCCACGCTGCGAAGGTATCAGGCGTTGGTGACAAGTTCCGACCTTGGGGCGAAGTCGAGGGCGGTGGGGCTACGACCGCCGATGAGGTCGTCGGGAGTGACAAGCCACGAACCCACCGAAGGTGAAATCGACTTCCCGGCCATCGGGGAAGAAGTCCGTCGTCTCGGCGATCAGCCACGCCCGCAGCACATCTTCTGACTCGTCGCCTCGTTCCATCACCGTTTGGAGGTTGCTCTGTGTCAGCAGGTACTTGGCCAGCCCGGTGGGGTCGAGGCGCACCTGGTGCTGATACCGCTCCATGGCCGTGTGGCGCCACGAGCCCAGATCGTCGGGTGGTCGCCACCATCGGTCTCGGGATGGCGGATAGCGGTTCAGGTAGGTCTCCCGAAACCACCCAGAGAAATCCTCGACATCTCTCATATGCGCGGTAAACCAGTGGTCGTGGACCACGAGCCAGGCGTCGGAGGTAGCCACCCTCTCGGCTTCGGTCAGGAAGCGCTCCTGGTCGAACCAGTGCACGGCTGAGCCCACACCGATGAGATCGCAAGAGCCGTCCTCGAGCGGCATGTCCTCGGCTGCACCGATCCGATAGATCACGTTGGGGGCCGACCTGGCGTGCTCGACCATCGCAGGCGATGCCTCGACCCCGATCACCTCCTCGGCCAGGGGAGCCAGGGCCATCGTCGATATCCCCGTGCCGGAGCCCACATCGACCGCGCGTCGAAAGCGAACCTCTTTGCCGAGAAGCTTTCGGATGATCCCGGTCACCCGGTCGGAGTAGTCGGGCCGGCCCGCCGCATAGATCCGCGCTGCCGTCTCGGTGGCGAAGGGGTTGGGGGGCATCGACACCAAAGGTATCGCCCGTGCCCGACGGGTTTGTGGTTGCGGCTCGGTACCGTTGGTGACGATGCGATTCCTCACCCTGTTTGCTCTCGTCGCTCTCGCCGAGATGCTCACCTTCTTCTGGGTCGGCGACCGGATCGGTCTCGGCTGGGCACTGGGTCTCGCCCTCGCCACCGCATTGGTCGGGTCCTATCTGGTCCGCAGGGCCGGTCTCTCGGTGTGGCGGCGGATCCGACACAAGTTGAACGGTGGCGAGTTGCCGGGACGCGAGCTGAGCGACGGAGCTGCCATCCTGGTGGCAGGAGCCTTTCTCATCTCCCCGGGATTCATAACCGACACCCTCGGCTTCCTCCTGCTGCTGCCGGCCATCCGCTACTTCATCCACCGATCCGTGACGAAACGGTTCCGCAAGCGGGTCACCGTGTTCACCTCTGACTATCAGACGGTGACGAGGGAGCCGATCCGTGGAGAGGTGATCGACATCGACCCGGACGAGGTCGACCCAGGCCGAGTCAGGCGGATAGCTCGGCGGGGAGGGCGTCGACCACGGCCAACTCCATGAAGATGTCGACTACGGCAGGGTCGAACTGGGTGCCGGCGTTCTTGTTGATCTCATGCACAGCGAAATCCACCGGGAGGGCCGGCTGGTAGGCACGCTTCGATGTCATGGCGTCGAAGGCGTCGGCCACCAGGACGATCCGGCTCAACACCGGGATGGCATCGCCTGAGAGCCCAAACGGATAGCCCCCACCGTCGTAACGCTCGTGGTGATAGAGAATCGCCTCGGCGATCTTGGGGTCGAGACGGTTGCGGGTCATGGCGAAACCCAATTCCGGGTGTCGCTCCATGAGGTCACGCTCAGTAGGGTCCAGCGGCCCCGGCTTGCCCAGGATCCCCGGGTCCATGTGGATCTTGCCGACGTCGTGGAGCACCCCGGCCAGGGCGAGGCGATCGATGTCTTCCTCCCCCAGCCCGAGACCGCGTCCGAGGTCCACGGCGAGGTTGGAGACGCGGTGAACGTGCCCGTGCAAGTCTTCGATGACGTCTTCCATCACCTTGATGAGATAGTTGTCGGAGAGGTTTCTCATGCCATAGCCCACGGGGTGAGTCTCGTCGGGACTAGTCCGTCTGTGGATAAGTCGTGCGTCTCATTTGCCTGTCGTCTGTCAACCATCGATTCCGTAAACGTCGTGCTGGCCGCTCCGGATACTGCTGCATGGCGAATTGGGTCCAGAGACCTGGTCCGCCTCGTGCCCCTTCCCGCGGGCCGGGCCCTACTCCCGCTTCTCGAGCTTCTCGACGTAATCGGCCACCGCGGTCTCGTGCTCCGGCGTCGTGTGGGCGATCGCCTGCAATGCAGCGGAGAATTCGAGAAACCCGTCGAGATCCATGGAGCGGGCCTGACGGAGGAGACGCTTCGCCAGCACAACCGCCGGGCGCGGCTTGGAGGCGATCGTCCTCGCCACCTCGTCGACCCGGCTCTCCAGCTTGTCTCCGGGAACCACCTCGAGGAGGACTCCGTATTTCTCCGCCTCCGCGGCGGTGATGAATCGTGCGGTCAGAGCCAGCTCGGTGGCCCGCTGCCACCCGACCACCCGGGGGAGGAGCCAGGCGCCACCGTCACCGGGGATGATCCCCATCTCGATGAAGGTGTGGGCGAAGCGGGCGTTGCGGGAACCAAACCGGAGATCGCAGCCGAGGACCAGGTCGAACCCGGCACCAACGGCGGGGCCGTCGACCGAGGCGATGGTGACCAGGTCGGTCGTGGCCAGGAACCGGGTCAGCTGCTGGATGGTGTCCCGGTACTTCTCGATCAGCTCAGCCGGTGACCCGGAGAACAGTCCCTCGCGTGCCGCCATGTCCTTGACGTTGCCGCCGGCGGAGAAGGCAGGGCCTTCGGCGTCGATGACCGCCACTGTCACCTCGGCATCGGTCTCGGCCTCGTCCAGGGCGTCGAGCAGGTCCTCGACCATGTCCACGCCGGTGATGGCGTTTCGGATCTCGGGCTCGGCCAGCGTGATCGTCATCACACCGGCGTCGGTCTTCGTCTTGATACTCACAGCAGCCCTCTCTCCGCGGCCACTTCGACGAATTCCTTGACGCGTAAGGGGTCGGGCCGGTTGTCCGGGCTCTGTCCCACCTTGATGCTCGATCCCACGATGATGCTGTCGACGGCACTCAGGACCTGGTCGATGTTGCCGGAATCGACGCCCGAGCCGGCGACGATGCGGGTTCGGGGAGCCACAGCCTGCCTAACCAAAAGCGCCTCCTCTACGTCCAGGGCCGTTCCGGTGCCGGGACCGGAGACGATCACGGCATCGGCCAGGCCACGCTCAACGGTGTCGACGGCGGCCTGGCTGATGTCGGTGCCGGGCGGAGGTGTGGCGTGCTTGACCATGACATCCGCCCAGATCTCGACGTCGGGGGCGAGCGTGGCGCGTGCTCTCTGGAGCTCGGCCGCCTTCCCCACGATCGGTCCCTGGTCGGTGTACATGAGGCCGGTGAGGACGTTGACCCTGATGAAGCGGGATCCCGTGGCTGTCGCGATGACGAGGGCCGCTAGGGCATCGTTGCGCAGGACGTTGACCCCCACCGGGACACCGAGTCCGGCTACCTCGTGCACGGCCCGGGTCATGGTGGCGATGGTCTCTGGGGGCACCGAGTCCGCGTAGAAGGGGGCGTCGCCGAAGTTCTCCACCATCAGGGCGGGGAAGCCGGCGTCGACGAGGATACGGGCGTCCGCGGCGGCGGTGGCGATCACTGCGTCGATGGAGCCGGTGAAGCGTGGCGCGCCGGGGAGCGGCAGGAGGTGAACCATCCCCACGAGTTGGGGAAGCGGTTCGATCACAGGAAGGTCTGGGCCAGCTCGATCGCCTTCTCGGCGTGCTCGCCGGTGACTTTGAGTCTGGTGTCCTTCGGATCGATGCGGCACACGGCGATGCGAGCCCAGTCGGAGGCAGACCCCTTGATGAGCTGGTCGGTGTCTTGCGGCCCGTAGACCCACTTGGAGTAGCCGGGGCCGATCACCTCGATGCGGACCGGCTCGTAGTGCTCGCCGGCCTGTTTGAAGGCGTAGGGGAGGGTCTTCCAGCCGAACCAGCACACGTGACGGATTCGGGGGGTGTCCTCGACCTCGATGCCCAGCGTGGCGTAGATGTCCAGCCCATGCATCCAGGTCTCGGTGAGCCGGAACGTGGCGAATGTCCGTGCGCTCATGTCGCCCGCCATCCAGGGGATCCGGTCCTCGGCATTCATGTGCGAGAGGGGCTCGACGACCTTGGCTCGGCCGCCCCGCCACCACTCGATGACATCCTGGGGGCGCATCTTGCGCCCTTTCTTGATCGGACGTTGCCGCAGAGGCTCGATGTCGGCCGCGGCCTGCCATTCCCCGATCTTGTCGCCGTTCTGGAGTGCATCGGCGCCGAGGTCCTCGAAGTCGGCGAGGTGGGAGATGGTGTCCCGTACCGTCCACGGCTTGTTCGGGGTCACCAGGTCCCAGACCTTGATCGGGATCCTCTGCAGAGACTGATCCAGGAACTGTTGTTCAGCTACTAGGTCTGAAAGGATGTCGCGCACCCGGCAATTCTAGTAGCGAATCTGTGGAAATCCCCAAGACGAGCGTCTCTTACCAGGGTCTTTCTGCTTGCTCCTCGCTCATGCTGGCCGGAATCTCGGTGGTTTCGGGCAGGCTGGCCAAGTCGTTGAGACGATCGATCAGCTGGCGGAGACGGCCGAACTGCCGTCGGTCGAAGTAGAGGGTGATCCGCTCCATGTCGAGGGCGTCGTCGTCCTCGATCTCTGCCTCGTTCGGCCCGGTCTTCTCGATCTCGCCTTCGACCACTATGTCGGCGAACTGCTCGTTGAGCTCGACCAGTTCGTCGTCCGTGGGAGCCTGACGGAGCCTGAGGATCAGTCTGCCCGCGGTGAAACGCTGGGAGTGATAGTTGGAGTAGAACTTGAAGATCTCCTCGCATGCCGCGTCGAGGTCGGTGGTCTGGAGGAAGAGATTCAGATCCGCCTCCGAGATCAAGCCCATGGCGAGGAGCTTGTCGGTGATGAACCCGATGAGTGGGCCCCAATAGCCGGTGCCTTCGGCTTCGAGGAGGACTATCGGGTGGAGGTCGGACTTGCCGGTCTGGAAGAGTGTGATCAGCTCGAACGCCTCGTCGAGGGTGCCGAACCCGCCGGGCATGATGACGAAAGCTTGGGACTCCTTGACGAATCCGAGCTTGCGAGTGAAGAAGTACTTGAAATTGACCGTGCGGTCGTCGTCGATGTAATCGTTGGCCGTGGCCTCGAACGGGAGCCGGATGTTGACCCCGTAGGAGTTGTCGATGCCCGCTCCCTTGCTGCCGGCTTCCATCAGGCCGGGACCGGCACCGGTGATGACACCCCACCCGTGAGTGGCCATCGTGGTGGCCAGTTTCTCGGTGAGCTGGTAGTTGGGATCCCCCTCCCGGATCCGCGCCGAGCCATAGATGGTGACCTTGGGCTCGGGGTGACGGCTGAACACCAGGTTGGAGTAGCGCATCTCTTTGACCGCGGTGTTGATCAGCTTGAGGTCGCCACGTGAAGCGCGGTCCCTGTGCAACTTCAGGACGGTGATGATCAACTCCGCGATGAGATCCTGGTGGTCGTTTTGCGAGGAATCGGCGATGAGGCTGCGAAGGCGCTCGTTCAACTCCTCGTTGCCGAGGTCATATGCCATCGATGGCACCGTACCCGACACGGCTCACTGCGAGGAGAAGGGCTTCTCCGCGGGTCCCTTGCGGACCACGGCGTTCCAGACGGTCTCGTAGTGGTCGCGGTCGAAACGATCGACCTGGGGTAGCACGAACTCCTCCCAAGCCTCCCGGAGGGGGTCGTCGCGGTCGGCGTAGATGAGCAGTCCGGTGGGGAGACGATCGAGCACCGAGCGCAACGAGAGCGGGGTCTCGACCCGGGTTCCGGTGTCGGTTTCGTCGAAAGAGGCGTTGATCTCCACGGTCAGGCGGGCGATCGCCTCGACGTAGGCGTCCCCGAGGCTGGGATAGCGGCGCTCCAGCATCGCCCTGACCTGCTCTTCGGCCGGGAACGATTTCTCCCATATCGCCCATCGATCGGCGAAGGCCTTGTTGAGGGTCTGGGTGCCGGCGTAGTCACGGATGTCGGTGGGGTTCATTGTGCCGAAGATGCGAACGTCCTCACGCAAGCTCACCGTCTCACCGTTGGGGAGGTCGAGAGCGGCATAGCGATCGAGCAAGGCGTGGAGGGCGAACAGGGTCTCGGCACCGGCGGCGTTCAGCTCCGACAGGTTGAGCAAGGCGGGGCCGCGCAGGGCTCGGGTGATGTCCCCGTCCTCCCAGCGGGACTCGGTCCCGCCCTTGCCGTCGCCATGGAGATGGGTCGACCCGATCAACGTCACGTCGCGGACCTCTCCGGTGAGGGGGATGCGGAAATAGGGGAGTGACATCGCGGCGGCAAACTGCTCTATGTCGTGGTCCTTCCCGGTACCCATGTGGCCGCGAACCGCGACGTGCAGCGGCACCAGGCCCTCCGCTCCGGTGCGACGAGCCTCTTCCACCTGGGCGAAGCGGTAGAGCATGCCCAGGTCGACATAGTGAGGGTCGGGTTCGGGGATCTTCCGACGCCTCAGCTCGGCGTCTTCGATGTCGTCGGTGATGTCGAACGTCTCCAGCTCGATGGACGGCCCTTCACCGCTGGGATCTTCGAATACGACTGTCTCAGGCAATTGCTGTCTCCTTGTCTTGAAAGTCCGTGGCACGCAGCCACCAGGTGTCCATGCCCGAGTAGGCGAGACTGCGCCTGAGGGCGCCGCGTGCTCCTTCGATCATGGCGTTGGCCAGCTGGTCGGGCTCGTCGACCACCTGGTGGCGTCGGTATGCCTGGTCGACGGTGTGGTCGCCGATCCCGATACCGATGACGGTAGTGCCGGAGGCTTCGATGGACTCCACCGAGGTGGTCAGCGCATCGACCGACCCGCGGGTCATCCCGTCGGCGAGCACCATCAGGATGCGGACGTCGGCTCCTAGCCGCCCCATCCGCTCAGCGGCGTGGACCACATTGAACTCGTCCACGTTGGCCGCTTTCTCGAACAGGGACACCGGAGGAGCGGAGCGCGCGTCGCGGCGGGCGAGGGTGGCTGCGCGTCGCGGGTTCATCGCCGTGAAGAAGAGACCGGCCAGTGTGCTCTGCGAGTCCCGCCAGCGACGGTCGAAGGGCTTGACCATATAGTGATTCACCGTCGAGGTGAGCCGGTCCGCCGCCGACCCTTGCGAACGTTTCAACCCCGCAGTCGCCGCCGACCGACTCCGGACATAGCTCTCCTCGGAGTCGTCGGGCCGGGCGGCAAACCCCCGATTGAACAGAGCCACCTCGAAATCGATCTGGAGCTCGTTACAGAGCCTGGCCATGCTCCATGCGCCGAGGACCGCGGCGGGCATCGCCCATTGAGTCCCGGCGTGAGCCTTGCGGCCGGGGCTTAGCATGGATGCCGACCCGTCGACGAGGAGGGAGACCGCATAGCGTCGCCTGGTCCGTGATGCCCTGCGCTCGTAGAGACGCTGATAGAGCCCGGCGCCGATGAAGAGCGCGGCGTGTGGCGAGACGTCGCCCTGGTCGAAACCGGAGCGCAAACCTCGGCGCTGGTTGGCTGCGAACAGAGGGAACAGCTCTCCGGAGACGTGGCGCTGGTCGACAGCCCATCGTTTGGATGCCTCGGCGATGGCTTCGGTGCCCTCCGCGCCGAAGCCGGCGAACGCGGCCGGGATCGGGGTGACCACGAGCTTTCCGCCCTGGCCGGTGGGGAGGAATACCTCCGGTGCCTGGCTCACCCGGAGCAGCTGGTTCGTCGACTCGTCGTCGGCCACGTCCGATGCCCCTTTGCGATCGGAGGGACCTGATCGGGCATCGGCGGCCCTCCTGGCGTTCTGGTACGACTCGGTGTCGGTGACGATGGGCGAGATGAGGCGGACACTGTCGACCCCCTCCGCCGCCTTCTCCGCGTCCATCTTCTGTGCCGACTTGCGCTGGGCGCCGCTGGCCGTCTCCGGCACCTCGGTCATCAAGCCGTTGGCCCTGGCGATGGCCTCCAGTTCGAGGGCGAGTTGGGCGACGTACCACGGGTCCTCCGAGGCCGCCGCCTCTTCGCAGTGGCCGGTGGCGTCGGCCAGGGCTACCGCCGCCCTGGCATCGAAACGCTTCTCGAGGACTTCGCGCTCGACATATCCGGCGGTGAGGAGGAAACACCCCAGCACGAACTGGCTGAGGGCCCCCGACCGGGCGATCGCCTGGCTGAGAGAGGACAGGTACAGGTCCTGGAGCACCGAGCGCGCCCCGGGATAGTGGGAGAGGCCGTGGGCCTCCTGACGGGCGTCCTCCAGGGAGAAGAACAGGACTTCCGCCACCGGCCTCTCCGTTCGCTCCAACGCAGTGAGCAGGTCTACCTCGGCATCGGTCTTCAACTCGCTGTCGACTGGCCAGTCCTCGGGCAGGGTGCGCACCTCGTCGAGGTTGGTGGACACCAGGTGCATGACCTCGTGGAGCGCCGACGCCAGGGCCACCTCGTCAGGGGTAACGGGGGCACTCCGGTGGTAGGCCGCCTGGAAGATCCGGGGGTCGCAGGTGATCTCGTCCGGTGAAGACGACGACTCAGGCCCGAGCCGCACCCTCAGATTCGGGTTCTCGGAGAGGCTCCTGGCGAGACGGGTCACGGCAGGGGCAACTCGCTGATATCGGCCCACCACGGCCTCGATGGCCTGGTCTTCGGGGCCGATCAGGTCGGTCAGGAAAGTCTGTTCGCGTGCGCGCACAAGCCGTTCATTGTCTCATGCCTCGTCAAGCGACTCACATCGACCCTTCTGCTTTCGCCGCCGATACCTATACCCTGCGCCGCGTGCACTACGACTTCACCACTCTTCCCAACGGCCTGAGGGTGATCACCGAGCCGATGCCGTCTCTCAGGTCGGTGGCGATGGGCTGTTGGATCGACACCGGCACCAGGGACGAGAACGGGAACGAGGCCGGAGTCTCTCACTTCCTCGAGCATCTGTTGTTCAAGGGCTCGGAGAAGCTCTCCGCCCGCGAGGTCAACGAGACCCTCGACGCCATCGGAGCGGAATCCAACGCGTTCACGTCGAAAGAGGCGACCTGCTACTGGACGCGTCTGCTCGACCAGGACCTGGCCGTCGGGTTGGACGTGTTGGCCGAGATCATCCAGCGGCCCGCGTTCCGGGTCCGCGAAATCGACTCGGAGCGCCAGGTGGTGGTGGAGGAGATCAACATGAACGAGGACGACCCGTCCGACGTCGTCTTCGAGAACTTCACCACCGCCGTGTTCGCCGGCCATCCTCTCCAGGAACCGGTGCTCGGGACCCGGGAGTCGATCCGGGCAATGACCCGGGACGACATCCATGGCTACTGGAAGCGTCGCTACGGGACCGGCTCGTTGGTCGTGGCCGCGGCCGGCTCGATCGACCACGAGAACGTCGTCGAGATGGTGGCTGAGCGTTTCGGCGACTGGTCCGGTGATCTGGTGGACCATCAGAGTCGGCCGGCCCAGGTCGTTCCCACGGTGAACCTGACCAGACGCGAGACGGAACAGGCCCACCTGGTTCTCGGCGGCCCCGGTCTGGCCCGGAGCGACGAGCGTCGTTGGGCCTTCGAGGTGCTCAACCACGTCATGGGCTCGGGAATGTCGTCGCGGCTGTTCCGTGAGGTACGTGAGGAGCGGGGGCTTGCCTATGCGGTGTACGGGTTCAAGCTCGCCTACTCCGACAACGGGGCCTGGGGTGTCCACGTCGGAACCACCCCTCATCAGACGGACACCGCCCTGAACGTGATCCGCGACGAGCTCACCAAAGTCGTGGAGGAAGGGATCACGCGCGAGGAATTGGAGCGGGCCAAGGGCTCGATGCGGGGCGGTCTGGCACTGTCCCTCGAGGACGCCAACAGTCGGATGGTCCGTCTCGGCCGTGACGAGCTCGCCGGGATGCCCCATCTGTCGGTTGACGAGCGTCTGGAGAAGCTGGACGGCGTCGATCTCGACATGGTCAGGTCGGTGGCTACGGACGTCTACGGCGGCCCCGTCAGGGTGATGGGCGCGGTCGGCCCCTTCGAGGAACACGAGCTAGACCAATACTTGGAGGTTTGAGTCGATGGCGGCCCGACTTTGCCGGGCTGCCTCCAGGGCAAATGGTTTAGACGTCTGGGGGAGTCACCCAAAGTCGGCGATCTGAGACCTGAGTTCGTCCGGCAAACAGGCGCCGGTCGGGCCGCAGCTGCCGCGCCCGCAGGAGGTGCCGTTCAGTTCCCGAAGCTGAATTCCATCGACATGGGCTTCTCGCCGATGTTGACGGTGCCGGCCAGGGGGTCGGCGGGACGCTCGATGACCAATGCGCCGCCGAGATCGTGGATGCCGTCGGAGGAGGGCCAGCCCAGGGTCTTCACGGTGGAGACGTTGCCGGCCAGCGAGGTCCAGAGGATGGAATGGTGCGATTGGGTGAGGCGGATGAGAGTATCCGCCTCACCAATCGGCGACATGCTCTCGCCGGGTCCCCCTGCCGTGAAGACGGCGACAGCGCCCCCGGCTGCCGACAACGTCATCAGAGCGGCCAATCCCAGCCCGACGAGACGGTGTGTGATCACTCTCTGCATGCTTTGACCACGGTACGTGTGCGGAGGTCGGATTCAAATGGCCATTTCAACTAGAGACGAAAGGACTAGTCCATAGCCCAGGGCGAGGATGACGGTGGCGAAGACCCCAAAAAGGACCCCGCGGGACCTCGATTCGGAGAGCCGGGCGACGAGAAAGCCGATCACCACCCAGATGGTCACGTCGAGCGGCCAGGCCACCACCAGGTCGCCGAAGAAGACGCCGAACACGGCAGAGATGGGCAGCCCGGCATATAGGAGGGTCAGGGCCACCGTCTCGCAGCCATCGGCACACTCCGGCTGGTTCACCAGGCTGAGACCGACCGCCATGAAGACGAGAGCGACGGTTACGAGGACCGCCGCGGCGATGACGGCATCGCGGCAACCTGGAGGCTCGGGGCTCTTGGACACGCCGGGATCGTATGACCGGTCGGTCTCCTAGTCTGGGTCGGACACCCATTAGGTTGTCGCCACCAACGCAACAGGAGACCCTTGACCTATCGCGACATCCTTCTCGTCCTCCACATCGCCGGAGCCGGGACCTGGCTGGGAGCCAATGTCGTCCAGGCCGTCGTGCCTCCGGCGGCGGCGATATTGGGCGCTACCACACTCGCCGGCTGGTACCGCCTCACCTCGGTGCTGGCCCGACGTCTCTACATGCCGGCGACTCTGCTCATCCTGATCACCGGGGTGCTCCTGGTGCTCCAGGACGCCCGCTACGGGTTCGGGACCACGTTCGTGACCATCGGCTTCGGCATGATCGTGGTAGGCGCCCTCCTGGGGGCGCTCATGTTCGGGCCGGGAGGAGAGACGGCGGCCGAGGCGGTCGAGTCGGGTGATGGCCCGGCGATCAGGCTGGCCGTCACCAGGATCACCAGATGGGGGCTGATCGACACACTCCTACTCATGCTCACGATCACGGTCATGGTGTTACGTCTCGACTGACCCGTACCATCGCCTTCGTGGTCCCGCGACGAAGCCTCCTGTTGTCTATCGCCCTGGTGGCGGCGTGCACCGGCGAGCCCGGCGGCGGCGGCGTCAAAATCACCGAGACGATGCCTTCCACGTCCTCCACCAGCACCACCACGACCTCTCTCACCACGACCTCTCCCACTACGACGTCTCCCACCACGACCACGACCCAACCCCTGGTCAACGTCTCGGGGCGGGTCGCCAGAGACGACGGCACCCCGGTGCCCAGAGCCTTCGTCGAGATGGGCGAGATGAGATCGCTCACCGGCCCCGACGGTTGGTTCTCCTTCGAGACGCCCGCACCGGGGACCATGACGGTCTCGAAGCCGGGATGGAGCAGCGCCGAGCTGATGTGGGAGGAGGGGACCGCGTTCTACCGGGCAGTCATCGAGCCACAGACGATTCGTGGCATCAGGGTGGGCGCGGAGGCGGCTCAGAGCGACCGGTTGTTCAACGGTCTGTTGTCGCTGGCCGACGATACCGCCGTGAACGCCCTGGTGTTCGACACCAAACAGGAGGGCGGGCGGGTGCTCTACGACACCAGGGTGTCAGACGCTCACCGGATCGGGGCGGTCGAGGAGTTCTATGACCCGGTCGAACGGATCGCCCAGGCACATGAGCGCGGCCTCTACACGATCACACGGATCGTCACCTTCGAGGACGGCCAACGCGCCGCCGCCTTCCCGGAGGACAGACTGGTGGGGCCATGGCTGGACCCGTCAGCACCGGGGGCGCGCTCCTACAACCTGGAGCTGGCCGAGGAGGCGTGTGACATCGGGTTCGACGAGATCCAGTTCGACTACGTCCGATACCCGTCGGGAAGCACCGCCGAGCGGTCCGGCCAGCGGGACCTCACCCAGGATCAGCGTGTCGACGCGATAGGCGGGTTCCTGCGGGAAGCACGCCAGCTCCTCCATCCAATGGGCTGTGCGGTGAGCGCGGCGGTCTTCGGCATCGTCGTCTCCTCCTCGAACGACCAGGGCATCGGTCAGATGCCCGAGGCGGTTTCGACTCAGGTAGATGTGCTCAGCCCGATGGTCTATCCGAGTCACTATTCGCCGGGATGGCTCGGGTTCGAGGACCCCAACGACCACCCCTACGACGTGACCGCCGACGCCCTGGCCTCCGCCAGTCGGCGTATGGCGGACGGAAGTGAGCTGCGGCCATATCTGCAAGCGTTCTGGTGGTCGAACCAGCAGATCCGGCGGTCGATCCAGGCTGCCGAGGACGCCGGCACCGGCTGGTTGCTCTGGAACATCATGAGCAACTTCGACCGGGCGGCAATACCCACCGACGCCGATCTGGGCGGCTGATCAAGGGACTCCCCAGCCTTTTCGCGCATCGAACGAGCGGATAGGGCGCCATTCCGTGCTCAAAACGGAGAGAGCCTCATTCGCTGCTCCCGGTACGGACATCGGGGGCGCCCATTCGAGCCGCATCGGCGGTGTGGTCGTCGGGTTGTCGCTGCGAGTCGAGCTCGGCCCGGACTCTCGCCTCATAGTGGACGATCTCACGCTCGGTGGTGTCTTCGTCCCAATGCAGGATCTCGCCCATCACCGCGGCCACGGTGGGCGAGGCGGCGACACCGCGGTGGGTGGTCTCGATGGAGAGGCGGGTGCGTCGGGTGAGCACGTCGTCAAGGTGGAGCGCCCCTTCGTGGGTGACGGCGTACGCAACTTCGGCCACCAGATAGGGAGCGTCTCGGACGACACGCTCCCCGTAGTGGGGGTTGGCCGCGATCGATTCGCCGATGTCGGTCTTCAAGCTCCCATATCGGATGTGGATCCGCTCGTCGAGGGGAGCCGTGGCCCCGACCAGCGGGATGGTGGCGGTGGGCGATGGTGAGAGCTCGCCGTCCAGATAGGGAGCAACGGCATCTACCGCGTCGGACGCCATCACCCGGTAGGTAGTGTATTTGCCTCCGGCGACGGAGACCAGACCGTTGCCCCGGTCGATGACAGCGTGCTCCCTGCTCAGCTTCGAGGTCTCATTCGACTCTCCCTCGAGCAAGGGCCGGAGACCCGCGTAGACACCGACGACGTCGTCGATCGACAGCGGCCGGCGCAGGGCCGTGTTCACCCAAGAGATCAGATACTCGATGTCCGAGCGGCTGGCTGCGGGATGGGCCCGGTTCAGCGACCACGGAGTGTCCGTGGTGCCCACGATCCAATGGCCGTCCCACGGGATGACGAACAGCACGCTGGCCTCGGTCCGTAACAAGATCCCCGTTTCGGAGTCGATCCGGTCACGTGGGATCATCAGGTGGATACCCTTCGAGGCCCGGACATCGTTCCGGTGCTCACCCACCAGCGCTTCGATGTCGTCGGTCCAGACCCCGGTGGCGTTGACCACCGAGTCGGTCTCGATGTCGACGTCACGGCCCGTTTCCAGATCGCGCGCCCGAACCGTCCGGATCCGTCCCCCGTCCTCGTCGATGCCGACGACCCGGGTGCTGGTGGCGAGGAGAGCTCCATATGCGGCCGCGGTTCGTGCGACCGCCAGCGTGTGCCTGGCGTCGTCGACCACCGAATCCCAATAGAGGACGCCACCGAATGCGTCCAGGCCGGGGGAGATGCGGCCGACGCCTTCCTGGCCGAGGTGGCGATGCCATGGGAGTGGGTTGTCGGCCAGCCGGGCGAGTATCTCGTACCAGAAGACCCCGGCGCCCACGTAGATCCTCTCCCAGAAGCGATGCTTCAGCGGATAGATGAACGGGGTGGGGCGTACCAGGTGGGGGCAAAGCTCGTTGAGCATCAGGTTTCGCTCCCGAAGGGCCTCACGGACCAGGCGGAAGTCGAACTGTTCGAGGTAGCGCAGGCCCCCGTGGAACATCTTCGAGGAGCGGCTGGATGTCCCCGAGGCGTAGTCGCGCTGTTCTACCAGGGCGACGCGCAGACCCCTGCTGGCGGCGTCGAGCGCGGCTCCGGTCCCGGTGATTCCGCCACCGACGACGACCACGTCGAAACGCTGCGACGACATCCGGTCGAGGTGTTCGTTGCGCTGGGGTGCGTTGAGAGCGGAGGGATCGTCAGCGGGGAACACCCACCTCAGCTTACGATCGGGATCATGAAGATCGGTGTTCAGCTACCCGAAGTGGAAAGAGAGATCCGTTGGCCCGAGCTGCGTGATGTCGCTCTCGCCGCGGAGGAATGCGGGTTCGACTCGGTGTGGGTCGGCGACCACCTCCTCTATCGCAACCCCGACGACGTGACGCGGGGGCCCTGGGAGGCATGGTCGCTGCTCGCTGCTCTGGCCGAGGCGACCGAGCGGGTGGAACTGGGCCCGCTGGTGGCGGCCACCTCGTTCCACAACCCGGCAATGATCGCCAAGAAGGCGGCGACGGTCGACGAGATCAGCGGCGGTCGGCTCATCCTCGGACTGGGCGCGGGCTGGAACCGGGTCGAGTTCGATGGTTTCGGGTTCCCCTATGACAACAGGGTCTCCCGGTTCGAGGAGGCGTTCACCATCATCAGGACCCTCGTCCGTGAGGGGGCGATCGACTTCGAAGGCACTTACTACACCACCCGCGATCTCGAGCTCCTGCCACCGTCGAGATCGGACATGGACATCCTCGTCGGGTCCAACGGTCCCCGAATGCTGCGGATCACCATGCCCGAGGCCGACATGTGGAACACCTGGCATGTCGACTACGGCAACCGGGCCCCAGGGCTGACGCCGTTGCTGGAGAGGGTGGACCGCGTCTGTCGTGAGGTTGGCCGTGATCCGTCGGATGTGGAGCGGACAGCCGCGGTCTACGTCCAACTGTCACGGGGCATTGGCCGCAGCGCGGGGAGCAGCGAGAAGCCCGAGTCGGTGCCCATCGCCGGCAGCCATGACCAGATAGCCGCGGCGCTGGCGGAGTTCTCCGGCGCCGGCATCGGGCATCTCCAGGTCGTGCTGGACCCGATCGACGCCGAGGGGGTGGAGGAGCTGGCCGAGATCGTCGGCCCGATTCGATAGGGTCAGGAGGTATGAGACTCTCGACCAACAGCTTCGACGACGGCGATCCGATCCCGGCCCGATATGCCTTCGCCAAGCCCGACCCCGACTCCAGGGTGACACTGTCCGAGAACGTCAACCCACATCTCGAGTGGAGCGATATCCCGGAGGGGACCAAGTCGTTTGCGCTAATCGCTCACGATCCCGACGTCCCCAGCAGAGGAGACGACGTCAACCAGCCCGACCGCGAGGTGCCCGAGGACCTTTCCCGGGTCGACTTCTTCCACTGGGTCCTGGTCGATATCCCGGCGAACAAGAGGTCTATCGCCGAAGGGGAGTTCTGCGACGGGGTGGTGCCCGGCGGCCAGGATGCCCAGGAGGGCCCCCATGGGACCCGACAGGGCCTCAACGATTTCACGGGCTGGTTCTCAGGAGACGAGGACATGGAGGGGAAGTACTACGGCTATGACGGCTGCGCTCCTCCGTGGAACGACTCCATCCCCCACCGCTACGTGTTCACGGTCTACGCCCTCGACGTAGAGAAAGTGAACGTCGATGGTGACTTCACCGGCCACGACGTCAGGGAGGCTATCGAGGGCCACGTCCTGGCTGAGGCCTCGATCACCGGCACCTACACCCAGAACCCCCGCCTCACCGACTGACCGAAACCGTTCTGTGAACGTGTCGCGTGAATATGTCTCGCGCAGCATTCACAGAACGGGTTCCGGACCGTCACTCTTCGGTGATGGTCACCTTGTTGATCACGGCGTCCTCGCGGGGGCGGTCGGAGGCGTCGGTATCGGAGGTGGCAATCGAGTCGACCACGTCCATCCCCGAGGTCACCTTGCCGAAGATCGTGTAGCTGTGGGGGAGCCCGGTGTCCTGGTGCATGATGAAGAACTGGCTGCCGTTGGTGTTCGGCCCGGCGTTGGCCATCGCCACGGTCCCACGGGAGTAGTCTCCCGGCCCCTCGGTTTCGTCACGGAAGCGGTATCCGGGGCCGCCGCGGCCGGTGCCGGTGGGGTCACCGCCCTGGATCATGAAGTTCTCGATCACCCGATGGAACACGACCCCGTCGTAGAACCCGTCGTGGGCCAGAAAAACGAAGTTGTTGACGGTCAGGGGAGACCGCTGGGGGTCGAACTCGATGACGACCTCACCGTGGTTGGTGTCGAGGGTCGCCGAGTAGGACTTGGCGAGATCGATGGTCATGTCGGGCGCGGATTCGTACTGCTTGGTCATGGGTTCCTTTTGTCGACGATGATCGGATTGCCGTCGTATCCGACCTGGCGTGCCCCGGGTAGGTCAGGCTATCCGAAGTATGCGGGCTGGTTTCCCTCGGCCCATTTGATCGAGCATCCCATCGAGGGGTATTGCTGGTCGGGGACCGGCTCGCCGGCGAGGACAGCGTCCATCGCCGCACGCAGCTCCCTGCCGGTCACCGGGACTCCCGAGTCGGGCCGCGACTCGTCCATCCGTCCCCGGTACACGAGCTTGCGGTCCGGCCCGAACAGAAAGAAGTCAGGGGTGCACATCGCGGTGTACGCCGCGGCGACATCCTGGGTCTCGTCGAACAGGTAGGGGAACACATAGCCGTGGGTCTCGGCCTCCTCCTTCATCAGCTCCGGCGAGTCGCCCGGGGAGATCTCCGGGTCGTTGGAGCAGATCGCCACGATGCCGATTCCGGAGTCTTCGTAGTCCCGGCCGATTCGTGCCAGCTCGGGGCGGACGTGCTTCACATAGGGGCAGTGGTTGCAGATGAACATCACCAGCACCCCCGTCTCGTCCGCGTAGTCGGCGAGAGACACCGTCCTTCCGGTCACCACGTCGGGGAGTGAGAAGTCGGGCGCCTCGGTGCCGAGCTCGAGCATTGTCGATGTAACAGCCATGGTCCGAGTCTACGAGCTGCTCAGAGTTCCGAGGGCCCCAGGTGTAGGTGCTCCTCCGCTTCCAGGGCGTCTGCCGGTAACCTTGTCGACGTGACCGCAGCACCAAACGCACCGTTCGGCCTCCTGGCCACGGCGATGGTGACCCCTTTCGACGACTCCGGGGAAGTGGACCACCAGCGAGCCCATGATCTCGCCCGTCACCTCACCGAGCACGGCACCGACACCCTCGTAGTCGCCGGCACCACCGGGGAATCACCCACGCTCAGCGACCAGGAGAAGGTCGCCCTCTTCAAGACGGTCGTCGATGCCGTCGGGGAGAAACAGACCAAGGTCGTAGCCGGCACCGGGACCTACGACACGGCCCATTCCGTGGAGTTGACCGAGCAGGCGGCAGAGATCGGCGTCGACGGGATCCTCGCCGTGACCCCGTATTACAACAAGCCGTCGCAGGGCGGTCTCGTCGCCCACTTCGCCGCGATCGCCGACGTCGGTATCCCCGTCATGCTCTACAACATCCCTGGCCGAACCAGTCGTATCATCGAAGTCGACACGCTGGTCGAGTTGGCCGCACATCCCGACATCGTGGCGGTCAAAGACGCGGTCATGGATCTCGAGTTCACCTCCTCCACCGTGAACCTGGTACCCGGCCTCGCCGTGTACTCGGGGCAGGACAGCCTCACGCTGCCGATGCTCTCCGTGGGAGCGGTGGGTGTGGTCTCGGTGATCTCTCATCTCGCTGGGCCGACGGTCAAGGCCATGCTCAAGGCGGCGGGCGCCGGCGAATACGAGCGGGCGCGCCATCTCCATCACCAGCTCCTCCCGCTCTGCTACGCCTGCTTCCTCGAGCCGAACCCGTCGCCGGTCAAGGGGGCTCTGAGCAGGTTCTGGGAGCCGGTGGGAGACGTGCGTCTCCCGCTGGTGGCAGCCTCTGAGGACACCCTCGCCGAGGTGGAGAAGGCAATGGGGGCGATTCAGCCCTCGTGAGCGTCTCCGTCACGTTCCTGGGTGGGCTCGGGGAGATCGGGCGCAACTGCGCCGCCCTCGAGGTCGAGGGGAAGATCGCCCTCATCGATGTCGGTCTCATGTTCCCCGAGGAGGACATGCTCGGGGTCGACCTGGTGTTCCCCGACTGGTCGTGGCTGGTGGAGCGTGAGAAAGACGTGTCGCTCGTCGTCCTGACCCACGGCCACGAGGACCACATGGGGGCCCTCGCCTACTTCTTGCGCGACATACAGGCACCGGTCTACGGGACCGAGTTGAGCCTCAAGATGGCCGAAGGGCGGGTCGAGGAGGTCGGAGTCGAGGCCGACCTGCGCACGGTTCAGCAGAAGAAGTGGGTGAGCCATGGGCCGTTCAAGTTCATGCTCATACCCGTGAGCCACTCGGTCCCCGACGCCTCGGCAATCGCTTTCGAGACGCCCGAAGGGGTTGTGCTCCACTCCGGAGACTTCAAGCTCGATCCGACACCCATCGATGGGCGTCCGACCGACCTGCCTGCTTTCGCCTCTCTCGGCAATCGGGGCGTGCGGCTCTTGCTCGGCGACTCCACCAACGCCGAGAAGGAGGGGTTCGAGCCTTCCGAGAGCTCCGTTGGGCAACCCATCGCCGACGTGATCCGGGATGCTCCCGGTCGGGTCATCGCCGCCTGCTTCTCGTCGCATATGCACCGCGTGCAGCAGATCGCCGATGCCGGTGTCGCCGCGGGCCGGAAGATCTCATTCTTCGGCAGGTCGATGCACCGCTACACGACTCTGGCCACCGAGCTCGACATCCTCCATGTGCCGAAGGGCTCCGTCGTCGACGTCAAGGAGATGTCCGGTTTTCAACCACACCAGCAGCTGCTGATCACCACCGGTTCCCAAGGAGAGCCGTTCGCCGCACTATCTCTGATGTCACAGGGCCGGCACAAGTTCGTGGAGCTGGGGGAGGACGACACGGTCCTCATCTCCGCCAAGCCGATCCCCGGGAACGAGACCGCGGTGTCGAAGGTGATATCGAATCTGATGCGACGCGGCGCCCGGGTGGTGCACGGCCGCAACTCTCACGTCCACGTCTCGGGGCATGCCGCCCGGGACGAGCTGCTCACCTTCCTCAACCTGGTGAGGCCGAAGGCGTTCGTCCCGGTCCATGGGGAGTACCGCCACCTCGCCGCCCACGCCGATCTCGCCCGGACGATGGGGGTCCCGCAAGTGGACGTTCTCGAGGACGGTGACCGGGTCACCGTCGACGGTGACCAGACCTACGTCGAGCGGCGGGCCGTACCCGCCGGCTACGTCTACCTGGACGGCTCCGCCGTGGGCGATGTCCAGGGAGGGGTGCTTCGTGACCGGTCCCACCTCGCCGACGAAGGCGTGGTGGTGGTGACTGTTGGCATCGACCACGACAACGGTGACATCGTCTGGGGGCCGGACCTCGACAGCCATGGGTTGATGGACGACCCCAGCGCGGTCCTGGACAAGGCCGCCGACGCGGTCCGCTCGGCGATCGAGTCCCACGACTCGGGACGGACCGACCACGCCGAGATGCAGAAGGCGGTCCGCCAGGCGGTTGGCAAGGTGATCCGGGCGGAGACCGCTCGTCGCCCGGTCATCCTCCCCATCGTCATGGAAGTCTGACACCTCACCGCATACTCAGGGCGCCAGACTTCGCCGAGCGGGGCCTGAAACCCTGGGTTCGCTCAATTCACGGCAATTGGCGATTAGGTGGGTATTGTTTTCTGTCACATGCCAACCCGGACATCCACCCGCAAGGGCTCCGGGCGGAGACGGGTGTCCTCGAAGAAGAACAAGAAGCCTCAGACGAAGTCCCTCTCGCAGACGCTGGCTGCGGTGCGCGACTCGGTCAGGAACACACTCGGTCGTCAGACCGACGACGTCTGGGGTCTCTTACTACTAGTCCTCGCCATCCTGGTGACCCTGGCCTTCTTTGGTCTCGCAGGGCCGGTCGGGGAGGGATTCGAGCGAGGGTCCCGCTTCCTCTTCGGGGTATGGCGCTACGCCCTCCCGGTCGCGCTGGCAGGGGTCGGCATCGCTTTGATCGTCGGCAAACCGCGGGACGGAGCGCGCAAGCTGGTCTTCGGTGGCATCACCACGTTCATAGGCACCCTCGCCCTCTTCCACCTCCTCACCGGAGCCGTGGCCTTCCGCTCCTCCCTGGAGCTGGTCCAGGAGCGTGGAGGGGCCGTCGGCTCTCTGATCGCCTTCCCGATGCGAAGGGTCCTGGGCCACTGGGGTGCCTTCGTGGTGCTCGCCTCCTCGATCGGCATGGGGGTGCTGATCATGACCCAGACTTCGGTGAGGGAGCTGGCCAACGGCATCGCCGACCTGTGGAGGAACCTGCGCCAGCTCGCCCGTGAGGTCATCGCCGGCGAGCAGGACGAGCGCGGAGCCCACCTCGCCCGTCCGGTCCAGATCGTCGAGCCGGTCCCGCGGGGGAAGCACCAGCGGCCCGTCGACCAGAGGCCACCCAAGAAGGAGAGGGGCGAGGCGGAGCCGGTGGCGCCGATCGAGAAGGCCCCCGAGCCCGAGCCGGTGCCGGTGACGCTGGATCTGACCAAGAGCGACTACGAGCTGCCACCACTGTCGCTCCTCGACGGAGGCACCGGCGGAGAGGTGAACAAGCGGTCCCTGGAGGAGACGGCCCGCCAGCTCGAAGACACCCTGCTCCAACACGGTGTCGACGCCCAGCTCACCAAGATCGTGCCCGGCCCCACCGTGACCCGCTACGAGATCGAGCTCGCTCCGGGAGTGAAGGTCAATCGGGTATCCAACCTCTCCCACGACATCGCCTACGCGCTGGCCACCCCCGATGTGAGGCTCCTGGTCCCCATCCCCGGCAAGTCGGCCATCGGGGTCGAAGTGCCCAACGTGAAACGACGCCTGGTCGCCCTCGGCGACATCCTCTCCGCCCCGGAGGCGGCCAAGCCCGCCCATCCCCTCACTGTGGGTCTGGGGATGGACATCTCGGGCCAACCCAGGCTGCTCAACCTCTCCGAGCTGCCCCACCTCCTCATCGCCGGCGCCACCGGCGCCGGGAAGTCGTCCTGTATCAACTCGATCGTGACCTCACTGCTGATGCGGACCCACCCCGACGATGTCAGGGTGATCATGGTCGACCCCAAGCGAGTCGAACTCGGCCAGTACAACGGTGTCCCTCACCTACTCACCCGGGTCATCACCAACCCCAAGAAGGCCAACGAGGCGCTGAAGTGGGCGGTGGCCGAGATGGACCGCCGCTACGACCTGCTCGCCGACGGAGGGGTGCGGGACATCGAGGGCTACCGGGAGAAGCTAGACGTCGGTGGCCTCGATCCTGAGGGCTTCGACCGCTTCCCCTACGTCGTGGTGATCATCGACGAGCTCAACGATTTGATGATGGTGGCCGGGCGCGAGGTGGAGGAGTCGATCGTCCGCATCGCCCAGATGGCACGCGCCGTGGGCATTCATCTCGTCATCGCCACCCAGCGTCCTTCGGTTGATGTCATCACCGGCGTCATCAAGGCCAACGTCCCCAGCCGCCTGGCCTTCAGCGTCGCCTCTCAGACCGACAGTCGTGTCATCATCGACGGGGCCGGCGCCGAGAAGCTGGTGGGCATGGGCGACATGTTGGTGGTCACAGCCAAGGAGCCGAGACCGCAGCGCATCCAGGGCGCCTGGGTCCGCGAGACCGAGGTGCACGCCGTGGTCGACTGGGTGAAGAAACAGCGTGAGGCTCGATATCAGGACCAGCAGGTGCTCGAGGCCGCGGCGGCCGCGGCCGCCTCCAGGGCCGAGGAGGAGGACGACGAAGACGCCGACCTGATCCGACAGGCGATGGAGCTGGTGGTGCGGTCTGAGCTCGGCTCGACCTCCATGCTGCAGCGCAAGCTGAGGATCGGGTTCGCCCGAGCCGGCAGGGTGATGGACTCCCTGGAGCGGATGGGTGTCGTCGGACCGTCGGTGGGGAGCAAGGCGCGTGACGTCCTGATGACGGTCGAGGAGCTCGAAGGGGTGCTCGAGGCCGAATCGGCCGGTGTGTGAGGGCGTATCGGTGAGCCCGTGACGCGTTTAAGCTCGCGTCCTCAGGGGCTGATCACCACAAGGAGAGAAGCGTGAGCTCACGCAAGTCGGGGCTTGGTCGCGGGCTGGACGCTCTGATTCCGACCGCCGGGCCGACATCGGGCGCCGTGACACGGCAGACTCGAGAGAATGACAGGCCAGCGATGTTCGGTCTGATCAATCCCGACGGGTCGGTTCGGGACCGGCTTCCGATAACCGTCGACGAGATGAAAGCGCTCTACGCCGACATGGTCGAGGCGCGCACCTTCGACTCCAAGTCGATGGCGATGCAACGCCAGGGCCGTCTCGCCACCTATGCCCCGTTCCGGGGCCAGGAAGCAGCCCAGGTGGGTGCCGCGGCGGCGCTAGGCGACGGCGATTGGGTCGCCGCCACCTATCGGGACGCCGCCCTCAACTGGCGGGCCGGTTATCCGTGGGAGTTGCTGATCCTCGGTCGCACCGGAGACGAACGTGGGGGAGAGCTCCCCGATGGCGTCAACGTCCTTCCCCCTTCGATAACTGTCGGGGGCCACATGATCCACGCCGTGGGGCTGGCATGGGCGGAGAAACTGTCCAACGGCGACCGCATCGCTCTCACCTCCTTCGGGGACGGGGCCACGTCGGAAGGCGACTTCCACGAGGCGATGAACTTCGCCGCCGTCTACCAGACCCCGACCGTTTTCTTCTGTCAGAACAATGGGTACGCCATCTCGTACCCAATCTCGGAACAGACCCGGTCCGAGTCGATCGCGATCAAGGCCGAGGCATACGGCATGCCCGGGATCCGAGTGGATGGCAACGACGTGATCGCGGTTCTCGTCGCGGTCCGTGAGGCGGCGGCTCTTGCCCGCTCCGGGGAGGGGCCGAGTCTCATCGAGGCGGTCACCTATCGGCTGGGCCCACATACGACCGCGGACGACCCCACCCGCTACCGCGACCAGGAGGAGACGGACGCGTGGGAAGAGAGAGACCCGCTGGTCAGGGTGAGGAGACTGTTGGAGCAGCAGGGGGCGTGGTCGGAAGAGTGGCAGGCCCAACTGGAGCAACAGGCGTCGCAGCGGATCGAGAGTGCGGTCGAGTGGGCGGAGTCGGTCCCGCCTCCCACGTTCGAAGAGATGCTGAGCCGTGTGTTCGCCGAGCCGACCCAGCCTCTACGACAACAGCTCCGTGAGGGTGGCGACGGAGGGGGCAGCGGAGGGGGCGAGGTGTCGCGTGCCTGAGGTCAACCTCGCCCAGGCTGTGAGAATTGAGGGGGGGCGACCCCCCTCGGCCCCCCCGCTCGCGATGGCCGCTCGAGTCGCTGGCGAGGTGTCGCGTGCCTGAGGTCAACCTCGCCCAGGCGTTGAACGGGGCGCTGGCCAGCGCACTGGAGACCGATGACCGGGTGGTCCTCCTCGGCGAGGACATCGGGCGCACCGGCGGGGTGTTCCGGATCACCGACGGGTTACGCGATCGTTTCGGGGAGAACCGGGTGTTCGACACACCAGTGGCCGAGTCGGGGATCGTCGGTTCGGCGTTCGGCATGGCCATCGCCGGGATGAGGCCCGTGGCCGAGATCCAGTTCATGGGCTTCTCATATCCGGCCTACGACCAGATCATCAACCACGTCGCCCGGATCCGGAACCGCACCAACCACCGTTTCACTGCACCGATGGTGATCCGCATGCCATATGGCGGGGGAATCGGCGCCGCTGAGCACCACTCGGAGTCGACGGAGGCGATCTACGCCCACATCCCGGGAATCAAGGTGGTGGTGCCCTCCACGCCATACGACGCCCGCGGTCTACTGTTGGCGGCGATCGAGGATCCCGACCCTGTTGTCTTCCTGGAACCGATCCGGCTCTACCGGGCGGTGAAAGAGGACGTCCCCGACATTCACTTCTCGGTGGAGATCGGACCGGTGCGCGTCGAGCGGACCGGCGACGAGATCACTTTGATCAGCTGGGGGGCGATGATGAAGGAGACCCGTGCCGCCGCCTCCCGACTCGAGGAGGACGGAGTCTCCGTGGAGGTCATCGAAGTGCACACTCTGTCCCCTCTCGACCGTGACGGCATTGTCGCCTCCGTGGACAAGACCGGCCGCGCCGTGGTGATCCATGAGGCCGCACTGACCGGAGGCTTCGGCGGCGAGATCGCCGCCACCATTCAGGAGCGAGCGCTCTATTCACTCCATGCGCCGGTGCGGCGCGTCACCGGATGGGACACTGTCTTCCCGCTGAAGCGGTCGGAAGGTCACTACCTTCCCGACGTGGAGCGGATCGTGAACGCCGCCTACGAGACACTGGAGGTTTGATGGCCCGCGAGTTCAGGCTCCCCGACATCGGAGAGGGCCTCACCGAAGCCGAGATCGTGCGCTGGCTGGTCCAGGTGGGCGAGGAAGTCCAGGCCGATCAGCCGATCGTCGAGGTGGAGACCGACAAGGCCGTGGTCGAGATTCCCTCACCGTATGGCGGAGTGATCATTTCTCATGGTGGAGCCGAAGGCGACGTCATCGAGGTCGGCGCAGTCCTGGTCACCATCGGCGAGCCGGGGGAAGCGACGCCGGAGGCGTCTGAGGGGGGAGATGGGGAGGTGGCGCCGGAGGGTGCGGATGCGGACGTAGTCGGGGCCGACTCGGAACCGGAACCGATCGTCGGCACACTGCGTGGCGACGTCGAGACGCTGACCCCGTCCCGGTCCCAACCTTCGGTGGCGCCCGCGGTGAAGGCACTGCCCGTGGTGCGCAAGCTGGCCCGCGACAACGACATCGCTCTCGAGTCCATCCAGGGGTCGGGCCCGGGTGGTCGGATCCTGCGTGAGGACGTGGAGGCCGTCATCGTCGCCCGATCCGAGACAGTGCCGTCCGGGGGGCATCATGCCGTCGACTACGAGCCGGTGGGGGCGGGGCATGGGGTCTCCGACTTCGATGAAGAGGCTCGTGCCGAGGTGGAGTCCCAGCCCCCGGAGGAGCCGGAGTCCGCACCAGGGCCGGAGTCTGCGCCAGTCGAGACGAAGGTGGAGGACGGGCGCCGACCCATGTCCCGGACCCGTCGCACCATTGCCGCTCACATGGCGAAGAGCTGGTCGGAGATCCCCCACGTGACCACCTTCGACGATGTCGACGCCACCCGTCTCCTCGAGGTGCGCCGGGCGCTCGGTGACCGCCATGGGATGAAGATCCCGATGGAGGCGCTGGTGGTCAAGGCGGTCCTGCCCGCCTTGGAAGAGTTCCCCGAGTTCAACTCGAGCATCGACGGGGACGATCTCGTGTTCCACGCCTCGAGAGACATCGGCATCGCTGTCGACACCCCCGACGGCCTCATGGTGGCGGTGATCCGCGACGCCGGGGAGAAGAGCGTGATGGAGTTGGCGGCAGAGGTGCGCAGATTGGGCGAGGGTGCCCGCGAGCGCACGCTCACCCCCGACCTGTTGAGTGGTCAGACTTTCACCGTCTCCAACATCGGCGCCGTGGGTGGTGGTCACGGCACGCCGATCGTGCCTCACGGGACCGTCGCCATCCTCTCGGTTGGCTCCGCACGGCTCCGCCCCGTCGTCTACGACGAGGACCTCGGAGTGGCGCCGGTGATGCCGCTCTCATTGTCCTACGACCACCGGGTGATCGACGGTGCCGTGGGTCGCCACTTCATGTCCCTCGTGCTCGAGAACCTCGAGGAACCGGCACTCTTTCTCGCGGGCTGAGCAGTGACCAACGACGACGAGATCCTCTTGTTCGCGGGTAACGGAAGCAAGATTTTGGGTCAGCGGATCGCTGACGAGCTGAGAATCGATGTCAGCCAGGGGGATACCAGCGTGTTCCCCGACGGGAACCTGTTCGTCAAAGTGGGGGCGAACGTGCGGGGGCGACACGTGTACCTGGTGCAGTCGACGGTGTTTCCGAGCAACGACAACTTCATGGAGCTGTTGTTCTGGATCGACGCCTTCAAACGGGCGAGCGCCGAGTCGGTGACCGTTGTCATACCGTATTTCAGCTATGCCAAAGGGGACAAGAAAGACGAGCCGAGGGTCTCGATTCGGGCACGTGTCTGTGCCGACGCGATCGAGTCGGCCGGCGCGGATCGGGTGGTGGCGATGGATCTGCATGCTCCTCAGATCCAGGGCTTCTTCCGCATCCCGGTCGACAACCTCTACGGGATGCCGGTGCTCTGCGATCAGATCGAAGAACTCGATCTCGAGAATCTCGTCGTGGTCTCACCAGACGCCGGGTTCGCCAGGCAGGCCAGGAGGTTTGGCGCGACCCTGAGCGCATCGGTGGCCATCGCCGACAAGGAGCGCCGGGGTCACGATCAGCATCCCGAGGTGTTACGGATCATGGGCGAAGTGGAGGCCAAGACAGCCTTGATCGTCGATGATTTCACCCTCTCGACCGGCACGCTCGTGTCCGCAGCAGAGGAGCTGATGAGGCGTGGCGCCGCCACGGTGTACGCTCTGGTGACCCACGGTGTCTTTGCGGAGGGCTCGATGGAGCGACTCGATGACAGCCCTATCGTGAAGTTGTTCGTCACTGACACCGTCGAGAACCAGCCGGTTACATTCTCCGAGAAGGTCGACGTCGTTTCGGTGGCTCCGCTGTTCGCCGAGGCCATCACCCGCATCCATCACCGGGCGAGCATCAGCGAGCTCTTTCCGGGCTGAGCCGGCATGCCTAGCCTCGCGGTGACCGGCCCCAGACAGATCTACCGAGGCTGAATGCCCCACGTACACCTCTTCGACTACGACGAGACCACCGGTATCGCCAGACGCGAGTACGACGCCGCGCTGCGCCGGGCGGGGCGAATCTGGAACATCGTCTCCATCCAGTGCCAGCTCCCCGAGGTGATGCGCGATTCGATGCGCATCTACCAGTCGATCATGTTCGGGCCGTCACCGCTGACGAGGGCGCAGCGGGAGATGATGGCGGTGGTGACATCACAGGTGAACGAATGCCACTACTGAATAGCGGCGCACCTCCACGATCTCCGGGACGAGATCGAAGACCAGCAGATTGCAGACGGGATCGCCGTCGACTGGCGTACGGCCGATCTGGAGCCTGCCGAGGTCGCCCTCTGTGAGTACGCCGAGAAGCTGACCAGAAGGCCCGCGGATGTCGGGCCCGAGGACATCGACCGGCTCCGCGCCGCGGGCTTCGACGACCAGGGGATCTCCAGCGCCACCCAGGTCGTCGCCTACTTCAACTACATCAATCGGATCGCAGAAGGGTTGGGTGTGCCGATGGAAGATTGGCTGAACGCGGACGGAACTCCCCGCGAGATCTAGCCTCGCATCTCATGGGCAAAGACAACGACCAGGTCAAGGAGAAGAAGAAGAAGAAGCCGAAGGCGAAGCAGGCGAAGCTGGAGGACCGGAAGGTCAGCAAGCAGTTCACCGGGAAGTTCGGCAAGGAGAAGGTGGCCTACACCACCATCGCGGCCACGCAGTCATTCGAGAGCAACGACGAGCCGGTCTCCTTCTTCCACGTCTCGTATACCAAGGACGACGCCGATCCCGCCACCCGCCCGATTCTGTTCTGTTTCAACGGTGGCCCCGGCTCGTCGACCGTGTGGCTCAATCTGGGCTTGTTCGGTCCGAAACGGATGCAGTTCGACGACGACGGATTCAAGGTCGGCATGCAGGGCCGCCTGGTGGACAACGAGCAATCCATCCTCGACGTGGCCGACGTGGTCTGCATCGACGCCATGGGCACGGGGTTCAGCCGCACGGCGAAAAAGGGCGAGGAGAAGAAGTTCCACCACTTCAAGAAGGACATCGAGGCGTTCGCCGAGTTCATCGTCCACTACCTGAACCGCAACGGGCGGTGGGCGTCTCCGAAATACCTCGCAGGGGAGAGCTACGGCACCCTGCGCGGTGCGGGGATCGCACATGAGTTGTTCGCCAAGCATCACGTCGAGTTCAACGGGATCGTCTTCATCTCGATGATCCTCAACTATCAGACCTCGGCCATCGATAGAGAGACGATGCTGGTCCACCCCGGCAACGACCTGCCCTTCGCGGTGTACCTGCCCACCTATGCGGCCACGGCCTGGTATCACGGCAGGTTGCCGAAGAAGCACCAGGAGAGGCCGTTGCGGGACTTCCTCGACGAGGTGGAGGAGTTCGCCCTCGGCGAGTATTGGTCGGCGCTGGCCCAAGGAGATCAGCTCGACGAGACCTGGCAGAAGAAGGTTGCCGAGAAACTGGCGGAGTACACGGGTCTCGACGCCGGGTTCATCGACCACTACAACCTGCGCATCCACATCATGCGGTTCTGCAAAGAGCTGCTCCGTGATCAGCGGCGCACCGTGGGGCGGATAGACTCCCGCTTTCTCGGCATCGACCGGGTCTCCGCCGGTGACAACCTCGAGGCCGACCCCAGCACCGATGCCACCGGAGGCGTGGCCGCGTCGGCGCTCAACCAGTACCTGCGTGAGGAAGTCGGGTTCGAGTCCGACGACATCTACAACGTGATGGCGATGGACGTGTGGAAGACCTGGGACTACGAGGACTTCAAGGGCCGGTACGTGGACACCTCGGAGAACTTCCGCGAGGTGCTGTCGCGGTCACGGGGCACGAAGGTGCTGATCGCCAACGGCTATTACGACCTGGCCACCCCCCATTTCGCCACCGAGTACACCGTGTCGCACATGGGACTCGACCCCGAGGTGAGGGAGAACATCACCCTGACCTACTACGAGGCCGGTCATATGATGTATGTCCATCAGCCGTCGCTGAAGCAGTTGGCCGCCGACCTCCGCGAGTTCGTCGAATCAACTTGCTAAGGCACCAGGGCCGGTATACCGGCCCTGGGGGATCCAAAACGAGTCCCGAGCCTGGGTGCGTGGAGATCAGCCATCCGAGTGTCTGTCGACGACGGCGAGCACCTCGGGCATATCGAGTTGGGGGTAAGGGTCGGGGGCCATCAGCCCCAGGATCCGCGACTGCGAGCGCGCCGACACGATGACCCGGTCCGACCAGCGGTCTGCCAGATCGTCCGGCGGCATGCGACAGCACGATGGGTCGGGACAGGTTGATGTCTTTCGTCTTCCGGTGTCACGACCCCGGAACCAGCGGGCGTCGTCGAAGCGCACGCCCAGGGTGATGGCGTGAGCCGGCTCACGTCCTGCCTCGACATGCGTCGTGCAGAAGTAGGTGCCTGCGGGAGTGTCCGTGTATTGATGATGGGTCCCGAACTTGTCCGGGGATTCGAAGGTGACCCGGGCACCCCAGTGTCGGCAGAGACGCTGGGTCTCGATCCCTTCGTACTGGTCGCGCGGCACCGGCACACCGTCGTTGGCGTAGCCCTTCACCACGACCCCGATCTCGTCGCTGATCAGGAGATGACAGTCGATCCCGAGGTGTCGAGTCAACAGGTTGGCAGTCCGCCAGGCAGCCATCTCGTACGAGACGTAGAACAGCTCCTTCACATCCTCGACGTCGATGTCGTGGTTCTCCTTCGCCACCAGGAGCCGAGCTGCCACGGCATCCTCGGGGGCGAGGACGGCGGCGGCGAAGTAGGCGGTCTCCATCCGCTGGCGGAGAAATGTGTCGAGGTCCGGGTCGCGCTCGTGGCCGAGGATGAACCCGGCGATGGTCTGGAGAACGGCCTTGCGTGCCTGCCGGGTACGCAGCTCGTTGCGCTGGGCGATATAGATGCGCCGGTTCCCCGTGTCGATGATGGAGCGGGCGAACGAAGGCATGTCGTCGATCGGGTTCAGCTCGAATCCGATGCTGGCGGTCAGATCCATGAGATTCCGCGAAGAGAACGGGCCCTCTCCGGTGTAGCCCGACGAGTCGAGGGCGTCTCGGGCGGCTACCTCGATCTCCTTCAAGTAGCCATCGTTCTCCATGAGGTGGTCCTGGACCGACCCGTTGGCCCTCCTCACTTCGTCAGAACCGGCACTCTCGAGGCTCGACCGCTCTCTGAGGGCATCATGGAGTCCGACGATGTGAGCCAGGGTCTGGTTGTCCACCCTGGCTGAGGGTTTGATGGTGGGGATGCCGAGACTCTCGAACAGCGAGCTCTCCTGCGCACGAAGCAAGGCGATCTCCAGCGCATCACGTCTGCTCGGCGGCGTGCCATCGAACAGCTCTGCCACCTCGACGCCGAGGGCCTTGGCGATGTCGACCAGGAGATTGACCCGCGGCTCCTTCTTGCCGTTCTCGAGGAGAGACAGGTAGGGGGCAGGCTTGCCAACGAGCTCGCCGAGCTGGTCGAGCGTGAGGCCGACCTCGTTGCGGTGGTACCGAACCCGACGTCCCAAGACCAATGGTTCCAGCGGCTGAGGTTCGCTCATTTGTAGTCCTCTCTGAAAGATATACTGATCTTATCGTGTTTGTAACCTGCACCTAAAGGGTATAAACAAGAGACTAACTTCTTATGAACCAGTTCCAGGAGAGCGAGATCGAACGTCGGGTGCTGACTCCCGACGCGGTCGCCTTCCTGATCGATCTCGAGAACGAGTTCGGTTGGCGGAGGGGCCAGATCCTCGAGGAGCGAATCGCCCGCTCGCAGCGCATCGACAAAGGCGAGATGCCCGACTTCCTCTCCGAGACCGACTACGTCCGCCGCGGCGAGTGGCAGATAGCCAAGGTGCACCCGGATCTCGCCGACCGACGGGTGGAGATCACCGGCCCGGTCGATCGCAAGATGATGATCAACGCCTTCAACTCCGGGGCACAGGTGTTCATGGCCGACTTCGAAGACGCCACCTCGCCCACTTGGGACAACCTGTTACACGGTCACATCAACCTCGTCGAGGCCTATGAGCGGACCCTCGAGTTGAAGACGGCCGACAAGGAGTACACCCTCGAAGACGAGATCGCCACTCTCGTGGTCCGACCCCGAGGATGGCACCTGGACGAGAAGCACTTCCTCGTCGACGGTCAGCCGATGTCGGCCTCGCTCTTCGACTTCGGTCTCTACCTGTTCCACGGCGGGCAGGCCGCCCTCGCCAACGGGACCGCGCCCTTCCTCTATCTGCCCAAGTTGGAGTCCCATCTCGAGGCCCGACTGTGGAACGACGTCTTCGTCTGGGCACAGGATCGTCTCGGCATCGAGCGGGGGACGATCAAGGCCACGGTCCTCATCGAGAACATCCTCGCCGCCTTCGAGATGGACGAGATCCTCTATGAGCTGCGCGATCACGCCGCCGGTCTCAACGCCGGCCGCTGGGACTATATCTTCAGTGTCATCAAGAAGTTCCGCAACCATCCCGACTTCGTCCTGCCCGATCGCTCCCAGGTGACGATGACCGTGCCCTTCATGCACGCCTACACCGAGCTGATGGTGAAGACGTGTCACAGTCGCGGCGCCCACGCCATCGGGGGCATGGCGGCGTTCATCCCCAATCGGCGCGACCAGGAAGTGACCGACAAGGCGATTGCTGCCGTCACCGAGGACAAGAAACGTGAGGCTGAAGCGGGATGCGACGGGACCTGGGTGGCTCACCCCGACCTGGTGCCGGTTGCACGTGAGCAGTTCGACATCGTCCTCGGGGACCGTCCCAACCAGATCGACCGTCTACGTGACGACGTCGAAGTGGGCGCCTCCGCTCTCCTCGACCTCGACTTCCCCGGCGATGTCACTCTCGACGGTGTTCGCACCAACGTCTCGGTCGGGATTCGATATCTGACTGCCTGGCTGTCCGGTGTTGGCGCCGCTGCCATCGACGACCTCATGGAGGACGTTGCCACGGCCGAGATCAGCCGCTCTCAGATCTGGCAGTGGGTCCACCACGGCGTCACCACCACCGACGGGACAAGAGTCACCGAGTCACTGGTTCGCTCGATCGCGGGAGAGGTGGTCGAGGAGCTCGACGGCGAGGGCAACCACGAGGTGCACTCTGCCCGCAAGGTCTTCGAGGAAGTGGCGCTGTCGGACGACTTCGTCGACTTCCTCACCCTGCCCGCATACCAACTGATCAACTAGGAGAGCATGTGACACAGGAACAGGAAGCCAGCCGCCTCGCCGAGGAGTGGAAGAACAGCCCGCGTTGGGAGGGGATATCTCGGGACTACTCGGCGGAGGACGTGGTGCGGCTGAGGGGCAGCATCCGCGAGCAGCAGACACTCGCCTACCGAATGGCGGAGAAGCTGTGGGGTCTCCTCGAGTCAGAGGACTACGTGGGCTCCCTCGGGGCGTTGAGTGGTGGCCAGGCCGTGCAGATGGTCAAGGCCGGGCTGAAGTCGATCTACCTGTCCGGATGGCAGGTTGCCGGTGACGTCAACCTCGCCGGTGAGGTCTACCCCGATCAATCCCTCTATCCGGCCAACTCGGCTCCTGCCCTGGTCAAGAGGATCAACAACGCCTTGAGACGGGCCGACCAGATCCACTGGGCCGAGGGCGACACCGACACGGACTGGTTCGTCCCCATCGTCGCCGACGGCGAAGCAGGATTCGGCGGCGCCCTCAACGTCTTCGAATTGACCAAGGCCTTCATCGAGGCCGGGGCCGCGGGCGTCCACTTCGAGGACCAGCTGGCCGCGGAGAAGAAGTGTGGCCACATGGGCGGAAAGGTCTTGGTGCCGACCAGTCAGCACATCCGAACCCTGCAGTCAGCACGTCTCGCCGCCGACGTTCTCGGCGTGCCCACCGTCATCGTCGCTCGCACCGATGCCAACTCGGCCACGCTGCTCACCTCCGACATCGACCCGAGGGACCGTGAGTTCATCGTCGGGGAGCGGACCGCCGAGGGTTTCCATCAGGTGACCGGGGGACTCGAGTCCGCCATCGCACGTGGGCTCGCCTATGCGCCGTACTGCGACCTGATCTGGTGCGAGACCGCGAAGCCCGACCTGGACGAGGCGCGTCGTTTTGCCGACGCCATCCACGCTGAGTACCCAGGGAAGCTGCTCGCCTACAACTGCTCGCCCTCGTTCAACTGGAGCAAGCATCTCGACGAGGGGACGGTGGCCCGCTTTCAGAAGGAGCTGGGCGGGATGGGCTATCGCTACCAGTTCATCACCCTTGCCGGGTTCCACGCCCTCAACGCCACCATGTTCGAGCTGGCCAAGGGCTACGCCAAGAGCGGCATGTCCGCATACGTCGACCTCCAGAATCGCGAGTTCGCCTTGGAGTCCCAGGGTTATACCGCCACCCGGCACCAGCGCGAGGTAGGCGCTGGTTACTTCGACCTGGTCGGCCAAACCATCTCTGGCGGCCAGTCCTCGACCCTGGCCCTGAAGGGCTCCACCGAAGAGGACCAATTCTAAGACGTTGCTATAGCATCGGGTAGCGGTTTCCGAGACCTCTTGCTATAGCAAAGCCAGAAGACGGAGGTTGAACTCTGTGTGTTATGGGTACCATTCCATTCCGGACATGAACCAGTCGCATCAGCTCCGGAGGGATCCCTCATGAAGATCGTCCACGTCGTGGGCACCGGCACCATCGGTGAGCCACTCATCGGCCTCCTGGCCGACAACAAGGAACACTTTGGAATCGACGAAGTCACCTTCCACCAGCGCACCCCCCTGGTGACCGAGGTCGCCAAGGTGGAAGACTTGGTCCGTCGGGGCGCGGTGCTCGCCGTCGACGACGACCGGAAGGCGAAGTTCGAAGAGTTGGGGCATGCACCCAAGTATGAGAAGAACGAAGCCATCGAGCGGGCGACGGTGGTCATCGACTGCACCCCGGTTGGCAACGAGAACAAGCAGGACTTCTACCAGAGCGCCGTGGGCCCGGTCGGGTTCATGGCCCAGGGCTCCGAGTACGGCTTCGGGAAGATGTACGCCCGGGGCATCAACGATGACGCCCTGAACCGTGAGGAGGACAAGTTTCTCCACATCGTGAGCTGCAACACCCACAACATCGCGGTGCTGATCAAGGCGCTGGCGATGGACCCCGACGGCACCAACCACCTCGAGAACGGTCGCTTCCTCTGCATGAGACGGGCCAACGACATCTCCGAGGACACCGGCTTCATCGCCAGTCCAGTGGTCGGCGGTCACTCAGACGAGCGTTTCGGCACCCACCACGCCAGAGACGCGCACGACCTGTTCACAACCCTGGATTACGACCTCAACATCCACTCGTCGGCGATCAAGCTCAACACCCAGTACATGCATTCCTTGCACTTCTCGCTGAGTCTCGACCGCGACATCGACCTCGACGAGATCAGGGACCGGCTCGCCGCCAACACCCGCGTCGCCACCACCCACAAGACTTCGGTCAACCAGGTGTTCTCCTTCGGGCGTGACCACGGCTACTACGGCCGCATCATGAGCCAGGCGGTGGTGGCGCTCGAGACCCTGGCGGTCCGCAGCGGAAACGAGATCGTCGGGTTCTCCTTCACACCCCAGGACGGCAACCCGCTGCTCTCGACGATCGCGGCCATGCTGTGGTACCTGGACCCGGCGACGATGGACGACCGTATGGACATTCTCCGCCGGTATCTGTTCGAAGAGATCTAAGGGCACATCTTGGAGCCGAAGGCCCGTCTCTTCGCCGAGGAGGCCATTCTCGCCCTGGGCCGTCTCGATGTGGCCGGGGCGCGCACCGCCATCAGCCAGGCTTTCGAGGTGGACCACAAGATCGGCGCCCTGGCCGACGCCGTCTATCTCGCCTGCGCCGAGATCGAGAACGACGAAGGGGTGAGCACGGCCACCTGGAACACTCTCGCCGACGCCGTCGACTCGCCCGAGCTGCTCGCGATGGTGGAGTCCTCCCGCACCTAATCTGGCCCGTGTGATCGTCGAAGTCATCGCGGTCGGCACCGAGCTCCTCCTCGGCCAGATCGTCAACTCCAACGCCGCATTCATCGGATCGACGCTCGCCGACCACGGGGTGGACGCCCATTACCAGCAGGTGGTGGGCGATAACCTGGAGCGGGTCGCCAACAGCATCAGCACGGCCATGGAGCGAGCCGACGCCGTGATCATCACCGGGGGGATAGGCCCAACCCGGGACGACCTCACCCGTGAGGCGCTGTGCCGGGCCACCGGCCGGAAGATGGTCTTCGACGAGGCATACGCCGATCGTCTCCGCGAGTGGTGGCGCCAGCGGGGCCGGGACATGCCGGAGTCCAATCTGAAACAGGCCGAGCACCCCGAGGGAGCCGGGCTGTTGATCAATCCCAAGGGCACCGCCCCCGGGCTGATGCTCGACCACGAGGGCACGGTCGTGTTCTGCGTTCCCGGCGTGCCCCAGGAGATGGAGTACCTCCTCCAGCGTGAGGTGATGCCCCGTGTCGTCGCCAGGTCGGACCGGGCGGCGGTGGTGGCGAGTCGGATGCTGCGGACCTGGGGTCAGAGCGAGTCGATGATCGGTGAGTTGCTCGACGATCTCTATCAGGGCTCGACCAACCCCTCCGTGGCCTTCCTCGCCTCGGGGGGCGAGATCAAGATCAGGATCACGGCGAAGGCCTCCACCCGGGATGAGGCCGTTTCGATGATCGAGCCGACAGAGGCCGAGATCAGACAGCGGGTCGCTCAGTGGTACTTCGGCAGCGACGACGAGACCGTGCATCAGGTCATATTCGGCTTGCTGAGAGAGAAGGGTTGGACCATCGGCACGGCCGAGTCCATGACGGGTGGGCTGGTGGCCGCCGAGTTGACCTCCGAGCCTGGCGCGTCGGAGTTCGTACGCGGAGGTCTGGTGGCCTATGACGAAGAGCTGAAGGGTCGTCTCCTCGGGGTGACCGACGTTGGTGAGGTGGTCGATGTCGAGACCGCGATCGAGATGGCGCGTGGCGGACAGAAGCTCCTCGAAGCCGACGTGGTCGTCTCGGTCACCGGCTCGGCGGGCCCGGACCCGATGGAGAAGCCTCCGGGCACCGTCGTCATCGCCGTCGCCACGCCCGAGGACGTGAGAGCTCGCGAGCTGCGCATGCCGGGCGACCGCGAGAGAGTGCGCGTCTACGGGACCACCAGCGCCCTCCACTTGGCGCGACTGGCCATCGCGGGGCGATGGTGGACGACCTAGCCGCAGACATGGTCGGCCGGGTCTTCGTGGCAGCACCGCTCCCGTCCGACGTGCGCTTCGCCCTCGCCGAGAGGATCGCGGAGATGCCTATCCCGGGACGGGTCGGGCCCCCGGAGAACTGGCATGTCACGCTCCGGTTTCTGGACGTGATCGACCGGGTCACTTATGAGCGGTTCGTGTCCGCCCTCGAGAGCCTCGGACAGCAGTTCTCGTTCCCCATCGCCATGGATGGGTTTGGGGCGTTCCCGAGACCGGGCAAGGCCACGGTCTTCTGGGCGGGGATAGGGAGAGGCGCTCCCGAGATATCGTTGCTGAACGAGCTGGCCGAGGATGCCGCAGTCTCGGCGGGGCTGGTGCCCGAAGAGCGCCCGTTTCACCCCCATCTCACCCTGGCCCGGATCCGGCCCCCGTCCGACGTGCGCGACCTGCTGGAGGAGGACCTCGACCTCGGATGGCGATGCGATCGTGTCGTCGTCTACCGCAGTCACCTGGGTCGGGGCCCGGCGCGATACGAACCCCTTGACTCGGTGAATCTGATCGGATAAACCCAAGAGTGCGAACACATGTTCGGTAACATCGATTCTGTCACAGGCCCCCGATACGGTTCACAGCAATGAGTCAGGAAGGACGCGACGTGGAACGCGAGAAGGCATTGGACATGGCGGTCAGCCAGATCGAGAGACAGTACGGCAAGGGCGCCATCATGAAGATGGGCGAGGCCGCCAGACGAAAAGTCGACGTTATCCCGACTGGTGCGCTGTCACTCGACCTGGCACTCGGGATCGGCGGGGTGCCCCGGGGGCGCATCGTCGAACTCTACGGCCCGGAGAGCTCCGGCAAGACTTCACTCGCCCTGCACATCGTCGCCGAGGCGCAACGAAATGGTGGTATCGCAGCCTTCATCGACGCCGAGCACGCCCTCGACCCGATCTACGCCAAAGCGATCGGGGTCGACGTCGACGAGCTGTTGATCTCTCAGCCCGATACCGGGGAGCAGGCTCTCGAGATCGCAGACATGCTGATCCGATCCGGTGCTCTCGACGTGCTGGTCATCGACTCGGTGGCCGCCCTGGTTCCCCGTGCCGAGATCGAAGGTGAGATGGGCGATTCCCATGTCGGTCTCCAGGCCCGGCTGATGAGCCAGGCACTGCGCAAGCTGGCAGGCACCCTCAACAAGTCGCGGACCACCGCCGTCTTCATCAACCAGCTCCGAGAGAAGATAGGGGTGATGTTCGGATCACCGGAGACCACGCCGGGTGGCCGGGCGCTCAAGTTCTATTCGTCGGTGCGTCTCGACATCCGTCGCATCGAGGCGATCAAGGACGGTGCCGACAACGTCGGCAACCGGGTGCGGGTAAAGGTGGCCAAGAACAAGATGGCCCCGCCGTTCCGGCTCGCCGAGTTCGACATCATGTTCGGTGAAGGTATCTCCCGGGAGGGAAGCCTCCTCGACGTGGCAGTCGACAACGACGTCGTCCAGAAGAGTGGCGCCTGGTACACCTTCGACGAGGATCAGCTGGGTCAGGGCCGGGAGAACTCGAAGCGTTTCCTGCGGGAGAACCCAGAGCTTGCCATGCAGCTCCAGGCCAAGGTGTTCGAGGCCGTCGGTCTGGTCACCAATAGCGAAGAAGAAGAGGAAGAGGCTGCTGCGAAGACCGCCGGGGAGCCCGCGGAAGAAGCCGCCGAGGCGTCCCAAGAGGACTGACCTGTTCCGCCGGCCTTTTGCGTGAACTGAGGGCGCCAGACTTCGCTGAGCGGGGCCCCGAACCCTGGGTTCAGAAAGAATCCGTTTCGGGGTCCTCCCTCTTGCGTTAGCATCGGTGACTGACACACGAAAATGACTTTGACACCAACCGGAACCGACGAGACATGTCAGGAGGAGCGCAAGACAGGTTGAGCTGACCCTCGATTCTGAAAGCGCCTCGTTTCGTGTGCCGGGCCCGGTGTGGGTGCCGGCACCTCTTGTCTTAGAGGTCCTGGGGGAAGGGACCACAATGGATATCGCGCAGGCGACGGGACTGGCAGTCCTGGGGGTCGTCGTCGGGCTCGGGTTCGGGTATCTGATTGCCCGACTCGCCATAGCCCGACGCCGCGAGCGTGACGGCGTCAGCGCGGAGGACATGGTCACCTCGGCCCGTCTCGACGCTCAGAAGATCCTGGCCAAAGCGGAAGAAGAGGGACGCGCCAAGGCCGATGCCTATCGCGAGAAAGAAGAGGAGGCCCTGGCGCATCGCCGTCTGGAGCTGGGCAACCTCGAAACTCGTCTCGGTCAGCGTGAGGAAACCCTGGAGCAGAGGGCATCGAACCTCGCCCAGCGCGAGACCATCCTGATCGATCGAGAGGACGACGTCACTGCCACCCGCGGTGAGCTCGAGCTCCTGAAAGAGGAAGCCCGCGATCAGCTCGAGAAACTCTCGGGTATCGACGTCGACGCCGCCAAGGCCGAGCTGCTCACCCAGGTGGAGGACGAAGCCCGGAGGGACGCCATGATCCTGGTGCGCGACATGGAGGTGAGGGCTCGTGAGGAGGCCGACCGCCGTGCCCGTCGCATTCTGGCCACGGCCATTCAACGGCTGGCCGGTGAAGTGGTCACCGAGACCACTGTCTCGGTCATCGAGCTGCCCTCGGACGAGATGAAAGGCCGCATAATCGGTCGTGAAGGGCGCAACATTCGCCACCTGGAGTCGGTGACTGGGACCAGCCTCATCGTCGATGACACGCCGGAGGCGGTGTCAGTCAGTTCTTTCGACCCGGTGCGGCGAGAAGTGGCGCGACTCACCTTGGAGAGGCTGGTCGCCGACGGCCGAATCCATCCCGCCTCGATCGAGGAGGCCTACGAAAAGGCCAAGGACGAGGTGGAACAGTCGATCCGGGATGCCGGGGAGTGGGCGCTGGTCGAGGTGGGGATCTCCCGGATGCATCCCGAGCTGATAACCCTCATGGGTCGGCTCAAGTATCGGACCTCGTACGGTCAGAACGTGCTCAACCACCTCGTGGAGACCGCCAACATCGCCTCGATGCTCGCCGCGGAGCTCGGCGTGGACCCGGTCCCGGTGAAGCGGGCGGCCCTGCTCCACGACATCGGCAAGGCAGTGACGCACGAGGTGGAAGGCTCCCACGCCCTCATCGGGGCGGAGATCGCTCGCCGTTTCGACGAGGACCCCGGGGTCGTCCACGGCATCGAGGCCCATCACAACGAAGTTGAGCCGCGCACGATACTTGCTGTCATGGTCCAGGCCGCCGACGCGGTCTCCGCGGCTCGGCCCGGTGCCCGACGGGAGACCCTCGAGGGCTATGTGAAGCGTCTCGAGAGACTGGAGAGCATCGCCCTCGACTTCTCCGGGGTGGAGGAGGTGTTCGCCCTCCAGGCGGGTCGTGAGGTGAGGGTCGTGGTCGATCCGGGAGATGTGTCCGACCTCGAGGCGCGTGAGCTCTCCCGAAAGATCGCCCGTAAACTCGAAGAGGACCTGCAGTATCCCGGTCAAATACAGGTGACCGTGATCCGCGAGTTCCGAGCCACCGACTACGCCCGCTAACCGAGCACAGCCATGACCCAGACCGTCCTGCTGCCCCAGCCGACCGTCCGCGAAAGGTCGAGCCGTCCTGTCACCAGGGCCGGCAAGAGCTATTTCATCCGCACGTTCGGGTGCCAGATGAACGAGCACGACTCCGAGCGGATCGCCGGGTTGTTCGAACAGGACGGCATGGTTGCGTCGGACGGCTATGGCGAAGCAGACGTCGTCTACATCAACACCTGCACCATCCGGGAGAACGCCGACAACCGGATGTATGGCAACCTCGGTCAGCTCAAGGCGATCAAGGACGTCAACCCCGAGATGCTCCTCGTCGTCGGAGGCTGCGCTGCCCAGAAGGATCGTGACCTGGTGAGACAGAAGGCGCCCTGGGTCGACGTGGTCATGGGGACCCACAATCTCGACCGGGTCCTCGACCTCATGGACCACGCCGAGCAGTGGGGGCCGATCACCGAGGTGGTCGACGAGCTGCAGGCGATGCCGTCCTCGCTCCCGGTGCGACGAGAGCTGGAGCACTCCGCCTGGGTCACCATCCAGGTGGGATGCAACAACACCTGTACCTTCTGCATCGTCCCCTCGGTGCGTGGGGTGGAGGTCTCGCGACGACCGGGGGACATCGTCCGGGAGGTCCAGCGTCTCGCCGCCGATGGGGTGGTCGAGGTGACCCTGTTGGGCCAAAACGTGGACACCTACGGGCGTGATCTCGCCATCGACGGCCGTCGTCGGCCTATATTCGGAGATCTCCTGCGCCGGGTGGGTGAGGTGGAGGGCATCAGCCGGGTCCGGTTCACCAGTCCTCATCCGAACGACTTCAGGGAGGACGTCGCCCGGGCGATGGCCGAGACCGAAGCGGTGTGCGAGCAGCTCCACTTCCCGCTCCAATCGGGATCCGACCGGATCCTCTCCGCCATGCACCGCGGCTACCACCGTCGCAAATACATGGAGCGACTCGCGATGGCTCGTGAGACCATCCCCGGCCTGGCGGTGTCGACCGACATCATCGTCGGGTTCCCAGGCGAGACCGATGAGGACTTCGAGTTGACCATGGAGGTGGTAGAGGAGGCCCGATTCGACCAGGCATTCATGTTCATCTTCTCGCCACGTCCCGGCACCGCTGCGGCGGAGATGAGCGACCGTTTCGTCCCCGGCGACCTGATCCAGGAACGCTTCAACCGACTGGTCGAGACCCAGAATCGGATTTCGAGTGAGCGCAACGCCGAGATGGTGGGCTCTGTGATCGAAGTGCTCTCCGAGGGCCCGTCGAAGAAGAACGAGCGGGTGGCGACCACCAGGACCAGGACCGGCAAGGTGGTCCACGTGGAGGGGCGTCACCCTTCCGGTTCGCTCTTCGACGTGAAGCTGGAATCGGCGGCGATGCACCACCTGACGGGGACGCCGGTCTGAGCAGAGAGATACTGGCCGTCCTCGGGCCGACGGCCTCCGGGAAGACCTCTCTGTCCATCGAAATCGCGCTCCGCTTGGGTGCGGAGATCATCTCCGCGGACTCGATGCAGGTCTATCGCGGCATGAACATCGGCACGGCCAAGCCCACGGTCATCGAGCGCAGGGGAGTGGTCCACCACCTGATCGATGTGGTCGAGCCCGAGCACGAGTTCACAGTCGCCGAGTACCGCCGATTGGGTCGGAAGGTGATCGAGGCAGCACGGGTGCCGCTGATCATCACCGGTGGCTCCGGCCTCCACTTCAGGGCCCTGGTCGATCCGATGAGCTTCGCCCCCACCGACGAAGAGTTGCGGGGAGACCTCGAAGAGCAGATGCTCGACGACTTGGTGGCCCGTTTGCTCGAGATCGACAGTGAGGCCGGCGACCATGTAGATCTGGCCAACAAGAGAAGGGTCGTCCGCTCCCTCGAGATCGCCGAGCTGACCGGTGAGACGCCATCAAGTCGGGCCCGGTCGGCCGAAGCAGAGGACTTGAGGAGATACGTGCCCGACATCGAGTTCATCGCGGTAGGGATCGATCCGGGGCGTGCCCTCGACGAGCGTGTCGAGCAACGGCTCGCCGAGATGCGACAGGGTGGTCTCCTCGAGGAAGTGAAAGGCTTGCGGCACCGGTTGGGACGGACGGCGCGGTCGGCGGTGGGATATCGGGAGATCCTCGACCATCTCGCAGGTGAGCTCACCATCGATGAGGCCTTCGAGGCCATAGGTCACAACACGCGTCGTCTCGCCCGCAAACAGCGCACCTGGTTTCAGCGTGATCCCAGGATTCGATGGATACCCTGGATGGACGACCGGATCGATCGCGTCGACCGGGCAATGGAGATCTTGAGTTGAGGGCGTTTCAGTTCACGAAGATGCAGGGGCTGGGCAACGATTTCGTCGTGCTCGAGGGCCCGCAGCAATTCAGCTCCGCGGACGTGACCGAGATCTGTGACCGGAGATTCGGTGTCGGGGCCGATGGAGTTCTGGTGGTGACCAACGGCGACCCGATCCGGATGGAGTATTGGAACGCCGATGGAAGCCCGGCCCAGATGTGCGGCAACGGGCTCCGCTGTGTCGCCCGGTATGCGTACGACCGGGGATGGGCGAGGGACCGGAACTTCCCGATTCAGACCCCGGTCGGCACCCGGGGAGTCCGGGTGTTCGAGGACCGGGTGGAGGCGGAGCTGGGTCGCCCGGCTCTGCAGGGGACCATCACGGTCGACGGATCCGACTACCAGTTGGTCGACATCGGCAATCCGCATGCCGTCACCTTCGTCGACGACCCCGCGGCCGCCGACGTTGCCGGCGTGGGTAAGGCGATGCAGTCCGAGTTCCCCGACGGGGCCAACATCGAGTTCGTCTCACGCCGCAAAGAGGGAGTCGCCTTGCGGGTGTGGGAGCGCGGTGTCGGCGAGACCCTCGCCTGCGGCACCGGTATGGCGGCGGCGGCCGCGGTTGCCGCCGAGCGCCACGGGCTCTCCAGCCCGATCCCGGTGTCGGTGCCCGGCGGTGACGCGACGATCGACATCCGTGACGGTGTCGCCTGGATCATCGGCCCTGCCGAGTATTCGTTTCGGGGCAGCGTCGGAGAACGGTGACCGGATCGCCGACCCAACTCAATGTCAGCTGGCCCGGGCCGCCGCCACGGCCTCTGGAGAGGGCTTTTTGCGTGCCGGGCTCAGTGCGCCGAACCAGACTCCGGCCATCACCGCGACGGCTCCGATGGCGCTGCGTGCGGTGAGTGGCTCATCCAGTAGCCAGGCCTCGGCGAGCATCGTCACCACAGGGAACAACACGAAGGCATACGACATCGCCGAGGCGGTCCAGTACCGGACGACCAGCAGGGTGAGCACGAACAGGCCGACCGAACCGAGCAGGACCAAGTAGGACACGGCGGCCACCGTTGCAGCCTGGGAGGGCACGGCCCACGGCTCGCCGACGATCGCGGACAACACCAGCAACAGCGGGGCTCCGATGCCCATGCCGACTGCATTGGTGATCACGGGGTGGTTGCCTGACACGTGTTTACCCAGGATGACGCTCTGGGCGATGGTGAACGAGGCGGCGAGGATGGCGACGAGACCGTCGAGGGGGATCACCAGCCCGTCTGCCCCGACGGTCATCCAAACGATGCCGCCGAAGGCGATCAGGGCGCCGAGAAGTGTCCTCGAGTTGAGCCGCTCGAGACGCTGTGATGCCGCGAGGAGAGCGGTGACCAAGGGGACCATGGCCAGCACCACCGCGCCGGTGCCTGCCGTGACTCTGGTCAGGGCCCAGTACATCAGCGCGTAGCTGAGGGTGACCACGAAGAACCCGTACAGCGCGGTCAGGGCGAGGGTCTTGCCCCGAGGAATGGTGAGCCGCATCGAGGCCGCCATCACCACGAAGATCAATGCGGCGAGGGAAAACCTCAAGCCTGCCCCCCAAAACGGGGCCAGCTCTCCGTTACTGACTCTGACGGCGAGGAAGTTTCCGCCACCGAGTATCACGACGCCGGCGAAGGCAGCCAACGTGAATGCCCCCGGTCGTGCGACGGTGCCCATCATGGTTCATCTCCTCTCAGACGATGATGCCACTATCCACCAGGTGCTGGCGGCCCGCATCGGGTGAACACCCCATTTCCTGGTCGCCTACCAGCTCGGTTTGTCCCGAGGTTCAGGGATAGCGCCGGAGGACGCTGACGACCTTACCGATCAACTCGACACCGTCTGTGAACACCATGGGCTCGTAGGAGGGGTTCTCGGAGTGCAGGTACACCTGCCCGTCCTTGCGCTGGAGACGCTTCACGGTGGCCTCTTCCCCGTCGATGAGACAGGCCACGATCTCTCCATCGCGGGCGTCGGACTGCTTGTGCACTGCCACCAGGTCGCCTTCGTGTATCCCGGCGTCGACCATGGAGTCGCCCTTCACTTCGAGGAGGAACACAGGACCGTCTCCGACGAGCTCGGTGGGGAGCGGCATGAACTCGTCGACGTGTTCGGCGGCCAGGATTGGAGTGCCGGCGGCGATACGGCCGAGCACCGGCACGTCGCGTAGGCGACGATCCTCGATAGCGGGGGCCTCCGGGGTCTCGTCCACCACGACGATGGCACGCGGTTTCGACGGATCTTTCTTGATCATGCCCGCCGCCACCAGTGAGTTGAGCTGGGCATGCACCGATGACGGGGAGCTGAGGCCGACGGCGTCGCCGATCTCTCGCACCGAAGGCGGATAGCCGCGGTCGGCGACGATGTCCCTTATGTAGTCGAGTACTTGTTGCTGTCTGTCCGTGAGCATCCTGACTCCTCTTCGAACGGGTGTTCGCCAGGTTAGTCTCCCCCATCCCCGCCCACCAAACACCTGTTCGACTTTCTGTAGTGGGGGGCCACCCCGATGTGGGTCCTCGAATCCGCCCGACATCGAAAGTGTCACACGCGCCTGGCAGGCTATTCCATGTTGGAGCGCAGATTCGGCTTGACATCGAACAACTGTTCGGTACAGTATCGAACGCACGTTCGGTTTACTCCGAATGTCATCCAGCAGCAACCAAGCGGGCCCGATCAGGAGGGAGACATGCAGATGACACGATCACAGCTTTCCGTTCAGCTGTCCGTGCTCCTTGCAACCATCTGTATCGTCTTCCTCCTGATCGGAGGGGCCGCCGGCGCCGACGAGCCGCCTGGACCGTCCACCGAGTATGTGGTGGCCCAGGGCGACACTCTTTGGGAGATAGCCTCCGGACACTCCGGTGAGGGAGAGGACGTTCGGGTGACCATCGAAGCCATCAAGGAGCGGAGCGGGATCACCTCCAGCTCCCTCCAGGTGGGTCAGGTTCTCCGGATTCCACAGCCCTGAAGCCACGCATCACGTTTACCCTGGGGCGATGCTCTGCCCCGCATGTGGCGCCACCGAGATCCGGGTGATCGACAGCCGGCCCGCCGAGAACGGCAACGCGATACGTCGTCGCCGTCAGTGCGAGGTCTGCGCCCACCGTTTCACCACGTATGAGCGGTTGGAGCCACAGTTGATGGTGGTGAAGCGTTCGGGTCGGCTCGAGCCGTTCTCCCCGACGAAGCTGGCCTCGGGGATCTCAGCGGCGCTGGCCGACCGCCCCGTCTCGGGTTCTGACGTCGAGAGTGTCGTCGACGGGATCGATGACACGGTGCGCGCCTCCGGGCCTCAGGTGAGCTCCGAGGAGATCGGGAGGCTCGTCCTCGACCGGCTCCGTGATCTCGACGAGGTCGCCTATCTCCGGTACGCCTCGGTCTACAAGGAGTTCCAGGGCGCCGCCGACTTCGAAAAGGAGATGGCCGAGCTGGAGGCGGCTGACTAGAAGAGATCCGCTTGGGCGCGGTCGTCGATCGGATGGCCTTGTCGGTAGGTTCTGCGTAAGTCTTCGCTCTCGGCCGGTCTCAGCGCCCCAGGAGCCGGTCGAGGCTCTCTCTCGCTTCGGCCACCCGCCCCGACACCCTCCCGTGCACATCGGCGATTGCGTTGTTCATCACGCTGCGGATCTGTGCGAGCCGACTGCTCAACTCGAGGAGTGCCCCGTTGGCCCCAGCCTCGTCGTCTTCGCGCAGAGCGTCGACATATCGCCCCATTATGGAGGTCAGGTCACCGGCCAGGATGTCGAGCTGCTGGGTCACGTCTGGCAGCACCTCGTCGGGGAGGGCAGTTCGCATCTGGTCGAAAGAGAGCTGCCAGGCGCCGAATTGACGGGCCGCCTCGTCGAGGGCGATCAGCTCCGGATCGGTCTCGAGTGTGGGGGGAACGAGGGTCGGGAGCACCGCGGCCCGATAGGAGTGGGCGGCGTCGGCAAGTCGGACGCCGTCGAGTGTCGAGCTCGCCGCCCGCAGCGCCGCGGAGCGGAGCTCGGTGGCAGACCCGTCGAGAGCCCCCGAGGTGCTGAACAGCGTGCGTGCCTCGCTCTCCAAGGCGAAGAGCTTCGCGGTCCCGGTCGAGGCGGTGTCTCCGAGCAGGTCGGCGTTGAAATCATCGAGGGCGGACAGTGATGCGTCGAGGGCGAGGGCACGCTCGGTGACCGTTGCCACGGAAGCCTGCTCGATGACGGAGGGACGTTGGTAGAGCCAATACGCGAAAGCGGCGGCTCCCGCCACGACGAGGACGAAGATGACGACCACACTCCACCTGACCTTGCGTCCGGTGAGTGGGCCTCCGATCTCCGCCGGGTGCCAATCCGAGAATGGGTCTGGTTCGGCCTCGTGGCGACCGCGTCGATGATCCTCGGGCTTGTCGACCGTTTTCTCAGTCACCGGGGAATCGGACCAGGTAGTGGTGGCATCGGAGAACCCGAGGGTCTCGAGTGAAGAGAAGCGGAGCGAACGACGACGAGCGCTCGTTCTGCTGTCGGGCGGCTTGATTGTCGCAGTCATGAGGATGCTCGCTTACAGTCGGGTGACTCCGCCCGAATGCCCCCAGACACCATGCAGGTTAATTTCTTACGTCTCGATAGGGAACTCCCGATTCCCGTCACCGCTCATATCGACGATGCCGCCGTCGACCTGCACACGAGAATCGACCTCATGCTCGCCCCGGGTGTGAGGGCTGCCGTCCCCACCGGCATCGCGGTGGCCATCCCGGTCGGCTTCGCCGGGCTGATATTGCCGCGATCCGGCCACGCCCACCGCCATGGCATCGGGGTGGTCAACGGGCCGGGGCTCATCGACTCGGGTTATCGGGGTGAGATCAGCGTGCTGTTGATCAACCACGGCGAGGAGGACGCCGAGTTCCGCCGCGGTGACCGGATCGCACAGCTGGCGATCGTCCCCATCCCCGCGGTGGAATGGGTCGAGGTGGACGACCTCGACGAGACCGACCGCGGGGCCGGAGGCTTCGGTTCTACGGGCCAGTAGGCCTTTTGGTTGGGGTGGTCGCGGCACTACACTGCTGGCTCTCGCGGAAGTAGCTCAGTTGGCTAGAGCGCAACCTTGCCAAGGTTGAGGTCGCGGGTTCGAATCCCGTCTTCCGCTCCAACGACGGTCAGAATCAGCCCATCCGGCGACGTGGCCGAGTGGTTAGGCGCGGGTCTGCAAAACCCGTTACACCGGTTCGACTCCGGTCGTCGCCTCCAAGCAAGACCCCTGGTATTCGGTGCTACCGGGGGTTTTCTCGCGTCGGGGCGATGAGATCGATTCGGTCACTCGCCTGAGAAGAAGTGGTCGGGTCTGAGCGCAATCAAGAACAAGTCGAGGGCCGCCTTGATCGTGATCCAGATCAGGACGATCAGAGTGCCGATGAACCAGAACGGGGTCTGTGCCTCGTAGATCAGCGGGGTGACGTCGAATGGTGGTCCGGTACCGGGGACATATCCGTGGTTGGGCCGAATGGGAACCTCGGTGATTCGGGTCGGGTCGCAGCCCTGGTCGGGAGTCAGCCTGCCGACCTGGGCGATATTGGGCGCCGTCCAGTGCATAACGACACAGTGGTCTCCGGACTGGCCAATCAGGCCCTCGGCAGGTACGCCGCCTGGCGTGACCGCCACGAATCCGGTGAACCCGTACTCCGCAAGTATGAAGTCCCCCACATTCGCCCCACGGCTGGTGATCGAGTCGTGAGCGGCGCTCATCGCGTCGACCAGTCCCTGAACGTCGGCAACCTCCTCGGCATTGTCAGCCGAGCGGAATGGGTAGATCGCCGCCATGCCAGCGACTGCTGCGAGCACCCAGACGATCCGCCAGGCGCCGGCCTTCAGCTGCATCGGCCGCCGATCGACGGTGGGCGGCTTGCCGAACGCCGTTTGCCGATGACTACGGTTGGGCTCGGGTTCCTGGGCTTGCCGATTTCTGGAGATCTTGGGCACGAGACTGCCAGTCTCGCTTCAGACCACGGCAATCGTCAGGGCCTATGGTCACGCTCATCATGGTGGATCCATTGGCCCGACGAGGAACGACGATGGCATACGGTGTTTCGGCGATTATTCTTCGGGGTTCGCGAGTGAAGAGGGCCCTTAGCTCAGCCTGGTAGAGCGCTTGCTCGACACGCAAGAGGTCGTAGGTTCAAGTCCTGCAGGGCCCACCATCTCCCGGCCAGAGGAAACGCTCAAGAAGCGTCTCTGGCCAGGAAAAACGCTCCTCCCTGACTTCTTTCGTGGTCTTTCGTGACTTCGCGTTGTTTCGACTACATTTCAATTGTCTTGTGACACACACGTGACACGAGCGAGGAGTCGCGAATGGGATCGATCCAGAAGATCGACCGACCGAAGCCATGGAGGGCCCGCTACAGGGGCCCCGACGGCCGCCAGCATTCGAAGAGCTTCCGACGTAAGGTCGACGCCGAACGGTGGCTCCTCACCGAAGAGAACGCCGCTCTGGCCGGGTCCTGGGTTGATCCGCAAGCCGGAACCGTCCTCCTCGGTGAGTACGCCGAGTCCTGGCTCGAAGCCCGCCAGGGTCTGGCACCGAAGACGGTCGCAACCTATGAGGCTCTTGTCCGCTCCCACATCATCCAGGCGTTCGGCAGCCGCCCACTCCGCGCGGTGTCTACCGAAGAGATCCGGTCGTGGCAGGCCGGCCTTCTGGCGAATGGTCTGTCAGCGGCCACGGTGAGGCAGACCGCACGCCTCCTGCGCTCGATCCTCGGCCAGGCCGTCGACGACGGTCGGCTGGCGCGCAACGCCGCCGCCAAGGTGAAACAGCCCTCCGTACGCCCGCGACGCCAGCTCTTCTTGACCGCGGACGAACTGGGAAACCTTGCTGACGAGTGTGGTGAATACGGACCTCTGGTCTGGTTCCTCGGATGGTCGGGGTTGCGTTTTGGTGAAGCGGTGGCGTTGCGCGCGGGGAGGGTCGACCAGAAGCGACGCCGGGTGAGAGTCGAGGAGGCAGCGACCGAAGTTGGCGGCCGTCTGGTATTCGGGCCGCCCAAGACCTATGAGACTCGGACTGTGATCGTCCCTCAGTACGTCGTCGACCGGCTGGAGCCACTCCTCGAGGATCGGGATGCCGACGGTCTGGTCTTCACCGCCGCCAGGGGTGGACCGGTCCGTCACGGCAACTTCCGCAAACGGGTGTTCGCTCCTGCCGCCGAACAGATCGGCAAGCCCGATCTCGTCCCGCACGACCTGAGGGACACCGCGGCGTCTCTGATGATCGCCTCCGGGGCCTCGATCAAGGCCGTGCAGCGAGCCCTCGGCCACGCTTCGGCGAAGATGACCCTGGACGTGTACGGGTCGCTGTTCGAGGAGGATCTGGAGCGCCTCGCCAACCGGATGGAAGAGCGCTACGGGTAGTCCGGGCTGATGGCGACGGTATCGAGGATTCTCTGCCTGGGTACTCCAGGTCGTTGCTGAGTCACGCTGCTGTCGACAGGTCTTCGGATGCTTGAGCCGACTATCGACGTGCCTCGTCGAGGTTGGGTTCAGGCTGCTCGCTCATAGACGACCTCGCCCTCGCGAAGCGGCCAATAGTGAAGCGAGCCCACCACGTCCTTTCGTCGCTCGCACTCGGCGAGATCGGTAACCAATACATCGATAGCCATCGGAGCCCGGATGGCGAAACGGATTTCGCCCATCAAGCGTGGCCTCTCCCCAGGCTTGAGTTCATCCAGTATCACCAGCAGGTCGAGGTCACTGTCAGGACCCATCTCCCCACGTGCCGCCGAGCCGAAGAGGATGATTCGCACCGGATCAACTTTCGTCACGATGTCGCGGACCACCTCGGGCAGCCACTGGCGCATGGTCCGTCCGTCCCAGCGACCATCTTGCGAAACGGGTTCGGCTATCGGACACGATGTCTCCAAGTCAGGATCGGAATCACGATCGGGCGCTTGCCCGACACCCATGTTGAAGGCGACACCGTGGTGGCGCCCTCCCGGTAAACCAGTCAACCGATACCGCAGGTGTGCACTCGTCTGTGACAATGACTGGCCGGATGTGTTCGCCGTCGGTGGACATTCAGTCTTTGTGCGCTTCCTGGTTCTTTTCGGCGATAGCTCGTAGAGCGGTGTTCACCGCCTCGCGAGTTTTGAAGGCCTTTGCCACGTCAGGGTCGAGGACGACCACGTTCGAACCTTCCCTGTACCGGCGTGCGTACTTCCCACGCTCACCGCGGCTGAAGTCGTACTCCTTGCGAATGTCCTCGTCTGGTCTCTCAGCGCTCATAGGTTCGCCTCTCCCTCCGGGTTGCCAGCCTAAGCGCTGATAAGTCGGAGTCGATCTCCGCGTTCGGTGAAGACCACGACGACGAGTCGCCGTTGATAGGTCTCTCCAATGAGGACAAAACGATCCTCCTCCTGGGAGTGGTCAGGATCCGGGATGGTCAACGAGAGGGGATCACCGAACGCCGTGCTCGCCTCCTCGAAAGAGACGCCATGCTTCTTCTGGTTTGAGTCGGCTTTGGAGGCATCCCATTCAAAGTCCACCCGAAGGACCCTACGTTGAGTGAGGGACACAGAGACGCGGATCTCGAAGGTGTGGCTCCTTAGGCTCGGTCGCCCGGGAAGACCTTCACTCGCGCTCTCATAGCGACTTCCTCATCGATGTCCAGCGAGACGCTAGCTGTTCGACCTCTGCCGGTTCCGACGTGAGTTGTCGGACCTCATTGGCGTCGACGTCGACGCCGTCAACAGCCGTGCTCTGCCCGGAGATAGTGATGTCTCGGAGGAAGGGGAGCGGAACCTGACTTGATCCATCCCCGACAGGGAAGGCTCCTCAACGGGATTGATCAGAAGCGAGGTGACAGTTCTTGTACTTCCTGCCCGACTTGCACCAGCATTGCTCGTTGCGTCCCAGTTTTCGCTTTGGCCGGCTGGCGGGTTCATTTCTCATGGGTGCCCGTAACTGTTGCCCGAGCCTCTGTTCGACGACGGCGACATTCTCCTCTCGTGCAGCCACCTCCTTTTCCCGGTCCTCGAGGTCGGTCTCCCTGAGGAACAGAGTCCGGTTACGCCGCTTGAGCTCTTTCTCAAGATCCTTCAGCTCTCTGGCTCTGGCGTTCATTTCTGCTTCTCGGGTGTGGAGACGGTCAGCAAGCGTCTCAGCGTCCTCCCCGGCCACCGAGGCGAGCTCGTGGAGCATCAACAGGGCAACACCTTCACCCATACCGACACCCACCGCCTGGCAGTATCTCTGCCACACCGCCTTGGTGGCCCCAGAGATCGGAACCTTGGCCATCCACTCGCCCTTCTCTTCGTCGAGCTCGGCGCGCAGCGCGTCGTCGATCTTGCGGAGTACCTGACGGCTCAACGTCATCGCACTACCAGGGCGTGGTCACCGCACACATGGGCATCGCGACCCCGAGGTGCGCGACAACATCGAGATGACCTACTACGAGGCCGGCCACATGATGTATATCCACCAGCCGTCGCTCAAGCAGTTGGCCGCCGACCTCCGGGAATTCGTCGAGAGCGCTTCCTAAGGTTCTGGAGCCGGATATCCGGCCCTGGTGCATTCCGAAGGAGACTTGACAGGAGTACGGCTGCACCTACATAATTCAACAGGCGTTGAATTAAGGATGCATGGTGCTGGCGATGATCGTGAAGGAGTTCCGGCAGGTGGTCCGGGACAGGCGGACGCTGGCGATGCTCATCGTCATGCCGGTGTTGTTGCTGCTGGTGTTCGGATATGCCGCCAGCTTCGACGTCGACGAGATTCCGACGGCGATAGTCGGTGACCGGGCCGGCCAGGTCGCGGAGCAGCTTCCCGAGCTGTTCCGGGTCGACACGGTCAACAGTGACAGCGGTGTGGACGCCGCAGAGGAAGCCCTCGTCTCCGGTGACGCCCACGTCGCCATCGTCGCCGAGGGGTCCGAGATCCGGGCCATGATCGACGGCGGAGAGTTGTTCATGGCACAGGCGGCAGTGCGCGTCATCACGGCGGCCCAGAGCGAGGTTCCCGGACTCAGCTACGAGGTCCTGTTCAACCCGGAGCTGGACACCTCGGCGGTTCTCGTCCCCGGCCTCGCCGGGCTGATCATCGTCTTCGTTGGGACGCTGGTGACTTCGATGTCGGTAGTGAAAGAGCGCGAGGCCGGGACCCTAGAACAGCTCTCTGTCATGCCTTTCAAGCCCAAGGACGTCTTCATCGGCAAGATCGCACCGTATTTCCTCATCGCGCTCATGGACATCGTGCTGGTGCTGCTGATCGGCACCCTCCTCTTCGACGTTCCGTTCAACGGCTCCCTCTTCCCGCTGGCACTCGGGGCCCTCATGTTCCTGTTCGTCGCCCTGGGACTGGGTGTCCTCATCTCCTCGGTCTCGGAGAACCAGGCCCAGTCGATCCAGCTGGCACTCATGACCGTCCTTCCCCAGATCATGCTCTCAGGCATCATCTTCCCGCTCTCGTCGATGGCTCCCGGAGTGCGTTGGATCGGGTATCTCCTCCCGCTGACCTACTTCAACGAAGTGGCCAAGGGCGTCATGATCCGCGGAGCCGGGCTCGGCGACTTGCTGATGCCGCTCGGTCTGCTGACCTTGCTGGGGGCGGCCATCTTCGGACTCGCCGTCATCCGTTTCGCCCGCCAGCTCCGGCCCGCGCGCTCCCCGGTGACAGCATGACCTGGGGCGTTGAAGGTGTTTCGGTGTCCTACGGGTCGACTCATGCGCTCGACGATGTCACCCTCGACCTGGAGCCCGGCCGGATCGCGGTGGTAGTGGGTGGCGACGGAGCCGGGAAGACGACGCTCTGCCGGACGATCGTCGGTCTCGAGGATGTTGGCGCTGGTGAGGTCAGGCGTCCGGAACGAACCTGTTTTCAGCCCGAGACCTCGGGGGTCTGGGGCGATCTCTCTGTCCTCGAGAACCTCCAGTTCGTCGCCGGCGGCTACCGACTCCGCATCGACCACTCCCGATCCCGCATCGAGGAGCTCCTCGAGGTGACCGAGCTGAACGATGCCCGCGACCGGCTGGGACGGCAGCTGTCCGGTGGAATGCGTCAAAAGCTCGGCGTGGCCATGGCGGTTCTATCGGAGCCCGATCTGTTGATCCTGGACGAGCCCACGACGGGTCTCGACCCGGTGAGCCGGGTAGAGCTGTGGTCGTTCATCAACCGTTCGGCCCGGGAGGATCGTGCGGTGCTGGTCAGCACCACCTATGTCGACGAGGCCGCCCGCGGCGACTCGGTGCTGGCGCTCGACGAGGGCAAGGTCCTGGCGAGCGGTTCGGTGGCCGACACGGTCGCGGCCATGTCGGGTCGTCTCTTCGAGACGGGTGAGAGGCGGGGTGAACTTTCCTGGCACCGGGGCGAGTCGTGGCGGGTGTGGTCCCCTGATGGGTCGGATGTCCCCGGGGCACGCGAGATCAGCCCCGATCTCGCCGATGTCGTGACCGTGGCGGCCCTGGCGGGAGAAGACCGATGACGTCGATAGCCGCTCGCAACCTCACCAAGAGGTTCGGGGACGTGGCGGCCGTGTCCGAGCTGTCGTTCGAGGTGCGACCGGGTGAGGTGGTCGGTCTCCTCGGAGCGAACGGGGCGGGGAAGACGACGACCATGAGGATGTTGCTGGGTCTTCTCGAGCCGACGACCGGGGAGGTGCTCATTGGCGGGCAGTCGCCGCGGCGGATCGACCGTCATGTGATGGGATACGTTCCCCAGGGCCTCGGTCTCTACCGCGACCTGACCGTTGCGGAGAATCTGTCCTTCGCTGCCGCTGCCTTCGGCGTCCCCGTGCCCTCACTCGCCGAAGCCAACCTGGGGGAAGTCGCCGACCACGAGGTGGGCGACCTTTCACTCGGGCTGCGGCGGAGGCTGTCGTTCCTGGTAGCCCGTTGCCACCAGCCATCGGTCCTGATCCTCGACGAGCCGACCTCCGGTGTCGGTCCTTTGGGGCGTGCACGTCTCTGGGAGACGATCCATGAGACTGCCGACGATGGTGCATCGGTGCTCGTCTCGACGCACTACATGGAGGAAGCCGAGGAGTGCCATCGTGTGGTGCTCATGGCGGCGGGCAGGGCGGTGGCTTCGGGTTCGGTGTCCGACGTGATCGGTGGGGCCCGTTCGGTTGCCGTCTCCGGTGAGGTGTCCGGATCCGCCCTGGCGTGTATAAGTGAGGCCGGCGGCACGGTTCTGATGGCCGGTGATGGCTGGCGGGTCGTGGGGCTGGATGTCGGGGCGGTGGGCGAGATCGTCGATGGCAGGGCCCGTGTCGAGGAGGTCCCCGCATCCTTCGAAGAGGCATTCGTGGCGTTGTCCCGATGAGTGCCAAACGAACCGGGAGACGTACCGGATCCCCGGATACCCGCTCCGAGATACTCGATGCGGCGAAGCGCGTCTTCGGGAAGGTGGGCTACGACCGGGCAACCATCCGGGAAATCGCGAATGAGGCCGATGTCGACCCTTCGCTGATCTACCACTACTTCGGGACGAAGGACCAGTTGTTTGCGACGTCGATCGAGATCCCCATCCCCGCTGTTGAGAAATTACAGTCGGTCTTTGCCGCAGACCGTGAGGACCTGGGCCGCCGGCTCGCCGAGACCTTCTTCTTCGTGTGGGAACAGGAGGCCGCCCGGGTGTCGCTTCTGGGCATCCTACGATCGGCGATGGGTGGTGAGCATCAGGCGGCGGACGCTTTTCGCCAGTTCCTCACCACCTCCGTGCTGGACCAGATCTCTCCCCTCATCGGCGGGGAGAACCCGCGTTTGCGAGCCCTGCTGATGGCCTCACAACTGGTGGGGGTCGCCATGACCCGCTATGTGATGCGCCTCGAGCCCATCGCGTCGGCTCCCATCGAGGACATAGTCGAGCTGGTGGCGCCTCGAATCCAGTCTTATGCCGCGGGCGAGTGACTCTGTCTCAGCTTCTCGATGCAGTAGAGCCGGATATCCCGGCTCCCAAGCATTAGGAAGGCGAATGGGACTCGACCACGGACAGAACCTCGGGCATGTCGAGATCGGGGTAGGGGTCGGGAGCCATCAACCCGAGGATCCGCGACTGCGACCGTGCCGACACGATGACCTTGCCCGACCACCGCTCGGCCAGACCGGGATCAGGCACCCGGCAACAAGACAGGTCGGGGCATGTCGAGGTCTCCCGGTTCCGGTGTCCCGCCCCCGGAACCATCGGGCGTCGTCGAAGTCCACCCCCAGTGTGATGGCGTGAGCCGGGGCTCGCCCCGCCTCCACGTGGGTGGTGCAGAAGTACGTGCCGTTCGGGGTGTCGGTGTACTGGTGATGGGTGCCGAACTTGTCCGGAGAGTCGAAGGTGACCCGGGCGCCCCACCGGCGGCAGAGCCGCTGGGTCTCGATGCCACCGTATTCGTCCCGGGGACCGGTAGCCCGTCATTGGCATAGCCCTTGACCACTATCCCCATGTCGTCGCTGACCAGGAGATGACAGTTGATCCCCAGATGCCGGGTCAGGAGGTTGGCGGTTCTCCACGCGGCCATGTCGTAGGAGACGTAGAAGAGCTCCTTCACGTCCTCGACATCGATGTCGTGATTCTCCTTCGCCACCAGCAGCCGGGCGGCGACTGCGTCCTCGGGCGCCAGCACGGCAGTGGCGAAGTAGGCGGTCTCCATCCGCTGGCGTAGGAAAGTGGTGAGGTCGGGCTCGCTCTCGTGCTCGAGGACGAACCCGGCAATCGTCTGTGGATCTTTGATGCATTGGTGCAACACATAAATCGCGCTTGTCGTGCCTGTTGTGAACCAGAAGATCTCATGCCTGCGCGTCGACTTCGATGCTCTGTCATCGCTCCGATACATCGAGTTTCATACCGAGTCGGTGCCGACTAGGGATTGTCCGGTCTTGTGTGGTTCTAGCTACCCAAGACTGGTTGACGAGCGATGGTGGTCAGGTAGATCCAGGAGCTGAATGCGATCCAAGTCAAACCCATGATCAGCAGGCCTAACCCGAGCATCCCACCCGTCGCTCCGAGGATGAGGAACAAACCCGACCAGCGTAAGTGGTCCCTCACTGTCAAGTTGAGGATCCCCGCCAGGGCCAGGGTGATCACCATGCCCACGCCGCCAACGAAGAATCCCCAAACGCCCCACTCCCAACCAAGGCCATCTTCGATGAGGTTTCCAAGCCCCTGCGCTATGGCGGCGACACCAGCAAGAGCGATGAGGAACGCTCCCCGTTGCACAGGTGGGTCACGCCACAAGATCAGCAAGGCAACTCCGGTTGTCAGTCCCGCTGCGGTTTGGAGGAAAACTCCGCTGTAGTCGAGAAGCGATTCGGGGTCGTAATACTGGATGTCGGCGAATTCGAGGACCCAGCGAGCCACGGCGAACAAGCCAGCCATCGCAAACCAGAGGATCCCTCCACGATTCATTGGTCACGAAGCTACACAATGAGACCCGCACATTGAGACCCCAACGATGTCGAGTCCTGACTCGATCGATATCACAAGATATGCACGTTATCCTTGGCGGGGTTCACGGACCCAGCGAAGATCTGGGTTCTTGGCTATCTTGAGGTTGTCGGTGGGGTGGATTCCCTGTCTGATCCGGCTCCCCGATGAGGGTGACAGACCGGTGATTCGGTTGGGTAACCGACTGGCGGGCGCCTATTAGGAGTTTCTGGCGTCGAGAGCGCGTCCAGACATTGTGTTGTGCAAGCTTCGGCCAGACCTCTGTAGTCCCCGCAAGCGTCTCGTCCAGCTTTGTTCACAAAGCGGAAGCCAGCGGCATAGACAGGCTCTTCCTCGCTACTCGTGTGACACAGTCGTGACACAAACTCCGGTTGAGCGGTTTGTTTTCAGGTCAAAGGCTTGGTAGCAGTCACGAACGTCTGCTCGACACAGTGGTTCAAGTCCACCAGGGCCCACCGACGGAAAGCCGCTGTGAGCGGGGGCTTTCTCGCGTCGTGAACTGCCCTGAAACTAGATCAGTTGGCGGAGGGGGAGTTTTCAGAGACGAGAGCGCCTGACGCGGGTCTTCGGCGGCCGCCGAACGACCTGTTAGCAGCAACGGATAGACCAGCCCCCCCGCTCAACTGCTCCGGGCTCGGATCAGATCCTTGATGTCGGGCAGGTCATCTCGGTGGCGGCCTGCGGAGCCGGCGAGGTTGCCGATGATGCCAACTAGGTCTCCAAGCCCGGGTCGCCCATCCTCGCGATTGGTCCTGGCGTCGGCGCCGCCGAAGAGGTCTCCAAGGAGGTCTCCGAGACCTCCGCCCCGATCTGACGGCCGCCCCCCGATCATGTCGCCCAGAACATCGCCGAGGCCACCGGAACGGTCGGTTTCCGGAGTCCTGGGGTCTTCCCTCACGTTCTCGCCAAGACGCCGGGATAGCCATCCCATTACCAAGGGGGCCAGCATCGGGAGCAGGCGCTTGACCAAGGATGGCTCCGCACCCCGCTCCCCAAGCCGCTGCTCAACCGCCGCGGTGTTGTCACCGA
>DATKCE010000032.1:0-5426 GCA_035513335.1 Acidimicrobiia bacterium
GTTGCGGGACATCCCCAAGGACGACCTCGAATCGGAGGAGGTCCGCCAGCACCGCCGCACCCGGCGCACCGCCTGGGGGGCGGGGATCGCCCTGGCTGTCCTCGCGGTCGCCGCCGTCACCGGGGCGGTGATCGCGGTCGATCAGCGCGACCAGGCCGAATCCCAACGGGTATTGGCCGAGGCGGAAACGGTCCGGGCGGAGTCGGCCGAATCGCTCGCCCGTTCCCGCGAGCTGGCCGCCTCGGCAATCAACCTGCTGGATGACAATCCGGAGTTGAGCATCCTCCTCGGGCTGGAGGCGATCGAGTCGACCCCCCCGGGAGCCGAGCAGCCGATCGAATCGATCAACGCCCTGCGCGAGGCCACCCATGCCAGCCGTTTGCGCAGCCGGGAGGCCGTCTCTCCATCGGGGGGCTTCGTGGCGCTCGACCTGTCCCCCGACGGGACTCGCTTGGCCACCGTTGCCCACCTCGACGGCAAGGTCACCGTGACCGATGTGGGGAGCGGCCGGGAGATCTTCTCCTATACCGATTCGACGACCGTGGACGACTTCTTCTCCCTCTCCTTCTCCGCCGACGGTGAAGTGCTGGCGGTGGGGGTGGCGGACTCCGCCCGGCAGGGCTTCACACCCCCCATCTCCGCGCCAACGACGCCCCGGCCGGGCTCGGAGACCCCCGACGACCTGCCGCCCAGGGTCATCATCTTGCGGGTCGAGACAGGAGAGGTGCTGCGGACCATCGACTATCCCTCCTGTGTCGAGGCGCTACCGCTGCCCCGGTTCTCCCCCGACGGAGCCTGGCTGGCATTGGCGGGCCTCCCCGGCCCCGACTGTCAGGAGGGACGGTGGGCGGTCGAGTTGCTCGACGCCGAGACGTTCGAATCGGTGCACCGCTGGGAGACGACCGGCGAGGCGCTGTCTTGGACCACCGACGGATCGCGGTTCTCGGTTGCCAGCGTCATTTCTCAAAGATCGGGCAGCACCGTCTTCGAAGTTGCCACTCGGGAGATGATCCTGCAACACCCCGCTGATGGAGGGATCCTCAGCCCGGATGGACAACGCTTGGTAGTAGATGGGATCGGCGGCCTCGATGTGATCGAGGTGGCGACCGGGACCCGGACCGACATCCTCACCGGTTTCGACCTGCTGGTGCTGACCAAGGCCTTTACTGCCGACAGCTCCCGGCTGATTGTGGGGACAGGGGGGCACGAGGTGCTGGTCTTTGACCTGGAGTCGGGCAAGCTGGTTCATCGGCTGAGCCCTGCCGGCGCTCCGGTCTCGTACGACTGCGCCGCTCAGTGCGACACCCTGCTGCAGTCGAACCTCGACGGTGAGGTGCTCACGTGGGATCTGTCGACCACGGCTGGAGGTGAGATCAACACGGTCGATACCGGCTACTTCGTAAACGCCAGCTCCATCGCCACCGCCGGAGACACCGGTGTCTTCTTGGGTTTCTCAACTCTTCGCATCCATCCCGATGTGGTGCCTTTCGACCGCGCTTCCGGCCAGATCAGCACATACCGCCGTCCCACCGAGACGAACAGACCCATACCTCTTCCCGATGGACGCATCGTGCTCCTCGAGGTATCCGAAGACACGCCCGAGTTTGGCCCGGTGGTGGCCTGGGATCCCGCCAACGACAACGTTGAGGAAATGGCCGGCTGCTGGACGACTCTGGAGGCGGTCGAACGGAGTGGCTTCGGCTCTACGGCGATCCCGTGCGCCGATCGGGAAGGCGACTACTTCTTGGTGGATTTGGCATTCCTGAGCCCCGACGAGTCGAGCCTGTTGATCACCGATCCGAGCGGCCAGGTGAAGATCTTCGACGCCCGCACGCTGGTGGAACAGACCGTGCCGGCCCTGCCGGCGGGGGATAGCACCGTCCTGGCCCACGGCGGGACCTGGCTCCTCAGCAGCGACGGACAAGTTGCAAAGGTTGTCGACCTCTCCGACGGGCGGGTGGTGGCGACCCTGCAGTTCCGTTTCAGCTCCTTCTTCTGGTCCGACGTGTCCTCCAACGGAGAACTGGTGGCCCTCTTCAGCTGGGACTCCGGGGAATTGACTGTCTACGACACTGGCACCTGGCAGCCGATCACCTCCTTCTTCCCCGGCGGAAACCGAGGGATCTCTTTTTCTCCCGACGGCTCCAAGATCCTGATCGCCCAAAACGACGGCTACGTCCGCATCTGGGACACCCACGCCGGCACTGAAGCCTTCCGGATTCCGCTGCTCGGGGCCTCCGACGGTTACTGGCTCGACGAGACCCACATTGTCATCGGTGCTGCCACCGGCCTGTGGACGACAATCACCCTCGACCTCGATGAACTGAAGGACCTCGCGGCTTCGAGGTTGACCCGCGGCTTCACCGCCGAAGAATGCGAGACCTACCGCATCGACTCCTGCCCGAGTCTGGGAACGATCAAGAGCCGTTAGTACGGGCCCCAGCCTGTCATCCAGGTGATCGGAGCGTGTCAGTCGGACGACCAGTCGTCGTCCTCCTCCGTGAACTCGTCGGAGTAAACGGGAGTGTTCACCTGGGAGACGACCAGATCGAGCGGCACTGTTATGCCGGAGCAGAGATCTTCGTCGCCTAGCCACACCAGGCACGGAGCCCGCCACTCGACCCAGAAGTCGTAGCGACCCGGGGGGAGTCCTTCGGGAAAGTCGTGCACGAACATCTCACAGGGCTGCGGATCGGTCCGTTCCCCCAGTGCATACTCCGTGCCACATTGGTCGCTGATCTCACGTACCCGGTAGTCGACGTGGAATCGGAATGTCTGGTCGAGAGGGAACGACCCATCGGCGAGCGGCGGCCCATCCACCCTGGTCACGAAGACACGTAGGTCGTAGCCGGGATTGTCGGGACCGTCGAGCGGGAGCGGCGCCTCGTTGCTGTTGACGAAACCATGGCGAATGTGGAATGGCCGGTAGGCGCGCCAACCGCCTTCGCGCCTGCCATCGGGATGAACGATCTGGGCGTCCCGAAAACAGTTCCCGGACTCGCAGTACAGCAAGAAGAAGTCGAGGCGCGCCGTCTCGGGCGCGGCCGAGAGTGCAGTCGGCGGGTCGTCTCCGTCGCCCGGCAGAACGTCCGATCCGGGTGGAGGGGCATTGCTGAGAGCCGGTTGCACAAAGACGTCGATCAGGTGACCCGACACCCGGTTGGCACGATCGGCTTCGGCGTTGGCCCGGTCGGCTTCGGCGTTGGCACGGTCGCGTTCATCCTCCGCAAGGGTCTGGGCGGCTTCCGCATCGGCCCTGGCGTTTTCGGCGGCGCTTTGCTGTGCTCTCGCCTCGTTCGTCTTGTCGACGGCAATTATTGCGCCGACGGTGGCTGCGATCCCGAACAGCAGCAAGGCGACGGCGCCAGCCAGCGCGGTGCGCACAGTACGGCGATGCTGACGCACCTCCTCGGAGGCCAACTCGTCCTTGGGGACGCCACGAATGGCGCTGGCAATGTCGGCCACGGCATCGGAGAACCTCGGATCGCTCAGGTCGAGATGCTCGTCATGCTTCGCCCAGCGCAGATCCACCCACCGCGGCTCCTCCGAGAAGACCCCCGAGAGAGCGGGAGGAGCCGCAGTGGACGCCGCCGAGACCTCGCCCTCTTCCCATCCGAACTCGCCGTCGGTGACGACGGGCAAGAGCCGTGAGACGTCCTTGTGAGCAACCCAGTACTCGACCTCCCGGTTCACCCACTTGGAGCCCGCCGCCTCCTCCGACAGCAGCAAGACGAACCAGGCTGAGGCTTCGAGCGCCTCGGTGATCGACGACCACAGGTGCGGGTTCGCTGACAACGACGACTGGTCACGGAACACCCGCACGGCCCTGCGCTTCCACCACGGCTTGGCGAACCGCAGCAACCCCGCCTGCAGCCGCGGCGCCAGCAGGTCGTCCGCCGCATGCGAATACGACAGGAAGGCGTCATACCGAGCTGACGCTTTCCGACGACCGGCATCGCCAATGGTGGCCAACAAACTCCTCCCGGGCAGCAACCCAAGTTGTAGCAGGACCCGGTTACCGACTACTGACCACTCGGCTTGGTCTGATGCGCCCTTCGCGATAGGTTCACGATCGCCATGGCCGATCTCAGATTTGGAACTTTCCTGGCCCCGAACATGCTCCCGGTGTATCAGGCGATCGCCGACGCCGTGGGCGAGGCGTTGGGAATGAGCACTGAACTGATCGTTGAGACGGACTACGAGAACTGTCAGAAAGACGTCAACGACATCTGTTTCGTTTGCAGCCTTCCCTACGTTATGTTCGAGCGGCAAGGGATCTCTCCTGCCGAGCCCATCGCCGCACCGGTTCTCCAGGGAGAAAGGTACGGGGGCAAGCCGGTCTACTACTCCGATGTGATCGTTCACCGTGACAGCGACGCCCAGTCGTTTCTCGATCTGAGAGGAAGGTCGTGGTCGGTCAACGAGCCGCTTTCGCAGTCGGGATACGGAATCACCCGATATCACCTCGTCTCGATCGGAGAGACCGGTGGCTTCTTTTCAGAAGTGATCAACGCCGGCTTTCATGAGGAGTCGATCCGGATGGTCGCCGACGGCCGGGTGGACGCATCGGCAATCGACTCACAGGTCCTGGCGATCGAAATGCGAGACCGTCCCGACCTGGCGAGCCACCTCAAGGTGATCGAGTCCCTGGGACCATCGACGATCCAGCCGGTGGCGGTATCCCGGCGTTTTGACCCCGCTTTCCGTGACGCCGTCACCGACATCCTGGTCGGCTTCCACACCACCGAGCGAGGCCGCGAGGTCCTCGACCTCGGCTTGGTGGAGAAGTGGGTCCCGATCGGAGTCTCCGACTACGACGACATCCGGGCCATGGTTGACGCCTGCGAACAAGCCGGATTCATGAAGCTCCGTTAGGAGACGTCGGCTACCGGACCCGGGCGTAGCGGCAGACCTGGGCTCCGGTCTTGGCTTCCGCTGTCGAGACGAGTTCCCATTCGATTGCCTGACCGTTATCCGACCAGATCGTCTTTCCCCCACCGAGGACGATGGGCTCAATCGTGAGCAACAGTTCGTCGACCAGGTCGGCCACCAGCATCGATCGCACGAGCGTGGGGCTGCCGTAGAGGTAGATGTATCCGCCGGGCTGTTCACGCAGCTCGTTGAGCTTTGTCACCAGGTCGGCGCCGCGGATGATCGTCGTCGGGTGCCAGGAGATGTCGTTTTCGGTGAGGGTGTCTGAGACGACGTACTTCTGGGTGTTGTTGATCCAGTCGGTGAAGCCTTCCCCGGAACGGTTGGGCCAGGCAGCCGCCGACACTTGGTAGGTGCGCCGGCCTTGCAGCAGGGCGTCGCTCGACGCCGCCAACTCGTCGTAGGTACCACCCATGACCTCGGGATCGAAGAACTTCATCGACCAGCCACCGTGCTTGAAGCCGCCATCGGTGTCCTCCTCGGGCGAGCCGGGC
>DATKCE010000033.1:0-24329 GCA_035513335.1 Acidimicrobiia bacterium
CCTCCAACACCGCCTGATACCGCTGCTCCACAACACCCAGCTCCACCAACACGACCAGACCCTCCTACGAAAACGACGACGTTGTCGTCGTCATCGAAGAGGAGGTGGAACCAGAAGCCGAGGATCAACCAGTGTCAGGCACCTACCGGAGCCACTTTCGCCCAGGAACCGGAGCCGCGTCCACAAACTGTCGCCCACCTACTGGAGCCACCGTGTCCATCATGTACCGAAGCCGCACACACCATGCCTCACGCCGCTCGCCCCGCAGACGCTCCACAAGCCCACAATTCGTCGGCGTTTCTCCTGGTCAGAGGGTTTTGACCGCATCTTTCGCAACGAGGGGGTCACGGGTCAAATCCCGTCAGCTCCACCAAATCCCCTTGTATTGATGAGGGGTCCCTCCACTCGCTGAGGGTGGTCACGTAGCGTGACCTTGGGAGGGGCCCTGGTCGTGACGTGAATGCCCTGGGCGTTGGGGCCCGTTGACCTGATCGTTTCCAGGGCCTGCTCTCGAGCAGACTCGGTTGAGGAAATTGGTGGGATCCTGTCTGGCCTGGTCCGAGGGTCCGATGCACCGTATGAATCACATGGCTGGGTGGGCTACGTCCCTGCCCTGCGATGTCGGGTGGAGTCGGGAGCATCCCCGGTGCTTTTTGGTCGAGCGCGAGCGAGGGGTTCTCCCGGGAACAATCAGGTGCGGGCATTCCGGCCGAGCAGAGATTTGTCATCTGGCTGGCGGTGTCCGCCTGTGTGAAGGGAGAACCCCTCGATGCAAGTGAACACAAACCCGGTCCGGGTGTCCATAGGAATCGATGCTGCGGTGGTGGCTGCTCATCAGGTGGCGGTTCGGGGCGAGGTCCGTGAGGACTTCAAGATCCGGTCGACGTTGGCAGGTCTGGCCGAGCTGACTGGTCGTCTCGAGCCGTACGCGGGGGCGATGGTGGTCGCCGAACCAACCGCTGGGACATGGCTTCCGTTGGCTCATGCGGTGACCGATGCAGGATGTGGCATCGGCTTTGTCGCTAACCGCGATTCGGCCCGCCTCCGGACGGCTATCGCCGGCGCCTCCAAGACCGATGTGATCGACGCCGACATGTTGGCCCACTGCGAGGAGATCCTCGGTGTGGACCCGGCTCCGGTTCCGCCTTCGGGTCAGATCGCTCTGCGCCGGGCGATGCGACGCCGTCACATCGCCACCGTCGACGCCCACCGGGCAGAGACCCGCCTCTGGGCTCTAGCCGCCTGGGCCTTCCCTGACCTGTGGCGAGCTACCGGCGGTCACACGCTGGCGCAACCGTTGCTTGCGCGTTGGCCACACTTGGAAGGTCTGAGCCGAGCAAGGAGATCCTCGATCGCTGACCTCGTGGCTGGATCCAGCCGCGACAAAGACCCACAACGAAGGGCGGAACGGATTCGTGACACGGCCGCCGGATGGGCTCGGTTCTGGGAGGGACGTCTCGACCTCGACGCTCTCGCCTGGGAAGTGTCCGCCATGCTCGACGACATCGCCGCTGCTGATCAACGCCAGACTGATGCAACACGTCAGGCGACAGGACTATGGCGGAGACACTGGCCCGACGATCCGCTGATCACCATCCCTGGGATGGGGCCAGTCTGCTCCTCGGCTGTTCGGGGCTGGTGGGGAGATGCCACCCAGTTCCCCACGGCGAAGACAGCAGTTGCGCACACCGGGCTCAACCCGTCAATGTGGTCCTCAGGCCTCACCGAAAGCCCCTCCCGGCGCATCACCAAACAGGGACCCGCCGAGCTACGACTGGCCCTCTACCAGGCCGCCAACGTCGCTCGACGACACGACCCACAGCTAGCCGAGCATTACCGACGGCTCATGGTCGAGCGAGGCCACAACCACATCTCGGCCAACACCGCCATAGCCCGGAAGCTCGCCTGTCGGGCATGGGCCATCGCAACCACCGGCCGGGCCTACCAGCCACAAGACCTCAACGGCAATCCGATCAGCTACGCCCAGGCAACCGCCCTCGCTGCCGAGCTCGCTGTCGATGACGAAACCCGGGGCAGACGACGCGGCCACAGCCGACGAGGACGCCTAAACCCGACCTAGCCCGACTCTGAAAACCAGCGCTCGACCACGCCACCACCGGACACCCCGGCCATGCCAACGCGCCCACACAGCGTGAACAACACCCTCTTGACAGCCGTTAGGAAATCAGGTCAGGGCGATTCCGGCGAGCGCGAACGCTCGCCGTTTGCACGATCCAGTTAGCCGAGGCTCCACGCATGCGCCACAGGATGGCCCACACTGAGCACCTCTCATTGAACGAGGTGCTCAGTGCGTATCGGCCGATCCGATCCGTCGCGGGGGGCTCGGCTTCAGGCTGATTCTGATTGGCAGAGCGCGTTCAGCCCTGTACAGGCGGTTTCGAACCAGGAGTGGAGTCAGGCCAAGAACATCCTGAGCGCAGCGGCGATGGCAGCCATGATGAGAAACCACCGAACCCAGCCCGCTCCTCGCGAGAGGGCGAGTCGAGACGAGATGAGTGCTCCAGTCGAGTTCCCTGCTGCCAACACGAGGCCAAGGCCGAGATCGACTTGGGCCGCACCGGCGAAGATCACCAGTGCGAGCGTGGTGTAGGCGGCGATGAGGATCACCTTCGCGGCGTTTCCCGTCACGAGGTTGAACCCGCCCCCGAGCACCAAGCCGGCGAGGAGGAAGAAGCCGACTCCCACTTGGACGAAGCCGCCATAGACCCCGATGAGAAAGAACACGACGTGCCGCCATGGCCCGGTGAGGCGCTGCTCTGTCTCAGTCAGCCACCTGGACGGTTTCACCAAGACGCTTCCCGCCACCACGAGAAGAACGAGGCCGAAGACCGTGCGCATGTCTTCGGCAGGGGTATTGGCCGCGATCAGAGCTCCCAATCCGGCTCCGACCAAGATCGACGGCACGAGTCTCGCCACGCGCGGCCAATCCACGGCACCGCCCTTGGCGAAACTGGCACCCGCGGTGATGTTCGCCAGTAGGACGGACACCCGGTTGGTCCCGTTCGCGATAGTGGCGCCCACCATTTCGACGAGGATCGGAATGGTTATCGCGGAGCCTCCTCCCGCGACCGTGTTGACGAAACCTGCTGCCAATCCCGCGAAGTAGAGGATGAGTGCTTGACCTAGCGTCACTCAGGGAGCCCTTCGACCCCTCGCGTCTCCCGGCATCGGATTCCCACCCATCGGCCGAACGTTACCGGCGGGGCCCGCTCTCACCCGCTTCTTCGTCGTCGGCTCATCGAAGCCGGTCACCCTACAATTGAGTTTGCAAACGATTGCTACCAGAGCGATTGCCATCGCGAGCTAGGAGCTGATCATGGACGAGTTTCCCGTTGCCACGACATCGTCGCCCGGCATGATGGGAGTCGACTGGGAACAGCGGGTGGACTGGCGTCGGTTGCGTCATTACCGCCTGAGCCGGGCCCGACAGATGATGGAAGAACACGATCTGGGTGCCCTGCTTCTATTCGAGACCTCGAACATCCGCTACGTCACATCGGTCAACATCGGATACTGGGCGTTCAACAAGGGGGAGCGCTACGCACTGCTCACGAAGAACGGTGAGCCCAGAATCTGGGACTTCGGCTCGGCGGCCAAGGCGCATCGGCTGCAGCTACCCGACCTGTACGACTCCGAGAACTCGGTCGGGGGCAATACCGGCCTTCAGGGAGCCATCGGTCCTGAGTCCGGCCTCCAGGCCGACGCGGCCCAGGAGATCGCCGGCATTCTCGGCGAGCAGGGTTTGCGTGGTGAGCGGATCGGAGTCGACATGGCAGAGACGTCGGTGTTCCTGGCACTTCAGGCAGAGGGTCTCGACGTGGTCGACGGACAGCAGGCGATGATGATGGCCCGCGGTATCAAGAGCCAGGACGAGATCATGCTCCTCACCCAGGCCTGCGCCATGGTCGATGGCGTCTATCAGGACATCTACGAGGCTTTGAAGCCCGGCATCCGCGAGAGCGACATCGTCGCCCTCGCCCACTCCAGGTTGTTCGAGATGGGCTCGGAGTTCGTCGAGGCGATCAACTCCATTGCGGGAGAGCGATGCTCGCCGCATCCACACGTGTTCAGCGACCGTCTCATCCGTCCCGGCGATCAGGCCTACTTCGACATCATCCATGTGTTCAACGGCTACCGCACCTGCTATTACCGCACCTTCGTGGTCGGGCGGGCAAGTCGAGCCCAGCACGACGCGTTCAAGCAGAGCCGGGAGTGGATGGATGCCGCCATCGAGTTGGTGAAGCCGGGAACCACCACCGACCAGATCGCCAAGGTCTGGCCACGGGCCGAGGAGTTCGGATTCGAAGATGAGATGGACGCCTTCGGCCTCCAGTTCGGCCATGGTGTGGGGGTGGGACTGCACGAGCGACCCATCATCAGCCGTTTGAACTCCCTCCAGAACCCGATCGAGATAGAGAAGGGCATGGTCTTCGCGCTGGAGACCTTCGCGCCGGCTGAGGACGGGCGTTCAGCGGCTCGCATCGAAGAGGAGGTCGTGGTCACCGAGGACGGGCCGCAGGTGATCACCCTGTTCCCGTGTGAGGACCTCCTGGTGGCGAACGCGTACTGAAGAGGATCTTCCTCAGCCGAGACGGCGCTTCAGATAGGAGATGACGTGATTGATGGCGTTTTCCTGCGTGTCGTCCACCTCCGGTTCACCGTCAGGGCCGTTGAATGGGAAGACGTATCCATGTAGGGGGTGGTCATAGGACACCCAAGCGACGTCTTTGCCTGCCTCCTCCATGAGCTCGTATGTCGCCCGGAAGATGCCCTGCAGGTGGTCGGTCTCCCTCCCCATGACCAGCATCGGGGTGTCGATCATATCGATCCGGCTCATGGCCACCTCGGTATCGATCCGGCCGAGCACCTTCTCGACCTCGGACATCTGCATGTTCTCGATGTTGCGTAGACCCGTGGAGTCATCGACCGAGACGGTGTCGTCGGGATCGAGCGCCAGGAACTCGTGGGCCGCTGGCTCACTGGCGACCGCGGCGGCGACACCGTGGTACTGGGAGGTGATCTTCAACGCCATCTCACCCCCATGGCTCATTCCGATCAACCCCACCCGGTCGCCGTCGATGTCTGGGCGCGTCTTCAAGTGCTCGATGACGGCGATCTCGTCTTCGTACTCCAGTGGCGAGCGATTGAACAACTCCCGGCCCTGGCGTATGTCCTTGACCAGCTTCCCTCCCAGGTTGTATCCCAGTTCGACCTCGGTGCGATAGCGGATCCACGCGCAGGCGAAACCGGCGTCGAGGAGGCGCTCCATGACGTATCCCCGGTCCCGGATGGCCTCCCGGATCCAGGCCATGCCGCCACCGCCGTTTCCCGAGGCGAGGAGGACCACCGGGAAGGGGCCCTCCCCTGACGGTAGACGCAGCCCGATGGGGGCATAGAGGCCGTCCCAGGTCTCGACGTAGATGAGGTGGGCCGGGTACCGGGAGCCGGGGACCGGTTCGACGATCTCGATGTTCTCGGGATCGAGACTCGTCCCCCTCGATGGTGTAGTCATACGGTTTCCTTTCGAAATGGTGGGGCTCAGGCCAAGTTCGCGACGACTGTCTCGTAGACTCGGTCGGCCGACGGGATGGCCATGTCCTCGAGGGCGTCCGCGGCGGGCAGCGGGATATGGGGAGTGGTTATGCGGACGATCGGGCCGTCCAGGTCCCAAAAGGCCTCCTCGGACACGATCGAGGTGATCTCGGCCCCCCAACCGCAGAGACGTGGGTTTTCCTCCACCGTGAAGAGACGGCTGGTCTTCGCCACGGAGCCCAGGATCGTCTCGGTGTCGAGGGGTACCAGCGTCCTGACGTCGATCACCTCCGCGGATATGCCGTCGGAGGCGAGGCGTTCGGCCGCCTCCAATGCCCTGGGGACCATCAATGCAAGGGCGACGATGGTGCAGTCGGTGCCCTCTCTGACGATCCGGGCCTTACCCAGCTCGTCGAGGATCTCGGCTTCCTCTACGTCCTCCTTGGTGGCCATCAGCGACTTGTGCTCGAAGAAGACGACCGGATCCGGATCCCGCACGGCCGCGGCGAGCAGACCGACCACGTCGCCTGGGGTGGAGGGAGCGACCACCTTGAGGCCGGGGATCATCATGCACCAGTTCTCCACGCTTTGGCTGTGCTGGGCACCGAACCTCGACCCCCCTCCGTTGGCGGTCCGCACCACCATCGGAACCGACACCTGGCCTGCCGTCATGTACCTCGACTTGGCGTTGGCCAGGATGTCGAAGCAGACTGCGAGAAAGTCGGAGAACATGATCTCGGCGATCACCGGGACGCCGGTCATCGCCGCCCCCATCGCCGCACCGAGGATCGCCTGCTCGGAGATGGGGGTGTCCCTCACTCTGCGCGGCCCGAACTCTTCGAGCAGCCCCACAGTCGTCTTGAAGACTCCTCCCGCCCCGGCGATGTCCTCGCCGAGCATCACCAGATCGGGGTCGCGTCTCATCTCCTGGGCGATGCCGTGGGCCACCGCCTGGCGGTAGGTCAATTCCGCCATGCCGCGCCTCCGTCGGCCCAGACGTCCGTCATGAGGAGGTCCTCACCAGGTGGTTGTCCCCCCTTGGCGAACTCGGTCGCCTCGGCGACACGCCGCGCTACGTCCTGGGAGATTCCTGAAAGTCGTCCTTCGTCTACACCGAGACGGAGCAACCGCTGGTGGTACATCGGGATGGGGTCGCGTGCCAGCCAGGCCTCAACCTCGTCAGCCGGTCGGTACTTGCCCGGGTCGGCCCGGCTGTGGCCACCCTGGCGATAGGTGACCGCCTCGACCAGCGACGGGCCGTCCCCACGCCGCGCCTTGTCGATGGCGTCCTGAGCGGTCACGTAGACGACGTCGGCGTCGTTGCCGTCGATCACGATCTCGTCGAGCCCGTAGGCGGGTGCCCGACCGGCGGCCGGGTGGGGGACCGCGGCGACCAGGTCGCTGGGCGTGTACTCCATGTACAGGTTGTTCTCACAGACGAAGACCACCGGCAGGTCCCACACGGCGGCGAGGTTGAGCGCCTCGTGGAAGGCACCGATGTTGGTGGTCCCGTCGCCGAAGAAGCAGACGGCCACCTGATCGGTGCCTCTCAGCTGAGCCGACCACGCCGCCCCGTTGGCGATACACAGGTGGGCGCCGATGATGGCGTAGGATCCCATCATCCCGTGCTCGACGGAGGTGAGGTGCATCGAGCCGCCCTTTCCTGCCAGGAGCCCATTCTCCCTCCCCAGCAGCTCGGCGAGGACCTCGCCGGGAGGGGCGCCCCTCGCCAGCGTGTGGGCGTGTCCCCGGTAGGTGGCGAAGGTGTAGTCGTCGGGTCGCATGGCCTTGGCGAAGCCAGCGGCCACCGCCTCCATACCCAGGGAGAGGTGACTCGTCCCTTTGACCAGGTTCTGCATGAACAGGTCGTAGGCGCGCTTTTCGACCTGGCGCAGCACCTGCTGCATCTCGTACAGGTCGATGCGAGTGTCGGTGGGGATGTCGAGCTCGTCGACCGAACCGTCCACCGGATCCGGGAGACGGGGCTCCCGATTGGCGTAGTCGTAGAGACCGGGGTCCGTGAAAGGGTCTTTCACGTCACCTGGCGGCGACTGGAACTCGTCCATGCTCGGTACCTCCTTGGTGTCGATTTCGGGCTGCCACGGGCGGCTGGTGCGACGGATTGTTGCAAACGATTGTAGGCAAGCGGCATCGGGCTGTTTTGCCACGACCCGTCGCGCCCAATAACGTCGCATTCAGCCCGTTTTGATCGGGATGCCAGAAAGGAGCCGGACCGATGAGCAGGTACGACGTCGTGGACCGACTGGCTGCCGACGGTCACGACCGACTCTTGATCGGAGGTGACTGGGGCCCCGCTTCAGACGGCTCCGTGATCGAAGTGCTCGATCCCTCCACCGGTGAGCCCATCACCAGTGTCCCCAGCGCCTCTGCCGAGGACGCACGTGCCGCGGTGGATGCGGCGGCGGGAGCGTTGCCGTCGTGGGCTGCGGCAAGCCCGATCGATCGAAGTGAGATCCTGCGCCGGGCTTTCGAGTTGATGACCGAGCGGGCAGACGAGCTGGCGAGATTGATCGTCTTCGAGATGGGAAAGACCCTCTCCGAGGCGATGGGGGAGATCAGATACGCGGCCGAGTTCTTCCGGTGGTACTCGGGTGAGGCGGTGCGCAACGACGGCACGATCAAGACCGCGCCCGGTGGCGCCAAGAAGATCGTCGCCATACACCAGCCGGTGGGAGTCTCTTTGTTGATCACCCCGTGGAACTTCCCGGCTGCGATGGCAACGAGGAAGATCGGCCCCGCGGTGGCCGCCGGCTGCACGATGATCCTCAAGCCGGCGTCGGACACCCCGCTCACCGCACTCGCCGTCGGTGCTCTGCTCGAGGAAGCTGGCCTCCCCACCGGGGTCTTGAACGTCGTTCCGTCCTCGCGCTCGTCTCAGGTCGTCCCCGTGATGCTAAGTGACCACCGGGTCCGCAAGCTCTCGTTCACCGGCTCGACCGAGGTGGGGAGAACACTGCTCAAAGGCGCCGCCGACCAGATCATCAACTGCTCGATGGAGCTGGGCGGCAACGCGCCCTTCCTGGTCTTCGACGACGCCGACATCGACGCCGCCGTCGACGGAGCGATGATCGCCAAGATGAGAAACGGCGGGCAGTCCTGTATCGCCGCCAACCGCTTCCTCGTCCATTCCGCCGTCGTCGACGAGTTCGGTGAGACGTTCTCCAAGGCGATGGGGAGCGTGAAGGTCGGCCCCGGATTGGACGAGGGGATAGACCTGGGACCGATGATCAATCGAGCCGCCCAAAGAGATCTCCGAGAGGTGGTTGAGAGTCTGACGGGAGCGGGTGCCCGCGTGTCTGTTGGCGGCAGTGCGCCGGATCGCCCGGGGTTCTTCTTCGAGCCAACCGTCGTCCAAGGCGTGGGCCGGGATGATCCCACGCTATCGGTCGAGGTCTTCGGCCCGGTCGCCCCCGTGGTCACCTTCGAGTCCGAGGAGGAGGCCATCGTACTCGCCAACGACACCATCCACGGGCTGGCTGCCTATCTCTACACCGCAGACCTCGGGCGGGCGATGCGAGTTGCCGAGGCGATCGAGACCGGGATGGTGGGTATAAACCGGGGGCTCATCTCCGATCCTGCTGCGCCGTTCGGCGGAGTCAAGGAGAGCGGCATCGGCCGGGAAGGCGCGCATGCAGGGCTGGACGAGTTCCTGGAGACCAAGTACATCGCGGTGTCCTGGTGAGGATAGGCTTCATCGGCCTCGGAGACATGGGCCAATGCATCGTCCCCAGGCTCCTCGAAGCCGGTCACGAGGTGACTGGTTGGAACCGCACGAAGGCCAAGGCGGGTCCCCTCGTCGACCGGGGCATGGGGTGGGCCGACACTCCACGTCAGCTCTCTGCAAGCTCCGAGGTCGTCTTCTCGGTGGTGACCAACAGCGACGCCGTGCGCGCCGTGGCCCTGGGGGACGACGGGGTCGTTTCCGGGCTGTCCCCGGATGGGATCTACCTCGACATGAGCACCATCGATCCCGACGTCAGCCGGGACGTCGCCGCTCGGTTCTCCGAGGCTGGCCTTACCATGCTCGATGCTCCGATCTCGGGAAGCCCGATCACGGTGGAGCAGGGGACGGCGTCCACGATGGTCGGCGGTGATCGCGCCGGGTTCGAGAGAGTGGAGCCGGTGCTCCACGACATCGGCTCGAAGGTGAGCTACATCGGGGAGAGCGGTAGCGCCGTCCAGATGAAGGTCGCCATCAACCTGACCTTGATCGTCGAGATGGTGGTGTTCTGTGAGTCAGTGGCACTCGCCGAGAAGGGAGGCGTCGATCGCGAGATCGCGGTGGACGCCATGCTGAAGAGTGTCGTGGCATCTCCGGTCATGGGTTATCGGGGCCCCTTCATCCTGGAGGGAAACATGCCGGACAAGCCACTTGCCGATGTGACTCTTCAGCAGAAGGACATGATCCTCGCCCTGGAAGTCGCCCGGCGTCAGGGCTCGCCGGCACCGCTCGCCGCGGTGGCCAACGAGTTGCTCAACGCCTGCCGAGGAAGGGGGATCGATCACCGTGACTTCGTGACGGTCTTCGATGTCTATCACCTGCTCGCCGGGATGTCATGACCGAGCCGTATCGCACCAATCTCGAGGAAGTGCCTCTGGTCCCGGGGCTGAGGAAGGAAGAGGGCTGGATCGAGATGCAGGTCCAGTTTCTGATCGACCAGCAGAAAGCCGGAACCGATGACTTCCTCCTGGGATGGACCGTGCTCCCCCCGGGAGCGAGACACGACCGCCATCGCCACCACGCCGCCGACGAGTTCTTCGTGGTGCTCCAGGGGTCCGGGATGATTTACACCGACGACGGCCGCGAGCCGGCAGGCAAGGGTGACGTCGTGTACACGCCACGCGGCCATTGGCATGGCTTCGACAACACCGGCGAGGAGGACGTCGTGCTGGTGTGGGGCTGGAGTGGCGCCGGCTCGCTCGAGGCCACCGGATACGAGGTAGGCGACACCGCGTGACGGCACCAGATCTGGAGATCCCGGCGGTCCGGAGGGGGCTAGAGCGCGTGCTCGCCCAACGCGCCGATCTTCTGGAGTCGGGAGGGCGCACCATCGGGTGGAAGCTCGGCTTTGGGGCACCGGTCTGGCTGGAGAAGTTCAACCTGTCTGGTCCGCTCCTCGGATTCCTCCCCGAGTCACGGAGCCATCCCCCTGGGGCAACGGTCTCGTGTGAGGGTTGGGTGAGAGCGGTCGCCGAGCCGGAGATCGCGGTGCACATCGGGCGTGACGTCGACGACCCATCCCGGGCGGCCGCGGCGGTATCCGGCCTGGGAGCGGCCATCGAGCTGGCCGACGTCGATCCGCCTCCAGATGACCTTGAGGAGACGCTCGCCGGGAACATATTCCATCGGGCGGTGATCCTCGGTGAGCCCGACCCGGGCCTGTCACCGCTCGACGTCGGGAGGCTGCGCGCCCGGGTCCACGTCGACGGGGCCGAGGTGGTCGACACCACCGATCTCGAGACTCTCACCGGCAACCTGGACGACATCCTGGGACACGCCGCGGCACTCCTGGCATCTGTCGAGGAGCGGCTGCGTGCCGGCGAGGTTGTGATCGCAGGCTCTGTCGTGCCTCCGATCGAGATCTCCCCCGGGTCGGAGCTCAGCTACGAGCTCTCACCCCTGGCTCCGGTGACCGTACGCGTTTGATCCCGCGCATCCTCGATCGCCTCCCAGACGCGATTGGGTGTCAACGGGAAACCTATGGAAGTCACCCCGTGTGGCCGGAGGGCATCATGGATGGCGTTGAGCATCGCTGCCGGCACTCCGATGCACCCGGTTTCACCGGTCCCCTTCGCCCCAAGTGGGTTCGATGGTGCCGGGTGGCACAGGCGTTTGGTGGTGAGGGGCACCTGCTGACCGGCGCTGGGTATCAAGTAGCTCATCAGGTTGGCGGTCAGTAGCTGGCCGTCCTCGTCATAGACGATCGCCTCGAGTAGGGACTCCCCCAGACCCTGCACGACCGACCCGTGCACCTGACCCTCGACCACCATAGGGTTGATCACGTTGCCACAGTCGTCGACCGCCACCAGCTCGAGGATTTCGACTTGGCCCGTCTCCAGCTCGACTTCCAGGACGGCGACATAGGCGCCGTAAGGGAAGGTCTGTGCTCGGGGCGCGAACATCTCCTCGGACCACAAGTCGACCTCCTGGGAGGACGTTTCCCGCGCCACCTCGGCCAGGGCGATCTCCGACCCCGGTGAGCCGACGACCCGGAAGTGGCCATCGATCAGCTCAAGGTCGGCCTCGGCCGCCTCGAACATGGCGGCTGCGACCCGGGCAGCTCGGTCCCTGACCTCTGTTGCCGTGCGGAGGATGGCGGAGCCGCCGAGCTGGAGGGAGCGGCTGGCGAAGCTGCCCACGCTGTCGGCCACCTCCGCGGTGTCGCCCGCATGAAAGACGACCTGGTCGAGCGGGACGGAGAACACGGAGGCGGCGATCTGTGACCACACGGTCCTATGTGCCTGGCCAGCAGGAGTCGAGCCGGTGCGGACCACGACCCGGCCGTCGAGGGTCAACTCGACCTTTCCCCACTCGCCGGAGTCGAGCGCGCCACCCGCACGCTCGATGAATGAGCCGATCCCGATCCCGATCGGGTTGCCGCCCGAGCGACGCCGCTGTTGCTGGTCGGAGCGCCAGCGGTCGATGTCTGCAGTCTCCAGCGCCAGGTCGAGTGCGGCCGTGTAGTCGCCCGAGTCGTAGATGGCCCCGGTGTGGGTGGTGTGGGGGAGAGCATCCGAAGGGATGAAGTTCTTGCGCCGCACCGTCTCCGGGAGAATTCCGATGTGTGCGGCGAACGCATCGACGGCTCGCTCGATGGCGATGGCCGCCTCGGGTCTGCCTGCTCCCCGGTAAGGGCCGGTCGGAGCCGTGTTGGTGGCCACCGCCCGAACCCGAACGCGGAGATGCTCTATGTCGTAGTTGCCCTGGGCGACGAACGCCGACAGCGTGGGCACTATGAGCCCGGAAGCCGGATAGGCACCGACATCGGCGATGATGTCGGTGTCGAAGTATCTGATCTGCCCGTTGTGGTTCCCCCCGATCCGGATCCTGATCAACTGGCCGCGGCCGTGGGCTCCCGACTGGATCTGCTCCCTCCGTGTCTGCAGCCACGTCACCGGCCGGCCAAGACGCTGCGCGATTGCCGCGACGACGGCATACTCGGCGTAGAAGGGTCCCTTGGTGCCGAAGGCACCACCGACATCGGGCACCCGAACCCGGATGGTCTCAGAGGGCAGGCCGAGTACGGCGGCGAGCTGTCGGGCGAGCCTCCACGGCGCCTGGTGACCGCACCACACCTCGAGCCCTTCCCCGTCGGGCTTCGCCAGAATCGTCAATGGCTCAATGGTGACTGGGGACAGACGGGGTATGTCGACTTCGACCTCGGTCTCCGTCTCGGCTTCCGGCGGAGGCCCCTGACTGCCCAGCGTCCTGTCCAATGCCAGGTTGGTGCCGACGTCGGGAAAGAGGACGACCTCGTCTGAGAGGGCGTCGACGGAGCCGATCACCGCAGGGAGAGGGTCGATGTCTATCCAGATCTGCTCGGCGGCGTCGACCGCCTGGCCGGGCGTCTCGGCGATTGCGACCGCAATCGGCTCGCCGACGTGCCGCACCCGATGGCGTGCGAGCGGCGGCTGGCCCATTCCGTGCGCCGCGGGCCGGCCCGGCGCCTCCTCCGTCGGCAGGACATCCAGGTCGAGGGTGTCGGCCGTGTGCACCGCGACCACGCCGGGCATGTTCAGCGCCTCCCGGGTCTCGGGCGGCTCGAAGGCGCCGTGGGCGAGCGGGCTCCTGACGAAGGCGCAATGGAGAGTGTCCCGATCGACCAGGTCGGCGACGAATGAACCGGCCCCGGTCACCAGGGGCCGATCCTCCAGTCGGAGAGGCGAGTCGCCGAGCCGGATCACGTGCGCCCGAGTATGCGCTCGACGTTGCCGGCGAAGATCGCCTCTTTCTGGTCCGGCTCGATCCCGGGGACTGAGTCGACGAGACCGACCGGGTCTTCCTCTCCCATCTCGAATGGATAGTCGGTCCCCAACAGGACATGGTCTGCTCCCATGGAGTCGATGAGGAAGCGCAGCACTCCAGCGTCGTGTACCACGGTGTCGACGTAGAGCCGGGACAGGTAGTCGCCGGGGAGCCGGGAGATCTGCCTTGCGGCGAGCTCCGGCTTGGCCCGATAGCCCCGGTTCAGCCGCCCGATCTGGAAGGGGACGAAGCCGCCACCATGAACCGCGCACATCTGGAGCCGGGGATGGCGATCGAACACCCCCGAGGAGATGAGCCCGGCGAGAGCGATGGTGGTCTCGGCAGGGCGACCCACGGTGTTGGACATGAAGTAGCGGTCGAGCGAGACGCCTGTCAACGGGGCCATGGGGTGGAGCACGACGAACGCCCCCATCCCGGTTGCGGCCTCCCACACCTCGTCGAGAGGCGACCGGTCCAGCCATTCGGCTCCGACCGTCGTGGCGATCTGGGCCCCGACCATGCCGAGCTCGCTCATGGCTCGTGCCAGCTCGTCGGCCGCGGCGGACGGGCTCTGGAGCGGCAGGGTGGCCAGCGGCAGAAATCGGCCTTCGTGGAGGGAGGCATGCTCTGCCAGAGCGTCGTTGTGGGCGCGGGCGTAGCGCTCCCCATTGGCGGGGTCGAGGTCGTACCCGGTGAGATCGATCCACCCGGCGAGAAGCTGTACGTCGACGCCCATGCGATCCATCTCTTCGATACGTGTGGATACGTCACCGAGGCTGTCCCGCATCGGTCCGGTGGTGTAGCGGTCGTTGAACCGCACGCAGGTCCCACCCGGTTCTTCGACGATGGCCAGCCCCAGGTCCCCGCCCGATTTCTCGAGCCATTCTCGGAACGCGGGGGGTATGCAGTGGGCGTGGACGTCGTAGGTCATATGGTGCTCACTCGACCCTCGAACCGAGCAGCCACCCCCAAGCCGGCCGGTCTCAGCCGAGTCAGGTCTTGGCCCAGTAGCCCTCGGCTGCCTTGGACGTGGTCAGGCTCTCAGAGTCCTCGAAGCCGGGAGCCATCGATGCCGGGGTGCCGGGCATCACCTCGTGGTGCTCGATGTTCAGCAACCTGAGCCAGCTCTGCTGACCCAACGTGAGACCGACGAAACAGGCCAGTTCGACCAACTCGGCCTCGGTGAAGTTTTGGTAGAGATGGTCCCAGAATTCGTCGTCGACATCGAGGTGCCATGCGATGGCCTCGGCGTAGGAGAGAGCCGCCTTTTGTCTGTCGTCGTACTTCTCGGACGACTCGAAGTTCAACAGATCGTCGTACTTGCCTTCGGTGAGACCAAGCTGTCGGCCTTTCTCGGAGCGCTGGTTGCCGCAGTATTCGCATTTGACCGATCGGGAGACGTAGACCCTGCACAACTCCTTGATCTCGTGATCGACGACCCCCTCCCGGAACAAGTCTTTCCACCCGTTGGCGAAGAACCAGAAGGCCTTGGGCACGTGGGCCCGAATTGCCGAGCTCTCCGGACGCGGAGTGCCCTCGCGGGCACAGCGCTCCATCTCTGCCCGCATCTCCGGGGTCATGTCGTCGAGGGGGACATAGCTGATGCGTTGCTTGCTGGCCATTGGGTGACTCCTTCTGGGCTGTTCCCGGTCGAGTCTAGGCGGCCACAATCGTTTGTTGCCTCGGCCGCGGAAGACCCACCAAATCGAGCGTGCACCCGAGCGCGATGAGCGCGGTTCCTAGCTCACTCGATCAAACGGAGATACCGAGTGTGCAGCCAGGTGCTATGGCCGCGCTTTCCGGCCCATTCGTTAGGAGGCCGCTCTCACCCGCCCGGCGCGGAGCAGCGTGTCGACGACCATCTGGGGACTGTCGCGCAACATCTCATAGGCGAACCGGAGCACGGCGACGCCGTGCGACACCGCCTCGTTGTCCCGAAGGCGATCGCGATCGTGGTCGGCCCGGCGGGTGTGCCAGCGTCTCCCGTCGCCCTCGACGATGAGCCGCCAGGCCTCGATGTAGGCGTCCACGGTGGCGTCGACCCGTTGGAACGCCATCGGCGTCTGACGCGTGTGCGGAGGCAGCCAGGGATCGTCGAGGATGCGGTAGAGCAAGCTCGGTCGTCGGGGGCTGATATGCGTCAGGCGAACGGTCGGCAACGATCGGCCGGAGTCTGGCGACACCTCGGGTACCACTGTTCTCGGTGACCGCGAGAGCCAACTGATCCACCGAGCAGGACTTCCGCGCCAGCAGCGAGTCGACCAAGGTCTCGAGACGCAGAATGTCGAACTCGGCAGCAAGGGTCATGACTGTTTCTGCCTCGTCGGTGACCTCGAATCCGCGCAGGCGTTTGCGTCCAACTCGATCGAAGCGTTGGCTCCGGATGACCTTGGCCAGAGATGATCGGGCGTTCCCGCCGGGGCCGATCATGATGATGGGGCGACCCGGCCCGAATCCGTCGAACCCATGCAGATACGCCGCCAATCGCCCGGCGACGATCGACCCGCTGCGGGTCAACAACGCCGCCGCCATCTGACGCTCCCACTTGGGCGGCGCGGACGCCAACACGTAACCGCGGGCGCCAGCCTGATCCATGCCCCGTTCTCGATCCGCGTGAGGACCATCCGCGAGCTGAAGCCTGCCTTCTCTACCTGCCGATGCGAGAACGTTCCGTATTGACGCGATGCGTATTCGTCGACGATGCGATCCGGGTGCACAAGTGGAGGTTTGATCCCGCCCGCGGACGAAATCAACCCCCTCGATCGACTGGGCCGGTAGACGCGGTGGGCGCACTCGGATGCTCGCCCGGGAACGAGCGGCATCGACTGGGCCGGCGAGCGCGCTCATCGCGCTCCGGTGCACACTCGGTCGGAGTCGGAGTCCGAGACGGCTAGCGCTGGAGGCCGATCAGGATCACCCCGGCCACCACGAGGAGCACTGACGCTGCGATCCACCCGTCGATGCGTTCCTCGTCCCGGATGAAGATCCAGCTGAGGAGCAGGGCGAAGATGCCTTGAGTTCCCTGGAGTACCCCGACGAGCCAGGCATCGAGATAGGAGAAGGCGGCCATCTGAGTGATCAAGGCCCCACTCATGGCCACCCCCGCAGCCACATACCACCAGGGGACCTGTCGGAAGTTCTCTCTCACCCTGCGTGCGAAGCGACCTCCGAACGTGTCGATACCGACCACCACCGTAAAGGCGGCGATCGAGCCGATGAGAGCGCCGAGGACGGCGTCGTCGTAGCGGAGCAGGCCCCATTTCTTGACGACGAAGCCGAGCCCGAAGGCGACCGGAGCGGCTGCGGCGAAGAGGAATCCGAGACGACGGGTCTTCGAGTCGGCGAGCGTCGCCACGCCTGCGATCATCGAAGTGGGCTGGGCGCGCGCCCTGACCAGGGCGAGGAGACCGGCTATGACGACGAGCCCGCCCACGGCGTCGAGGAGCTGGACGTCCTCTTGGAGGACCAGCCACCCGGCCACCGCGGCCACCACCGGGCTCCCCGTCATGAAGGCGCTGGCACGGGTGGCACCCACCAGCCGCACCGCCCGCAGGTTGGCGAATCTTCCCATGAGCGAACCGAGGACACCACCGAAGGCGAGGCCAATCACTCCTGCCGTGCTCCATTCGGGTGCGGTGAGCGTGAGCCCGATGGCACCGAGGACCAGGACATTGACCAGGATCGTCATCAAAAGCCCATCGTCCCGGGGACGATGTCTTTGGCCGACCCGGGCCAGCACTGTCCCCGTTGCGAACAGCGCTCCCGTGGCCAGGCCGAGAATGACCCCGATCAAGGAGTCACTCGCGAGTCGGGTCGGCCGACAGCTTCGCGTTCAACCAGCGGAAGGTGGCGGGAGCCCAGTCGGACTGATACTTGAAGGCGCAGTGGCCGGCGTCGGCATAGACCCTGGCCGTGCGTTGCGCGGGCGGCCCACTCTCCAGCATGAAGTAGATGTTGCCGATCGGAGCGAGGTGGTCGCGCTTGCCGTTGATCATGAACACGGGCTGGGTAATGCGATCGACCAGCCCCAGCTCGGACAGCGCCCATGTCTTGAATCGTTCCTCCTCTCGTTCCCGGGTCGTCGGGCTGAACGACGGGGGCCCGTCCGGCTCCCCGAAACGCCACTCGGCGCGACGGTTGGCGTGAGCCACGAAATCCTCCATCTCCTCGTCGGTCATCCGGTAGCCGAAGGGGTGGCCGGCATTGGCGACGACTGCACGCACCTTCTCGGGCGCGGTGCCGGCCAACTGCATCACCGAATAGCCTCCACGGCTGATCCCGAACGCGCCGATCCGGTTGCTGTCGACCTCGGGCCGGGACGCCAGATAGTCGACTGCCGCCTCCCAGGCGGTCACCGCGTCGGGTGACCACGGGAACGGGTTCTCGCCGGTGGCGGGGCCGTCCATAACCACCGAGGCGAGGCCGTTGTCGAGTGCCAGTTCCGCGGCCCACTCGCGGTCCTCTTTGAACACATCGGCGCCACACATGATGAGCACCGCCGGCACCGGCCCGTTCGCCTCCTTGGGGACACGGAAATGCACCCGGACGTTCTTGCCCTGGTGGGCGATGTCGACCACTTCGAGCGGAGGGTCGAGGTGAGCAGATGCCTTGGTGTAAGCCCGTGCGCAGGCCGCGCTCATCTGTGCCTTCAAGTCGGTGATCTCGCCGGGGAACCTGCCGATGGCGTAGTAGGTCTTGGCCTGGAGGTAGGCCCGTCGCGCCTCGGTATGGTCGCCGGCCCGTTCGAGTCGGTCGCCCTCCTCCTCGTGCTTCTCGCCCATCTGCTGCCAGACAGGAACCCAGAGGTCCTGGGTCGTGCCTTCGAGCCGGGACACCGCGGCGCGCAGCTCGTCGACTTCGTCGATCATGCTCAGCCAGCGTCGGTAGAAGCCTCCGTGCTCGACCACGAAAGGGTTTTCGGAGGGGGCGAATCCGAGGTCGGTCATGGGTGCTCCTTCAGTGCTCTCCGGGCCATCTGATCGGCCAGCGCATCGTGGGGCTCGAGGACGTAGATGCCACCGCTGAGCCGGTCGGTGATGAAGATGTTGAGATCCTCGTCGACGAACACGTCGTTTGTCCCTTGTCGGATCACCTGCATGCCGTCGCCGTGGCCGGCCAGGTCGGATGACCCCATGAGTCGGAGACCGGACCGGTCCTCGTCGTGCATGCAATCGTTTGTAGCAGATCGGGTGCGGGAGCGTCCATCACGTGTTCCGACCTTTGGGACAGGCCGACTGCCCGGGGTAAACTCAGGACTCGATAGGTGTCGGGTGGTGTTCGATGACAAAGCAGGTGATTCTCAGGGACGTCGCCCTGGAGGCCGGGGTCCACATCTCGACCGCCTCCCGCGCCCTCAACCCCGAGACCAGGTCGATGGTCAACGAGGACACCGTGGACCGGGTCCTCGCCATGGCCGAGCGGCTCGGCTATCGACCTCACCCCCTCGCCCAGGGATTGCGAAAGAACCGCACCATGTCCGTGGGCATGGTCATTCCCGACATCGAGAACCCCCTCTTCGGCCCGCTCATCGCCGGAGCCGAACAAGTGCTGGGCGGCGAGGGCTATTCGCTTCTCATAACCAACACCGACATCAACGAGGGTCAGACGAGTGAGGTGGTCCGTGCCCTCGTCGAGCGTCGTGTCGACGGGATGATCCTGGCCACGGCCGCCCGCTCGGACGACGTCATCCTCGACCTCCTCGAGGGCGGCATCCACATGGTCCTCGTCAACCGGTCGACGGAAGGTGTCCCCGTGCCGGCCATCCTGGGAGACGACCTCACCGGAATCGGGCTCGCGGTGGACCATCTCTCGTCGCTGGGCCACGAGCGGATCGGCCACGTGGCCGGTCCCCAGCACCTATCCACGGGGTTGGGGCGGCACCAGGCGTTCCTCACCAGGATGCAGAGCCTGAGGCTCGCGGTCGACCCGTCGGCCGTGGAGGAGTCGACCTGGTATCAGGTGGACCCCGGGTACAAGGCCGCCCAAACCCTTCTCGAGCGGCGTCCCGACCTCACGGCGATCGTCGCCGCCAACGACCTCATCGCCTTGGGCTGCTACCGCGCCGTTCGGGAGTCCGGCAAGGAGGTCGGCGCCGATGTCTCGATAACCGGGTACAACGACATACCCCTGCTCGACCTGATGCAGCCTCCGATGACGTCGGTCCGGGTTCCCTACCGGCAGATGGGGGTGGAGGCCGCCAACACGCTGCTGCCGATGATGACCTCGGGCTCGTCGCTGGATCGGCCGGTGTCGATCCGGCTCACCCCGACCCTCTCGATCAGGAAATCCACTGGACCGCCGAGATCGTGATCAGGCAGGTCTGCGGAGTGTCTCGGGGAGGACGAAGAGCGCCCCGAGGGTCGTGGGCGGGAGGCAACGGGGCTCAGAGGAATCCAACGGCCGATATGGCGAAGAGTCCGGCTCCCATCCCGGGTCGGAACGAATGTTCGAGCGTCACCGGGCTTCAGTGGAGTTGTTCAGCGGACTCGTCTCAGGAAAGGCCGTCTGAGACCTCTTGGTTCTCCGGCTCGACTTCGCGTCCCGAGGCGCGGGCTTCCTTCGTGAGCATCGCGGCGAAATCCTGGTCGCCATAGCCGAGGCCGATCCCCTCGATGATGATCTGGTGGACCAGGGCGGCCGTGGGCACAGGGATGTCGAGCTCTCTGGCGGTGGACAGGCCCAACTCGAAGTCCTTGCGCAGCAGATGCCAGGTGAAGGTGGGGGTGTAGTCCAGGTTCACGAACGCAGGTGTCTTGTACTTGGTGAACATCGAGCCCATGACCGAGTCGTTGAGGAAGTCGAACAGGTCGGCCCTGGTGACGCCGGAGGCCTCGGCGAGCACGGAGATCTCAGCCATCGACTGGGCGACGATGCCCAACATCAGGTTGTGGCAGATCTTGACGAGGCGGGCCTCGTCCTCGGAGCCGACATAGGTGACTTTCCGGCCAAAGCTCTCGAGGTGGGGCTCAGCTCTCTTGTAGGCGCCCTCGGGCCCGGAGGCGACGACGGTGAGCTTTCCGGACTCGACCACCTTGGGGTTGCCGCTGACGGGGGCAGCGAGGACGTCGACCCCACGCTCCGCGGCCGCGACCCGCAACTCCTTCGACGTTGCGGGGTCGATGGTGGTCGAGTCGACGATGATCGACGGACGGGCCTCGTCCCGGGAGAGAGCTCCGTTCTCCCCGACTGTGACCTCCATCACGTCGCTCGGCCCACCGACCATGGTGAAGATGATGTCGAGAGTGGCCAGATCGGCGGGGCTGTCGACCACCTTGGCCCCTTGCTCTGCGAGGGCCTCGGCCTTGGCCCGTGTCCTGTTGTAGACCCAGACCTCGGTGCCGTTGGCGAGGAGGCGTTTGATCAGCTCCGAGCCCATTCTTCCGGCGCCGATCCAGCCGACTGGTTCTCCGTTAGTCATTCTCGTGGGTCCTTCGACGTCTGCAATCGTTTGTATTCAACCGATCACCCCATGGTGAGTCAACTCCGCATCGCAGGGCAGCGGTGTCGTCAATCAGGCCGCTTCCTGATCCAGCGGGCTTCGAGTTTCACACCCGCATCCTTGATCAGGTTGTAGACGGGGCATCGGGCCTCGGTCTCCTCGACGACTTCGCGCAGACGCTCCTCGGATTCGTTGGTGACGACGGTCGCCTCGAGACGCACCGTCTGGAAGTGCTGCGTAACAGAGCGATTGCCCAGGCGCCCTCGGATGTCGATGGTGAACCCCGCCTCATAGGTGATGGACTCGTAGTCGAATTCGACTTCGGCAGCCGTCCGGTTGAATGTCACCGACTCGCATCCGGTCAAGGCGGCGAGCACGGTTTGCAGCGGCGAAGGGCCCTTGCCGGTCCCACCGTGCGCTAAAGGCTCGTCGGTGACGATCTGACCGTGTTCCCCGCAGTCGATGTCGGTTCGCATGGTTGCCGGTGTGTGGGCAGTCAAGCTCTTGCGACGCAGCAGCGGCTCAGGCGAGTCTGCATCTGAAATGATCTCGGTCGACATGTCTCCTCCTCGTGGATCCTCGGTCATTGGTGTTCTGAAATCATGTCCTCACCCCACCGAGTTCGAGTATCAGCCCCATGCGGTGTGTGGCCAGGTCCGGGTCTCTTATGAGACCGGCGCGGTCGGCGAGCACCAACAGACGAGACAGGTGGGGGAGCGAACGGTCCGATTCGGCTCCCACCACCATGCGGAAGTGATCCTGGAACCCGTTGATGTAGGCGAGAAACACCACTCCTGTCTTGTACCGATGTGTGGGGTGCGAGAAGATTTGACGGGCCAGGGGGAGCGTTGGCTCCAGGAGCTGTCGGTACTCGTCGACATCGCCCCGGTCCAGGGCCTGGAGGGCGGTGGCGGCCACCGGAGCGATGGGGTCGAACACACCGAGCAACGCGTCCGAGTGGCCGGTGTCGTCGCCGAGGATCAGGTCCACGAAGTTGAAGTCGTCACCGGTGAACATGCCCACCCCTTCAGGGAGCTGTTGGCGGAACCACACCTCGAGCTCCAGGTTGAGCATCGACAATTTCACGCCGGATACCTTCTCTGGCTGAGCGGCGACGATGCTTAGAACGGTCTCCGCTGCTTTCCAGGGGTCGGCAGTTCCCCAATATCCGGCCAGGCTCGGGTCGAACATCGGGCCCAGCCAGTGGAGCATCACTGTTCCCGATGCGGCCTCGATGACCTGGTGATACACCCGCGTGTAGTCGTCGGCTGTTTCGGCGGCGCTTGTCAGATGGCGAGATGACATGAGGATGGCATCGCCCCCACAGTCCTCGACGTGAGAGACCTGCTCGACATAGGCCGCGGTGATCTGGTCGAGATCGAAGTGACCACCGGGATCCAGCTGATCGGTCATCGCTCCGTACACCGCCGGGCCCGAGGCCTCGGCGGCGGTCTGTTTGATCAACTCCTTTGCAGCCGCCCAACCGACACCGGAGCCGCGCTGAGCCGTGTCCATCGCCTCGGCAACGCCAAAACCGAGACTCCACAGATGCCGTCGGAAGGCGAGCGTGGCTTCCCAATCGATCGGGGTGCGATCGTCCGAGGGGTCGGAGAGGGGATCGGCCACCACATGGGCCGCGGCGTAGGCGGTGCGTGACGTGAAGCCCCCGGCTGCAGGGGTTATCGGCTCGGATCCCGACGGGACCCAGGTCTCGAATCCACCATTGCCCGCTGGCAGCGACAGCGTCAAGGTCTCTCCGGGGGTTCAGGATGTGTCTTCGGGGAATTCCACATTGGGGATGATGTGCTCGGCCCATTGCTCGAGCTGCGCCGGGTCCGGGGTCAGGGTGTGGAGCATGAATCTCTGCACGCCCGCATCGATGCGCGCCTGCAGTGAGCGGACGATTTCGTCGGGCGTGCCGAACAGGTAGACCTGCTCGAGATACTCGGGGCCACGCTCGGTGCTCATGACACGGAGGAACGCCTCGTGCTGTTCCTCGTGTGCCCGCTCCAGATCTTCGGTGGCCACGAAGTGCATGAAATTCTCGTGTGCCACCGTGAGTGTCTCCGGATCCCTGCCCTTCTCGGCGAAGAAGTCCTGGAGCTCCTGCCAGTCGCGACGGATGTCATCGGGGGGGCAAGTGGGCCTTGGGATCCATCCTTCGGAGCGGAGAATCCGGCGCTTCACCGCCTCGGCGAACCGCGGCGCCTCAGGGGATGCAGGGTCGGCGAGCTGGGACCCTCCGCCTATCCAGAGGTCGGGCCGGGTCCCGGTCCTCGGCTCGATCTCGACGTCTTCGATGGAGTAGAACCGCCCGTCGTAGGTGACCGACTTTCCCTCCAACAGCGGGATGATGATGTCGAGGATCTCGTCGGTGCGCGCCCCGCGCTCCGATTTCGAGATCCCCACCGCCTCGTACTCCTTCGGGTACCAGCCGATGCCGGCCCCGAAGACGAACCGTCCCTGGGACAGGAAATGAAGATTGGCGATCTGCTTGGCGAACAGGACCGGCTCCCTGATGGGCACCACCATCACCGACGTGCCCAACATGATCCGCTCGGTCACCCCTGCGACGAGAGCGAGGGTGGTGAGAGGCTCGAGAAACGAGACCGAATAGAGCCGTCGCGCGGTGAGGAGGTGGTCGGTGATGAAGATGGAGCCGAGGCCGAGGCTCTCCGCCTCCTTAGAGAAATCGATGATGCCACGGGCACGCTCGGGACCGTCGTCCTCCCAGATGAAGGAGGGGAGGAACACGCCGAATCGGCTCAAGTTGCTCAGGGGGGCCTCCTCGAAAAACTCGATCTCCTCACAAACGATTGGTGATGACGATAACCTCCGCCCGAGGCGGGCGTCAACGCGATCGGTTGACGGCATCCGACAGCGAAACATACAATCGTTTGCCCCCCGCACGTGTGGGGCCTGCAATACGAGGAGGAGCAGGTATGAAATCGTGGAAGAAACTGGCGACGATCCTGACCATCCTGGCAATGGTGGTGGCGGCGTGTGGCGACGGAGATACAGGTGCTGACACCACCGCGGATGGTGGTACCGACACCACCGCGGATGGAGGAACCGACACCACCACTGGCGAAGAGGACCCCGGCACGACGATGGCGGAGGGTGAGGGTGAGCCGATCATTGCGGCGACCTCGCTGCCGTTGACCGGAGAGTTCTCGATCCCGGCGGAGCTGCATCGCGACGGCTATCAGATCTGCGTCGATCTCATCAATGAGAGAGGCGGTGTCCTGGGTCGTGAGCTCGTGCTCGAGGTCGAGGACAACCAGTCCGATCAGGAGATCGCCGTGGCGCAGTATGAGCGCATGGTGGCGGAAGCCGACATCCTGTTCGGCA
>DATKCE010000034.1:0-8511 GCA_035513335.1 Acidimicrobiia bacterium
TGACGACGCCGACGAGCAGCATGACGAGGAGGCTGAAGATGAAAGCCATCTCGACCATGGCCGCACCCGAGTCATCGCGCGGACTGCTCTGGGCTGACTCCGACCGCTCTTCACTACGAGTCCCTGAAACCCGTTCCAACATGAGGCTCTCTCCTAGGCGACGATCATCGACGCTGCCCCGTGGTGAAAGCCTTCCCTCGCCACTCGACAGCGTACGGGTCGTATCGTCGGTTTCAAGCAGAACCTTGAGACCAGATGTGCGATTGGACGAATTCGAGAGAAGGGTGACGGGGGTGCTACTCGACCTACCAACGGTGCCCTGGCGACCCACCGATTTGACTATGTGAAACACGTGCTCTCCTAGCTCAACTAGGACAGCCTCCACGCCCAACTCTCAGCAAGGTAATCGCCGGGAGCGATGGAAAGGGTATGGGTCGATCGCCTCAGATGGGCGGCGAGATGAGCGAGTGGAGATAGGCTCGATTCGCTCAGGTCAGGATGCCGACTCCGAACATCGCGCCGACGATGGATATCAGAACCGCACCCAGCAGTCGGTTCAAGTGTCGGTGAAGTGCTGTCTGCTGAGCCTCGAGTTTGGTCTCGAGACGCGCCACTGCGGTACTCACCTCGGTGATCTCGGCGCGCAGGCCGACGCGGAGCTCAGCGATTTCGGCACGCAGGTCCGCCTTCGTCACCACCTCGTCGAGGTCGTGGAGGGGTATTGCGCTCATCAGGGTCTCCGCACGTTCGGGTCCAATGACGTCACGGAGACCAGTGTAGAGGTCGTGGCGGGCCGATTCGGAGATGGCCATGCCGATGAAGATGCTCGATACACGGCATGGTTTCAAGGGGTCTGTGACGGGACCGAGATGCTTCGCTCAGGTGGGCGTCAAGTCTGCGATACCAGACGGCGGTTCTTGAACTTCGCCTTCACGTAGTCGGCGTTCATCATGGCGATGAAGTCGATCGAGATCGACTTCGGGCACGCCTTCTCACACTCGCCGTGGTTGGTGCAGGAGCCGAAATACTCCTCCATGATCTCGACCATGTTCTCGGTGCGGGTCCAGCGCTCCGCCTGACCCTGGGGGAGGAGATTGAGATGAGAGATCTTGGCCGCGGTGAACAGGTTGGCGGCGCCGTTGGGACACGCCGCCACGCAGGCCCCGCAGCCGATGCACGCGGCGGCGTCGAAGGCGGTGTCGGCGACCATCTTGGGGATGGGGATCAGGTTGGCGTCGGGGGCCGACCCGGTGTCCACCGAGATGTACCCGCCCGCCTCGATGATGCGGTCGAAGGCCGACCGATCGACGACCAGGTCGCGCACCAGCGGGAAGCCCGATGCCCTCCACGGCTCGACGACGATGGTGGCCCCGTCCGCGAACTTCCTCATGTGCAGCTGGCAGGTGGCGGTCCCCAGCTGCGGTCCGTGGGCCTGACCGTTGATCATGACCCCGCAGGTCCCACAGATCCCCTCACGGCAGTCGTGGTCGAAGGCGATGGGCTCTTCGCCCTGGTTCACCAGCCGCTCGTTGAGGATGTCGAGCATCTCGAGGAACGACATCTCCTCCGAGATCTCGTTGACCTGATAGGTCTTGAACCCGCCGGCTACATCGGGCCCGCCCTGACGCCACACCTGGAGGGTGATGTTCACTTGTAGCTCCTGGTGGTCAGCTCCACGTTCTCGAACTCGAGCTCCTCTTTGACCAGGTCGGGCTGTGAGGCGTCTCCGGTCCAGAGCCAGGCGGCGACGTGGGCGAAGTTCTCGTCGTCGCGGAGGGCCTCACCTTCGTCGGTCTGGTGCTCCTCACGGAAGTGACCACCGCAAGACTCCTCTCGGTAGAGGGCGTCGACACACATGGCCTGGGCGAGCTCGAAGAAGTCGTCGACACGGCCGGCGCGCTCCAGGCTCTGGTTGAGGGACTCGTTGACGCCGGGCACCCGCATGTCGGTCTTGAACTCCTCGTAGAGGGCGGGGATGTCCGAGAGCGCCTTGTCCAGACCCGCCGAGCTGCGGGACATCCCGCAGTGGTCGAGCATGATCTTGCCCAGCTCCTTGTGGAACCAGTCCACCGATCGGGAGCCCTTGGTCTCCAGATATCCGTTGACCCTCTCCGAGACCTCCCCTTCGACCGCGGAGAAGGCCGGGTCGTCGACGGGCAGCACCGGGTCGCCGAGGAAGTCGGCCAGATAGTCGCCGATCGTGGAGGGGAGCACGAAGTAGCCGTCGGCGAGACCCTGCATGAGGGCGGAGGCGCCGAGCCGGTTGGCCCCGTGGTCGCTGAAGTTGGCCTCCCCGATCGAGTACAGGCCGGGGACGGTGGTCATCAGGTTGTAGTCCACCCAGAGCCCGCCCATCGTGTAGTGGGGTGCGGGGTAGATCCGCATCGGCACCTGGTAGGGGTCCTCGTCGGTGATCCGGTTGTACATCTCGAAGAGGTTCGAGTAGCGGTCCTCGACCGCGGCGTCGCCCTCGCGCTCGATGGCCGAGGCGAAGTCGAGGTAGACACCGTTCTCGAGCGGGCCCACCCCCTTGCCGGAGTCGACCATTCGCTTGGCCGCCCGGGAGGCGACGTCACGGGGGACCAGGTTCCCGAAGGCGGGATACATGCGCTCCAGGAAGTAGTCGCGGTCTTCTTCGGGGATCTGGTTCGGCGGCCGCTTGTCGTTGGCGTTCTTGGGCACCCAGATGCGGCCGTCGTTGCGCAGCGACTCCGACATCAGGGTCAGCTTCGACTGGAACTCGTCGGAGGCGGGGATGCAGGTGGGGTGGATCTGGGTGTAGCAGGGGTTGGCAAATGCGGCCCCGCGGCGGTGGGCCCTCCAGATGGCGGTGACGTTGGAGGCCATGGCATTGGTCGACAGGTAGTAGACGTTCGAGTAGCCGCCGGTGGCGAGCACCACGGCATGCGCCGGGTGACTGGTCACCGCTCCGGTGATGAGGTCTCGGACCACGACCCCGACCGCGCGGCCGTCCTTGACCACCACATCGAGCATCTCCGAACGGGTGTGCAGCTTCACCTTCCCCGCGTCGACCTGGCGCATCAGAGCCGAGTAGGCGCCGAGGAGCAGCTGCTGTCCGGTCGCTCCCCGGGCATAGAAGGTTCGGGACACTTGCGCCCCTCCGAAGGAGCGGTTGTCTAGCAGCCCCCCGTATTCCCGGGCGAACGGCACACCCTGTGCGGTGGCCTGGTCGATGATGTTGAGCGACACCTCGGCGAGACGGTGGACGTTCGCCTCCCGGCTGCGGTAGTCGCCGCCTTTGACGGTGTCGTAGAAGAGGCGGAACACCGAGTCGCCGTCGTTGTGATAGTTCTTGGCGGCGTTGATCCCACCCTGGGCGGCGATCGAGTGGGCCCGCCGCGGGCTGTCATGGAACGTGAATAGCTCGACGTCGTAGCCGAGCTCGCCGAGGGTGGCACCTGCGGAGGCGCCGGCGAGACCGGAGCCGACGATGATGATCTTGAACTTGCGCTTGTTGTTCGGGTTGACCAGGCGCACCGAGAACTTGTGGTTCTCCCACTTCTCGGCGATCGGTCCGTCGGGGACCTTGGACTCGAGTTGCACGGTCACTCCAGTATCCCGAAGACGACGGCCAACACGGGGACGACGAAGCCGAGGCTGATCACCACCGACAGCCCCGACGCCAGGTAGCGGCGCCACTTGTTGAACCTCGGGTTGTTGATCCCGAGGCTCTGGAACATCGACCAGATCCCGTGATAGAGGTGGATGCCCAACAGCACCATCGCCACGATGTAGAGGAAGGTCACCGGAGGACGGCTGAAGGTCTCGATGAAGTTGGCGTACACGGCACCCCGCTCCCAGGCCTCGGGGGCGGCCGGCTGGATGCCCCAGGTGAAGTCGGCGAGGTGGAAGAACAGGAAGGCGAGGAAGATGACGCCGCTCCAGCGCATGGTTCGGCTGGCGTAGTTGGCCGAGACGTAGCTGACCGGCCCCTCGTATCCCTGCTGGCGGGCGCGGCGGTTCATCACGGTGAGGGAGTAGGCGGCGTGGACGTGGAAGGCGAACATGACGATGAGCCCGGTGCGGAGGATCCAGAGGAAGGAGTGCTCGGGGAAGATCGGGGTGAACAACTCTCGGAGGGCGTGGCCGTAGACGTCGATGTCGGGCTCGCCGTCGACAGGGGGGAGGAACATCTTGAGGTTCCCGATCATGTGGGCGATGGCGAAACCGATGATCGCCAGGCCGCTGATGGCCATGATCCATTTCTTCCCGATCGCCGACCGGTAGAACTCGACCGGGAACGGGGCCCGCTTCTTGTCGACGGTGCTGGTCACTGCCGTCGCATTATGCCAACTCATCCCCCGATCGCGGATTCCAGCACCGGCCGGGTCGTCGTCTTTGGGTGACATCGGCGGTTTCATCCGGTGGCTGTTGATAACTCGGGGTTGACGGCGCGCGTAAGATCACATAATCTCAAACGTGTAATTACACGGTTGTTAGGAGATCCTGTATGCAGAGCAAGCTCATCGAAGCGCTTGCCATAGGTGAGCTGTCCTGGCAGGACTACGCCAATTGCCGTGGCGCCGATGCCGATCTGTTCTTTCCCGAGCGGGGCGCCTCCACCCGGAAGGCGAAGGCCATCTGTGGGGAGTGCGAGGTGCGAGGCGAGTGTCTCGACTACGCCATCGAGATGGGTGAGAAGTTCGGCATCTGGGGAGGCTTGAGCGAGCGTGAGCGCCGTCGGGTGCGTCGCGAGCGTCAGGTCGCCCAGCGTCGCGTCAGCTAGGGGCTCCACCAGAAGAGTTCGAGATCTACAGGTAGAGACCTGAGGACTCGTCACCCTCTTTCTTGCGGGAGGGGTTCAACGCCCGCTTCTGCATCTCGGCGAGTTGGGTCTGAGCGCTCATCTGCTGGCTCCATAGAGATGCCTGGATACCGTGGAACACCCCTTCCAGCCACCCGATGAGCTGGGCCTGTGCCACTCGCAACTCGGCCTCTGACACCCCCTCGTCGTTGAGCGGGATCATGATCTCGCCGAACTCCTCCTGGAGCTCGGGGGAGAGCACTTCGCGCAGCTCTTCGACCGAGCGGGCGTGCACCGTGGCCATCCGTTGGCGGCCCCCGTCGTCGAGCGGCGCTTGGCGGGCCTCGTCGAGCATTGCCCGGGTCATGGAGGCGATGCGGATCAGTTTGGTGGGGTGGGTGACGTCCGGGCTGTCGTCGGGCGTCCCCTCGGCGGGCTCGGCCTCGACGACATCGGGTTTGAGCGGTTCTTCCATTACCCCGAAGCCTATAGGCCCTGACGAGGTGAACAAATGCCCCACCTTGCCCGACGATGCGGGCGGACGGTGATCGTCCTCACGGTTCTTTACACGACGGCGCTGTTCGCATATGGCGTCTCCATTGACAGCCCGTTCACCAACACCTACACCGGAATCAACTTCGGTCTGTTCGTGCTCTTCGCAGTCCTGCACCGTTGGACGCGTTGGCCGGTCCATGCCCTCTGGGCGGCGTCGCTGGTGGGTCTGGGCAACATGTTGGGCGGAGTGCTCCTGGTCGACGGGAAAGCCCTTTACATGGCTGAGGTCCTTGGCCCGATGCGTTACGACAAGGTCTTCCATGCTAGCCGCAGCGGCCATGGTGATCCTCGCCTGGGAGGCGATGAAGCGCTGGTCTGACGGTGTCGGCATCTCTGCGGCCAGCTACTTCTCACCTGGCTGGTGGTCATGGGAGGGGGGTGCCGTGGTCGAGATCGCGGAACTGATCGGCTCCACGATGAGCGGTGTCTTCGTCGGTGACTACGCCAACAATGCCCTCGACCTGGTGGCCAACGGTGTCGCGGCGGCGGTTGGAGTGGGTGTAGTTTGGTGGTTTCAGGCTCGCGGTCGTGAGTCGACAGAGAGCGCCGCGTAACCTTTCCGCGTCGCCAAGCGTTTACTCTGTAGGGAATCTCTCATTGACGGCCACTCTCCGTGGCACGACAATGTCAGGTGGGCGAGTTGGGAGGCGACCGCAATTGGGCAGCAAATGGTATGGGCATGAACGGGGGGCATCACTCGTAGAGTTGGCGTTCGCTCTGCCGCTCCTGATCATGCTTCTGGTGGGAATGGTCAGCGCCGGCATCGCCTACAACCACCAACTCGCTTTGACTCACGCGGCGCGCGAGGGGGGCCGCAATGCGGCGACCTTGCCGGTGACCAACTTCACCACGATGGGCGACTGGCTCGACGAGGTGCTCGGCCAGGTCGTCGACGATGCCACCGGGACCCTCGATCCCGGGGTCCCGGGGAGATACGTCTGCGTTGCCTATGTCTACCCCGATGGATTCACCTCCCTGGATCAGACCACGAGGCTGGTGCTCAGCGGCGACACGCTGGGAAGCCCTGAGTCGGCACCGTGCATTGCCGATGACGGGCGACCCACGACCGAGCGTAGAGTTCAGGTCGTAGTGCGGCGCGACACCGACTTCAACGTCATTTTCTTCTCGTCGACGATCACCCTCGACGCCGAAGCCATCAATCGGTTCGAGGCCGCCCAGTGAGAAGCCGTATTGCCTCACTTGGCCGCGACGAGCGTGGCGTCAGTCTGATCATGATCGCGTTGGCGATGACCCTGTTGTTAGGGGCGGCAGCGGTAGCCGTTGACCTCGCTTCGCTGCGCTACGACATCCGGGCAGACCGGCTCGCTACCGATGCGGCCGTCACTGCGGGCGCCAGCGCCATCGAGCCGTTCAGCGGCAGCAATGCCGAGGAGGGGTGCCAGATGGCTTGGGAGTACCTCTTGAGTAATCTAGAGGACGAAGGTCCCGCCACACCACCGAACTGCGCCACTTTCGCTACCCCTTGTGTCGACAATAGCGTGCGGATGGCGCCGGCTTCGGCGCCACCGTACTCGGTGGAGATCTTCCATCCGGTGCCCGAAAACCATGAGTTGATGGGAACCCAGGCCCTGAACGTCGACATCGACGGCGTTTCGTGTCAGCGCCTGGGGATGAGGCTCACGCGGACGCGCGACTTCACTTTTGCCGCCCCGCTGGGATTCAACAGCGGCAGCACCGAGGTGCGCAGCGTCGCCCGCATCCGCCCCGACGTCGGTGAAGGGGACGTGGTCCCGCTCGTTGTCCTCGAGCCCTACGACTGCGATGCGCTCACCGCCGACGGGCAGGGCAAGATCACCGTCACCCACTTCATGGACTCACCGGGGATCATCGCCACGGATTCCGCTGGTTCCGGCGATTGCGGGGCATCGAAGCCCTACATCATCGACGTCCAGGCGGTGGGCAACAGGCGTTGGATTCGGGCGATCCCTGTTCCCGGTGTGGGCGGGGCTAAGTCAGCCATCCTCTCGTATGCTTTGTCCAACCTGCCAGGGACCGATCCCTCCCGAGCTTACAACCCGGCCGATCTGACCACATCGATCGACTCGAGCCTGGTCGACCCCACCGACCCTCCCGACTCCCACTTCCAACTCTATCCTGAGCCGATCTTCCGCTCCCAGCGGGTCACTCGTTCACCGATCGATCATCGCTACAACTGCCAACTCTCCTACCCAGTCTATCTGGGCATCACCATCCGTCCTTGCACAGGCCCAACCGCCACCCATATCGACGACCACGTGAATGCATATGGCGACCCGGCAGATGTGCCGCCGCCCGGTCTCTTCACTCGCTGGACCGACATCGATGCCGATGGAGACTGTCAGGTTGGCAGCAGCGAGATATATGACGTGAGTGGTGATGTGTGGGTCGACTGCAGTCCGCGCCTTGTCGTCAACGGAGGAACCCTCCGCTTCCTCGACGGCAACGTGGTCTTCGACGGCGACCTCGATCTGAGGTCGAGCGGCGTGTTCGAGATGAATCCGTCCGGGGGCGCTGATCGCTGGGCGTTCTTCCGCGAGGGTGGAGACATCCTCAAGGTGGCCCAGGCCTCGATCGCCTTCAACCGGACTTTCGTCCTGCTCCAGGATGGGTTCATAAACCTCGTCGGTGGTGACGGTGGTCTGGTTTGGACAGCTCCCACCGACGAGACCTATCGCTTCGAGGATCTTGCCTTGTGGTCGGAGTCCACGGCTGCTCACGAGCTTGGCGGGCAGGCGGGCAACGACCTGACTGGGACCTTCTTCACTCCCTATGCCGACCCATTCGTGCTCAAGGGCCAGGCAGGCCAGCTGCAGACCAGCGCACAGTTCCTGACCCGGAAGCTGGAGGTGACCGGATTCACCGAGGTCCGCATGGAGCCCGACCCAGAGTCGCAAACGCTGATCCCGATCCGCGGAGTCGCTCTGATCCGCTAGTTACGGCACCCACCATTCGGCTATTTCGGTGACCGCCCCGCCCTCGACCGTCACCCAGACGCCCAGATACGACTCTTGGGTGGCGAGGAACTCGATCCACTCGGCATATTTGCCGGCCACTTCGTCGTTGGGATCTCCCGAGGTGTACCAGGTGACCGGGGTGTCGGCAGGCACCGCCAGAATCCGCACCTCTTCGCTCTCGTTGCGCACGTAGTAGTCGTTCGGCGGGGGCGACTCCTCCTCGTCTTCGGCGGCGGC
>DATKCE010000035.1:0-6496 GCA_035513335.1 Acidimicrobiia bacterium
TCGGCTGGTTCGAAACGACATGCTCTTGCTGACGACGCGCGGCCATGTGTCGGGGAGGGCGCACACGGTGCCGTTGCTGTACCTCCGAGACGGCCGGGCACTGGTGGTGATCGCGTCCTACGGCGGTAGGCCGGATCCCCCGACCTGGTATCGCAACCTGCTCGCCGACCCGCGAGTCGGCGTCCAGGTGAGACATCGGCGTCGGGAGATGACGGCGCGAACGGCGAGACCATCCGAGCGAGCCGTCTGGTGGCCGAGGGTCGTCGCTGCCTACGAGAATTACGCCACCTACCAGTCACGAACCGACCGGGAGATTCCGGTGGTCCTGCTCGAACCTGTAGAAGACGGCTGACACCAGGGCCGAGCCGGGTCTTCGGCGCAATAGACCGGTCGGCCCATGTCGAGCCCGATGGCCACCACCGATGGAGTCTCATGGCACTGCTGGCGCGCGCTCGTTCCTCCCCCCGCAGACGCGGCGTGCTCCACTCCGTCGCGGCGGCGGTGGTGGTTGTTCTGCTCGTGGTGGCCGGTCTTGCCTTCGTCAACTCGTCGAGCGTCATCAGGGTGACCCAGAATGCGAAGGCGCTCCAGTGGACCAACGCCACCATCGGTACGTCGGCCCTGGCGCGGGCAAGGCTGGTCCAGGCGGTGACGTTCACAGAGCTCTCGGAGATGGGTGTCGTCTCGGCCCGTGATGCCGGGTTCGCCAGGGACGAGTTGGCCAGTGTGGTGGACGATCTGGAGCATCTGTTGGTCATCGGCGAGGTCCGGGATTCCTATCCATCGCTGGCCCGGTATGTGGGCACTGTGACCGTCGCGGTGACAGACCTCGAGGAGGGTGAGATCGCGGCGGCCAAGCAGCAGACGGCGACGGCCGTCGAGGAGGCGTTCGACGAGCTGTCGGCATCACTCCAAGTTGAACAGACCCGGATCCTGGCAGCCCAGGACGAGAACAGCCGGGCGGGCCACGACCTCAAGACGTGGATCGTCTTCATCCTCACCGTGGCGGTTCCGGGGTCGGTGGTGGCGGTCTATTTCGTGTTCACGCGACGTCAGGTACGCGCCATCGAAGAGCGGAATCGGCTCGAGCTCGAAGCAGAGCGAACCATCAGCCGGGCGAAAGACGCGTTCATCGCCGGACTGTCACACGAATTGCGGACTCCGCTGACATCCATCTACGGGTTCGCAGAGGTCCTTGCCGACCGGGAGGTGAACGGGGCCGAGGCTACGGCGGAGACGGCTCAGATCATCGCCAACCAAGCCTCAGAGATGACCCGGATGGTCGACGATCTACTGGTTGCCTCCCGGCTGGGTAGCACCGGAGTCGAAATCGAGGCGGTCCGCACCAGCATCCAGCGTGTGGTGGACGCCGCCGCCGCGCCATTCGAGCGCGCCGGGATGGAGATTGCGAGAGAGGCGACCTCGGCGGTGGCGATGGTCGACGCCGCCAGACTCCGTCACGTCCTGGTCAACCTGATCTCCAACGCGGTGCGCCACGGTGGCACGGCACGGGGCGTGACCGTCACCGAGGGGGACGGAGTCGTCGAAGTCGAGGTCTGGGACGACGGTGACGGGGTCCCTGACGGGCAGGTAGGCCGGCTGTTCGACCGTTTCGTTCACGAAGGCGAGCCCCCGATGCTCACCGGCAGCCTGGGCCTCGCCGTCGCCTATCGACTGACGGATTTGATGAACGGCCAACTCGAGTACCAGAGGTTCGGGGGCAAGACCTATTTCGTGGTAACACTGCCCCTGGGCGAGGGCGTCGATGAGGAGGCTGGGGAGGAGGCTGAGGAGTCTGTGGCCGAGATGATCCGGACCCTGTCCTCTTGAGACGTCTCCTCGGCCTCTCGGCACATCCGCGAGCACGCCCGGTTCTCTTCGGGCCACGGCGGGTAATGTCGGATTCCACGCGATCGAAGGAAGGTCAGACACATGGCACTGCAGAGCACCGGACGCACACGCTGGGAAGGAGACCTGCTCAGCGGTTCCGGGATGGCGAGCCTCGACAGCGGGGCGGCCGACCCGATGAAAGTGACATGGAAGGCCAGAACTGAGGAGCACGGAGGGCTGACCAGCCCCGAGGAGCTGATCGCGGCGGCTCACTCGTCTTGTTTCTCGATGGCCTTCTCCAGCGGGTTGGCGAAGAACGACACTCCTCCCACCAGTCTCGACGTCACCGCCACTGCCACGTTCGTTCCTGGTGAGGGCATCACGACGATGCAACTCGAGGTCGTGGGCGACGTCGAAGGAATCAGCGAAGAGGAGTTCCAGGAGCTGGCCGCGGCAGCCAAAGACGGTTGCCCCGTTTCTCAGGCCCTCGCCGGCAACGTCGACATCTCGATAGTCGCCCGGCTCGGCTAGCCGTTCTCAGTCGGTCTGCCGCTTGCGGTAGGCGGCGACAGCCTCGCGGGTCGAGCAGGTGTTCGAGCAGTGCCGGCGCGAGCGGTTGCGGGAGGTGTCGATGTACACGTCGATGCATGTCCCGGAGTCACAGACGCCGAACCGGTCGACGCCGTGCTCGACGATGACACTCGCCAGCCCCATGGCGGTGATCGCGCCGAGCCAGCAGACGATCGACGTCTCGATGGGCTCGAAGTGGAGATGTGGCGTCCCCGAGTGGGTGGACAGCCGGGGAGTGGCGCCGTAGGACTCCAGTAGCCGGTTCACCCTCTTCGCCGCGACTTCTTCGTCGTCGGCTTCGAAGATCTCGCGCAGTGAGCCTCTGAGCTCCTGAACCGCCTCGAGATCTCCTTTCGACGCCGGCTTCGCCACACCGTCCCAGAGGGGGCGGTACTCCTCGAGAAAAGAGACCAGTTGATCGGTATCGGACAACTCATCGTTGGCAATGCCCTTGGTGTTCACCAGGGCGACGGCCATCTCGACCGGCTTCGTCGTGTAATGAGAGAAATCCATTTGACTTGTTACCGCTCAGGACGTAATGTAATGAGTGTACGCGGTAATGGTTCTTACCGCAACGAAGTTTGAGAGAAGGGGACGTCATGTACGACCTTGCAAGAGCTATTCAAGAAGACCGCCGGCAAAAGTCCGACATCAACAGAGTCGTTTCAAACCTGCCCAAGGAGCGCTCGATGTCGGTGGGCCGTTACCGCGTCACCGTGTCCAAGCGGGCCGGGGCGGCCCTGCCGGCGGCCTGAACCTTTCGGGGACGGCCGGTAGGGTCCTTCCTCCATGCCTACCGGCCAACCCGATTTCGGTCTCTCCCCCCAGGAGAGCGGCGTTCATATGAATCCCTCGGACGTCGAGACCTACGCCGATCGCGTCATCCGTGAAGCGATGGAGTCCGGTGAGTTCGACGACCTGCCCGGGCAGGGCAGGCCCATACCTGGGGCCGGAACCGTCGACGACGAGATGTGGTGGATCCGCTCCTGGATCGAGCGCAACCGCCGGCCCGACCAGGACGACGATCAAGAGCCGAGCAAGCCCTCGTAGAGGGTCAGGTTCTCTTCGTCGAAACAGACGAAGACGACCGTGTTCAGCTTCGAGCCGTCACCTACCCAGCGGCGCACGGTCTCGACTGCAATCTCGGCCGCCGGCCTCTTGGGGAACCCGTACACGCCGGTGGAGATGTTGGGGAAGGCAATTCTCTCGCAGTCGTTCTCCACTGCGAGATCGAGACTCCGCGTATAGCAAGAGCCGAGCAGTCGGTGAGCCTCCTCTTCGTCGTGGTCGGCCCAGATCGGCCCCGCCGTGTGGATGACGATGCGCGCCGGGAGGTCGCCGGCACCGGTAACCATGGCGTCACCGGCGTCTAGCGTGCCGTTGGCGGCCACCCACCGACGGCACTCGTCGAGGATCGTCGGGCCCCCCGCACGATGGATGGCTCCATCGACACCGCCGCCGCCGGCCAAACGTCTGTTGGCCGCGTTGACGATGGCATCGACGGGAATCGTCGTGATGTCTCCGCCTGTAACTGAGATTCTGGTCATTGCGATGGGGGCATGCGCCACCTTCACCGACCATCGAAACTAGCGGACGTGCTGGTGGGGGCGCTCGGTCTCCCGTTCGAACTGACTGCGCTCGGCACCGCCGGTGAGACTCTCGTGAGCTTCGAAGCTGACCCAACCGCATGTCTCGCAGACAGTCCGCTCGATGCCGGCGTTACGCACCGTGACCACGTCGCGGTGCTCGCAATGAGCGCGTGTGGATCTCTTGTTCCTGGTGAACATCTTGGAAGCCTCCCGGGCCATTGTGTCTGGTCGCTCATTCTGGCCCGTCTGTCGGCTCCCGAAATGATTCGCTCGACTCACTGTCTGTGGTCATCGCTCACCAACGATGACCGATGGGTCGGAAACACGACATCAGAGAAGTCTGGTGGCGGCTGCTGTTGGCGACTATCTTGTCTCGATAGGATCGATCCTGTTGGGAGGCGGGTTTGAAGCACCGGCGGAGTTTTGGGATCTGCATGCACAAGTCCACGATCACCACGATCACTGCGGGACTGGCACGCGAAGTGTGCGAGAACTGCGCCCATGTCAGCGTCAGGTTCGTCGAGTCGGCCGTCCAACTCCATCCGGGGCCCCCCGACTCTGGTGCCGACGAGCCTTCACACCTGGAGGGACCGAGCATCGACGATCTCGACGAGAAGCAGGTCTTCGAGGCGATGGTCTCGTTCGAAATCTCGAGTCGTCGCCTCGTCTGCAGGCTGTGCTCGCAACCGGCGGCTTTCCTCATTCCGGATGGCCTGACCTGCGAGGAACACGCCTGGCAGGCGGCGGCGGCCCTCGACTGGGAGTCCCTCGACCCCTGGGTCCCGATCCGTATCGACAACTCCAGGGCCTGAACCACGCTCCGGTCTCGGCGGGGGATGTTCTGGTCCTCGCTGCCTCCACTAAGTTTCGGGCCATGAAACAGATTCAGCACTGGGTGGCAGGCTCGTACACCCCGGGGTCGTCCGGTCGGTCCGGCCCGGTGTACAACCCGGCCACCGGTGAGCAGACCGGTGAGGTGGCATTCGCCTCGTCGGACGACGTCGACGCCGCGGTCGAGACGGCCCGTGGGGCGTTCGAGTCGTGGCGGTATTCCTCGCTGACGCAGCGCCAAAACATCATGTTCGCCTTCCGGGAGATGGTGGCGGCTCGTCGCCGTGAGATCGCCGAGGTGCTCACCTCGGAGCATGGCAAGACCATCGATGACGCCATTGGAGAGGTGCAGCGCGGTCTCGAGGTGGTCGAGTTCGCCTGCAACATCGCCCATCTCTTGAAGGGGGACTTCTCCGAGCAGGTGTCGTCGGGAGTCGACACCTACACCATCCGCCAACCCCTCGGGGTGGTGGCGGGGATCACCCCGTTCAACTTCCCTGCCATGGTCCCGATGTGGATGTACCCGATCGCCATCGCCTGTGGCAACACCTTCGTCCTCAAGCCCTCGGAGAAGGATCCGTCGACGTCTCAACTGGCTGCGGAGATGCTGGCCGAGGCGGGACTGCCCGACGGGGTCTTCAATGTGGTGCATGGGGACAAAGAGGCGGTCGACTCTCTCATCACCCATCCTGACGTGGCCGCGATCTCGTTCGTGGGATCGACCCCGATCGCCCGTCACATCTACGAGACCGGCACTCGCCACGGCAAGCGGGTGCAGGCCCTGGGCGGAGCCAAGAACCACATGGTCGTGCTTCCCGACGCCGACATCGATCTCGCCGCGGATGCCGCGGTCAGTGCCGGCTATGGGTCGGCGGGGGAGAGGTGTATGGCCATCTCGGCGGTGGTCGCAGTCGGCGAAGCCGGAGACCGCCTCATCGAAGGGGTTCAGGGCCGTATCGAGAAGCTGACCGTGGGCCCGGGCGACCAGCCCGGCGTGGAGATGGGCCCCCTGGTGACCAAGGATCATCTGGAGCGGGTGCGGGGTTATGTCGATGCCGGTGAGTCCGAAGGTGCGCTGTTGATCGCCGACGGGCGCGACTTCGTCGTCGACGGCCACGAAGACGGCTTCTTCCTCGGCCCCACCTTGTTCGACCAGGTAACACCGGACATGTCGATCTATACAGACGAGATCTTCGGGCCGGTGTTGTCCACGGTCCGCATGGAGCACTTCGAGGACGCCATCGAATTGATCAACTCCAACCCCTATGGAAACGGCACCGCAGTGTTCACCAACGACGGCGGGGCGGCGCGAAAGTTCCAACAGGAGATCCAGGTGGGCATGGTCGGGATCAACGTTCCCATCCCCGTCCCGCTCTCGTTCTACAGCTTCGGGGGGTGGAAGAACTCCATATTCGGCTCACACGCCATCTACGGCCCCGAAGGGGTCCACTTCTACACCCGACAGAAGGTGGTCATCTCCCGCTGGGCCGATCCCATCCACCGCGGCGTCGACCTCGGCTTCCCCACCCACGGGTAGTGAGAAACCGTTCTGTGCGGGTCTACGGCGCGTCACGCGCCACGAACCCGCACAGAACGGTTGTTCGGGTCTAGTTGGTGGTCCTGCCCGGGGCCTCCGGGTCGCCGGTGGTGGTGATCTCCTCGTAGTCGGTGGCGAG